>JBBRSE010000003.1:0-166490 GCA_038245655.1 Mycobacteriales bacterium | reverse complement strand
GCCATGAGATAGTTGCACCGAAAGTGCCTTCCGCAGCAGAGACGATCAGGACCTCAACAATCCCGATTCTCCTTGCCCAGAAGGCACTTTCGCTGCTAGCGCGCCGAACGATCCGCTACCCGTCCACGGATCGAGGCTTAGCCAAGCCAGCAACAATGCAGCTGGTCGCGCTGGGCTAGTACATCGACGGGGGTGGCGATGCGCCGGATCCCAGTGGATCTTGGTGGACAGAAGCCAGTGGATCTTGGTGGACAGAAGCAGAAGCAGAAGCAGAAGCAAGTTATGCGATTGCTCACCAAAACTCTCGCCCTGCGGGGCGAGCGGTGGGAGCATCGCGGTGGCGACCCGGCGGGGTCGCTGGCAGACCGGGTGTCTCGACCGGGAGCGGCCGAGACGAAACGACGCCGGAGGCGGCGCATGAAGACTCAAGACCAGGAAACTGACGGCGGAACTGTGACGGTCACCCGGCACCGGTCGCACCGATCTCCCGGCCGGCAACGGGCCGTGCAGGTCCGCTTCGATGAGGACGAGTTCGCCGCCATCGAAACGGCAGCAGGCCGGGCCGGGCTGACCCCGACCGGCTACGTCGGTGCCGCCGCTCTCGCCGCAGCCCGGGAGGTGACCGTACCGGCGCCGGCACGGACTCAGCAGGCACTGGCCGAACTGGTCGCCGCCCGGGCGCAGCTACGCCGCTTCGGCGCCAACGTCAACCAGGCGGTAGCCGCGCTGAACTCCACCGGGCAGCCGCCGCAATGGCTCGCCCAGGCGGTGACGCTCACGGCCCGGGCGGTGACCCGGGTGGATGAGGCGGCGGAGCAGCTGATGCGCCGCCGGGCCTGACCGAAGGGGGCCACCCGGTGATCGGGAAGGTCTGCCCGCGGGGGAACCGGGTCGGCGGTCTGGTGCGCTACCTGTACGCCACCGGGGTAGCGCAGCAGCAAAGCCGGGGCCGGCGTAACCCCTATGTTGATCCGCGGATCATCGCCGGGTTCGACGACCCAGCCGAACTTGAACCGGCGGTGGACCGGGCAGGCCGGCGCGATTTCCGCCGGCTGGTGTCGCTGCTGGAACAGCCCCTCGTGGTGGCTGGCGTCGGACCGGAGAAGAAGCCGGTCTACCACCTTGTCGTCGCCGCCCGCAAAGACCCGAAGTCCGGCGTTTTGTTCGACCGGTGCCTGACCGATGCGGACTGGGCCGACATCGCCGAAACGTACCTGGACCGGATCGGGCTGGCTCCCCGCGGTGATGACATGGCGGTGCGGTGGATCGCGGTGCGCCACGCCGATGACCATGTCCATGTGATCGCCACGTTGGCCCGCCAAGACGGGCGGCGGGTCTGGCCCCGTAACGACTTCTGGCGGTCCGGGGAAGCCAGCCGGGCCGTCGAAGCCCAATACGGGCTGACGGCAACCGCCCCGTCTGACCGGACCGCCGCCAAACGGGCCAGCTACGCCGAAACCCAGAAAGCCGCCCGCCGCGGGCAGGCCGAGCCCGCGAGGTACACGCTGCGCCGTTCGGTGCGGACCGCCGCCGGCGGCGCCGCCAGCCTGAACCAGTTCTTCGAACTGCTACGCGACGACGGGCTGCTGGTCCGCGAACGGCACAGCGAACGCCACCCGGGGGAGATCACCGGCTACGCGGTCGCGCTGCCCGAGTCGGTCGACCCCGGCGGCAAACCCGTCTACTTCAGCGGCGGGAAACTCGCCGCCGACCTCACCCTGCCCAAACTCCGGCGCCGCTGGAACGCCACCCCACGTACGGCCGGTGCCACCGGCGCGGACGAGGGCGACCCGACGGCAGGTCTGTCCGGCCGGCCGGGCAGCGACCGGCTGCGGCTCACCCCTGAGGAGCGGTGCCGGATCTGGCAGCAGGCGACCGCGGCAGCCGCCCGGGCCACCGAACACGTCCGGGCCGCCGCCGGAAGCGACCCGACAGTGGCGGCGGATGCGGCGTGGGCCGCCGCGGACTTCCTCGCCGCCGCCGCCCGAGTCGTCGAAGGCCGCAGCGGTGGACCGCTGACCGTCGCCAGCGGCGAATACGAACGGGCCGCCCGCGAACTGTGGGGCCGCGTCCCCACCCCGTCGAAAGCGGGCAAGGGACTGCGGACCGCGGCGGTGCTGCTGGCGACCGCCCGGTTCGTCGGCCGAAACGAAAACCAGCAGCTGCTCGCGCTGCTCGCCCAGCTCGCCGCCCTGACCGACGCCGTCACTAGGCTCCGGGAAGACCAGCACCGCGCCGCCCAAGCCGCCGGCGCGCGCCGTGCCGTTGAACAACTCCATCTCTCAATCACGCAGCGCGCCAGCGTGCTAGTCACTTCGCACGCCGCCGCCGCCACCCGCGCGCGTCCCGCAGCCTCCTATGACGTCGGGCGCTCCCGCCAGGGACCCACACAGCGCCCAGCCAACCCACGCCGCGGACCGAGCCGATAGCGTTGTGAGACGTGGCCACCGCTGTGGTAATCGGCGGACAAACGTCGGCCGTGCCAGCAAAGGCCCGGGTGAACACGGAGCCTTCCCTTCGTGTCAGCGGAGAATGTCCGCGAGCTGCAGCGTTACGTCACCGGCCGGAGTTGAGACGGTGGCCGACGGCGCAGCGTCGGTAAGCCTGTGGACGCGTCGCCAGGCGGAGGTGGCGTGGGCGTAGACGTCGATCGCTCGCTCGCGAGGATCGACCACCCAGTACTGCCCGGCGCCCTCCCGGTGGTACTCGACCGACTTGGTGACCAGGTCGTCGCGGCGGTTCGACGACAGCACCTCGATGACGACGAATGGCGGGTCGGTGACGACGTCTCCGCCGGCGGGGGGCGACGGCAGCACCATCAGATCGGGGATGCGGGCCCAGTTGGCGCTCGCATGGACCCAGCCGGTGGCCACAGCCACCACGCTGTCGGTCCCCAAGCAGGATTTCAGCACGTCACGCAGCCGCTGGCAGATCTCCTGGTGCTCGAACGTCGGCGGCGGGCTCATGATCGCCACGCCTTCGCTGTACTCGGCGCGTTCACCGTCGGGCCGTGCCAGGAACTCGCCCCACGACATGGGCCGCTGGTCAGCGACGACTGTGGCAACGAGCGCCATCTTAGGTTCTCCTTCCGGGTATGGGTCATGCCTACCGTTCCTCGATTGTGGACTGGCACGACGGTGGGCGCCATTGTGACCTACCAGCGACCCAGGTCACTCGATATCACGGGCCACGGCCCTGCGGCGTGCGGGCATGTTCACCCCGGACAGCTTGATGATGCTTGCGGGGGCTGACACCCGGGCGGGCGGCGAGGAGGATGAGCCATCAGCAGCGGACCACCGGCGGCGCCACCCGGACCCGTCGGTCGAAGGTTCAGTGATGGCGCACAGCGGCAGAGGAGAAATCAGCCCGGGCGCCCAGGTGCCGGCGACCGAGCGCCGGTGACGACACGGACGGACGGAAGCCCGGCTGCTGCGCCGGACCGGACTCGGCCGACAACGAGCTGAGAGGGATGGGACCAGATGGCGGCGACAGGGCGTCGGGGGAGCGTCAAACAGGCCGACAACGGCAGCTGGTTCTTTGTTGTCGATACCAAAGTTGAGGGCGGGCGGCGCCAGACCCGCCGGCGAGGTTTCCCTACACGTCGCGCCGCCCAGACCGCGTTGAACCGCACTCTGCAGGATTTGGCGACCCAATGCTACGTTCCCCCGTCGCGGCAGACGCTCGGCGCGTTCCTGACGGAGGACTGGCTGCCCGCGATTCGCACGACGGTCCGTACGAGCACGTTTGACAGCTACGCGCGCAATATGCGGTTGCATGTCGCCGGCCGCTTCCTGGGTCAGGTGCCGTTGCAGCGGGTCGATGCCGCGGGCCTGAACCGGCTGTACGCCCTGCTCGTATCACCGCCCGCCCAGCAGGGACGGGCACTCTCGGCGCGGACAGTCACCTATATCCACATGATCTTGCACCGGGCCTTTCGGGACGCGATCCGCTGGGACCGGCTGGTGCGCAACCCGTGTGAGTCAGCCGACCCGCCCAAGGTGCTGATGGCGCACCGCTCGACGATGCGGACCTGGTCCGGTGAGGAGCTGGGCCGGTTCCTGGCGTCGGTGGCCGAGCACCGCCTTCAAGCCGCGTGGTGGTTGCTGGCGACGACCGGGATGCGTCGCGGCGAGGTGCTGGGGCTCGGGTGGGACGCCGTCGACCTGGACGGCGCGGTGCTGTCCGTGCGCCGGACGCTAGTCACGACGCAGGCTCGCCGTGCGGGCGAGGCTGGGATGAGTTGGAGTCAGCCGAAAACCGAGAAGGGCTGGCGGATGGTGGCGCTCGACGAGCAAACCGTGTCCGTTCTGCGGGCGCACCGGGTCCGGCAGCTGGAGGAGCGGATGCTGCTCGGCAGCGCTTACGACGACCAGGGACTGGTGATCTGCCTTACCGGCGGGTCGCCGCTGCACCCGAAGACGCTGTCCTACCACTTCGCCCAGGTGAGCAAGCGCAGCGGCCTGCCCCCGATCCGGCTGCATGACCTTCGGCACTCGCACGCGACCTTGGCACTAGTCCGCAGAGTTGCATCTGATGCAACTCGGGGAGGCATTCGACGGGTTGCGTAGCCGCTGTGGCTGCTGGGCTTGGGGTTTTCGCGCGGTGCCGTTCTAGGTGGGAGCGGGCTGCGACGCGCCGTCTGAACTGCGGTGACGCGTGCCTGTTGCATTTGATGTCAGGATGCGGCATCCGGTTTGGTTGCCTTGAACGCCACGATGAGGCATGTGATCCCGGGCGGGAGGGTGGCCGGGATGGAGCCGGTGTGCTTCGGCTCCTGCGACATCACGGTCCCCGAGCTCGCCGGCCGGCTCACCGACCTGATCGACAACGGCCGCCGCTACATCGGCGTCGGGTCACCGACAACACCCAGCCCGTGGCTGTTCCCCGGGCACCTACCCGGCCGCCCGATTACCGCCGCCCGGCTCGGCGAACGCCTGCGCCACCTCGACATCCGAGCGTTGCCCGGCCGGCGCGCCACCCTGCTCCAACTCGCCGCCGAGGTCCCGGCCGCTGTCCTGGCCGACCTACTCCACCTCAGCCCAGGAACTGCCACCCGCTGGACCCGAGACGCCGGCGGGGACTGGTCACGCTACGCAGCCTCACTCGCCCTGTCCCACAATCACCAAGGCTGACGAATAGCCCTCGAGTCGACACGCGGCCGGAGCTATTCGACGGGGATCGAACACTGCTGGTTACCAGTATGAAGGCCGGCATCCACCCGCGCGTGGTGCAGGAGCGGCTCGGCCACGCGAACGTCGGCGTGACGCTGGATACCTACAGTCACGTCAGCATGCCGATGCAGGCAGAGGCCGCCGCGAAGGTGGCCGCACTGATGGGCCGGTTACCAAACCTGCTGTGACCAATCCTGTGACCAAGCTGGCATTTCCCGGCCCTCAGGGCAGCGAAAGTGCTGGTCAGAGCCTTGGCAAGTGGCGGTGGAGGTGGGATTTGAACCCACGGAGGTGTTGCCACCTCACACGCTTTCGAGGCGTGCGCGCTCGGCCACTACGCGACTCCACCGCGGTGGAGACTACCGGCTGCCATGGCGCTGCGCCGCGAAGAATTCGTTCAGCAGAGCGCTGCATTCGTCCGCGCGGATACCCGGTACGACCTCGGGCCGCCAATTGAGGCGGCGATCGCGTACGACATCCCACAGCGAGCCGGCGGCGCCCGCCTTGGGGTCGGCGGCTCCGTAGACGATCCGGTCGACCCGCGCGAGAACGGCTGCACCCGCGCACATGGTGCAGGGCTCCAGCGTCACGACGAGCGTGTGAGCGCGCAGCCGCCACGAGCCAGCGGCGGCGGAGGCGGCGCGTAGGGCCAGCACCTCGGCGTGGGCAGTCGGGTCCTGGCGCGCCTCGCGGGCGTTGCGTCCCGTGCCCACCACAACTCCCGAGCCATCGACCACGACGGCGCCGACCGGCACGTCCTGCGTGGCCAGCGCCTGCTCGGCCTCTGCCAAAGCAAGGCTCATCCAGCTCTCGTACGCGAGTGGCGGGGCGGGCAGCTCAGCCGCCCCGCAGCTCGTCCAACACGTCGAGGCAGCCGGCCCGCTCGCAGAGCGCCGCGACGACGTCGCTGGGCAGTGCGCCCTCGGCGGCGCAGATCTCGATCAGGACGGCGCCCGTGGTTCCGAGATCGGAGAGCAGCTCCGGATCGCCTCCCGGCTCGGCGTCGGGCCGTCCCGAGCTCTCCTCGTCGCCCTCCGCTTCCTCTTCGACGACAATGGGAAGGGCGTCACCGAAGAGGCGTTCGGCGAGGCTGGAAGTGGCCAGCACCCGGCTGTCGGAGAGGAAGATCCGCGGGTCGGTGAGCGTCTCCAGGGTGACCCGGAGCATCCCTAGCCATTCGTCGTCCTCTTCGATGAAGACGATGGTCACGTCATCCGCGCTGGCGGCGCTGTCGAGCTCGTCGAGCTGGTCGATCAAATCGTCCAGCGTCTCGACATCGTCCAGCTCGACGTCACGAGCACTCCAGCTCGACCCGTCCCGGCGTAGGGCCACGGCGCTGTGCACGTACTTCTCCTTCCGCGCGTGCCCGATCGCCAGGCGGGTGCTAGGCGGTAACGGTGTAAATCGACTTCTCTGCGGCGCTACCCGCAGGTGTGCATCCTCGAACCCGAGCCATCATCTTTGACCAGCCTGATTTTCATCAAGTGTTGGGCGGGCCACCGTGGCCGCCCGGCAGCCAGAAGCCTGGCCGCCGCGTCGTTGGCGAACGGCACCGTCCCGGTCGTCCTTGACGGTCGGAGCGCAAGCGCTTTGACCTTGCAGGTGCCAGGAGCCGACTGCCCATACCGTGCCACCTGTGGCTGATCCAACCCCGTCAGACCCCGCACCGCCGACCTTGTCCGGCCCGCTTCGTCGCCAGGTGCTGCGCGATGCCGTGAGCATCGGTCTGGCGACCGGTGCCTATGGCCTGTCGTTCGGGGCTGTGTCGGTGGCGGCGGGCTTCAGCGTCTGGCAGACGAGCGTCCTGTCGCTGTTCATGTTCAGCGGGGCGAGCCAGTACGCATTCGTGGCCATCGCCTCGAACGGGATCTCTGCTGCGGCGACAGCAACGCTGCTCGGTGCTCGCAACGCGCTATACGGACTGCGGCTGTCGGAGCTGCTCGCCGTGAGGGGAGTCCGCCGGGCCGCCGCGGCCCAGCTGGTGATCGACGAGTCGACCGCGATGGCGCTCGGGCGCGAGTCGCAGGGTCCGCTGGCCTCCAGGCTTGCTTTCTGGTCGACCGGCCTCGCCATCTACGTGCTGTGGAACGCCGCGACGCTCATCGGCGCGGTCGCGGCGGGAGCGCTGCCCGACCCGCGCAAGTACGGACTCGACGCTGTCGCCCCCGCCGCGTTCCTCGCGTTGCTGTCCCCGCGCCTTCGGGGCCCGGGGCCGCTAGGGCTGGCCGTCGCAGCGGTCGTGGTCGCACTGGTCGTCACCCCGTTCGTCCCCAAGGGCGTCGCTGTCCTGGCAGCCGCGGGGGTCGCGGTGCTCTGGCTCGCGTTGCAGACCCGCCGCGCGAGCGCCGCATGAGCTGGGGTCCGCTGCTTGTCGCCTGCGGTGCCTGCTACGTGCTCAAGCTGTCCGGACTGTCGGTTCCCGATCGCGTGCTGGCTGACCAGCGGGTGCAACGGCTGACCGCGGCGCTGCCGGTGGCCTTGCTGGCCGCGTTGATCGCGCTGCAGACCTGGGTGTCCGACCGGTCGCTGGTCATCGACGCGCGGACCGGGGGATTGGCCGTCGCCGCCGTCGCCGTCCTCTTGCGGGCACCTTTCATCGTCGTGGTGTTTCTCGCTGCTCTCACGGCGGCGCTGCTGCGGCTGGCGTAGCCGTCGGGTGTGCGACAAACCCGGACCTCGCGGCGCCCGGACATTTACGCTTGCAGCATGGGCTCCGACGTGAACACGGCTACGCCCGCCCCTGCCGCGAGTCCGACCGTCCCGCGCCGTCGCGTGACCAGGAAGCGGGTCATCGCCTTGGCGATCGGACTCGCCGTGGGCGGCGTGCTTGCCTGGCTCGTCTTCGGTATCGGTGTCGACAAGCTGCTCGAGAAGATCCTGCACCTGCCCTCGTGGCTCATCCTCCTGCTCGTGTTCCTGCTTCCAGGGCTGGAGGCGGCCGCGTTCATCGGTGTCGTCTTCCCGGGGGAGATCGCCGTGCTGCTCGGCGGCGTCGCCGCATCGCAGGGCTCGGTATCCATCGCGCTGGTGCTGATCGCCGCCTGCACCGGCGCTGTGCTCGGCGACCAGGTGGGTTACGTCGTCGGCCGCGAATGGGGCGAGCAGGTCCTGCGCAAGATCCCTGACCGGCTGCTCGATGAGGACCGGCTGCAAAAGAGCCGGGCCTACGTGCGCCGGATGGGAGCCAAGGGGGTCATCCTCGGCCGCTGGACCGCCGCTCTGCGGGCTCTCGTGCCGGGCCTCGCGGGCATGGCACGAATGTCGTATCCGCGCTTCCTGATCGCCAACATCATCGGCGGCGTCGGCTGGGCCCTGACGGTAGGGGTCGTCGGCTACCTGGCCGGCGACAGCTACAAGAAGGTCGAGTCGGCGCTCGGCAGCGTCTCCTACGTGCTGCTCGGCCTGATTGTCGCCGGTCTGGTCGGCCTGCATTTCGTACGCCAGCGGCGGGCTCGCGCCGCCGTGCCCGCGCAGCTTACGACCGAGCGCGCCGCCGCCTCGCAGACCGACTGATTACGCGTCTGTGGATAACGGGCCGTCCTTCGGGGCGCCCGGGTTAGCCTGGTAATGAACAGTTTGACTGGCTGCCGCAAGCCGCCTCCCGCGATGGCACCCGCATATGACGGTTCGCGAGGGCGTCCGCGGGGCACGCGTCAGGACGGCTGTGTAAGGGTGGGCCCGCGTCACATGCCCGGGTCTCATCATCGGCTCACGTCACGTGTGGGGGAGGCTCGAGGTGGTGAAACGCGACTCCTCGACCGGTACCGCCCCGGCGCGGCCACGGCCCACCCCGATACCCGGTGTCGCTGCCCAGCGCAGGCCTGACTCGCCGCCGCGCCCCGCCCGCCCCAAGGTTCCCGCTCGCCCCGCCGCGGCTCGCCGCGGTCCCAGCCGGCAGAGCATCGTCGCCGCGCTCACTGCCGTCGCTCTCGCGGTAGTCGGGAGCATCGCCGGCATCGCCATCAAGGACCACAAAGAGCCGCCGCAGTTCCAGACCATCCCCGTCGGCAAGGGCCAGGGGGGTACCGGCACCGACGCGCTCGCTGGCACCCGCGATCCGCTGACGACCGCCACGGGTGCCCCGGTTGCCGCCCGGCCGTCGGCTGCCGCGATCCCCGTCGTGGCGCCGCTGCGTAACCGCGTCGACCCGGATCTTTTCCTTTCCTCGGCCACCACCGTCACGCCCGTTCAGGTCGCGGCCATCACCCGGGCGACCGGGGCCACCCGCCTCCTGCAGGTCGATTTCGCGCAGGTCAAGCTCGGCAAAGGCATCAGTACGGCTGTGGGCATCGACCCTTCGACGTTCCGCGCCTATGCGCCCGACAACACCGCACCCGTCGACGCGCTCTGGCAGCGGATCGCGGGCGGCGATGTGGCGGTGGCGCACGCGGTGGCGGCGGCGCTGCAGGTCAAGCTCGGCGGCCACACCAGCGTCGGACGCGTGATCCAGCGTGATGTGCGGGTCGGTGCGTTCGCGACGAGCCGGCTGCCCGGCGTCGGCGTCTTCGTCGACCGCAACAAGTCGGCTCGCCTCGGGCTCATCCACGGCGCCGCGCTCATCATGGTTTTGCCGACCGGCACCGATCCGATCGTCGCCCAGACGGCAGCGCAGCAGGTCATGCCCAAGGCCAAGGTGCAGGCCCTGCGCTATGCGGTGCAGTCCGGGCTGGCCGGCTCCACCAGTCCGACGGTTCCTGGCGGCGTGCCGATCCTGGGTAACGGGTGGACCTTGCCGCTGCGCCTCGGCACCTTCACGCTGACCCAGCGCTACCACTACCCCAACGGCCACCCGGGCATCGACCTGGCGGGCCCCTTTGGTACGCCGATCTACGCGGCGTCCGAAGGAGACGTTCTCTACTGGGGTCCGGCGGAGGGCTTCGGTAACTGGATCGTGCTGCAGCATCCGGGCGGCATCCAGACCGTCTACGGTCACATGCGCCACGACGAGTTGATCATCGGCCCGACCGCTCACGTCAAGGCCGGGCAGCTCATCGCGCGGGTCGGTTCCGAAGGCCAATCCACCGGACCGCATCTGCACTTCGAGGTGCACATCGACAACGTGCGCACCGATCCGATCGCCTTCCTCAACGCGCACGGCGTGACCGAGATCCACTGACCGCTCTGGCAGGCTAGGCAGGGATGACCGCCGCCCCCTCCTCGCCCCCGCGTGGCCCCGCCGTGGCTTCCTCGGGGCCGCGTCTTTCGATGCGTGCCCGCCTGGCCCTGGCCCTGGAGCGGGCGACGTCGGCCACCTCGCGCCGGCTCGGCCGCGGATCGGGGGAGATGATCGGCGGCAAGGTCGCGCTGCGTACCCACCCCGGCGTCATGCGCGAGGTCGCCGCCGAGCGCGCTCTGGCCTGCGTGAGCGGGACCAACGGCAAGACCACGACCACCCGGTTGCTCGCCGCGGCGCTCGCGACGGCCGGGCCGGTCGCCAGCAATAGCGGCGGCGCCAACATGGGGCCGGGGGTGCTGCACGCCCTCGCGCGGCGGCCTTACGCCGCAGCGGGTGCCCTCGAGGTCGACGAGATCTGGCTCCCGCGGGTCGCCCGCGAGGTACGCCCGCGCGCCGTCGTCCTGCTCAACGTGACCCGCGACCAGCTCGACCGCTCCAACGAGACGCGGCGAATATCGGGGATCTGGCGGGCGCTCGGCGGGGAGCTGCCCGGGTGTACGGCGGTGGCCAACTGCGACGATCCGCTGGTCACGTATGCCGCGCTCGGTTTCGACACGCAGGTCTGGGTGGCCGCGGGGCAGAACTGGACAGCCGACGCCATGGTGTGTCCGGCCTGCGGAAAGCTTCTCGAGCGTGGGCCTGACTTCGGCTGGCGGTGCGGGAATTGCGAGCTGCGCCGGCCCCAGCCGGCAATCGAGGTGACCGGTCTGGACACGGTGAGCTGGCGAGGAACCGAGCTGGCCGTCACGCTCGCGCTTCCGGGCCGGGTGAATGTCGGCAACGCGGCTCATGCCGCCGCGGCCGCCGAACTGCTGGGCGTGGACGCCGCCGACGCCCTCGCGGCGATGTCCAGCGTGGCCGCGGTGCAGGGCCGCTACTCCGAGGCTCAGCTTGCTCCGGGCCGCCGGGGCCGGCTCTTGCTCGCGAAGAATCCCGCGGGCTGGGTCGAGATGCTGGAGCTGCTCGAGACCGAGCCGGACCGTCCAGTGATCGTCGACTTCAACAGCCGCACCGCCGACGGCCGTGATCCGTCGTGGCTGTGGGACGTGCCGTTCGAGCGGCTGCGGGGACGCCGGGTGCTCGTCACCGGAGAGCGGCGCGAAGACGTCGGCGTCCGTCTCGCCTACGCCGAAGTGCCGCACACCTTGTACGCGAGTGCCGAGGAAGCCGCCGCCGCCGCGCCGGAGGGGGTGCTCGACGTCGTCGCCAACTACACGGCATTTCGTGACCTGCTGGTGCGCACGAGCCAGCGCGCGGCGGGGAAGAAGGCGCCCGCATGAGCGAGTCGGCCACCCGGATCGCGCTCGTCTACCCGGAGTTGCTCGGTACGTATGGCGACGGCGGAAACGCGATGGTGCTCGCCAACCGGCTGCGCTGGCGCGGGCTCGGGGCCGAAGTGGTCCCCGTGCCGGCCGGCGCCGCCGTACCCGAGCAGTGCGATCTCTACCTGCTCGGCGGGGGTGAGGACGAGCCGCAGGTGCTTGCGGTGGAGGGACTCTGCTCCGGTGGGGTAATGGCGCGAGCGGTTGCGGGCGGCGCGGTGGTGCTGGCGGTATGTGCCGGATACCAGATCGCCGGCGTGAGCTTTCCAGGCTCGGACGGGCGGCAGTACGACGGGGTCGGGCTGCTGCCGGTCGAGACGCGCCGCAGCTTTGCCGGCCCCGGCGAGCCGGTGCCGCCGCGGGCGGTCGGCGACATCGTTGTCGATGCGGATCCGACGTTGGAATTGCCGCCGCTGCTCGGCTACGAAAACCACGGCGGCCGTACCCGACCCGTCGCCGGCGCGGCGGGAAAGCCGCTCGGAACCGTCCGGCAGGGGATCGGAAATGGCACCGCCGATCGCGCCGAAGGCTGGGTGATCGGCAAGGTGTTGGCGACCTACCTCCACGGTCCGGTGCTCGCGCAAAACCCGGCTTTAGCGGATCTGCTGCTGCGGTGGGTGCACCCGGACCTGCCCGACTTGGCGGGTCCGGCAGAGGCGGAGGTCTTGCGCCGAGCGCGGCTGCGGGCGCTCGGGGTCTAAGTTCCTGATTCGGCCCGCCGAAACGGCTTTTACTTTGCAATGGGTTCAGACGTCGACAATGAGTGTGATCGGCCCTTCGTTTACGAGGGCGACCTGCATGTCAGCCCCGAAGATCCCGGTCTGCACCGCAGCGCCGAGCGCGCGCAGTTCGGCGACGACGCATTCGACCAACGGTTCGGCGACCGGGCCGGGTGCGGCCGCATTCCACGACGGGCGGCGGCCTTTGTTGGTGTCCGCGTAGAGCGTGAACTGGCTGATGACCAGCAGGGGCGCGCCGGCGTCTTGCGCTGACTGCTCTCCGTCGAGGATCCGCAGCGTGTAAATCTTGCGAGCCAGCGCCCGGGCCTGCGTGCTCTCATCTCCGACCCGAACCCCCACGAGCGCCAGCAGGCCGGCTCCAATCTCACCCACGACGGAGCCCTGCACTGACACCTTTGCGGAGCTGACCCGCTGCAGTACGGCACGCACGCTGTGGAGTGTCGACGAGCGGGCCGCCTTTCGCCTGCGCGCCGAACCGTTTTTGTCGGAGGGCCGTCCTACGGTCCTTCTCGTGCGCTTCCTTCACACCTCCGACTGGCATCTCGGCCGCTCCCTGCACCGCGCTGACCTGCGCTCGGCGCAGGCCCAGTTCCTCGATGAGTTGGTCGGGGTGGTGCGCTCGGAGCGTGTGGAGGCCGTGCTCGTTTGTGGTGATGTCTACGACCGCGCCGTTCCCTCGCTCGATGCCGTGCAGCTTTGCCAGGAGGCGCTTGTTCGCCTGCGCGATGCGGGCGCCCGGGTGGTCGTCACGAGCGGCAACCATGATTCGGCGACCCGCCTCGGGTTCGGCTCAGCGCTGGTCGACGCTGCGGGGGTCCACTTGCGCACCGACCCAGCGCGCGTAGCCGCCCCGGTCCTGCTCTCAGACGGCGCCGGAGAGGTCGGGATCTATGCACTGCCCTATCTGGAGCCGGAGTCCGCGCGGGCCACTCTGCCCGCCGATCCCCATCTCCCGGAGGAGCCGGTTGCGCGCGGCCATGGCGGGGTGCTTTCCCGCGCCATGGCTTGCGTCAGCGCTGACCGGGCCGCTCGCCGGCTCCCCCGGGCGGTGGTGATGGCCCATGCGTGGGTCGCGGGCGGTGCTGCCAGCGAGAGCGAGCGCGACATCTCGGTGGGCGGGGTCGGGCAGGTCGGGGCAGGGGTGTTTGCCGGCGTCGACTACGTGGCGCTCGGGCATCTGCACGGCCCGCAGGTGCTGACCGAGACCGTGCGCTACAGCGGCTCGCCGCTGGCGTATTCGTTCGGAGAGGCCGGTCATCGCAAGGGCAGCTGGCTCGTCGAGATCGATCCGGCCGGCCGGTGCACGTTCGAGGCGGTGCCCGCGCCGGTCCCGCGTCCGCTCTCCAGCCTGCGGGGAGAGTTGGAGCAGCTGCTCCGCGATCCGGCTTTCGCCGGCGTGGAGCGCCACTACCTGTCGATCGTGATGACGGATGCGGCGCGTCCGACCGATCCGATGGCGCGGCTAAGGCAGCGCTTCCCTCACGTTCTGGTGCTCGACCATCAGCCGGAGGGTGCGGCGGTGATCGAGGGCAGCTACCGATCGCGCCTGGCGGGTCGTGACGATCTGTCGGTCGCCCGTGACTTTGTCACTCACGTGAGGGGCAGCGGGCCGAGCGGCGCCGAGGATGCCTTGCTGGCAGAGGCGTTCGACGTCGTGGGCCAGCGCTCCCGCGAGGTGGCCTGATGCGTCCCCATCGTCTTGAGCTGACGGCTTTCGGGCCCTTCGCCGACCAGGTTGAGGTCGACTTCGACCGCTTGGGGCAGGGCGGCCTGTTCCTGATGCACGGCGAGACGGGTGCGGGGAAAACGACCGTTTTGGACGGGCTTTCGTTCGCCCTGTACGGCCGCGTCGCGGGTGTCCGCGGAGTCGCTCGTTTGCGATCGGATCACGCGGTCGCCGGAGTACCCACCCTGGTGCGCCTCGACGTGTCGATCGGTAGTCGGCGGCTGCGCATCACGCGGAGCCCTGCGCAAGAGCGGCCCAAGCTGCGTGGGCAGGGGGCCACTGTCGAGCCGGCCAGCGTGATGCTCGATGAGTGGGATCCCACGGCCCCGGGCGGGTGGCGGTCCTGCTCCACCCGGGTCGGCGAGGTGGATGCCGAGCTCCTTGAGCTGTTGGGGATGTCCGCCGAGCAGTTTCACCAGGTCGTCCTGCTGCCGCAGGGGCAGTTCGCCAAGTTTCTGCACAGCGAAGCGGGCGAGCGTACCCAACTCCTGCAGCGCCTCTTCGGCACCGATCGGTTCCGGCGCATCGAAGACTGGTTGGCGGAGCAGCGTCGGCAGAGCCGCGACGCGTTCGATGACGCCCGACATGGGGTGCGCCGACTGGTCGCAAGAATCGCTCAGGCCGCGGGGGAGTCAGAGCCCGACGGCGTTCCCGATTTGCAGTGGCTGGTTGATCTCGTCGGACAAGCGGAGGCTGCGGCGCAGGTCGCATCCAGTGACGCCGCCGTTGCGCGCGAGAAGCAGGAGCTGGCGCAGCGCGCCGCCGCCGAGGCCAGCGATCTGCAGCGCCGCCAGCGGCGCCGGGAGAGCGTGATCGATCGACAGGCTCAGGCGCAAGCCGAAGCCTTGCGGGTTGCCGCCGCGGCGGCGGAGATGGAGGCCGCCCGGCGCGCATCCGGAGTCTCGGAAGCTCTCGCGGCGGAAGTTCGGCGAGCCGGTGAGCTGCGCCGTGCGGAGTCGGACGTCGCCGCTGCACGGAGCAGCTTGCCCGAGGCGCTGAAAGTCGCGTCTGTCGGTCGGCTGCGTGACGAGGGCGGCGCCGGTCGCGAGCGGCTCGGGCAGCTCACCGAGGCGGCCGAGCTCGAGCGCGTCGTCCTTGAACTGCGGGCCGATCAGCAGCGGGCTGAAAAGGCGGCCGAGGCAGATCGCCGGCTCATCCTCGCGCTCGGGCCCCAGCTCGAGGCCGCTCCAGTGGCCCGGCAGGCTCTGCAGGCCCGCATCGATGCAGCGCGCCGCGCGTCCTTGGCGCTTCCGGCGGCTCGGGCATCTGCTGACCGGGCCGGGGAGGCTCTGGCAGCCGCCCGGCTGGTGGCCGCCCGCGGCGCTGACATCTTGCGTCTGTCCGGCGAGCATCTCGTGGCTCGCGAGGAGGCGGTGCGGCTGCGCGAGGTGCTGGTCGAGCTGCGGTCCGAGCGGATCGATGGGATCAGCGCCGAGCTTGCCGCTCAGCTGGAGGACGAGACCCCGTGTCCAGTGTGCGGCTCGCTGAATCATCCCGACCCCTCCGAGATGCGCGCGCGTCACATCTCCCGCAAGGATGAGGAAGCGGCTGCGGCCGCTGCCGATGCCGCCACTGACAAGGCGGGCAGGCTGGGTCAGCAGCTGGCGGAGGCCAAGGCAGCTCAGGCAGCAGGGGTGGATCACCTGCGCCGTCTCGAGCGCTGCGATGTGGAGCTTCACGAGCTGCAGGCTGAGCTGGAGAACGACGCGCAGCAGGTGACGTCACTCGGCGCACGGGCGATTGACCTGACTGCCGCTGAGGATCAGTTGGCCCGGCTCGACGAGCTCGATGCGCGATGTCGCGGCGAGCTGGTACGTCTCGAGGCGTCCGCAGCGACCCACGAGCAGCAGGCTCGAGCCGCCGCCGCCCGTCATCGTCAGGATGCGCAGCGGCTGCGCGGGATGCTGGGCAGCGCACCCGATGTTGCGAGTGCCCGCCGGCTCACCTCGGCTCTGGTCGAGGCCGTCGAGAGCGCCGAAGCGGCTGCCGTTGCCGTCGAGCGGGCCGAGCGCGAGTGGTCTGCCGCGGTCGAGCGTGCCCGGCAGGCGGCCGCGGCGGCGGGCTTCGAGTCCGTCGCAGCGGCGCGCGCCGCCCTTCGTGAAGCATCGGCCCTTGACGCGCTTGAGGGTCTGGTTGACCGCGCGCGTCAGGAAGTGGCGGCGGTCGCCGAACTGCTCGCCGACCCGGAGCTTGCCGTGGAGCTTTCGCCGCCCGCTCCCGTCGATGCTGCTAGGGAGGCAGCGCGCGCCGCGGTGACTGCGAGCCGTCAGGCAGAGCGACGCGTGGCGACCGACGTGCAGTGTGCGGAGCAGCTGCGCGCGTTGCAGTCCCAGCTTTCCCGGGAGCTTGCGGCCCTCGAGCCGCTGGAAGCGGCTGCCCGGCGGGCGAAGGAGCTTGCCGACGTCGCCGGCGGGATCGGTGCTAACCGGCTCAACATGACGCTTTCGGCGTACGTACTCGCGGCCCGCCTCGAGGAGGTCGCGGAAGCCGCCAGCAACCGGTTGCGCTCGATGTCGCAGGGTCGCTACACGCTCGTTCACAGCGACGCGGCGAAGGGTAACGGCCGCTCCGGACTCCGCTTGCTCGTCTCCGATGCCTGGACCGGGCAGGACCGGGACACCGCGACGCTGTCCGGCGGTGAGACCTTCCTCGCTAGCCTCGCGCTCGCGCTCGGCCTGGCGGAGGTCGTCACCGCTTCGGCGGGGGGTGCTCCGCTCGACGCCTTGTTCGTCGACGAAGGATTCGGGACGCTCGACGAAGACACCCTAGAAGAGGTGCTCGACGTCCTGGATGAGTTGCGCGAGGGTGGCCGCCTTGTCGGCATCGTGAGCCACGTGCCTCACCTGCGCGACCGAATCCCGAGCCGGCTGCGCGTCCACAAGGGCACCTCCGGCAGCACCCTCACCCAGCATGGGAGTGACGACTCGCAGGTGTGGGAGCCGCTGCCGGTAGCGCCGTCGCCGGCCCCACGGGCGCCTTTCGTCCCGGCGTCCATCGTCACGGCACCGGTCGACCGGGAAGCGCCAGTCGATCTGGAGGCGGCGGAGAAGCCGCGGGTCAAGGCCAAACCGGCTCCGGAGCGTCCGGCCGTGGAGGAGCTGGCCATCGAGCAGTTGGCATTGTTAGGCGCGGATTGAGCGAGCCCCGCTCAGATTCGGGCGGCTTTCGGTACGCGCGGACTTAGCGCCCGGCGCGCAGGCGGTATAGCGCGAATCGAAGGCGCTTCCACGCCGATGGGCGAGCTTGGCGGGGAGCCGGGGCGTCGAGTCGGCGTTGGACGGTACGGCCATGGGCGGAGAGCTCGTGGGTCGGCGAGCTGCGCGCCCATGCCAGGTCGAATCCGGGGAAGTCCGGCCGGAGTTCCACGGCGTCGCGGCCGTCATCGATCGCGTTGCGAGCGGAGTCGCTGTCCACACCTTGAATTAATGCCCCCGCACTTGTGGGAAGGCGCCCTAAAGCCTGTGAGTTCGCTGAGAAGTGGGGGCGGTCTCGCCGTTCGCATCCCCTCTCCACCCGCGGCGCCACTGTCAGCGGGGGCTATGCGCGCCGAGCCACTGGCACCGACACGGGAGTGCCGACCAGTTAGACCACCCCGAGCACCAACCCAAGGCACTCCGGACGCTGGTGACGAACGAGGCCTTCTGATATGCTTGCCGACAAGCAAGTATGTTTCGGAGGATTTATGCCCAGGTCGACGGAGGCGGAGCGGGAGCTCGACACCGTAGCCCGGCTGCAACTCGCGCTCGGCCGCAGTTCGCGGTTGTTACGCGAGTCGGCGACGGGCGGCCTGACACCGACCCAGCTTGCGGTGCTCGGCATGCTGCTGCGGGAGGGACCCAAGCAGCTGACCGAGCTGGCCGGTTTGGAGCGCATCAACCCGACTTTGCTCAGCCGAGTGGTTGGCCGCCTCGAAGACGATGGGTTGGTGCGCCGCACCCCGCAGGAGCAGGATCGGCGGGCTTACCTGGTCAGCATCACCGCGCAGGGCCGCTCGCTGGCACAAGCCATTCGCCACGATCGCTGCAGCGCGCTGGCGGAGCGCCTGTCACGACTTGATCCAGCGCAGGTGAACGCGCTCTTCGCGGCTCTCCCATCGCTTGAAGCATTGGCCGATCAGCTAGCGGCCGACCGGAAGGATTGATGAAAACCCCGCATACCGAGATACGCCGCGGCGACGCCGAGCCGGTAGCGGCCGTCGCGCCGGCCGAGATCGAGGCCGCTCCGGCAATAACGAGCCGCCGCGCGGCGACCTTTGCGTCGCTCTCCAACCCCAACTTCCGGCGGTTCTTCGCCGGGCAGGCCGTGTCGATGATCGGCACCTGGATGCAGTCGGTCGCCCAGGCGTGGCTCGTTCTCGAGCTCACCGGCTCCGGCACCGCGTTGGGCCTGGTCATAGCCCTGCAGATGATTCCCGTCCTGTTCGGGGCGCCGTACGCCGGCCTCATTGCCGACCGGGTCGACAAGCGCCGGTTGCTCGTCGGTACGCAGACCGTGATGGGCGTGCTCGCGCTCGCTCTGGGCCTGCTGACCGTCACCGGCAGCGTGCGGCTGTGGATGGTCTACGTGCTCGCCGTCGCGCTGGGTGCGGCAAACGCCGTCGACAACCCGACGCGCCAGTCGTTCGTGCTCGAGATCGTCGGCCCGGAGGACCTGCGCAACGCGGTCACGCTCAACTCCGTGGTCGTCAATGCCGCCCGCGCGGTCGGCCCGGCCGTCGCCGGCACGCTGATCGCGACAACAGGCGTCGGCGTCTGCTTCCTGATCAACGCGGGCACGTTTGCGGCGGTCATCTTCGCCTTGGCGACCCTCGACAGGGATGCGCTGCGCCCGTCGCCGCCCGCTCCCCGCGAAAAGGGCCAGCTCCGAGAGGGATTCCGCTACGTCCGGCGGACCCCGAGTCTGCTCGTCCCGCTCGGAATGATGGCCGTCGTCGGAATGCTCGCGTACGAGTTCCAGGTCGTGCTGCCCGTCCTGGCCCAGTCCACCTACCACGGGGGAGCTCAGGCCTACGGCTTCCTGACCGCGGCGATGGGCTTCGGAGCGGTCGTCGGCGGGCTTGCCGTCGCGTCGCGGTCGTTCGTCGGTACGCGGGCGCTCATCGGTTCGTCCGCCATCTTCGGGGCCGTGATCCTGCTCGCGGCGGCGGCCCCCACCCTCGTCCTGGCATGCGTCGCGATGGGACTGGTAGGCGCCGGCAGCGTCGGCTTCCTCGCGATCGGTAATGCGACGCTGCAGCTCAGCGCATCACCGATGATGCGCGGGCGGGTCATGGCGCTGTGGGCGGTGGCATTCCTGGGCTCGACGCCGATCGGCGGGCCCATCGCGGGTTACGTAAGCCAGCATTTCGGGGCCCGTGCCGGGCTCGTGATGGGTGGGATCTCGTGCCTGGTCGCTGCGGGCGGCGGCTGGTGGGTCCTGCGACGCATCACGGCACAGGCCGTGCCGAACGAGTGCTGGCCCGCGCCGGAGCAGTCGCAGTCCGCCGTCGCCGCTTAGCCGGGTTGACTCGAGCTCTTCGGGCAGGATGCGGGAGTGCGCAAGCCGTGGATCGTCGGCGTTTCGGGGGCGTCGGGAACCCCGTATGCCCGCTCAGTGCTGCTGGGGCTGGCCGCTGCCGGCGAGGCGGTCGACCTGATCGTGAGCCGTTCGGCCCGGCTCACGCTGCTCGACGAGACCGGCCTGGCCTGGCGCGATGACCCGCAGCAGCTAGCCGGCTGGCTCGACCAGCCAGCGGGGGCGCTCGACGTGCGGTTCTGGCCGCCCGCCGATCTGGCGGCCGGACCGTCGAGCGGTTCGTATCCGGCCCGCGGCATGGTCGTGGTCCCGGCGTCGACCGAGGCGGTGGCCGCCATCGCGCTCGGGCTCTCCAAGGATCTGCTTCAGCGGGCCGCGGCCGTCACGTTAAAGGAACGGCGCCCGCTCGTGGTCGTTCCCCGTGAGATGCCGCTGGCCCGCGCGACCCTCGTCCACCTGCTCGCCCTGCATGACGCGGGTGCCGTAGTGGCTCCCGCCAGCCCCGGCTTCTACGCGGGTGCGGCGGACGCGGCGGCCCTGGCCGACTTCGTGGCCGCGAAGATTCTGGACGCCATCGGCGTACCGCATGACCTGATGCTGCGCTGGACCGGTCAGCTCGGTGCCGCGCGCCGTCCATCTGGCTAATCTGGCTGGGTGGACCAGCGCCGAAAAGATGAGCTAACAAGCAAGGTCGAGTCCGGGGAGCGCCTGTCCCGGGCGGATGGCGAGGACCTGTACGCCTGCGACGACCTGGCCTGGCTCGGCGGCCTTGCTCACGGGGTGCGTACACGTATCAACGGCGACCGGGTGTTCTTCAACGTCAACCGCCATCTGAACCTGACAAACGTGTGCAACGCCTCTTGCGCGTACTGCTCCTTCCAGCGCAAGCCCGGGGAGAAGGACGCGTACACCATGCGGGTCGAGGAGGCGGTGCGGCTGGCCAAGGAGATGGAGCCCGCCGGCATCACGGAGCTGCACATCGTCAACGGTCTGCACCCCACCCTGCCGTGGCGCTACTACCCGCGGGTGCTGAAGGAGCTCAAGTCGGCGCTGCCAAACGTGGCGCTGAAGGCGTTCACCGCGACCGAGATCCACTGGTTTGAGAAGATCAGTGGGCTGTCGGCCGATGCCGTGCTCGATGAGCTGATCGAGGCGGGCCTGGAGTCGTTGACCGGCGGCGGCGCCGAGATCTTCGACTGGGAGGTACGCCAACACATCGTCGACCACGACACCCATTGGGAGGACTGGTCGCGCATCCACCGGCTCGCTCACGCCAAGGGGCTACGCACCCCGTGCACCATGCTTTACGGCCACATCGAGGAGCCGCGCCATCGCGTGGATCACGTGATCCGGCTGCGCGAGCTGCAAGACGAGACCGGCGGGTTCGTCGTCTTCATCCCGCTGCGCTACCAGCACGACGCGGCGGGCGACCCGCGCAACCGCTTGCAGGATCGCACGACGATGGCGACCGGCGCCGAGGCGCTGAAGACGTTTGCCGTGAGCCGGCTGATGTTCGACAACGTCGAGCACGTCAAGAACTTCTGGGTCATGCACGGGCTGGAGACGGCCTCGCTGTCGCTGTCGTTCGGCGCCGATGACCTCGATGGCAGCGTCGTCGAGTACAAGATCACCCACGATGCCGACAACTTCGGCACGCCAAACACGATGTCCCGCGAAAACCTCCTGGACATCATCCGAGAGGCGGGGTTCCGGCCGGTCGAGCGCGACACCCGCTACGGCACGATCCGCGAGTACCCGGGTCCAGGTGGATCCGGTGGGGCAGCGCCAGCCGTGGAGCCGGCGATCGCATGAGCCCGCAGCCCAGCGCCACACCGGGGATCGGTTCGATCACTGCACTTGCCTTCGTGGTCGTCCTGGTGCCGGCGATCCTGATCGCGGCGATCCTGCGCGCGTTCGGGGCGTCGCTCGGGGTGGCCTGCATGGTGGGGCTCCTGTTCGCCTTCTTGGGGATGGGCTGCTACCCGAAGGTGCTGAAGCGGCTGGGCTGGCTGCCCGGCCCGCCGGGGAGCCAATCGTGAGCAATCGTCCGCCGTCGATCACGCGTACTTACGCCGGCTACCTGGGGCTGCGGCTGGTGTTGTTCGCGGCCGCGCTGGCGATCTGCATCCTGCTCGGCATGAACGGGCTGTTCGCGGTTCTGGTGGCCCTGCTGGTGAGCGGGATCATCGCGTACCCGCTGGCCAAGCGGCAGCGCGACGAGATCGCCCGGGCGTTTCAACACCGCCGCAGCGGCCGGTAACCGGGAGCTTCGCCGATGCCGCATTGGGTGCCGTCATTTCGACTGGCGATCACCGTCGCACTCTCGCTCGGCGGGGTGTCGCTCGCGGTCCGGCTCTGGATGCACGGCCGCTCGGGTCCGCGGGTGCGTAAGTACGCGCTTGCCGGGCTGGTCGGCTGGCAGGCGGCTATCCTCGTCGGCATCTACGCGCTCTGGCAGTACGCGGGATCGCTTTCGCTGATCGGCACGAACGATGGGCTACAGCGCGGCCGCACGCTCTGGGATCTCGAGCGCACCATGCACCTTCCCAGCGAAGCGTCCTTCCAGCAGGTGTTCCTGCCGCATCACACTCTCATCAGGTTCCTGAACATCTACTACGTCATCGCCCACTACAACGTCCTGCTCCTCATGCTCGGCTGGCTGATCTGGCGCCATCGCGACCGCTATCGCGAGGCCCGCACAGTCATCGCGCTGACGACCTTCGCCTGCCTTGCCGTGCAGCTCATTCCGCTCGCGCCGCCGCGGCTCATCGGTGGCCACGGCATCGTCGACACGGCTCTGCGGTACGGGCAGTCCGTGTACGGCCCGGTGGGGCAAGGGTTCAGCGACCAGTACTCGGCCATGCCGTCGGTGCACATTGCGTGGTCGTCCGCTGTCGCGTTCTTCGTGTGGCGCTCCACGACGAGCCGCTGGCGTTTCCTAGGTGTAGCTCACGCTTTGCTGACGTGGACGGTGGTCGTCGCGACCGGAAACCACTTCTGGCTCGACGGGATCGTTGCTATCGCCATCCTTGCCGTGTGCTTCTGGGCGGTGCGGCTGGCCGGCTACGCGCGATCGCGGGTGTCACAGTGGTTCATGTGGACCCCCGCCCGATACCCAAGCCGTCTCACGCCGCCCGGGCTGGCGGCCCGGTTCTCGCGGTGGTTCTCTGCGCAGGCGGGCTCGCCGGATGCGGCGGCAATTCCAGTCCAAGCGCGTCAGCCGGCCGAAGCCTCACCACCCAGCCGTTGACCGGTCTTCCACTGTCCTCCGCTGGGAAGGCAAAGCGGCCCGCCCTGTTCGTCAAGATCGAAAACGCGCCGCAGGCCCGCCCGCAGACCGGGCTCGATAAGGCTGACGTCGTCTACGAGGCGGTTGCCGAGGGTGGCGTCACCCGCTTTGCCGCGATTTTTCAGAGCGTCGACCCGGGCGACGTCGGCCCGGTGCGTTCGGTACGCCCGCAGGATCCCGATCTGGCTGCCCCGCTGCACGGGTTGGCCGCCTTTTCCGGCGGCGTCGCTCCCATCGTGAGCGATCTTTCGACCGTCGCGGAAAACCTGTCCTCCGATGAGGCTGCGGGTGCGAGCGCGTACCACCGCAGCTCTGACCGGTCGGCCCCGCACAACCTGTACGCCACCGCCGCGAAGCTCTTCGCCGCAGCTGAGGTCCCGTACGCCAACCCGCCGGCTCCGCTTTTCGAGTACGGCGGCCTGCCGTCCGGGGCAACCCCCGCTGCCGTCGCCGACGTTCCGCTCTCGGGGGACGCCCACGTGCGCTGGACCTGGGACGGCGGGGCCTGGCGCCGCAGCCAGGACGGGCAGCCGTTCACAGTGACCGGCACCGGACACATCGGCCCGTCCAACGTGCTGCTTCAGTTCGTGCAGATCGCCGATGCCGGCTACCGCGATGTCGCGGGCAACCCGGTCCCGACCTCCGTCGTCGTCGGCTCCGGACGGGTCCAGCTGCTGCGCGACGGCAAGATGATCACCGGGGCCTGGTCGAAGCCCACTCGCGGTGACGTGACGCGGTTCACGACCGCCGACGGCAAGCCCCTTGCGCTGCGCCCCGGTCGTACCTGGGTGGAGCTCGTTCCCGCGTCCGCGACTGTCACGGTGAGCCCGTGACCCCTCCCCGCCGTCCTCGGGTGGGACACATCCAGTTTCTCAACTGCCTGCCGCTGTACTGGGGGCTGGCCCGCAGCGGCGCGTTGCTCGACGTCGAGCTGACCAAGGACACCCCGGACCGGCTCAACGACGCTCTCGTCGCCGGCGACCTGGACATCGGACCGATCAGCCTGGTGGAGTACCTGCGCCACGCTGATGACCTGTTTGTGCTGCCGGACCTCGCAGTCGGTTCCGACGGTCCGGTCCTGTCCGTCGTGATGGTCAGCGCCGTTCCGATCGAGAAGATCGAGAGCGTGGCGCTCGGGTCGACCTCGCGCACCAGCGTGCTGCTCGCCAAGCTGCTGCTCGAGCAGACCCACGGGCTGACGCCGACGTATACGGTCATGCCGCCGGACGTCGGCGCCATGCTGCGCGAGGCCGACGCCGCCGTGGTCATCGGCGACATCGCGCTGCGGGCGACCTTCATCGACGGGCCGCGGCTCGGCCTCTCGGTGGTCGATCTCGGCGCCGCGTGGCGGGATATTTCCGGGTTGCCGATGGTCTTCGCGCTTTGGGCGGCTCGTCGCGACTATGCCGAGCGCGAGCCCGATCGGGTACGCCAGGTGGCCGGTGCCTTTCGGACCAGCCTCGATCTGGCTCTCGCGCAGGTCGACGAGGTTGCTCGCGATGCGGCCCGGTGGGAAGCCTTTGAACCAGCCGTGCTCGCGCGGTACTTCCGGACCCTGGACTTCCGGCTCGGGGAGCGCCAGCAGGACGGCCTCCGCGAGTTCGCGCGCAGAGCGGCCGCGGTGGGTGCGGTTCCGCCCCTTCCGGAGATCCGTTTCGCGCAGGTCCGAAGTCGATCAAGCTAGTCGAAAACCCCTCGAATTGACCAGATAAAGAAGGGGGACGATTCGGTACAACTAGACACGTGACCGTCACCCCAGCACCACCGGTACGAGTGCTGGTCGCTGACGACAGTCCGGGTCTGCGAGAACTCCTGGTGCTGCTGCTCAACATGGAGAGTTCGTTCACGGTCGTCGGTGAGGCGCGCGATGGTGTCACCGCCGTCGACCTGGCCAAATCCCTGCAGCCTGACCTGGTGATTCTCGACGTTTCCATGCCGCGGCTCGATGGCATCGAAGCGTTGCCGAAGGTGCGCGCGGTGTGTCCCGAATCGCAGGTCGTCATCTTCACCGGCGACCTCGACGGCGCCGTCGAGGGGGAGGCCCGCGCGGCCGGGGCCTCTGCCGTCATCGCGAAGGACATGGGCGCGATCACGCTCGTCGAGAAGTTGAGCGCACTATTCTCGCCCGGTTAGCGAGGGAGCTTGCGCAGATACGTGGCGAAGCCTCCGGTGGCGCGGCCGGCCGGCCGCGCGCGGGTGATCACAGGCAGGTCCCCGGCCCGAAAAACGCGACACTCTTCGGCCTCGAGTGCCGCAATCAGTAGGGCGTCTTCGGCAAGGCCTACGGCCGGTACCCCACCCACCCGGCGGTAGGCGTCGGCGCGCACTCCGAGGTTGGCGCCATGGACGTGGCGGTGATGGTCGTGGTTCTCGTAGTCGGCCTCCCACGCGTCACGCACGCTCGCCGGTTGATCGCTCCAGTCGCTGACGCACACTGTGCCCGCCACCGCATCCCAACCTGCTGCGGCGTGATTGAGCATCCTCACCAGCCAGTCCGGCGGAACCACCGTGTCGGCGTCCGTCGTGGCGAGCCAGCTCTGGCTGTCGGTGATTGCCTCGGGCCTTTGCCTGAGGGCGTGGTCGAAGCCGGTCCGGCGGGCTCGGCCGACATTGTGCGCCGCGACACGGACAGTCGCCGCCGGCGCAGCGGCACGCTCGCTGCCGTCCGTGCACGAGTCGAGAACGACCAGGATCTCGACGGGCACCGGGGCCGCTTTCGCGGCGACCTGCACCGCTGCGACGCTGGCCGGCAGCAGGACCTGCTCGTTGTGCGCCGGGATCACGACGCCGATCCAGCGGATTTCGTGCCGGAATTCTGTCGTCATGCGAGACCCGCCTGCTGGGCCACGGACTTCGCATCGGGAGGCGTCTTCACGAAGACTTCCAGCAGAAAGTCCAGCTCCTCGTGATGAACGGTGCGTACGAGCCCACCGTCGGCGGCAGCTTCGGCTAGCGCCTGATGGACGTCGTCCCCGCTGCGTGGGTAGTCCGCAACCGGGTGGCGCCAGTGCACCGCCACCAGTGTTCCAGCCGGGGCTAACGCTTCGCAGCCGGTAGCAAGCAGCTCGCGGGCGTCGCGTTCGGCGAAGTAGTAGCCGATCTCCGAGAGGACGACGAGATCGAACGTGCCCGGAGGCCATTCGCGGGGAAGTGTGCGCCGCTCGACCCGGACGTTCGACAGGTCGGCAGTGCGCCGGGCCGCGGTCGCGACAGCCGCGGCGCAGACGTCGACGGCGAGCAGGCGATCGCAGCGCGCGCTGAGTTCTGACGTCAGGACGCCGACCGAGCAGCCTGCTTCGAACCCGTTGGCGTATCGCTCCTGCGGTAGCGAGGCGATCGTGAGCGCGTACTTGCGCCGCTCGTACCAACGGCTCGCGAGCGACCAGGGATCGTCATCACGGGCGTAGAGCCTGGCGAAGTAGTCCGGTTCGAGCGTCACGTTTCGTCCGTAGCGAAGACGATCTCGGCGCTGCGGGTGAGTCTGGTCAAGATGTGCGGCGGCAGGATCGTGGCATCTGCCGGATCCCCGGACAGCGGAGAGATCTGCGTCTGAAAAGCCTCGACTGCCGCCTGCTTCGCGGCACGCACGGCTGCCGGCAGGACTACTCGGCGGGCGCACGGCCACGGCACCCGGGGATCGCCCGGCGCGGCCCAGTGCCACATCCAGACGGGGTAGGTGAGCACACGCGCGGTGCCTCTGGCCCCGGCAACCGCAGCTTGCCCGACGCTGTCGTGGTCGGGATGACCGTCTCGCGGAAACGGGGCGAGGCACCACGCCGGACCGAGGTGTGCCGTGCGGGCAAGGGTCTGCAGTACGGCGGCGGTGACGAGCGCGTTCTGGGCTTCCACGCGGTGGACGTCGCCGTCGGGCAGGCCGAGCCGCTCGACGCTGGCCCCCCGCAGGCCAAGCGCTTCGCGGGCCCGGGTGCTCTCCGCAACGCGACGGGCCGCGAGGGCCTTCGGGGTCAGCGTGGGTGACTTGGGGTGCGACGCCTCACCATCGGTGACGGCGATGATGTGGATGCGGCTGCCCGCCTGCGCGAGCAGGGCCAGCAAACCGCCGACGCCAAGCACCTCGTCGTCAGGATGCGGCGCCACAGCAACCACGGTCGCTGGCGGCCTCGTGAAGCGCAGCAGTGGCCACGAGTGCAGGGTCGGCCAGGCTTGCCAGACTTGCTCCGGCGTGCCCTTGCCGGTGAGATCGGCGCTCACCGGCCACCTCGCGGACGGTCGCTACCGGTCAGCGTTCCGATCCTGGCGAGGTCCCGTTCGGCATGGGTCTGGCGGACATAGACCATCAGGTCGGCAACGCGGCGTGCGTGGGCCCGGTCGTGGCAGAGCGGAGCCGGCCCCAGCGCCCGCCCGACCCGTTCGATGACCTGCTGCGCCGCGCTTTCCACCGTGGCCCTGGCGGTGAGCGCAAGCTGCTCGCCCGCCTCGAGCGGGGCGGCGTCGATCGTCGCTGCCGCCTCGCGCAGGAGTGCGGCGCCGGCGGTGAGCTGGCACTCGATCGCACCCAGGTGGGCAAGCTTGTACGGGTCCGTTCCGCGGTCCCCAACACGCGCGGCGGCGTACAACGGCCTCGCGATCCCGGCGGCGGCTCCCCACCAAACGGCCGCGACGCCAATCCCTCCATGCCAGAACCCCGGACGCGAGAGGTACTCGCCCGGCTCACCGATCGGGGTCGCTGGTGCGTCGCTGAACAGAACGGCTTCGGTGCTGCTGCCTGCCAGGCCGACCGCCTGCCAACTTCCCGCCTGCGGCCTCGCGCTCGCGGGTTCCAAGGCGACGGCATAGAGCCCGGGCCCGTCCGCGCCGGCAGCGGTGAGAAGGGCGTGCGTACACAATGCGGCGCCCGAGCACCACGGCTTGCTGCCAGTCAGCCGGTAGCCCGCGTCGGTCGGTGTCGCCGTTACGGTTGCCTGCGGCCCCTCAGCAGCCCAGACGCCCCAGCGTTGCCCTGGCGCAGCCTGCGGGCCGTCGAGTTCAGCGAGGATCGCCAGGGCGTCGGCGTGCGCCTCGAAAAGCCGGCCGAGGGTGACGTCGACGCCCGCCACCGCGGCGAGCGCGCAGAACCGGGCTTGCGCACGCCCCTCGCCCGGCAATGGGAGTGCGCGCGCGAGGTCGGCGATGTCGTTGAAGGCGATTTGTGCCCCGCGAGCCTCGTCCAGATCGTCGCCGTCGGCGTGAGCGGCGGCGACCGCGCGAGCCGCGGCAGCAGCGAACGTCGCATAGTCATCGCACGCGTCCTTGCGCGTGGCCAGCTGGGGCAGGCTCACCACGGCGGACTACCCGCTGGGCAGCTCATCCATCCAGCCTGCACCCGTTGTCGCGTTCCCGCGATCTTTCCGGCGTTCCACCGCACGTTTCGCACGGGTGGCGCAGCGTCCGTACGATCAGCGGGTGAGCCTCGCCGATGTGTTGGACCACGCTGCTGGTGGCGGTCGTATCGACCCCGCTCAGGCACTCGCCCTCTACCAACACGCTCCGTTCCACGAACTCGGCCAGGCCGCCGATGCGGTACGCCGGCGCCGCTTCGCCGGGACCGAGCACATTGCGACGTACCTGATCGACCGCAACATCAACTACACCAACGTATGTGTGACCGCCTGCCGCTTCTGCGCGTTCTACCGGGCGCCGAAGTCCGAAGAGGGTTGGGTACGCAGCCTCGATGAGATCGTCGAACGCTGCCGTGAGGCCGTCGAGCTGGGCGCGACCCAGATCATGCTGCAGGGCGGCCACCACCCGGAGTTCGGCATCGAGCGGTACGAGGCCATGTTCTCGGCCATCAAGACGGCGTTTCCGCAGCTGGCCCTGCACTCGCTCGGCGCGTCCGAGGTGGTCCACATCGGACGGGTGAGCGACCTGCCGCACGACGAGGTGATCCGGCGGTTGGCCGCTGCCGGTCTCGACAGCTTCGCCGGCGCCGGCGCCGAAATCCTGGTCGCCCGGCCGCGCACCGCCATCGCGCCGCTGAAGGAAAGCGGCGAGATGTGGCTGTCGGTCATGGAGACCGCCCACGGGCTGGGCGTCGAGTCGACCGCGACCTTCATGATGGGCACCGGTGAGAGCGACGCCGAACGGATCGAACATCTGCGGATGATCCGCGACGTCCAGGACCGTACCGGCGGTTTCCGGTCGTTCATCCCGTGGACCTACCAGTCGGAAAACAACCACCTTGGCGACGTCGCCCACGCCTCGATCTACGAGTACCTGCGCCTGGTTGCCGTCGCACGGCTCTTTTTCGACAACGTCCCGCATCTGCAGGGTTCGTGGCTGACGACCGGCAAGACGGCCGGCCAGCTGACCCTTCACATGGGCGCCGATGACCTCGGCTCCGTGATGCTCGAGGAAAACGTGGTGTCCTCGGCCGGCGCGAAACACCGCACCAACCGCCTGGAGTTGCTCTCGCTGATCCGCTCCGCCGGCCGCGTACCCGCGCAGCGCGACACGCTGTACAACCACCTCACCGTCCACGACGACCCCGCCAACGACCCGGTCGACGATCGCGTGAGGTCTCACGTCAGCTCCACCGCGCTGCAGCTGACCCCCGCCTAAGCCCCCCCTTCGCAGGCTGCTCCGTCATCCTCAAGGGTCGCTCAGGCGCAACGTCGGGCTGACGGAGCGTTCAGCGCTCGCCAGATTTGGTCGATCACTCGCTCCGGGTCCGTCCGGTAGGCAGTGCTTGGAAACCTCAGGAGCGCTTGGCCTGCAATCATCAATTCATTGTCTCGCTGCATGTCTCGCCAGTAGCTGTTGACGGCCAGGTGCACAGCGCCGTCGACCTCGAAAGCCACTTCGGTTCCGTCTGGTCCGGTCACTACGCCGTCCAGGTATCGCCGCTTGCCGAGTCCGTCCAGCCGCACCGCTTGCCGGACGGTTACGTTGAGCCCGCGCTGGCGCAACAGTCGCCCGAAATCAATCTCGGAGAGCGCCTGCGCGCCGCCTTCGATATCGATCAAGGTCAGGCCGATGAGCCGTCGCTGCGGGATGTGGCCCGCGGACTGCAACGCAGCGAGCAGGCGATCCGGCGTTGTGAGGCGCTGTTGTACGACCGCCGCGAGGATCCCGGCGCAGCTTCGTGGCCACTTGCTCCACGAAGCGGCGTCGATCGTCGCGCGTTCGACGCTCGTTCGGGGCGGCCCGCCGCCCCACGTGGGCAACGGATCGCGCCGGCTTTGATGGATGATCACCGGGATGGCTGGCACCGGCGCGGGGTGGCGCCCCCGAGGCACGACGAGGTGGATGTCCTCGCACTCCCATCCCCGGAGCCCAGCCACCTCCAAGGTCGTTCGTCCACCAAGAGCGGCACCGTCGCCAGCGTTAAGGACGGCGGCCCATCGGCGCTGCTCCACGGTCAACGGCCCGTTGTGAGCAACGATCACGACCGGCCCTATCGACTGCCAACGCCCTGATTTCAATCGCGATCGCAGCTGTGCCCTCGTGACGCCGCATCCGCGCACCTGCCTTCTGTGCAGCACCATTGCCTGCTCCTCGACGAGCTCGTCCATTGCGATGTCCATTGGCCCAGCGTTCCGGGAAATTGCTGCTCTGAGCCGCTATCCACAGCTGGGCGCCAAACAGCGCGCTCCGTCATCGCGTCGGGGCGCTATCGAGGCCCAACAGGATGACCGAGCGACCTGGCAGGGTTGGGGCATGCAGCTCCACGCGGCGACGGCGATCCTGACCCTCGCCGGCCCACCCATCGCCGCCGGCGGCGTCCTGGTCGAGGCCGGTCGCGTCGTGGCGGTCGGCGCGGCAAGCGACCTCGAGGCGCGCGCGGATGCCGTCATCCGCTACGACGGCGTTCTCATGCCGGGTTTCGTCAACGCCCATGCGCATTTGCAATACGGACCCGCCTTCGCTGACCTGACCAGCAGCGGGTTGGCGTTTGCGGACTGGCTGCTGCAGGTGACGCAGCGGCGGATGGCGATGAGCGACACCGGCTGGCGCGCGGAGGTGGCCGCGAGTTGGGCGATGGCGTACGCGAGTGGCACCGTCGCCGTCGCCGACATTGTGACGAGCGTGGCGGCGCTCGACGTCGTGGTCCCGGGCGTGCGCTACCTGGAGTCCGTCGCCCTTGCCAGCGACAAGTGGCCCGCCGAGCGTGCGCGACTCGAGCCGTTGCTCCGGGAGCATCAAGCCGCCGGACTCTCGCCTCACACCCTCTACACGCTGGGCACCGACGTCGTCAGGGGCCTGCTCGAAGACGCTCGAGCCCAGCGGCGCCGGCTGCACCCCCATCTCGCCGAGACCGCCGACGAGGACCAGTTCGTACGCGCTGGGCAGGGCCCGTTCGCGGTTTGGTCGTTCGCGGCGGAGTTGCGCGACGGCGCCGGCGCGGGTCGCTCACCGGCGCAATACCTGGACTTCCTGGGAGGCCTCGGGCCGGACGTACACGTCGCCCACGGCACCCACCTCGACGCCGCTGACCGGGCTCTCTTGCGCGAGCGGGGCACTGCCGTCGCCCTCTGCGCCCGCTCGAATTCCATCCTCGGCGCCGGCGCTCCGCCCGTGGCTGCGCTGCTGCACGAGGGCGGTCCGATCGCCGTCGGCACCGACTCCCTGTCGTCCACGCCCGACCTCGACCTGCTTGCCGAGGTTCGTTTCCTGGCCGCGCTGGCTGCCCGGCAGGGCTATGACGCACCGGACCTCGCGCAGCGCCTCCTGCACGCAGCCACAGCCGGCGGTGCGTACGCCATCGGTCGCCCCGACCTCGGCAGCATCCAGCCGGGCGCCACCGCGGCTTTCGCTCACGTCAGCGTCGACGATCCGGGTGCGCGCGAACTGGCGGCCGAGGTCGTACGCAATGGTCGTGCTCACGCTGCGCCCATCGAGCAGGCAGACTCAGGCTCGTGACGCGCGCGGCTCTGGACAAGCAGCCCGCCGAGGTCGCCGCGATGTTCGACGCGGTCGCGAGGCGCTACGACGTGACCAACACCGTCCTGTCGCTCGGCCAGGACCGCCTCTGGCGGCAGGCCACCCGCCGCGCGCTCGATCCCCGTCCCGGCGAGCGCGTACTCGATCTGGCTGCCGGCACCGCCGTCAGCAGCGCTCCGCTCGCGAAGGCGGGGGCACAGGTGGTGGCCGCCGATTTCAGCTTGGGCATGCTCGGCGCCGCCACCCGCCGCGACGGGGTGGATCTGGTGGCCGCCGACGGGCTGGCGTTGCCTTTCGCCGACGGCGTATTCGACGCGGCGACGATCTCCTTCGGCCTGCGCAACGTCGCCGACCCGGTGTGTTGCCTCGCTGAACTGCGGCGCGTGGTGCGCCCGGGTGGCCGGCTCGTCGTCTGCGAGTTCAGCCGGCCGGTCTTCGCGCCGTTCCGCACGCTCTACGTCGAGTACCTGATGAAGGCGCTGCCGACGGTGGCCCGAGCCGTGTCCAGCAGTCCGGATGCGTACGTGTACCTGGCCGAATCCATCCGCGCGTGGCCCGATCAGGCAGGGCTGGCAGCGCTGCTGCAGCAGGCCGGCTGGGACGCGGTGGCCTGGCGCAACTTGAGCGGCGGAATCGTCGCCCTGCACAGGGGCGAAGCGCCAGCGTGAATCGGCACTTAGACTGGCCTGCAGGAGCTCGTGAAGAAATTCACAAGCGCACGATCCACAGGTAGGGCCTGCAGCCAGAGCCGCCCTTGGCTCCGATATCGGCCCCGTCACCGCGAAGGATGCAACGCCATGCCGCAGCGCTCAGCAGCGCACCTCGAGCGTGACGCCGACGTCATTGTCGTCGGCGCCGGCCCGGGCGGTTCGACGGCGGCGGCCCATCTTGCACGCGCTGGCGTTGACGTGCTGTTGCTGGAGAAGACGACCTTTCCGCGTGAGAAGGTCTGCGGCGACGGGCTGACCCCGCGGGCCGTCAAGAGCCTCCTGTCGCTCGGCGTCGATACGTCCGACTGGCCGCATAACCGGGGGCTTCGAATCCTCGGTGGCAAGCATCGGCTGGAGCTCGACTGGCCGGATCTCGCGAGCTTTCCCTCCTACGGCCTGGTGCGGCCGCGGGTCGATTTCGATGAGGTGCTGGCCCGCACGGCGCAGAAGTCAGGCGCGGTGCTGCGCGAGGCGACGACCGTCGCCGGTCCGCTGCGCGACGAGCGCACCGATCGCATCATCGGCGTCACGCTCAAGGACGGCAGCACGCTGCGCGCCCCGCTGGTGCTCGCCGCTGACGGGGTAAGCGCGCGCACCGCCCTCGGAGCCGGGATCGGCAAGCGCGATGACCGTCCGATGGGCGTCGCCGTGCGCGGCTACCTCGAATCGTCGGCCCGCACCAATGACGAGTACCTCGAGTCGCATCTCGAGCTCTGGGACGGCCCGCCGGGCGAGGGCCGGCTGCTACCCGGCTACGGCTGGATCTTCGGCGTCGGCGACGGCACGGTCAACGTCGGGCTCGGGATCCTCAACACCTCCGACGCCTTCGGTCACGTCGACTACAAGGACCTGCTGCGCCGCTGGCTCGCCAACATCCCCGATCTCGCCGGTCACGAGCTCCTTGCGCCGGTACGCGGGGGTGCGCTCCCGATGGGCTTCAACCGGCAGCCGCACTACCGCGACGGCATGCTCCTGATCGGTGACGCGGCCGGTGCGGTGAATCCGTTCAACGGCGAGGGCATCGCTTACGCGATGGAGACCGCCGAGACGGCTGCCGACATCGTCATCCAGGCGCTGGCCCGTCCCGAGGGTCCGGCTCGTGAGCAGGCGCTCGCCGCGTATCCCGCTGCCCTGTCGGCCCAATACGGTGGCTACTACACGCTGGGGCGCTGGTTCGTCGCGCTGATCGGCCACCCGGCCGTGATGAGCCTCGCCACCAAATACGGCCTGCCGCGGCCCACCCTGATGCGCTTCACCCTAAAGTTGCTGGCAAACCTCACAGAACCACGTGGGGGAGACGCCCTCGACCGGTTGATCAATGGCCTGAGCAGGGTGGCGCCCGCCGCCTGACCCTCGTCCGCGTAGGCTCGACCTGCCTCTCAGGGGGCACAAAAGCCGCCGTCCAGACCACCGTTAGACGCCACAGCTCGACCCGCTGAACACCGGAGGGAGACCGAGTGCTCAGGCCCTACGTGCCGATCCTTGGGCTCGGTGCACTTGCCGCCGCTTTTGCGGTCTTTTCGGTCATTACGGGGATGTTCGTCGGCCCCAAGCGGTACAACCGGGCGAAATACGACGCGTACGAGTGCGGCATCGAACCGGCCCCGCAGGGCCCCGGCTCCGGCCGCTTTCCGATCAAGTTCTACCTGACGGCGATGCTCTTCATCGTCTTCGACATCGAGACGATCTTCCTTTACCCCTGGGCCGTCAGCTTCGGCAGCCTTGGCGTGTTCGGGCTGGTGGAGATGGTGCTCTTCCTGCTGACAGTGTTCGTCGCTTACGCCTATGTCTGGCGCCGGGGAGGCCTGGAATGGGATTAGAAGAAAAGCTGCCCGACGGCGTCATTTTGGCGTCCGTCGAGAAGCTGGCCAACTGGGCGCGTACGTCCTCGCTCTGGCCGGCGACCTTTGGTCTCGCCTGCTGCGCCATCGAGATGATGGCCACCGGCGCTGGTCGCTATGACCTCGCGCGCTTCGGCATGGAGGTCTTCCGGCCGAGCCCGCGCCAGGCCGACCTCATGATCGTTGCCGGGCGGGTGAGCCAGAAGATGGCTCCCGTGCTGCGCCAGATCTACGACCAGATGCCCGAGCCCAAGTGGGTCATCGCGATGGGTGTCTGCGCGAGCTCCGGCGGAATGTTCAACAACTACGCGATCGTGCAGGGCGTCGACCACGTCGTCCCGGTCGACATGTACCTGCCGGGATGCCCCCCGCGCCCGGAGATGCTGATGGACGCGATCCTGAAGCTGCACGACAAGATCCGCGCCACCCCGCTCGGCCCCAACCGCGAGCGCGCCGTCGAGCGCAAGGGCCTGCCGATCGTGCCTTACGAGAAGCCGGCCGACTTCGCGGTCCGTGAGCGGGAAGAGGCCGAGGTGCGTACGGCCCGCGCGGGCGGGGCCGCCCGATGAGCGAGCTCGACCGCTCGGGAGCGACGGCGGGTCCTCCGGGGCCCACGACCCAGTCACCCGTGCAGCGCACCGGCATGTTCGGCGTCACCGGCTCCGGCGACACATCCGGCTACGGTGGCCTGCAGCGGCCGCTGCCGGTGGTCGCCTCCTCCAGCCGGCCGTTCGACGAGCGCAACGAGACGGTCTACACCGCCCTGGAGCGCGCCTATCCGCAGCTCGGCGATGCCATCGAGCGGGTCGTCGTGCAACACGGCGAGATGACGCTTCATGTCAAGCGTGAGCGGCTTCTGGAGGTCGCGCAGACTCTGCGTGACGCGCCGGAGCTGCGTTTCGAGCTGCTCGCCTCGCTGTCCGGCGTCGACTATCTGGGGATCGACCCGACCGGCCGCCGGCTGCACAGCGTCGTGCATCTGTTGTCGATGACCCACCGCCGCCGGCTCCGGCTCGAGGTGGCGGTCACCGCCCAGGACCCCCACGTCCCGTCGCTGACCCCGGTCTATCCGACCGCCGACTGGCAGGAGCGGGAGACCTGGGACTTCTTCGGGATCATCTACGACGGCCATCACGGGCTGACGCGGATCATGATGCCGGATGACTGGGACGGCCATCCCCAGCGCAAGGACTACCCCCTCGGCGGCGTGCCCGTCGAGTACAAGGGAGCCGAGGTCCCGCCGCCCGACCAGCGCAGGAGTTACGCGTGAGCACCCCCAGCAACGTCGATGACGGCTACGACACCTTCAGCGGCTACGCCGGCGTCACCGAGACCACCGAAGGCCGGGTCTACACGGTCACCGGCGGCGACTGGGATGAGGTGCTCGGCGGGCGCACCGAGGAGTCACCGGAAGAGCGCATCGTCGTCAACATGGGTCCGCAGCACCCGTCGACCCATGGAGTGCTGCGCCTGGTGCTGGAGCTTGATGGCGAGACGGTCACCGAGTCACGTGTCGTCATCGGCTATCTGCACACCGGCATCGAGAAGAGCACCGAGTTCCGCAGCTGGGTCCAAGGCGTCACCTTCGTCACGCGTATGGACTACCTTTCACCGTTCTTCAACGAGACGGCGTACTGCCTCGGGGTCGAGAAGCTGCTCGGCGTGACGGACCAGATTCCCCCGCGCGCGACCCACATCCGCGTGCTGCTCATGGAGCTGCAGCGCATCAGCTCCCACCTGGTGTGGCTCGCGACCGGCGGCTTGGAGATCGGCGCGCTCTCGGCGATGCTGTACGGCTTCCGCGAGCGCGAGGTCATCCTCGACCTCTTTGAACTGATCACCGGTCTGCGGATGAATCACGCGTTCATCCGCCCGGGCGGGGTCGCCCAGGACCTGCCCAACGGCGCGGTCGAGCAGATCCGCGAGTTTCTCGAATACATGCCGAAGAAGATCGAGGAGTACGAGAAGCTGCTGTCCGGCCAGCCGCTTTGGCAAAACCGGCTGCAAGGCGTCGGTTACCTCGACGCCGCCGGTTGCCTCGCGCTCGGAGTCACCGGGCCGATGCTGCGCTCCGCGGGCCTCGCGTGGGATCTGCGTAAGACGGAGCCGTACTGCGGCTACGAGACCTACGACTTCGAGGTCCCGACTTCGCTCGACGCCGACTGCTGGGGGCGATACGTCGTGCGCCTCGAGGAGATGCGCGAGTCGCTGAAGATCATCGAGCAGGTACTCGACCGGCTCGAGCCAGGCCCGGTCATGATTGCCGACAAGAAGATCGCCTGGCCGGCGCAGCTCGCCCTGGGGCCGGACGGCATGGGCAACTCGCTGGAACACATCCGCAAGATCATGGGCACCTCGATGGAGTCGCTGATCCACCACTTCAAGCTCGTCACCGAGGGATTTCGGGTGCCGACCGGCCAGGTCTACGCGCCGGTCGAATCCCCGCGTGGTGAGCTCGGCTACCACATGGTCAGTGACGGCGGCACCCGCCCGTTCCGGGTCCACGTCCGCGACCCATCGTTCGTCAACCTGCAATCGGTGCCGGCGGTCACCGAAGGTGCCCTGATCGCTGACGTCATCGCTGCCGTGGCCTCGATCGACCCGGTGATGGGAGGCGTCGACCGATGAGCTTCACCGAAGCGACCCGTGCGTCAGCGGCGGAGATCATCGCGCGCTATCCCGCGGACCGCTCGCGCAGCGCGCTGCTGCCGATGCTGCATCTGGTGCAGGCCGAAGAGGGCTACGTCACCCCGCAGGGCATCGCGTTCTGCGCCGAGACGCTCGGGCTCACGAAGGCCGAGGTCGGAGCCGTCGCGACCTTTTACACGATGTACAAGCGCCGCCCGGTCGGGGAATACCTGGTCTCGGTATGCACCAACCTGTCGTGCCAGATCCTGGGCGGCGAGGACGTTTTCACGCGCGTTTCGCGAAAGCTCGGGGTCAAGCACAACGAGACGACTCCCGACGGCACGTTCACCCTCGAACACGCCGAGTGCCTCGCGGCGTGCGACTTCGCCCCGGTGGTGACCGTCAACTACGAGTTCTTCGACAACGTGACCCCCGACGACGCCGAGGGCCTGGTCGACGCCATCCTAAGTGGCGAGCTCCCGGTGCCGACCCGCGGCGCTCCGCTGTGCTCGTTCAAGGAGATAAGCCGCCAGCTCGCCGGGTTTCGCGACCCGCGCCCCGAGGCTGCCGGCTTGGGTACGGCCCACCCCGAGCCGGCGACGTCTCCTGACTCACGCGGCAGCGAGTCGGCCGCCGCGATCCACGATGCCGTGCCCACCCCGGGGGCCGGCGTGCCGCGCTCCGACGGGAAGTACGTCGCCGAAGACCCCGAGGCCACTGGCGATCTCGGGGAACTCGGTGCGAGCGAACCGCCTCCTGACCCCGAGGCGTTCCAGCCCACTCACCTTCCAAAAGATCGGAAGTCGGCCAGCTCATGACCCTTACCCCGGTGATGACCTACCGCTGGGCAGAGCCCGAGTCCTGGACGCTAGCCACCTACGAGCGCACCGAGGGCTACGCGGCCCTTCGCACGGCGCTCGCAATGGAGCCCGACGCGATCATCGCGATGGTCAAGGACGCGGGCCTGCGCGGTCGCGGCGGTGCGGGCTTCCCCACCGGCATGAAGTGGGGCTTCATCCCGCAGGGCGACGGCAAGCCGCACTACCTCGTCGTCAACGCTGACGAGGGCGAGCCCGGCACCTGCAAGGACACGCCGCTCATGATGGCCGATCCGCACTCGCTCATCGAAGGAATCGTCATCGCGTCGTTCGCGGTGCGCTGCCATCACGCCTTCATCTACCTGCGCGGCGAGCTGGTCCACGCGGGGCGCCGGCTGCAGACAGCGATCGACGAGGCCTACGCGGCCGGTTACCTCGGCGACGACATCCTCGGCAGCGGCTTCGACCTCAAGCTGACCCTGCATCGCGGCGCCGGCGCCTACATCTGCGGTGAGGAGACGGCGCTGCTCGACTCACTCGAGGGCTATCGCGGTCAGCCGCGACTGCGCCCGCCGTTCCCGGCCACTCACGGCCTCTACCAGTCGCCGACGGTCGTCAACAACGTCGAGTCCATCGCGACCGTGCCCTGGATCGTGCGCAAGGGCGTCGAGTGGTTCCGCTCGATGGGCACCGAGAAGTCGCCCGGGCCGAAGATGGTCTCCGTCAGCGGCCACGTCGAGCGTCCGGGGCAGTACGAGGTCCCGCTCGGGACGACGTTCGCCACCCTGCTCGAGTTGGCCGGCGGCGTCCGCGGCGGGAAGAAGCTCAAGGCCTGGACCCCGGGCGGCTCGAGCACCCCCCTGCTGACCCCCGAGCACATGGACACCCCGATGGACTTCGAGGGTGTGCAAGCGGCGGGCTCGCTGCTCGGCACCGCCGCGATCATGGTGCTGGACGAGTCGGTCTGCATGGTGAAGACCTGCCTGCGACTCACGGAGTTCTACGCCCACGAGTCATGCGGCAAGTGCACGCCCTGCCGGGAGGGGACGTACTGGATGGTGCAGATCCTGGACCGGCTGGAGTCCGGGGTCGGTTCCGCGGAGGACATCGAGACCTTGCTCGACACCTGCGACAACATCTTCGGGCGGGCCTTCTGCGCGCTGGGAGACGGGGCCACCAGCCCGATCGTCAGCGGAATCAAGTACTTCCGCGACGAGTTCGTCGCGCACTACGAGAGCGGCGGGTGCCCGTTCGCGGCGGCCTCCGACAGCGCGGCCCTCGCCGGGGCGGGGGCTCACTGATGCCGGATACGCCGGGGCAGCCCGCTGCAGACCTGCTGACGCTCACAATCGACGGGATCGAGGTGAGCGTGCCGAAGGGCACGCTCATCATCCGGGCCGCCGAGCAGATCGGTGTGCAGGTCCCGCGCTTCTGCGACCACCCGCTGCTCGACCCGGTGGGGGCCTGCCGGCAGTGCATCGTCGAGGTCGAAGGCCAGCGCAAGCCGGTGACCGCCTGCACCACGACCGTTTCCGCCGACATGGTCGTGAAGACGCAACACACGTCCGAGGTGGCCGACAAGGCGCAGCACGGTCAGATGGAAATGTTGCTGATCAACCACCCGCTGGACTGCCCGGTGTGCGACAAGGGCGGCGAGTGCCCCCTGCAGAACCAGGCGATGTCCAACGGACGTTCCGAGTCGCGCTTCCGTGACGTCAAGCGCACGTACAAAAAGCCGATCCCGCTGTCCACCGAGGTGCTGCTGGACCGGGATCGGTGCGTTCTGTGTGCACGCTGCACGCGTTTCTCGCTGCAGGTGGCCGGCGATCCGTTCATCGAGCTTTTCGAGCGGGGCGCCCTGGAGCAGGTCGGCATCGACCCGGATGAGCCCTTCCAGTCCTACTTCTCGTCTAACACCGTGCAGATCTGCCCGGTAGGAGCGCTCACCGCCGCCAGCTACCGGTTCCAGGCGCGGCCCTTCGATCTGGTCAGCACCCCGAGCGTGTGCGAGCACTGCGCGTCGGGCTGCGAGCAGCGCACCGACCACCGTCGCGGCCGCGTCCTGCGCCGGCTGGCCGGCGACGCCCCCGAGGTCAACGCCGAGTGGAACTGCGACAAGGGTCGCTGGGGCTTCGAGTACACCCGCCAGGCCGACCGCCTGACCGTGCCGCTGATCCGCGACCGCGAGACCGGCGAGCTGCACGAGGCGTCGTGGGCCGACGCGCTCTCCTACGCCGCCCGCGGGCTGCTGGAGTGCGTCGCGCGTAACGGCGCTGCGGTGCTCGCCGGGGGCCGCCACACCGTTGAGGACGCCTACGCATACGCGAAGTTCGCTCGCGAGGCGCTCGGCAGCCGTGACATGGACTTCCGGGCCCGTCCAAGCTCCCCGGAAGAGGCCGCGTTCCTGCGTTCTCACGTGGTCGGGCGCAGCCCCGAGGCAAGCAAGCGCGGCGTGACCTACGCCGACCTCGAGACCGCCGGCACGGTCGTGCTGGTGGCCTTCGAGCCCGAGGAAGAGTCACCGATCGTCTTCCTGCGGCTGCGCAAGGCCGCTCGCAAGTCGGGTCTGAGGGTCATTTCGATCGCGCCGTTCACCACCCCGAGCGTCGTCAAGACGCTCGGGTCACTGGTGCGCTGCCGTCCAGGCGCGGAACCTGCCGCGCTTGACAGCCTGGAGCTTCCCGACGGCGCCGTCGTGCTGGTCGGCGAGCGGCTGGCCAGCGTGACCGGCGGTTTCTCCGCCGTCGCCCGACTGGCCGAGCGCACCGGCGCCCGGGTGGCCTGGATTCCCCGGCGCGCCGGCGAGCGGGGTGCGCTGGAGGCGGGCCTGCTGCCGGAGCCGGGCGCGCGTGACCTGCCCGAGATCCTCGACGCGGCGTACGAAGGCGCCATTGACGGCCTGGTCGTCGGCGGCCTGGATCCGGCTGACCTGCCTGACCCGATGCAGGCCCGCGAAGCTCTCGCTCGGGTTCCCTTCTTGGTGTCTCTCGAGCTGCGCTACTCCGCCGTGACCGAGCTGGCCGACGTCGTCTTCCCGGTCGCAGCGTCCGTGGAGAAGGCTGGAACGTTCATCGACTGGGAGGGCCGGGAGCGCCCGTTCGCGCAGGCCTTGACCGCCGCGACCACCATGACCGACCTGCGCGTGCTCCACACGCTGGCCGGTGAGATGGGCGTTGCCCTGGGGCTCCCGGGGGTCGACGCGGCGCAGGCGGAACTGCTGGGGGTGGCTGGTTCCCGCGAGGAGTCCAGCCCTTCCCCGGACGTGGCGGCGCCGGCGGATCGCACCCTTGCTCCCGGCGAGGCGATGCTCGCGACCTGGTCCTGGTTGCTCGACGATGGACGCATGCAGGACGGCGAGCCGTATCTGGCCGGCACCCGCAAGCTGCCGCGCCTGCACCTGTCCGAAGCGACGGCTGCAGCCATCGGCGCCGGCCCCGGCGATTTGGTACGCGTGGGCTCCGGCGATGCGGGTTCGATCACTCTGCCGCTGGTGGTCGCCGACCTGCCGGACGGCGTCGTGTGGCTGCCGACCTCGAGTCCCGGCTCTCACGTACGCGAGGAGTTGGGTGCAGCTCACGGCGATGTCGTCAGGGTTGCCCTGCTACGCCCGGCAGCGGACGCCGCTGAGATCACCGGGGATGCTGCCCCCGCCGGGGATCTGCAGCCCGACGTGCAGGAGGTCTCGTCGTGAACGTGCAGGCGGCCACCTTGGAGACGCCTCCGAATCTGACGAGCTTCGGTCACGAGGTCTGGTGGGTCATCCTCATCAAGGTCTTCGCAGTCTTCCTGATCCTCGTGCTGATGACCCTGTTCACCATTGTCGCAGAGCGGATCGTCGTCGCGCGTATGCAGCAGCGGGTTGGCCCTAACCGGGTTGGACCGCGCGGGTCGCTGCAGTCACTCGCCGACGGCGTGAAGCTGATGCTGAAGGAAGACATCGTCCCGGCACTGGTCGACAAACCGATCTACATCCTGGCGCCGATCGCCTCCACGGTGCCGGCCTTCCTGGCCTTCAGCGTCGTGCCTTTCGGCCCCAGCGTTTCGATCGGTGGCCACCACACGGCGTTGCAGCTCACTGACCTTCCCGTCGGCGTGCTGTTCATCCTCGCCACCTCGGCGATCGGCGTGTACGGCATCATCCTGTCCGGCTGGTCGAGCGGGTCGACCTATCCGTTGCTCGGCGCGCTGCGCTCGGCAGCCCAGGTGATCTCGTACGAGGTCGGCATGGGCCTCGCGCTCGTCCCGGTCTTCCTGTACGCGGGCACGCTGTCCACCAGCGGGGTGGTCACCAGCCAGCAGGACCACTGGTATGTCTGGGCCTTACCCGTGTCGTTCATCATTTACGTCATCTGCATGGTCGGTGAGACCAACCGTGCGCCGTTCGACCTGCCGGAAGCCGAGTCCGAGCTCGTCGGGGGCTTCCACACCGAGTACTCCTCGATCAAGTTCGCGCTCTTCTTCCTCGCTGAATACGTCAACATGGTGACCGTCTCGGCGTTGGCGACGACCCTGTTCCTCGGCGGCTGGCGCCCGATCTGGCCGCTCAGCCTGTGGCACGGAGCAGCGTCGGGCTACTACCCGATGATCTGGTTCATCATCAAGGTGCTCGGCTTCCTGTTCTTCTACATCTGGCTGCGCGGGACGCTTCCGCGCCTGCGCTACGACCAGTTCATGCGCTTGGGCTGGAAGTTCCTGATCCCGGTCGCGGTCGTCTGGATCATGATCGTCGCGACCTTCCGCACGGTCACCGACGTCGTCAGCGATCGCACCCCGTGGATCATCGGGATCGTGGTTGGGATCGTCGTGGTCTTCGTGATCATGCTGATCGATCCCGGTGGTCGGGCGCGCCGCGAGCGTGAAGACGCGGTCGAACGCGAGAAGCTCGAATCGGCGCCGAGTTTGGATGCCATACCGTGGCCTGCGCGCCCGGTCGGTTCGCCTCGGGTGCTGGCGGGCGCCGTGGCGGGCGCGCGCGGCCGCGGAGCGGCGCCGGATTGGCCGACCAGCGCACCGCCGAGTGCCCCATGGAGCGCGACCCCGACCACCCCGCCCCCGACCACCCCGCCGCCGACCACCCCGCCCCTGACGGCACCTCCCGCGTCGCCACCCTCTACTGGAGTGGAGGACGATCGATCGTGAGCAGCATCTTCGATCCCGTCAAAGGCTTCGGCGTCACTTTCGGCACGATGTTCAAGAAGGTCACCACCGAGCTGTACCCGGAGGTGAAGAAGCCGACCGCGCCGCGCTATCACGGCCGTCACGTGCTGAACCGTCACGACGACGGGCTGGAAAAGTGCATCGGCTGCGAGCTGTGTGCCTGGGCCTGCCCGGCCGACGCCATCTACGTCGAAGGCGCTGACAACGAGGAGGGCGCGCGCTACTCACCTGGCGAGCGCTACGGCTCCGTTTACCAGATCAACTACCTGCGCTGCATCTTCTGCGGGCTGTGCATCGAGGCCTGCCCGACCCGCGCGCTCACCATGTCGAACGAGTATGAGCTCGCCGACGACAATCGCCGCGACCTGATCTTCACCAAGGAGCAGTTGCTCGCGCCGCTGCGGCCCGGGATGGAGCGCCCGCCCCACCCGATGCGCCTGGGCGACGAGCAGCGCGACTACTACACCCGCGAGCCGAACTACCGGCCGGTGCCACCGGCGGACCCGCTCGAGGCGTATGACGAGCCGCTCGAATTCATGCACCATTCCCCCCAGGCACCTCCGGAGGGTCGTCACGCTGCAGAGCCCGGCCCGGGCGGTCTGGGCGGTGCTTCGTGACCGGCCAGCTGCTTGCTGAGGCCTTCCACCGCACCGGCACCACCGAAGCCGTGATCTTCTGGATCCTCGCGCCGACCGCCGTGGCCGCCGCGTTCGGCATGGTGCTGTCGCGCAACGCCGTCCACGCCGCGCTGTGGCTGGTGCTGGTCATGTTCTGCCTGGCGGTGTTCTACGTGATCGAAGACGCCCCGTTCCTCGGCATCGTCCAAGTCATCGTCTATGCCGGCGCGATCATGGTGCTGTTCCTGTTCGTGATCATGCTGATAGGTGTGGACTTCTCCGATTCGCTGACGGAGACGTTGCGCGGGCAGCGACCGGCGGCGATCCTGCTGGGCCTCGGCTTCGCCGGGATGCTGATCTTCCCCATCGCGCGCACCATCGCGAAGCCCACCGCCGCCGGACTCGGCGAAGCCGGGTTCAACGGCAACGTCAACGCGATCGCGAAGCTGCTCTTCACCACCTACGTGTGGCCGTTTGAAGTCGTGTCAGCGCTGCTCATCGTGGCCGCCCTCGGTGCCATGGTGTTGGGCCACCGCGAGCGGATCGGCCGCCGCACCCAGCGGGAGCGTTCCATCTCGCGTACGCGCGGCGCCGACGGCCCGGTCACCCCCCTACCGGGCCCCGGTGTCTACGCGCTGCACGACTCGGTCGACCGGCCGGCGCTGCTGCCGGACGGACGCCCAGCGCTTAACAGCGTGTCTGACCAGTACCAGGAGACGATCTACGAGCGACTGCCGGAGGAGTACCGCCGGCCCGCGGAACTGCCCGCCGGTGCCGGTCGGGCGGGGGAGGACGAATGAACCCGGGCAATTACCTGCTGCTTGCCGCGGCCCTTTTCAGCATCGGGACCGTCGGGGTGCTGCTGCGACGCAACGCCATCGTGGTGTTCATGTCGATCGAGCTCATGCTCAACGCCGCCAACCTGACCCTGGTGACCTTCTCCAGAATCAAGGGAACGATCGACGGCCAGGTCATCGCCTTCTTCGTGATGGTGGTCGCGGCGGCCGAGGTCGTCGTCGGGCTCGCCATCATCCTGACCATCTTCCGCACGCGTCAGTCGGCCTCGGTCGATGACACCAACCTGCTGAAGTACTGAGCGCCTGCCCATGATCATCAATCCGATCGCGCTGCTGCCGAACGAGAAGGCGAGTCCAACCGTCGTGAGAGCCCGGTGACCCACCTCCTGGCTGCCACCCGCGTGGAGCACTATGCCGCCGCCACCGGAAGCTTCAAGCTGACCTGGCTGCTGCTGGTCCTGCCGCTGCTCGGGGCCACTGTCCTGCTGCTCGGCGGCAAGCGCACCGAGAAGTGGGGCCACTACTTCGCGATCGCGATGGCCGGCGCGAGCTTCGTCATCGGCGTCGTGCTCTTCTTCGCGCTCAAGGGCCGCGCGGGCGATTCACGCGCCATCAACGAGCACCTCTTCAGCTGGATCCCGGTCAACGGCTTCCAGGTCGACGCCGGGCTCCTGCTCGATCAGCTGTCCAGCGTGTTCGTCCTGCTGATCACGGGCGTCGGCACCCTGATCCACGTCTACTCGCTGGGTTACATGGCCCACGACCCGGGCCGCCGGCGCTTCTTCGCCTACCTGAACCTGTTCCTCGCGTCGATGCTGCTGCTGGTCCTCGGCAACTCCTTCCTCTCGCTCTACGTCGGGTGGGAGATGGTGGGCCTGTCGTCCTACCTGCTCATCCAGTTCTGGGTCCACAAGAGCCCGGCGGCGACGGCGGCCAACAAGGCGTTCTTCTTCAACCGGATCGGCGATGTCGGCCTGTCGATCGCGATCATGCTGATGTTCGCGACGGTCGGTAGCACCAGCTTCGACAAGGTGTTCGGCGCCGCCGCAGGTGGACAGCTGACGAAGGCCACGCTCGCCGGCCTGGGCCTGCTGCTCCTGCTCGGCGCCTGCGGCAAGTCGGGCCAGTTCCCGCTGCAAGGCTGGCTGCCGGACGCCATGGAAGGTCCGACCCCGGTCTCCGCGCTGATCCATGCGGCGACGATGGTCACCGCCGGCGTCTATCTCATTGCGCGCGCTCATCCGATCTTCGACGGCTCGCAGGCGGCCCGCACGGTCGTCGTGATCATCGGCGTCGTCACCTTGCTCTACGGATGCATCATCGGGTGCGCTTACGACGACATCAAGAAGGTCTTCGCCTACTCCACCGTCAGCCAGATCGGCTACATGTTCCTGGCGGTCGGGCTCGGCCCCGCCGGTTACGCGCTCGGCATCCTGCACCTGCTGGCCCACGGCTTCTTCAAGGCCGGCCTCTTCCTCGGGGCCGGTTCGGTCATGCATGCCATGGGTGACACGGTCGACGCGCGTCGCTTCGGCGGCCTGTGGAAGGTCATGCCCATCACCTGGGTGTGTACGGGCCTCGGCTATCTCGCCATCATCGGCTGCCCGCCGTTCTCCGGCTTCTGGACGAAGGACAAGATCATCGAGGTCGCCTTCGACAAGGGCGGGACGAGCGGAGCGCTCCTCGGCACCGCCGCGCTGCTCGGCGCCGGGCTGACCGCGTTCTACATGACCCGCATCTTCGTCATGACCTTCCACGGCGAGAAGCGCTGGCGCCCGGACTTCCATCCCCACGAGTCGCAGCGCACCATGACCGTACCGATGATCATCCTGGCGGTGGGCTCGGCCTTCGCCGGTGGACTTCTGGTGTTCGGCGCCAGCCTGCAGAACTGGCTCGAGCCGGTCGTCGGCAAGTCGGCCGAGGAGGGTGTCCACACCATCTCCCCGGTCGTGCTGACCCTGCTCACCCTGCTGGTCGTGGCCGGTGGGGTCGCCGGTGGCTACTTCCGATACCAGTTGCGCCCGGTGGCGGTGCTCGCTCCGAGCCAGGTCACCCCGCTCACCCGGGCGGCCCGCGCCAACCTCTACACCGACGCTGCCAACGAGGCGATCTTCATGCGTCCCGGCCAGTGGCTGACCCGCATGCTGGTTTTCGCTGACAACAACGGCATCGACGGCGCGGTACGCGCGCTGGCGGCCGGGATCGGCGGCCTGTCCGGGCGATTGCGCCGGACTCAGACCGGCTTCGTGCGCTCTTACGCCTTGTCCATGCTCGGGGGTGCCGTGGTTATCGCCGGCGCCCTCCTGCTCGTGCGGATCGGATGAGCAGCGACATGCCCTGGTTGACGATTCTGCTGATCATTCCGGCCGTCGGGTCGCTGTTCGTTGCGCTCATCCCGAAGACCAATCCGCACCTTGCCAAGCAGACCGCGCTCTTTGTCTCGCTGGTCGAACTGGCGCTCACCATCGCGATGATCATCGATTTCGACAACAAGAAGACCGGCTACCAGTTCTTCCAGCGATATGACTGGATCAAGGCCTTCGGCGTCCACTACGAGGTCGGCGTCGACGGCATCGCCCTGGTCCTGATCGGGCTGGCCGCGCTGCTCGTGCCGGTCGTGCTGATCGCCTCGTGGAACGAGGTCGATGACCTCGCGATGACCGGCCGGCGATCGGTACGCGGCTACTTCTCCCTGATCCTCGCGCTGCAGACCGGCATGGTCGGCGTCTTCGCCTCGCTGGACGTCTTCCTGTTCTACGTGTTCTTCGAAGCCATCCTCATCCCGATGTACTTCATCATCGGCAGCTACGGCGGCCCGCAGCGTGCGTACGCATCGGTGAAGTTCCTGCTCTACAGCCTCTTCGGCGGCCTCATCATGCTTGCCGCGGTCATCGGGCTCTTCGTGGTCTCGACCAAACACGGCAGCGGCACGTTCGACTTCGTGACCCTGCGCGGGATGCCGATCTCCGACGGGGTCGAGAAGTTGCTGTTCCTTGGCTTCTTCCTGGCCTTCGCGATCAAGGCACCGCTGTTCCCCTTCCACACCTGGCTGCCCGATGCCGGTGCCGAGGCCCCGATCGGCGGCGCGGTGTTGCTCGTCGGCGTGCTGGACAAGATCGGCACCTTCGGGCTGATCCGCTACTGCATCCCGCTGTTCCCGGATGCCTCGCGCTACTTCGCCCCGCTGGTGCTGGCGCTGGCCGTGGTCGGCATCTTCTACGGCGCGCTGCTCGCCATCGGCCAGCGCGACATGAAGCGACTGGTGTCCTACACCTCGCTGGCCCACTTCGGCTTCATCGCCCTCGGGACGTACGCGCTCACCACCCAGGGCGGCACCGGAGCGGTGCTCTACATGGTCAACCACGGCCTGTCGACCGGCGCGCTCTTCCTGTGCGTCGGCTTCCTCATCGCCCGCCGCGGCACCCGCGACGTCGACGGCTACCGCGGGATGTTCCAGGTCACTCCGAAGCTCGGCGGCGTCATGCTCATCGCCGGCCTCTCGGCGCTGTCGCTGCCCGGACTGTCGACGTTCGTGAGCGAATTCCTGGTGTTGGTGGGCACGTTCACCCGTTACCGGGCGCTGGCGATCGTGGCGACGGTCGGCATCGTGCTGTCCTCGATCTACGTGCTCTACCTGATCCAGCGCACCCTTACCGGGCCGCGGCCGGCGTGGGCCACCGTTGGCGGTGAGGGTCCCGCGCCGTTCCACGGCGATGAGGGCGATCTCGCTTACGCTGCCGCACCCGCGGAGCTGGGGGTGGCCGCGGGCGTACACGGTCCGGGTGATCCCGACCTGTCGATGCCGGAACCCGTGACCCCTGGCGGGGTGCGGCGCCGCGGTGCGGTCCGTGACCTGTCGTTGCGCGAGGCGATCGCCATCGCTCCCTTGCTCGGGTTGATCGTCGTGTTCGGTGTCTACCCGAAGCCGATTCTCGACATCATCCGACCGGCCGTGACCGCCACCCTGCAGGACATCCAGCACCCCGCCGGTGATCCGGTACCGACCGCCGTATTGACCGGAGCCCACAAATGACCCCGCTGCTCCTGGCGGCCCCCGTCAAGATCAAGACGCCCTCGCTCCAGTACGGGGCGTTGTCGCCAATCCTGATCGTCTTCGGGGTCGCGCTCGCGGGCGTCCTGGTCGAGGCGTTCCTGCCGAGCAAGTATCGGCGTACGGTCCAGCCGGTTCTGGTGGCTCTCGGCTTCGTGGCGGCGCTGGTGGCCGTGTGCCTGCTGCACAGCAAGCGTGAGTTGCTGGCGGCCGGGGCTGTCGCCCTCGACGGCCCGGCGCTGTTCCTGGAAGGCACGATCCTGGCCCTGGGCATCGGGTCGGTCCTGCTTGTCGCCGAGCCGCGGGTCGGATCACTGGTGGCGCGGGCCGCCGTCGTCCCGGGCAGTCTGGGGGCGCGAGCGCAGCAGACGAGCGTCGAAGTGCAGACCGAGGCGTATCCGCTGATGTCATTCGCGGTCGCCGGGATGATGCTTTTTACCGCGTCCAACACCCTGCTCGTCATGTTCGTGGCGCTCGAGGTGCTGTCACTTCCGCTCTATCTGCTGGCTGGCCTGGCGCGCCGGCGCCGCCTGCTGTCGCAGGAAGCGGCCCTCAAGTACTTCCTGCTCGGCGCCTTCTCGTCGGCGTTCTTCATTTACGGTCTCGCGCTGGTGTACGGCTACGCAGGCACCGTGTCGCTCGGCGGCATCGCCAGCGCGACGAGCGTGACCGGTCGCAACGACATCCTGCTGTATCTGGGTCTCGCGCTCGTCGGAGTGGGACTGCTCTTCAAGATCGGCGCGGCTCCGTTCCACGCCTGGACCCCCGACGTCTATCAGGGCGCGCCGACCCCGGTCACCGCGTTCATGGCGGCCGGCACCAAAGTGGCGGCCTTCGGTGCGCTGATCCGCGTGCTGTACGTCGGCTTCGGGCCGATTCGATGGGACTGGCGCCCGGTGGTCTGGGGCGTCGCCATCCTCACGATGGCGGTCGGCGCGATCATCGCGATCACCCAGCGCGACGTGAAGCGGATGCTCGCGTACTCGGCCATCGCCCACGCCGGATTCATCCTGGTCGGGGTCGCCTCCTCCAGCACGGCTGGCCTTTCGAGTTCGATGTTCTACCTGGTGACGTACGGCTTCACGACCATCGCCGCGTTCGGCATCGTGACCCTCGTGCGCGCCGGCGACGCCGAAGCCAACGATCTGTCCGCCTGGCAGGGTCTCGGCAAGCGATCTCCGGCTTTGGCTGGCACGTTCGCTTTCTTGCTGCTTGCACTCGCCGGGATCCCGCTCACCAGCGGCTTCACCGGCAAGTTCGCGGTGTTCCAGGCGGCCGAACGCGGCGGTGCGGTGGCGCTTGTCGTCGTCGGGCTGGTCGCCAGCGCCATTGCGGCGTTCTTTTACGTACGGGTGATCGTGCTGATGTTCTTCAGCGAGCCCGCCGCCGAGGGTCCCGTCATCGCCCGGCCGAGCGTGCTCACGTACGGCGCGATCGGCCTTGGGACCGCCGTGACCCTCGTCCTTGGCGTGGCGCCGCAGCCGTTGCTGGACCTCGCCAACCATGCCGCCCAGCACGGGTTCATTCGCTAGTCATGGCTCCCATCGCGCCGCCCGCCCGAGCCAGCCTTCCTGGCCTGGATTTCATCGATCCCGAGCTGGAAGCGACGATCCGGCGTGGGCTCGCCGCGGTGGAGCGACTGCTGCGTACCTCCGTGCTCAGCAGCTACCCGTTCGTGACCGAGACCTCTCGTCACCTGGTCGAGGCCGGCGGCAAGCGTTTTCGCCCGCTGATCGTGCTGCTCGCGGCCGGATTCGGTGACCCGGACGCCGCTTCCGTCGTCCCGGCGGCGGTGGCCATCGAGCTGACGCACCTGTCGACCCTGTACCACGACGACGTCATGGACGAGGCGGTGCTGCGCCGGGGTGCGGTGTCGGCCAACGCGCGCTGGAGCAATTCCATCGCCATCCTCACCGGCGACTTCCTTTTCGCGCGCGCCTCCGAGATCACCGCCGACCTCGGCACCGAGGCCACCCGCATCCTGGCCCAGACCATCGCCGTGCTCTGCGAGGGTCAGATCCGCGAGACGGTGGGACCGGGCTCCGGCGATCCCATCGCCCACTACCGTCAGGTCGTCGCGGAAAAGACCGGCTCACTTATCGCCACCTCCGGCCGGCTGGGTGCGCTGCTTTCCGGGGCAGCGCCGGAAGTCGTGACGGCGCTGACCGCGTTCGGCGAGCGCATCGGAGTGGCGTTCCAGCTCTCCGACGATCTGCTCGACATCACCAGCGCGTCGGGTGCGTCGGGCAAGACTCCGGGCACTGACCTACGCGAGGGCGTACGCACCCTGCCGGTCCTGCTTGCCGAGCAGGACGGCCTGACCCTCGCCAACGATCTCACCGACGACGCGGCTCTCGCGGCCGCGCTGGAAGCCCTGCGTGCCTCCAGGGCGATCGACCGGGCCCGCGACGAGTTAGCCGCCGAGGCCCGGCGCGCCCGGGCGGAACTCGCCGAACTGCCCGATCTACCCTCACGCGCCGCCCTCGAGGCGCTCTGCGACTACGTGGTGACGCGCACCGGCTGACTGAAGATCAACGCTCGCCTGATCATGGAGCTGGGCTCGACACGCCGCCCGAACCTAGATCATGTGAGCGTTGATCATGCGCGCACCACTCGTGCTAGCAGGCCTACTCGACGTCCCAGGTGTCGCCGCTGTGCAGCAGCGCCATGATGTCGCCCTCGCCCTGCTTGGCCGTCGCGGTGGCCAGCTGCTCGTTCATCAGCTCGTCGTAGCTTGGCCGGTCGACGTCGCGGAAGACCCCGATCGGCGTGACGCCGTTCAGCCGCGAGAGCGCGAAGGCGGTGCTGGGGTCGTCGATCGTCGGGTCGTGGATGAGAACGCCGGGGTCGCTGGCGTTGCAGACCTCCAGCCCGCCGTCAGCCCGACGACGTACGCCGCGGGTGCTGTCGGCGCCGAACACCATCGGCTGGCCGGCCTCGAGACGCAGCCCGGCGTCGTCGCGGGTGCCCTTCTCCTTGAGCAGGTCGAACGCGCCGTCGTTGAAGATGTTGCAGTTCTGGTAGATCTCGACGAGCGCGGTGCCCGCATGCTCGTTGGCCGCCCGCAACACCGAGGTCAGGTGGGCCCGGTCGGAATCGATCGAGCGCGCGACGAACGTGGCTTCGGCCCCGAGCGCCAGCGACACCGGGTTGAACGGGCGGTCCAGCGAGCCCATCGGGGTCGACTTGGTGATCTTGCCCTGCTCGGAGGTGGGGGAGTACTGGCCCTTGGTCAACCCGTAGATCTGGTTGTTGAACAGCAGGATCGTCAGGTTGACGTTGCGTCGCAGCGCGTGGATCAGGTGGTTGCCGCCGATGGAGAGCGCGTCGCCGTCGCCGGTCACCACCCAGACCGAGAGATCCGGACGTGAGGTCGCCAGGCCCGTCGCGATCGCAGGTGCGCGGCCGTGGATCGAGTGCATGCCGTAGGTCTCGACGTAGTACGGGAACCGCGACGAGCAGCCGATGCCGCTAATGAAGACGATGTTCTCGCGTTTGACGCCGACCTCAGGCAGGAAGCCCTGCACCGTCGCGAGGATCGCGTAGTCACCGCACCCTGGGCACCAGCGGACGTCGACGCCGGAGTTGAACTCCTTGCGGGTCTGCTTCGCCTCGGCCTTGGGGACCAGATCGAGCAGGCGGTTCATACGGTGACTTCCTCTGCAGCGGATGTGCCGGCGCGGCGGGAGTCGATGGCGTCAAGGATGACGCCCTCGAGCTCAGCCGCCTTGAAGGGCAAGCCGCGCACGCGGTCGTAGCTGATCGCATCGACCAGGAACCGGGCGCGGATGAGCATGGAGAGCTGCCCCAGGTTCATCTCCGGGATCAGCACCTTCTCGTAGCGCTTCAGCACCTCTCCGGTGTTGGCCGGGAACGGGTTCAGGTGGCGCAGATGCGCGTGGGCCACCTGCTGCCCGCCGGACCGAACCCGCCGGGCTGCCGCGGCGACCGGTCCGTAGGTCGAGCCCCAGCCCAGCACCAGTACGGTCGCTTCGCCGTCAGGGTCATCCACCTCGAGCGGCGGGATGTCGCAGGCGATGCCATCAATCTTGGCCGCCCGCAGCCGGGTCATGGTCTCGTGGTTTTCCGGTGAGTACGAGATCCCGCCGCTGCCGTCGGCCTTCTCAAGGCCTCCGATGCGATGTTCGAGACCCGGCGTGCCCGGGACCGCCCACGGTCGCGCACCCGTCTGCGGGTCACGCAGGTAAGGCCAGAAATCGCCCGAACCGTCGGGTGCATTGGCCTCGGTGGCGAACTCGACGGCAATGTCAGGAAACTCATCCGCCGTCGGCAGCAGCCAGGGTTCGGAGCCGTTCGCCAGGTAGCCGTCGGACAGCAGGATCACCGGGGTGCGGTACTTGGTCGCGAGCCGCGCCGCTTCGATGGCCGCGTTGAAGCAGTCCGAGGGGGAGCGGGGAGCGACGATGGGAAGCGGCGCCTCACCATTGCGGCCGAACATGGCCTGCAGCAGGTCGGCCTGCTCGGTCTTGGTCGGCAAGCCGGTCGACGGGCCGCCGCGTTGGATGTCGCAAATGAGCAACGGCAGCTCGAGGGTGACCGCGAGGCCCACGGCCTCGGACTTGAGGCACACGCCGGGACCCGAGGTGGTCGTGACGCCCAGCGAGCCGCCGAAAGCTGCGCCCAGCGCCGCCCCGATGCCCGCGATCTCGTCCTCGGCCTGGAAGGTACGTACGCCGAACCGCTTGTGCTTCGACAGCTCGTGCAGGATGTCGGAGGCCGGGGTGATCGGGTACGAGCCCAGGTAGACCGGCAGCCCGGTGAGCTGCGAGGCCGCGATGAGGCCGTACGAAAGCGCCATGTTTCCGCTGATGTTGCGGTAGGTGCCGGGGCTCATCTTGGCGGGCGCGACCTCGTAGGTCACCGAGAACGACTCGGTGGTCTCGCCGTAAGCGTGGCCCGCCTTGAAGGCGCGGATGTTGGCGTCAGCGATCTCTGGGCGCTTGGCGAACTTGCCCTTGAGCCACGCCTCGGTGCCATCGATCGGCCGGTGATACAGCCAGCTCATCAGGCCGAGCGCGAACATGTTCTTCGCTCGCTCGGCCTCCTTCTTGTTGACCCCGTCGACGGCGCCGACGGCCTCGATGGTGAGCGAGGTGAGCGGCACCCGGTGGACGCGGTACTCATCGAGCGACCCGTCATCGAGCGGATTGACCGCGTAGCCGGCCTTCTTCAGGTTGCCCGGAGTGAAGGCATCGCCGTTGACGACCAGATCATTGCCGCGCGGCAGGTCCTTGATGTTGGAACGCAGCGCCGCCGGGTTCATCGCGACCAGCACGTTTGGCGCGTCACCCGGGGTGAGGATGTCGTGGTCGGAGAAGTGCAGCTGAAAGCCGGAAACACCGGCCGGTGAGCCGGCGGGCGCCCGGATCTCGGCAGGGAAGTCGGGCAGCGTCGACAGGTCGTTGCCGAAGGATGCAGTCTCTGACGTGAAGCGCTCACCCGTGAGCTGCATACCGTCGCCGGAATCACCCGCGAAACGGATGACGACCCGGTCGACCTGCCGGACCTCCTTGCCGCTCACCTGCGCGGACACCTCGGTCATTGCTGGATTCGCCCCCTAGGCACAGTTGATTTGATGTTACGGGAGCCAGCAGCGCAGGCAGGACTGGCAGCGAGCGGAACACGTTCTAGAAACTCTTATCACCAGCACGTCGCGGGTGTCGCACTGCTTCATTTGCGGGCGAACTGTGTGACGCGTGTCGCCCAAGTTTGTCATGGAATATCCCCACCGTCGGCCGGTGGATCGACCAGGCCGCCTGCCGGGAACGAAGCCGGGCGCTGACGCCGTTACTTCTCATGTGAGCCCGCTGAAAGGCTCGCCCTTCGTGCAACCCGACATCTCTGCGGTACACCCTCGACTCGGACCCACCCGCACACCATTGGACGGAGCCGGCGCCCCATGCCCACCAGCCTGTCTCCCAGGCCCTACCGCAATCACCACAACGGTCTGCGTACGGCCGTTCTGCTGGGCCTGCTCTCCGCACTCATCCTCGTCGCGGGCCGCATCTTCGGCGGGACGACCGGCCTGCTGATCGCCCTCGTCATCGCGCTGGGCGTGAACGGGTTTTCCTACTTCTACAGCGACAAGCTCGCCCTGCGCTCGATGCGGGCATATCCCGTCAGCCAGGCCGAGCAGCCGCAGCTGTACGCCATGGTGGCCGAGCTCGCCAACCGGGCGCGCATGCCGATGCCCCGCCTCTACCTGTCACCGACCCGCCAGCCCAACGCGTTCGCCACCGGACGCAACCCGCGTCACGCGGCGGTCTGCTGCACCGAGGGCATCCTCGGGCTGATGGACGAGCGCGAGCTGCGCGCCGTGCTGGCCCACGAGCTCTCCCACGTGACCAACCGCGACATCCTCATCTCCTCCGTCGCCGGAGCGCTCGCGACGGTGATCACCTACCTCGCCAACTTCGCGCAGTTCGCCGCGATCTTCGGGTTCGGCGGACGCAACGACGACGAGCGTGGCAGCAATATCTTCGAGCTGCTGCTGCTGATCATCCTCGGCCCGATCGCCGCCGCCGTCGTCCAGCTGGCGGTCAGCCGCTCGCGGGAGTACCAAGCCGACCAGTCGGGAGCCGAGCTGTCCGGCGACCCCCTCGGGCTGGCCTCGGCGCTCCGCAAGCTCGAGCTCGGTACGGCGCAGCTCCCACTTCCCGACACGGCGCGGCTTGCCTCCACGAGTTCGCTCATGATCGCCAACCCGTTCCGGCGCGGCAGCTTCGGCGTCGGACGACTGTTCTCCACCCACCCCCCAATGGACCAGCGGATCGCCCGGCTCGAGGAGATGGCACGTCGAAGCGGACAGGGCGGCTACCGTCAGTAGCGTGGCTCAAGATCTGCAGGCCGAGCCGGCCTCTGTTGGCGCTGGAGACTCCAAGAATTCCTGTCCCACGGAGGTCGATCCCGCCGCCTGCGACTCCAACCGCATCGGCAGCCGGCCGCCGCGTACTCGCGCCTGGCGCGACGGAAAGGTCGTCGCCGAAGGGTTTCCCGTCAAGGACATCAGCGACCACCTCGATGCGGGCGAGCTGGTCTGGCTCGACCTGTGCGCGCCGAGGCACGACGACCTGCACATCATCGCCGACGAGCTGAACCTGCACAGCCTCTCGATTGCCGACGCCGTCGCGAGGCACGAGCGGGCCAAGCTCGACCGCTATGCCGACTACCTCTTCCTGAACGCGTACGACGTCTCGCTCGACACGAAGACCGGCCAGCTGCAGACCTCCGAGGTCTCAGCCTTCATCGCGAAGTCGGCGCTGGTGACGGTTCGCGACGATGCCGGATTCGATGTCGATGCCTTGGTCGATCGCTGGGACAACAGTCCGGATCTCGTCGGGTGCGGCGTCCCGTTCCTGCTCCACGGCTTGCTGGACATGCTGGTGGACCGCCACTTCGAGGCCGTGCAATCGCTCGATGACGGCATCGAGGAGCTCGAGGACATCCTGTTCGACGACCGGCCGCGCGACCCGGAGGTGCAGCGCCGCAGCTTCGAGTTGCGCAAGAGCCTAGTGCTGCTGCGCCGAGTGGTGTTGCCGATGCGCGAGGTGGTCAACACGCTGATGCGCCGTGACCTGCACGTGGTCGACGAACAGATGGCGCCCTACTTCCAGGACGTCTACGACCATGTGTTACGCGCGGCCGAATGGACCGAGAGCCTGCGCGACCTGGTCACCACGATCCTCGAGACCAACCTCACGATCCAGGGGAACCGGCTGAATCTGATCATGAAGAAGCTCACCGGCTGGGCTGCGGTGATCGCGGTGCCGACGGCAATCACCGGGTTCTACGGGCAGAACGTCCCCTATCCGGGCTTCGGCAAGGAGTGGGGTTTTCTGCTCAGTCTTGGGGTGCTGTTCGGAACGGCCGCCGCGATCTGGTGGGGCTTCAAGAGACGCGACTGGCTCTAGCGTTTGCTGAAGATCAACGCTCACATGATCATGGTCCTGGGCTCGACACGCCGCCGAAACCAACATCAGGTGAGCGTTGAACTTGGGCTAGCGGTAGTTGACGAACTGCAACGCGACGTCGAAGTCGCCATCTTTGAGCAGCGCGATCACCGCTTGCAGGTCGTCACGCTTCTTGCCTGACACCCGAAGCTGGTCGCCCTGGATCTGCGCCTGTACGCCCTTGGGTCCCTCCGCGCGGATCTTCTTCGCGATCGCCTTGGCCTTGTCGTCGGGGATGCCCTGCTGGATCGAGGCCGCGACGCGGTACTCCTTGCCGGAGATCTGGGGCTCGCCGGCGTCCAGCGACTTCAGCGAGATCCCCCGCTTGACGAGCTTTTCCTTGAACACGTCGAGGACAGCGGCGGCCCGCTCCTCGCTGTTGGCTTTGATCAACACGCCGAGCTCGCCGGACCAAGCGATGGACGCGTCGACCCCGCGGAAGTCATAGCGCTGCGCGATTTCCTTGGAGGCCTGGTTCAGCGCGTTGTCGACCTCCTGACGGTCGATCTTGCTGACGACGTCGAAAGATGGATCGGCCACGTGAGCTCCTGACAGGTGACGGCGTAAAGCGGGGCCGAGCCTACCCGCGAGCGCGATCGAGGCCGGTCGCAAGCGCAGCCGCGTCGGCAGTCCCGATCAGCGCTTCGGTGTAGGAACGGACGGGCTCCTTCAGGTAGATGCGTATGGCCGGCTTGCCGCTGCTCACCGAAACCAGCTGCTCCACGCTGTCGGCGGTGATGCGGGATCCCGGTCATGCGTCCCTACCTACGCCAGTCCTACCCCGGCGACGCGGCCGACGATCATCTAGCCGGTTTCCGCTAAGGTTGCAGACCACGGCAGGTTGCCCGAGTGGTCAAAGGGAGCGGTCTGTAAAACCGCCGGCTCAGCCTACGTTGGTTCGAACCCAACACCTGCCACCCCCGCAGGAGTGGTCATCGCGGATGACCCTCCTGCCTTTTCTTGACCTCATCTGCGGGCCGCAGGAGTGAGCGGGCAGCGCGCCCGCAAAAGAGTGCCGGCCTCCCCTTTAACCGGAGCTACATCGGCCGAATGCAGCAATGTGGATCACCCTTGTGGGTGACTATTCTTTTGGGCCGAAAGGACGAAGACCCTTCCAGCTTCGTCGCTCAACCCGAGCGCCGCCCCTTCCCCCGGAGGCTCTAACATGACCGTCGCCCTGCGCACCGCCAACGTCAAAATGCTTCTCATCGCTGCCGGCGTCCTGCTCGGACTGCTCGCGATCGCGCTGCTCGTGTCGCCTCAGGCGCACGCTTCACACGGCGCTTTCGTCGACGCGGCGAAGCTCTCGTTCGTGGGCAAGATGCGGCCGATGGGCGTGCTCTGGCACTGAGCCAGCGAGGCACGCAGCGCCATTACGTGAGCCCTGAACGCAGCTGCATTCCAGTTGACGGGCCTCCCCACGCGGCGATCTGATCGCCGCACAGATACGACGAAACGGGTCGCATCCCCCGGTAACTGCACGACACCGGGCGGTTGCGGCCCGTTTCGCTTGCCTGGGGGTGGCCAGGGTGCGACGGTAGCGGTGAGTGATTGCACTTTGATTCCCACTGCGATTTCAGCTGTCATTCCAGCTCCGCCACTGGGAGGCGCATGCCGGCCGACGAGTTGCCTTCCACGCCGCGGGCCCGTCCATCGGACGGCGCCCGGCGGTTGGCGGTGCTCCTCGGTGCGCTTGCCGTCTGCGCGATCGGCTTGTGGGTTCCGCTCCTGCGCTCGTCCGCTTTCGCGTCGACCGGCGCCGGTGAGTCGGCGCTGCACGGGTTGCTGCTGGCGCTCGGATTCATCGTCTTCGAGGGTGCGCAGGCTCATGTCGAGGTCCGGCGCCAGACGTTCTCGATCACGCTGTCGGAGGCGCCGCTGGTTGTCGGCCTCGCGCTGACTGCCCCGCTCGTGCTCCTGCTGGCACGCGGTCTCGCGATGGTCGTCTCCGAGGTTCACCACCGCGTGGTCGGCGTCAAGGCCGCCGTCAACATCGCACTCGTCACGGTGGAGAGCGGGGTCGCGCTCGCGCTCTTCCACGGACTCAACGTCGGCGAGATCACCCATCCCGCCAGCTGGCCGGGCGTCTACCTGGCGATCCTGGTGGCCGACGCGACGAGCGCGCTGCTGGTTGCCCTCGCCATCACTCTCACCCAGGGCCGGCCGTCACGCCGCGACCTCGCCAGCTTCCTGCCGCCATACGTCATCGGAGGGTTGCTGTCGGCTTCGCTGGGCCTGCTCGCGGTCATCGCGCTGCGGGCTGAGCCGGTGGCCGGCGCCCTGCTCGCCATGGTCGGGCTGCTCGTGCTGCTCTCCTATCGCGCGTATGCCGCCCTGGCGCGCCGCCACGCCACTTTGAGCGAGGTCAACGCGTTTGCCCAGCGGGTGGTCGGCGCCTCGGGTGGCGGGGAACTGGTCGGCCTGCTGCTGCGCGATGTCACCCGGCTGCTCGCCGCCGACAGTGCCGTCCTCTGGCTACGCGATCCGCCGCCGGAGGTGCCGGCGCTGCTGTCCTTCTGCGTCGACGACGATCGCGAGCCGGTCTCCGCAGGCGCCGAGCGCCCCGATCTTGCTGCCCGAGCCGATGCAGGACGATCTGTGCTCATCCCGCGCGGCAGCGGGGACGACGTGCTCGCGCGCGAGCGGGTGCGCGATGCCGTCCAGGTGCCGCTGCCCGGCGGGGAGCGGGCGATGGGAATGCTGGAGGTTCGCGACCGGCTCGGCGACACCTCGACCTTCCGTGAGGACGATGCGCGGTTGGCTGAGGCGCTCGCCGCTCACGTCGCCACCGCCCTGCAGAACGACCGGTTGCTCGAGCGTTCGGTCTACGACGTCACCCACGACGCCCTCACCGGGCTGCCCAACCGCGGCCTGCTGACCCATCGGCTCGCGGAGGTGCTCGCCGCCGGACCCGCGGCAGTGCTCATCGTCGACCTCGACCGCTTCGGGCAGATCAACGACACATTGGGTGCTGCCAGCGGCGACGAGGTGCTCTATCAGGTCGGCCGGCGGCTGGTGGCCGGCGCGCCCGCTGGCGCGACCGTGGCCCGGGTCGGCAACGACGAATTCAGCATGCTGCTGCCCGGGATCGAGGACATCGGCGATGCCCTGGCCGCCGCGCATTCGGTACGCGAGGCGCTGCTCGAGCCGGTCCACGTCTCGGGTCTGGCGCTGGACGGGAGCGGGGCTCTCGGAGTCGCTGTCTCGCCGCTGCACGGGCGCGATGCCCCACTGCTGCTGCGGCGGGCGGAGGCGGCGCTGCGGCTCGCGAAGGAAGGTGAGCCGCCGGTACAGGCCTGGCGGGCCAGCCTGGATTCCACCGACCCGCGCCGCCTCGCGCTCATCGGCGAGCTGCGCAAGGCGCTCGAGCGGGACGAGCTAGTCATGCACTACCAGCCGAAGGTCGCTCTGCAGCCCGGCCCGGGCCGTGATCGTCCCGTCGGTACGGTCACCGGGGTCGAGGCTCTGGTGCGGTGGCAACACCCGGTCGAGGGACTGCTCCCGTCGGATGAGTTCCTGCCGATGGCCGAGCGCACCGGGCTCATCGTTCCGCTCACCGCCGTCGTGATGCGCCTCGCACTCTCCCAGTGCCGCGCCTGGCTCGACGCCGGTAAGCGCATCCCGGTCGCCGTCAACCTGTCCGTCCGCGGCCTGCTGGACCCCCAGCTCCCCGCCACCGTCGCGCGGCTGCTCTCCGCCTACGACCTGCCCAGCGACCTGCTGACGCTGGAGATCACCGAGAGCTCGGTCATGCGCGACGTGCCGCGCGCGCTGCCGGTGCTCGAGCGCCTGGCGCGCTCGGGAATCTCGCTGTCGGTGGACGACTTCGGTACGGGCTACTCCTCGCTCGCGTATCTGCGGCGGCTGCCGGTCTCAGAAGTCAAGATCGACAAGTCGTTCGTGCAGGATATGGCGGTCGACGAGAGTGACGCGGCCATCGTCGAGACCATCCTCGGGCTGGCCCGCCACCTACAACTGCGGGTGGTTGCGGAAGGCGTCGAGGACGAGCGCACCCGTGACCGCCTGGCCTCGATGGGCTGCGATATCGCGCAGGGCTACCTATTCAGCCGCCCGGTCTCGGCAGAGCGGTTCAATACGTGGCTGGCGATGCGCGAGCAGCCGCTGCGCCGCGGTCCGATCCGGCTGGTCGGCAACTGAATCGAGGTCCATGGGGCGGCCGACTACTCTGGGCGGAGGAGCCGCCTGCTCGTGTACGCTGGCCTGCGGCTACCAGCCCCTTTAGCTCAGTCGGCAGAGCGTCTCCATGGTAAGGAGAAGGTCTACGGTTCGATTCCGTAAAGGGGCTCGAAGCGCCGGTGCTTCGGCTGCCCGGCGGAGTAGCTCAGTTAGGCAGAGCAAGCGGCTCATAATCGCTGTGTCGCCGGTTCAAATCCGGCCTCCGCTACCGGACCGAACGCGGTCAGTGACCCAAACACTGACCCGATGATGATGAAGAAGGTGCTCTCGTGGCCAAGGCCACTGACGTTCGACCCAAGATCACGATGGCGTGTCAGGTGTGCAAGCACCGCAACTACATCACGAAGAAGAACCGGCGTAACGACCCGGATCGGCTGGACCTTAAGAAGTTCTGCCCCAACTGCGGTCAGCACACCGAGCACCGCGAGACCCGTTGACGGGTAGCCGTCGCCGGTCGCTGCACCCACAGGAGGGATGAGCAATGCCGCTCAACCGGGCCTTCATCGGCCGGGAGTACTCGTTCGACAAGCCGTTCGAGGTGGGGCGTGAGCTCATTCGCCACTTCGCGCTTGCGATCGGCGATGCCAACCCGATCTACCACGACATCGACGCGGCGAAGGCGGCTGGCCATCGCGACCTGGTGGCACCGCCCACCTTCCTGACGACGCTCGGCTTTCGCCGCGGCGGCGGTCCGGTCGGCGACCCCGACCTGGGTCTGGACTACTCCCTCGTGGTTCACGGTGAACAGAAGTTCGTGCTGCATCGACCGGTGTACGCCGGAGACGCGCTGACCGGGCGCACCACCGTCACCGACATCCGCGATGTCGGTCGCAATGAGGCGATGGTGACCGAGACCGCCGTGATTGCCGCCGATGGCGAGCAGGTCGCCACCGTGACCATGACGATGATCTCGCGCGGTAGCGCGGCTCCGAAGGAGGCGTGAGTCGTGTCCGTCAGCTATGACGACGTCGAGGTCGGCACCGAGATCGCGGCGCAGACCTACGGGGTCACCCGCGGCCAACTGGTGCAGTACGCCGGCGCTTCGGGAGACTTCAACATCATCCACTGGAACGAGCGATTCGCGAAGGCGGTCGGGCTCCCTGACGTCATCGCTCACGGCATGTTCACGATGGCCACGGCTGGCCGGCTACTGACCGACTGGGCCGGTGACCCGGCGGCGGTCGTCGAGTACGGCGTCCGCTTCTCCTCAATGGTTCCGGTCCCCGATAACGGCACCGGCACCACGCTCACGGTCAGCGGCAAGGTCGAGGACAAGCTCGACGGCAACCGGGTGGCCGTGGTGCTGACCGCGCGGTGCGGCGAGGCGAAGGTGCTGTCGCAGGCCCGCGCTGTCGTGCAGCTCTCCTGACTTTCCACGCGCCGGTGCGCAGCGCCGGGTTGCTGGTGACGGCTGCCCTCGTCGCGAGTACGGCCGTGGCGTGCAGCAGTAGCCGCCCTTCGGCCGCGCCGACGGTCTCGACATCGCCGTCGGCGGCCCCCACAACGCCTTCGGGTGGCGCGGCGGCGCCGGCCTCCTGCCCCCCGAGCTACCGGCCGCTGGATCCGCAGCGGCCGCAGGTGACCCTCGCGTTCACGATCGGCACCGACCACCGGACCGTCACCGGCCACGAGCGGGTGGTCTTCACCCCGGATCAGCCGGTGACCGAGCTGGTATACCGGCTCTGGCCCAACGGACGTGATCATCGCCTCGGGGGATCGCTCACCGTGACCCGATCGGCTGTCGCTGGTCGGGTGGTGACGCCGCAGCTCACCTCGGCGGGTGGCCGTCCCGGTACGCAGGGGACGCTGATGTCGTTGCCGCTCGGCAAGACAGTCGCCGCTGGCACGCCGATCGTGTCGGAGCTGGATTTCACGCTGCGGCTGCCGCCCACCTTCATCGACCGGCTCGGCTCGGACGGCAAGACGGCCTGGTGGGGGACCGGGACACCGCTGCTCGCCTGGGTCCGCGGAACGGGTTGGGTGCGTACTCCAGGTGCCAGCACCCTCGCTGAAGACGCGGTGAGCGAGGCGGCCCAGACCAACCTCACCGTCACGGCCCCGACCACGGACACAGTGTTCGCCAACGGTGCGCCCGGGCTGATCGTCAAGGCGTCGGCGACCCAGCGGCGCTGGTACTTCACCTCACCCGCAGCCCGTGACGTCGTGGTGGCCGTGGGCCGGCTGACGACGCTCGAAAGCACGGTCGCTACCGGTCCCGACAAGGTGCCGGTGACCATCGGCGTCTCGCCAGGGGCGGACGGCGGGTCCGGCCAGGTGGTCCTGGCGGCGGTGCGGCGAGCCTTCCCGCTCCTGGTCAAGCGCCTCGGCCCGTACCCGTTCCCGCAGTTGTCCATCGCCGTTCTGAACGGACTCGGGCCGGTGGGGATCGAATATCCGGGGATGGTGCTGCTCGGCAGCGCCGGCGGCGGGGACCAGAGCATCGTCACTCACGAGATGGCGCACATGTGGTTCTACGCGCTCGTCGGCAACGACCAGGAGCTGCACCCATGGCTCGACGAGGCGTTTGCGACGGCGATCGAGCAGATCGTCGACGCGCAACTGTTCGGCGAGACGCTCGCCTCCACCACACCGGAGACGTCCCAGGTGATGGCTGACCCGCGCGCCGTGGATTCACCCACGTCGGCGTTCGAGCGCGATGCCGCTGGCTATGACGACATCGTCTACTTCAAGGGGGCGGCCGCCCTGATCGCGGCCCGGGCCGCCGCCGGAACGGCGAAGTTCGACGCGGCGCTGCGCTGCTATGTCAACGCACACGCGTGGACGGTCGTCAGCCCGCAGGATGTGGCCACCGCATTTGCTGGCTTGCCGGCCGCCGTCAGGGTGTTGCGCAAGGCCGGCGCGATCCGCTAGAGCGCGCGGCCCAACACTTCGGTGAGCCGCCGGACCCCCTCGGCGAGATCGTCGTCGCCGAGCGCGTATGACATCCGGAACGCGCCCGGCGCACCGAACGCCTCACCCGGAACGACGGCGACCCCGACCTCATCGAGCACCAGCGCCGCCAACTCCGCAGAGGTGGTGGCGGTGCGCCCGCCGATGGAGCGGCCGAGGATGCCGGACACGTCGGGGTAGCAGTAGAAGGCCCCGTCCGGCAGCGGGCAGGTCACGTCCGGGATCGCCGCGAGGGCGGAGTGCATCGCCTTGCGCCGCCGGTCGAAGGCGGTGCGCATCTCGTGAACCGCTGACAGGTCACCGGTGACCGCAGCGAGCGCGGCGACCTGAGCGACGTTCGAGACGTTGGACGTGGTGTGTGACTGCAGGTTGGTGGCTGCACCGACCACGTCACGCGGGCCGATCAGCCATCCGACCCGCCAGCCGGTCATGGCATACGTCTTCGCGACCCCGTTGACGATGATGCAGCGGTCGGCGAGCTCCGGGACCTGCACCGGGATGGAGCTGAAGCGGGCGTCGCCGTAGACCAGGTGCTCGTAGATCTCGTCGGTGATCACCCAAAGTCCGGTCTCCACGGCCCACTGCCCGATGGCCGTGATCTCCTCGGGCGTGTACACAGCGCCGGTCGGGTTGGAGGGGCTGACCAGCAGCAACACCCTGGTACGCGGGGTGCGCGCAGCCTCGAGCTCGGCGACGGTCAGCTTGTAGCCGGCGTCGGCTCCGGCCAGCACCGCGACCGTGACCCCGCCGGCGAGCTGGATCGCCTCCGGATAGGTGGTCCAGTACGGCGCCGGCACGATCACCTCGTCGCCCGGGTCGAGCAGGGTCGCGAACGCCTCGTACACCGCCTGCTTGCCGCCGTTGGTGACGAGCACCTGGGCCGCCTCGATGGTGAAGCCGGAGTCGCGGGCTGTCTTCTCGGCAATCGCGGAGCGCAGCTCGGGCAGGCCCGACGTGGGCGTGTAGTGGTGCATCTTCGGGTCGCGACACGCCTTCTGCGCTGCCGCCACGATGTGTTCGGGGGTGGGGAAGTCCGGCTCGCCCGCCCCGAATCCGATGACATCGCGTCCCGCTGCCTTCATCGCCTTCGCGGTGGCGTCGACCGCGAGGGTGGCCGACGGCGCGATGGCGCCGATCCGGGCCGAGATGCGACGGCGAGAGCGCTGGGCTGATGCTGGTGGGGAGTCGGACGGCGATGTCATGACCTTCATGCTTTCATGCGCTGCCAATGCCGACCAGGCAATAGCTGGCGCGTACACTTGCCGCGGGGTGCAGTCGGGCCCAGCGTCAGCGCGCCCGCCTGTCCCTTGAAGGGGCGTAGCTCAATTTGGCAGAGTCCCGGTCTCCAAAACCGGTTGTTGCAGGTTCAAGTCCTGTCGCCCCTGCCAGGTGCGGGGTGGCGGTGCGTCGGTCTGGATGTCCGGTTGTTCGGTCTGTTTTCAGATTTTGAAGTGTTTCTAGTTCTTCCAGTGTTTCCAGTGGCGAGATCCCCGGGTGGGGCAGGAGCGGAGGGTCATGTCGACCGAGACACATGAGCCTGCTGTTGTTGCTGAGCCTGCTGCTGGCGGCCGGGGTTCCAAGCCGCCGCGCCGGTCGGGTCCGTGGCGTCGCCTGGTGCAGTACTACCGCGAGGTCGTCAGCGAGCTGCGCAAGGTCATCTGGCCGGGGCGCCACGAGCTGTTCACCTACACGGTGGTCGTCTTGGTTTTTGTCGTTTTCGTAACCGCTCTGGTGGCGGGCCTGGACTTCGGGCTCACCAAAGCGGTGTTGGGCATCTTCGGTTAAGGGAGCGTTTTGTCGTCTCAGCACGAGTCATCCGAGCAGGAGGGGGCCGTCGATCGGCTCGATCCGGTCGAGATACTCGCCTCCGATCAGGTGGCCTCAAGTGAAGCCGACCAGCAGCCCGCAGAGGGCGAGCTGGGCAGCAGCGTGACCGACGTGGCCGAGGCCGCGCCGGTGGATGACGCGCCGGTCGAGGACGAAGATCCGGCCGTGACGTTCCGGCGGCAGCTGGAAGCCCTTCCAGGCGACTGGTACGTCCTGCATACCTACGCGGGTTACGAGGGCCGGGTCAAGGCGAATCTGGAGCAGCGCATCCAGAGTCTCAACATGGAGGACTACATCTTCCAGATCGAGGTGCCGACCGAAGAGGTCATCCAGATCAAGGCCGGCAAGAAGCAGACCGTCCAGCAGAAGAAGTACCCCGGTTACGTGTACGTCCGGATGGAGCTGGTCGACGAGTCGTGGGGCGCGGTACGAAACACGCCCAATGTGACCGGTTTCGTGGGGCTCACCAACCGGCCGTCGCCGCTGCGGATGGAAGAGATCGCGGGCATTCTCGCGCCGGTCCAGGAAAAGAAGAAGGTCGAAGCGCCGAAGGCTCAGGAGTACGAGATCGGCGAGTCCGTCACCGTCATGGACGGCCCGTTCGCCACGCTCCCGGCCACCATCAGCGAGGTCAACCTCGACGCCCAGCGCCTCAAGGTGCTGGTGTCCATCTTCGGTCGGGAGACTCCGGTCGAGCTGCAGTTCAATCAGGTCGCGAAGATCTGATCCGTCCCAAATAGTTGTCGTTCTCACAGTTCTAACAAGGGTCTTTCAATGCCTCCCAAGTCCAAGAAGCTCGCGGCCGTCATCAAGCTGCAGATCTCTGCCGGCGCCGCTACTCCGGCGCCGCCGGTCGGTCCTGCGCTGGGCCAGCACGGCGTCAACATCATGGAGTTCGTCAAGCAGTACAACGCTGCGACCGAGTCGCAGCGGGGCAACGTCGTGCCCGTCGAGATCTCGGTGTTCGAGGACCGCTCGTTCACGTTCATCACCAAGACGCCTCCCGCGGCGCGGCTGATCCTGAAGGCCGCCGGCCTCGACAAGGGATCTGCCGTGCCCCACAAGACCAAGGTGGGTTCGCTGACCCGGGCGCAGGTACGCGAGATCGCGACCACCAAGATGCCGGACCTGAACGCGACCGACCTCGACGCCGCCGAGAAGATCATCGCCGGCACCGCGCGTTCGATGGGAATCACCGTCACGGGCTGACCCGCAGCCTGCGTCCTTCGGGGAGAATGTCCCCGTGTGGGAGGGCCACCCGGTCCGTCCGTACCACTGTCAGAAAGTCAAAAGCATGAAGCGAAGCAAGTCCTACCGCGCTGCTGCGGAAAAGCTCGACCTGTCGCGCGTCTACTCCCCGCTCGAGGCGGTTCGCCTGGCGAAGGAGACCAGCCCGACCAAATTCGACGCCACCGTTGAGGTCGCGCTGCGGCTCGGGGTCGACCCCCGCAAGGCCGACCAGATGGTGCGCGGCACCGTCAACCTTCCGCACGGCACCGGCAAGTCCCCCCGGGTGGCTGTTTTCGCCAGTGGCGCCAAGGCCGATGAGGCCACCGCCGCCGGCGCCGACATCGTCGGTAGCGATGATCTGGTGGCTAAGATCCAGGGCGGCTTTCTGGACTTCGATGCAGCCGTCGCCACCCCCGACCAGATGGCTAAGGTCGGGCGCATCGCCCGCATCCTCGGCCCCCGCGGCCTCATGCCCAACCCGAAGACCGGCACGGTCACCATGGATATCGCGCGCGCTGTCGGCGACATCAAGGGCGGAAAGATCAACTTCCGGGTCGACAAGCAGGCCAATCTGCACCTTGTGATCGGCAAGGCGAGCTTCACCGAGGAGCAGCTAGCGGAGAACTACGCGGCCGTGCTCGATGAGATCCTGCGGGCGAAGCCGTCAGCCGCCAAGGGCCGCTACCTGAGGAAGATCACCTTCAGCACCACCATGGGCCCGGGCGTTCCGGTCGACCCCAACCGCACCAAGTCCGTCACCGAGGACGTCACCGTCTGACCGCAGGCTGCCCGCCATCACCAACGCCGCCAACCGGCTTCTCGTGGTTCTGAGCGTCATCACGACCGGAACCCGGTTGCCGGGGTGGTTGATAAGCTTAGACCGTCCTACCTGCACCAAACCCACACCAAAGACCGCCGGTGGCTGCTACGGCAGCTGTAAAAGCCCGAGGGCTGGCCTGCGCAGGAGTGATCCGGGGTCCGTAAGGCCCTGCCCTTCCGCGTATACCGCTCGCTGGCTCCCGGCCATGAGCGAAGGAGCGCGATGGCGAGATCTGACAAAGAAGCTGCAGTCGCCGACATTGTCAGTGCGTTCCGCGGCTCGTCTGCCGCCCTCCTCACCGAATACCGCGGGCTCACCGTTAGTCAGCTGACGGAGCTGCGGCGCTCGATGGGGAGTTCGGCGCGCTACGCAGTCGTGAAGAACACGTTGACCAAGATCGCCGCCAAGCAGGCCGGGCTCACCGGGCTGGACGAGATGCTGACCGGCCCCACGGCCGTCGCCTTCATCTCCGGCGACCCGGTGGAGGCCGCCAAGGGGCTGCGCGATTTCTCGCGGACCAACCCGCTGCTCATCATCAAGGGCGGGGTTCTTGACGGAGCTCCGATCAGTGCTGACGAGATTCGCCGGCTGGCCGATCTGGAATCTCGCGAGATTCTGCTGGCCAAGCTGGCCGGCGCGATGAACGGTTCGCTGGCCAAGGCCGTGAGCCTGTTCGCGGCGCCGCTGTCTCAGGCGGCCCGGCTCATCGAGGCGCTGCGGCAGCAGCGTGAGGATGCCGGCGAGAGCATTCCGGCTCCAGTTGCCGAGGCCCCAGCGGATGAGGCTCCGGCTGCCGAGGCCCCAGCTGATGAGGCTCCGGCTGCTGAGGAAGCTTCGGCCCCCGCCGAAGCCGTCAGCGACGTGGCCCCGATCACCGATTCGGCCGAGACCGCCGAATCCCCGGCCGACGCGGCGCCCGCCGCGGACGGCGAATAGACCCCTCACCTGTAGGAAAGGCACACCATGGCAAAGATCAGTAGCGGCGACCTGCTCGACGCGTTCAAAGAGATGACGCTGCTCGAGCTGTCGGAGTTCGTGAAGCAGTTCGAGGACACCTTCGGTGTCACCGCAGCGGCGCCGGTCGCCGTAGCCGCTGCCGGTGGCGGCGCTGCCGCCGAGGCCCCCGTGGTCGAGGAGCAGGACGAGTTCGACGTCATCCTCGAGGCTGCCGGCGAGAAGAAGATTCAGGTCATCAAGGAGGTTCGTACCCTCACGAGCCTCGGCCTGAAGGAAGCCAAGGACCTCGTCGACGGCGCGCCCAAGGCCGTCCTCGAGCGGGTCACCAAGGAGGCGGCCGAGAAGGCGAAGGCGGCCCTCGAGGGCGCCGGCGCATCGGTCACCCTCAAGTAACGCTCAACGCAGGCCCACCGGGTCTGTCGGCAACGCGAAAGCGGCCACTCGCCCCTCGGGGCGGATGGCCGTTTTGCGTTCCGGGCGATTCCGGTCACGCCCGGACATCCGACCCGCTTTCCGGTAACCGTTAAGTATCCGTGGTTTGACGTACTGTTATCCCGGTCACAATCGGCAAGCAGACCTTCGTTGTTTTAGCGCCTGCTTGCGGCATGAGCGTCACCGCAACGACGTCCCCTCGTTGAGGGGGTGCAGCGTGCCTGCGCGTCGGGCATAGGTGCCATCGGGGATAGCGGTGAGGAGAACTGCGTGGGCGTCGAGGTCAAGGTCGAAAACCTGACCAAGCGGTTTGGCAAGCAGACCATCTGGGAGGACGTCTCCCTGACGCTGCCCGCTGGGGAGATTTCCGTGCTGCTGGGCCCATCGGGTACCGGCAAATCCGTGTTTCTCAAGCATCTGGTCGGCCTGTTGAAGCCGAACCAGGGTCACATCTGGATCGACGGCAAGGACGTCTGCAACATCCCAGAGGCGCAGCTCTACGAGACCCGCAAGCTCTTCGGCGTGCTGTTCCAGGACGGCGCACTGTTCGGCTCGCAGAACCTGTTCGACAACATCGCCTTCCCGTTGCGCGAGCACACCAAGAAGGGCGAGCCGGAGATCAAGAAGATCGTCCTCGACAAGATGAACCTCGTCGGTCTCGCGGGTGCTGAGTCCAAGCTTCCCGGCGAGATCTCGGGCGGCATGCGTAAGCGCGCCGGCCTCGCGCGGGCGCTCGTGCTCGACCCCGAGATCCTGCTGTTCGACGAGCCCGACTCGGGCCTCGACCCGGTGCGTACGTCCTACCTTGACCAGCTGATCGTCGACCTGAACGCGCAGACTGGGGCGACCTGCCTGATCGTCACGCACAACATCAACACTGCCCGCACCATCCCGGACAACATCGGGCTGCTTTACCGCCGCCATCTGGCGATGTTCGGCCACCGGTCCGACCTGCTCACCAGCGAGGAGCCGGTCGTCCTGCAGTTCATGAACGGCCGCAAGCAGGGCCCCATCGGCATGTCCGAGGAGAAGGACGCCGCCGAGCTCGCCGCCGAGGCCGAGGACGGCACCGCTGCCGCTGAGCTGCCCCCGATCGAGCCTCAGCTGCTGCCTTCCTGGCCGCTCGTGCGTCCCTCGATGGCCTCGCCCCACGGCAGCCATTCGTTCCTTCGCGACCCGTCGCGGCGCGAGTCCGTTCCCTTCGGCGCGATCTTCGGTGAGGACGGGATCGAGCCGTCGGATGAGCCTCCGGCCCGCTCGATGAGCGTCGAGGACTTCAGCGACCAGTTGCAGCACGACCGTGAGGGCCGCTACGACGCCGCCACCGATCGTGATCGCAGCAAGGCACGGCCCGGCCCGGCCCTGGAGAAGCCGGCAACTGAGCCGGTTGCGCGCCCGACCGTCCAGTCCCCGCGCCCGACGCCTGTCGCGGCGCCGGTCGGCGGCCGACCTTCGCCCAACGGCCAGCCGCAGCAGGCCGCGCCCCGACCGCACGGCTCACGTCCGAGCCCCGCTCCGGACGGACGTCCGACCCCCGCTTCCCCGCGTGGTGATCGCCCGCGCCCTACCCCGTTCCCAGGCCCCCCGACCAGCGATCCAGCAGCCGGTGATTCCGATGCCAGAGGCGGACGCAAGGGTGTGCTCGCTGGCTGGCGCGGCCGTCGCGGAGATCGTGAATGAGCCTGAGCTATCCCGCGTTCGTCGCGCGACCGATGAAGCCGGTCGGCGAAATGTTCGCGCTGTTCCTGGACGCGCTACGCGCACTGCCTAAGCGGCCGTTCCAGCTCAAGGAATTCATCGACCAGGCCTGGTTCATCGCGAGCGTCACGATCTTGCCGACGATGCTCGTCGCCATCCCGTTCGGTGCGGTCATCGCCCTGCAGTTGGGCAACCTGGCCGCGCAGATCGGCGCGCAGTCCTACACCGGCGCGGCTGCGGTGCTGGCGATCATCCGCGAGGCCGGCCCGATCGTTACAGCGCTGCTGATCGCCGGCGCTGGCGGTTCGGCGATCTGCGCCGACCTCGGCAGCCGAAAGATTCGCGACGAGATCGACGCCATGGAGGTGCTCGGTATCTCGCCGATCCAGCGCCTCGTCGTCCCCCGGGTGCTCGCCTGCGTGCTGGTCGCCGCGTTGCTGAACGGCCTGGTGTCGGTTGTTGGCGTCGTCGGTGGGTATTTCTTCAACGTCATCCTCCAACACGGCACTCCAGGCGCCTACCTGTCGTCGTTCCAGGCGTTCGCGCAGCTTCCGGACCTCTACGTCGGCGAGGCAAAAGCCATCATCTTCGGCCTCCTTGCCGCGCTGGTGGCGTCCTACAAGGGTCTCAACGCGGGCGGCGGGCCCAAGGGCGTCGGCGACGCGGTCAACCAGTCGGTCGTGATCACGTTCATGATGCTGTTCCTGACGAACTACATCATCAGCGCGATCTACTTCCAGGTCATCCCACCGAAGGGCCTGTAGGTGACCGCGACCCTTACTCACGCCCCCGCCCGCGCGCTGCGGAGTGCTCGCGGGCTGGCCAAGAAGCCCGGGGACTTCCTCGACGACCTCGGCGGGCAGTTGTCGTTCTACGGCCGTGCGCTGGGCTGGTCCCCGAAGACCCTGCGGCGCTACAAGAAGGAGGTCACCCGGCTGCTGGCCGATGTGACCCTCGGCTCCGGCGGCCTCGCGCTCATCGGCGGCACGGTTGGCGTCATCGCGTTCCTGTGTTTCTTCACCGGTACCGAGGTGGGCCTGCAGGGCTATCTCGCGCTCGACCAGTTGGGCACCGCGGCCTTCACCGGCTTCATCTCGGCGTACTTCAACACCCGTGAGATCGCACCGCTGGTCGCCGGACTCGCGCTGGCCGCCACGGTCGGCTGCGGTTTCACCGCTCAGCTCGGCGCCATGCGGGTGTCGGAAGAGATCGACGCACTCGAGGTCATGGGCGTGCCGAGCATTCCCTACCTGGTCACCACCCGCATCATCGCGGCGCTGGTCGCGGTCGTCCCGCTGTACTTCTTCGGCCTGCTGATGTCCTACCTGGCCACCCGCACGATCGTGACCTGGCAGTTCAAGCAGTCGACCGGGACGTACGACCACTACTTCCACATCTTCCTGCCGCCCGGCGACATCTTCTGGTCACTCGCAAAAGTGATCATCTTCGCCATCATCATCGTGCTGATCCACTGCTATTACGGCTATTACGCCACCGGCGGTCCGGCCGGCGTCGGTACGGCAGTGGGCCGCGCCATCCGCACCTCGCTGGTCGCCATCAACGTGGTCGACTTCTTCCTCAGCCTGGCGATCTGGGGCGCCACGGCGACCGTACGGATCGCGGGCTGACGCGATGGTTCTCCTGGTACCGCCTCCGCTGCGCAAGGCTGCCCTCGGCAGCAAACGCAAGGCGCAGGGCGTCCTGTTCCTGCTGGTGGTCGCCTTCCTGCTCTGGCTGTCGACCGCCTTCTACAACAAGACCTTCATCACGATCACCCCGGTCTCCCTGGAAACCAGTCACATCGGCACCCAGCTCGCGCTCGGTGCCGACGTCAAGCTGCGGGGAATCATCGTCGGCGACGTCCGCAAGGTCACTACGACCGGCAAGGGCGCCACCATCAAGCTCGCGCTCCAGCCGGCCAAGGCCAAACTCATTCCAAACAACGTCGTGGCGCGGATCCTGCCCAAGACGCTCTTCGGGCAGAAGTTCGTCGACTTCGTCGTACCGACGAACACGCCCGCGGGGCAGAAGTCCCTGCGATCGGGTTCGGTCATCCCCGAGGACCGCTCCCAAAACGCCATCGAGGTCGAGGCCGTCCTCAGCGACATCCTTCCGGTGCTGCGCACAGTCGCTCCGGAAAAGCTGAACGTCACGCTCACCAACCTGGCCGATGCGCTCGAGGGCCGCGGCAATCAGCTCGGTGACAACCTCGTACGACTCGATGACTACCTGCGCCGCTTCAACCAGCATCTGCCGGCGTTCAACACCGACATTTCCGAGCTCGCCAGCGTGGCAGACAGCTACGACAAGGCCGCCCCCGACTTCCTACGCTTCCTGGCGAACACGTCGGTCACCAGCCAGACGATCACCACGAAACAGAACACCTTGCTGCAATTCCTGCGCGACACGGCCACGTTCTCCGATACGGCGACCGCCGTGCTGGCAGAAAACCAGACGCGCCTCATCCAGCTCGGCCAGGTGAATGCCCCGATCCTCGGCGAGCTGGCCAGCCGGGCCACCAACATCACCCAGACCATCGACGGTCTGGCCAACCTGGCGCCGAAGCTGCGTCAGGTGTTCGGCACGGGCACCAACAAGAATTGGCTGCACATCTCGCTCATCCCGGTCTCCAACAAGGGTGCGTACGTAGCGCCGAACGACTGCCCGAAGTACGTGAACAAGGAAGGCAGCCAGTTCGGCCCGAACTGCGGTACCGGCTCGTCGGCCGCCGGCGCCGATGCCGGCTCGGCGACCCCGCTGGGCACCACAACGAGCCTGCCGGCGTCCGTGCGCAAGGACCTCGCGGCGCTCGGACCGGCGGGGACCCCCAGCCCGGCGGACACCGTGGTGGGCTCGCCGGCGGAGCAGCGGCTCATTGCTTCGATCGTCGGAGCCGTCACGCAGGCGCAGGCCCAGAACGCCTTCACCCAGACCGGGGTGGCCGATCTGCTACTCGGTCCGATGCTGCGCGGCACGTCGGTCAGCTCGACAGGAGGCGGTCCGTGAAGTACGGCGCCTCCCTCACCAAGCTGATCATCTTCATCGTTGTCACGCTCTTTTTGACGCTCACCCTGGCGCAGACGATCGGCAACATCAGCTTCGAGTCCGAAACCAGCTACAAGGCTCGTTTCACTGATGCCACAGCGGTTTTCGCCGGCAACGATGTGCGGATCGCCGGGGTCAAAGTAGGTACGGTCAGCGGCGTCAAGGTGATCGACACCCGCTACGCCGAGGTCTCTTTCAAGGTGCGCAAGAACGTGCATCTGCTGACCTCGACGAAGGCCCGTATTCGCTACCAGAACCTGATCGGCGGTCGCTTCCTCGCACTCGACGAGGGCGTCATCAGCGCGGCGAGTCAGGCCAGGGTGCTGCCGGCCCACGGGGAGATCCCGGTGTCGCAGACTCAGCCTGCGCTCGATCTGACCGTCCTTTTCAACGGCTTCAAGCCGCTATTCCAGGCGTTGAACCCGCGCGACGTCAACCGGCTCGCGTTCGAGATCGTCCAGACGCTTCAGGGCGAAGGCGGCACGCTCAACGAGCTGCTCATCCGCACCGCTTCGCTGACCAACACCATCGCCGACCGTGACGCGGTCATCGGTGACGTCGTCAGCAACCTCAACACGGTGCTATCGACGGTCGACGCCCGTGACTCGCAGCTCGACCAGCTCATCGTGCAGTTGCAACGGCTGTTCAGCGGCTTGTCCCAGGACCGCCAGGCCATCGGGGATTCGCTGGTCAACATCGACAACCTGACGAGCGACTTCAGCGGCCTGCTCGCTGACGCCCGGGCACCCCTGGCCGGCGACATCACCCGGCTGAACACCGTGACGTCGCAGCTGGCCGCCCAGAAGGGGCCGCTGGCGGCGCAGCTGAAGCAGATCCCACGCACCTTGAACACCGTCGGACGCACCGCGACCTACGGCTCCTGGTTCAACTTCTTCCTCTGCAAGGCGGATGGCCAGTTCTCGGTGGGCAGTTCCAAGATCCCGGTCGTCACCCCCGGACTCCAGAACGCGGACGGGGTGTGCAACGGATGAAGCCCTTCCGCGAACGTAACCCGGTCCCGATCGGCATTGCCGGAATCGTGCTGCTGGCCATGTTCGGCGTGCTGGCCTTCCAGGCGCAGAACCTGCCGTTCTTCAACGGTGGCGGCAAGATCTACCGGGCCAACTTCACCGAGTCCGCGAACCTTAAGAAGACCAACGAGGTACGCCTCGCCGGGGTCAAGGTCGGCACGGTCACCAGCGTCGGGCTCGAGGGCGACCACGTGCTGGTCAAGTTCCGGGTCAGGGACGGGGTCAAGCTCGGAAAGCTCACCAAGGCGTCGATCCGCATCAAGACGCTGGTGGGTGCCGAATACATCGCGCTCGACCCGCAGGGTGACGGCAAGCTGGCGAACGGCACGCCCATTCCGGTCTCGCGTACCACACCGCCCTTCGACGTCGTGCCGGCCTTCCAGAACCTCGCCACCACGGTCGAGAGCATCGACACCGGCCAGCTCACCAAGGCGTTGAACGTGCTGTCGGCGGACTTCAGCGACACGGCGCCGAACGTCAAGTCGGCGCTCACCGGGCTCTCACGACTCTCCCGCACCATCGCCAGTCGCGATCAGCAGCTCCAGGAGCTGCTCAAACACGCCCGGGGCGTGACCGGGGTGCTGGCGGGCCGTGACACCGAGCTGCAGCAGCTCCTGGTCGATGCCGACAAGGTGTTGCAGGTGCTCTCCGACCGCCGCCAGGTCATCTCCGACCTGCTGCACAACACGTCAGCGCTCGCCACCCAGCTCACCGGACTGGTCGTCGACAACCGCTCCTCGATCAACCCCGCGCTCTCTCACCTGAAGACGGTCATCGACACCTTGAACGCCAACCAGGCTTCGATCTACCGGACGCTGCAGCTGGCCGGCCCGTTCGTGCGGCTGTTCAGCGACACGATCGGCAACGGCAAGTGGTTCGACTCGTACGTCACGAACCTCGGGCCCTTCGCTGCCCAGGTGAAGCTGCCTGCCGGCCTGCTCACGAGCAGCAGCACCTCCAGCCTCCTGGGCGGTAAGTAGTTATGGGAAGCCTGTCGAAATACGCGAAGCCGATCGGCGGCGTCGTGGTGGCGTTCCTGGTCGTCGTTGCGGCCATCACCGTGCTCGGATCCGGTTCCCCGGCGAAGACCGTCACCGCCCACTTCACCCGGGCGACCGGCCTCTACAAGGGTTCGAGTGTCCGGGTGCTCGGCGTGATCGTCGGGAAGATCACCTCGATCAAGCCGGACGGCAAGACGGTCGCCGTCAAGATGAGTTACGACGCTAAGCGGCGTATCCCGGCCACCGCGTCGGCGTTCATCATCCCGCCTTCGCTGGTCTCGGACCGCTACGTGCAGCTTGGCCCCATCTACCGGGACGGTGCGGTGATGGCCGACAAGGCGCAGATCCCGGTCGAGCGCACCGCGGCTCCCGTCGAGCTGTCGACGCTGTTGCAGAGCATCGATGACCTGTCTGTCGCGCTCGGGCCGAAGGGCGCCAACAAGTCCGGGGCGCTCTCGCGGCTGCTCTCGGTGAGCGCGCAGAACCTGCGCGGCAACGGCACCCGGATCAATTCCTCGATCAAGGACGTCGCAGCGCTCGTCAGCACGTTGGCCGACAACAAGACCGACCTCACGGGCACGATCAACAACCTGGCGGTCTTCACGAACACGCTGCAGAACAGCGACGGTGCCGTGCGGAGCCTGACGACGGATCTGGCGAAGGTGTCCAGCCAGCTCGAGGGCGACCGCGCCAGCCTGGCGAGCGCGCTGCGCAACCTTTCGCTGGCCCTCGGCGATGTGGCGCAGCTGGTTCACGACAACCGGTCGGTGCTCACCTCCGACATCGCCGGGCTCACGCGTATCACCTCGACGCTCACCAGCCAGAAGACCGCGCTCACCGAGCTGCTCGACGTCGCCCCGCTCGCGCTGCAGAACCTCAACAGTGCCTATGACCCGAGCACGCAGTCGCTGCGGACGAAGAACGACTTCGAGATGAGCAACAACCCCACGCTCTACCTGTGCCAGTTGGTGGCCTCGTTGGCCCAGAACGCACATGTCTGCGATACGGGTCAGCCGTTGGGCACTGTGCTGAAGCAGACCGGCGGCCTCGTCGGCGGGCTGACCGGAGCGAGCAAGTGAGCCGGCTGCGCCGCGCGGCGGCAGCCTGCGGGACGGCCGTACTCGCCGGGGCGCTGCTCAGCTCGTGCAACGGCATCGCTGATGTCTCGCTGCCCGGCGGAAGTGCGACCGGCGGGAAGGTCTACCACGTCAAGATCGAGTTCAACGACGTGCTCGACCTCGTGCAGCAGTCCTCGGTACGCGTCGACGACGTGCCGGTGGGCGACGTGGAGAAGATCAGGCTCGACGGTTTCCACGCCGTCGTCACCGTGCGGTTGAAGGACAGTGTCCACCTCCCGCAAAACGCTCATGCGGAGCTGCGCAGCACCTCGCTGCTCGGCGAGAAGTTCGTGTCGCTGAGCCCTCCGGCGAGCCCCACCAAGGCTGTCGGAGCTCTTCGTAACGGAGATACCATCCCGCTGTCGTCCACCGGGCGTAACCCCGAATTCGAAGAGGTCTTCGCCGCGCTCTCCGGATTGCTGAACGGCGGCGGTGTCGCCCAGGTGCAGACCATCTCCGTCGAGCTGTCCAACGCTCTCGCCGGCCGGGAGAGCCAGGTGAAGGACGTGTTGAAGCAGCTGACCGACCTGGTGGGCAGTCTGGATGACAACAAGCAGCAGATCGTGCGGGCGCTGGACTCGATCGACCATCTCGCCCGGCGACTCGCTGCCCAGAAGGGGACGCTGGCGACCGCCCTGTCCGACATCCCTCCCGCTCTGAAGGTGCTGGCTGATCAGCGCAAGGATCTGACCCGGGTGCTCACCTCGCTGTCCAAGCTCGGCGGTGTCGGAACGACGGTCATCCGGGCGACCCGCCGGAACACGGTCGCCAGCCTGCGCTCGTTGCAGCCCGTGCTCAACAGCCTGGTCACCTCGAAGAACAACATCGTTGCCTCGCTGGAGTTGCTGCTGAACTTCCCGTTCCCGGGCAGCTCCTTCAACGCCATCCACGGCGATTACGCCGGGCTGTACGCCTCGGTCGACCTGAACGTCACCAATCTCATCGCCGGCCTGACAGGGCCGAGTTCGCCGACGACCAAGTGCCCGACCGGCACGGTGCTCATCCCGGCGGTGGGCTGCACACCGCCGCTGGTCGGCGGCACCAAGCCGACCCCGCCCTTGCCCTTGCCCTCCAACCCGCTGCCGGGCGGGACCGGTGGCGCTGGCGGGACCGGCGGCGGCCTGCTGGGCGGGGTCCTCGGTACGAGCTACCACGGCAACACCGACTACACCAACCTCATGATGCGGGGGGCGGCGGCATGATCGCCCGCACCGTCAAGATCCAGCTGTCCGTTTTCGCCGGGCTCGCAGTGATCGCCCTGCTGATCACCGGGATCAACTACGTCGGGCTCGACAAGACCTTCTGGAACAAGCCCTACACGGTGAAGGCGCACTTCTCCGCGTCGGGCGGCATCTTCAGCAATGCCGAGGTCACCTACCGCGGCGTGACCGTCGGTCGGGTCGGCACCCTGCACCTCGCCAAGCAAGGCGTGATCGTCGATCTCAAGATCGACAAGGGGGAGAAGATCCCGGCGCAGACCCACGCCCAGGTCGAGGCACTCTCGGCGGTCGGCGAGCAGTACGTCGACCTGCGGCCCAACGTCGACGCCAATACCAAGCCCTTCCTGCACAACGGAAGCGAGATCCAGCTCAAGGACACGAGCGTCCCGGTGGACGAGAACACCGTCCTCGTCGACCTCAACGCCCTTTTCAACTCGGTGCCCCGTGACGCGCTCTCGACGACGGTCGATGAGCTCGGCAAGGCCTTCGACGGTGCCGGCCAGCCGCTGCAGAACCTCATCACCCGCGGCAATGAGGTCGTGCGGGCGTTCCAGGGCAACCTGGCGCAGACGATCTCGCTCATCGAGGACGCCAAGTCCGTCCTGAAGACCCAGATCGACGTCTCCGGGGCGTTCCGGTCGTTCGCCCACGACATCGCGGACGTGTCCGGAACCCTGCGCACCAGCGACGCCGACTTCCGCCGGCTCCTCGACAACGGGGTGCTGTCGGCGACCGAGCTCAACACGCTGCTGAAGGACAATCGCAGCAACCTCGGGCCGTTGCTGGCCAACCTGGTCACCCTCGGGCAGATCCAGGTGGCGCGCCTGCCAGGACTCGACGAGCTGCTGACGCTGTACCCGCGTGTGCTGTCGGCCGGGGCCCGCGTGGTGCAGGACCCCTCAAAGGGCGCCCGATTCGGCCTCGACCTCGACCAGTTCGGCGTCTGCACGAAGGGCTACGCGCCGGCGTCGACCCAGAAGCCTCCGGACGGCTCGGCGGCGCAGCAGAACCGTCCGCTGCCGCTGAACCTGGGCTGCTCGTTGCCGATCAACAGTCCCTATACCGTTCGCGGCTCGCGCAATGCGCCCCGCCCGCCCGGCGACACCACGGACCCGGTGCTCGGTGGTTACGCGTATGGCCAGGCCAGCTACCAGGGCTCGGCAGGCGGCAAGGTCGTCGACGGCGCTGCCTACGACCCGAGCAGCGGGCTGGTCTCCGGCCCGAACGGCCAGCAGTACCTGATGGGCGCCGACGGCGGCCAGGCGGAGGTGCTCGGCTCGAACTCGTGGAAGTACTTGCTGCTTGCACCCCTGACCTCGTGAGGACAACGAGCTGACCCGTGAAAATAGACTCCCCAGAGATGACCGATTCCGACAGCGTTCGTGACCCGGCCCCAGGTCGCACCAGGACCGGGCTGGAAAAGTTGCGCGGGGCGCCGACCCAGCCTGCTCCGGCAGCTCCGGTCACCCCCGAGCCAGCTGCAACCTTCTCGGTCACCCCCGTCGAAGCCGCGCCGGCGCCGGTCGATCTGCGCAAGCCCGACGCTGCGAGCGTCCCGCACCAGAAGGCCAACGGGCGGCTGCGAACCGGCGTCGTCGCGTTGACCGTGGTCCTTGCGCTTTTGCTGTGGGCTGCTTTTTCCTGGGGAGGCCAGGCGTTTCGCGCCTCGAAGTCGACGTCAAGCGCGTCCACCAGTACCGCAGCCCAGGGAACTCCCGACGAGCGGCTGGCCGTGCTACGGGCGGGACGTCAGTTCGCCGTCTCGTTCTTCACCTACGACTACCGCAAGATCGATGACTATCTGCACCGCGTGGAAAACGCGTCGACCGGCTCCTTCCGGGCCGATTTCGTCTCGAAGGAAAAGACCCTGAAGACGGTGGTCGCGCAGTTGAAGACGGTGGCCTCCGGGCAGGTTCCTGACACGGGTGCGGGGATCGTGCAGCTCAAGGGCAATAACGCGGTCGTGCTGGTTGCGGCGAACTTCAACGCCAGCAACGCGGTCACCAAGAACGGCCAGCGGCGCTACCGGATGAAGCTCGCGCTGCAGCGGATCAAGGGCGTGTGGCTCGTTTCCGACTTCCAGCAGGTGGTCTGACATGCCAGTGCAGCGATGGTGGCGGGGGGCATTCACGGTGGTCTTCGCCGCCGTCATGGCACTTGTCCTGCTGCTGGCGGTCGCGTGGTGGCGCGGACCGGCGAAGGCGGCGAACGCGGCGCCCAACAAGACCGACGCGCTTGCGCTCGCTCGAACCGGTGCGCTGCAGGATGCCGTCGATGAGGCCCCGACGCTGTTCAGCTACGACTACCGCAAGCTCGACAAGGACCTGGCGGCCGCGCGGACGGTGACGACCGGCGACTTCACCACCCAGTACGACCAGGTCAGTGTCCCGGCCGTGAAGCCGCTGGCGGCCAAATACCAGGTGGTCGTCAAGGCCAGCGTGCTGGGCGGCTCGGTGGTCGATGACTCGAAGCCCAATCAGATCAAGGTCCTGCTCTTCCTGGACCAGGTTGTGAAGAACACGCAGCTCGCGGCGCCGCGGCTGGACGCCAACCGCACCGTGCTCACCATGCAGCGGGTCGGGGCCGGCTGGAAGGTCGCCGGGGTCGACGCGCTCTAGCCAGGCCGAGGGCCGCTCCCGGCGGCGCCACCGCGCGTCACCGCGCCAACCGCGACCAGGAGCCGGGAAGAAAGCCCTGGAGCAGGTGTTGCAGCTGATGAGGCTGGGCGGCGAGGGATGTTAGACGAGTGTTGGACAGGGTAAAGCAAATTGGCTACACTGATTGTTTGCGCTGCTTTCCTGCTGACCCGTCTTGGCGCGGGTCGCTCAGCATGCCCGTCAGCGCGTCGTTGCCCGTCGAAGTCAGCCCGTCAATCCCACCAGTCTCCCAAACCGGATCCCCCTGCCGCCGCCCAACCTTCGACCCGCCGGAGGCCGTTCTGAAGCAGCGTCGATCGCTTGAGCGATCGTCGGGCCGTACAACCGGGTGCGGATCCGTCCGCGCCGCAGATTCCGGCGGGTGCGCCGGCGTCCGCTTCGATCCCGATCTTGAGGTTGCCACCCGCTGCTTGACCTTCCCCGCGTCGAGGGACGCTCACCGTTCTCCCGTCGCTTTCGGCCTTCGCGCCGACGGCGCAGCCTGTTCAAGCCGCTCACGGTGGTCGCACCCAGCTGCGCTCACTTCCGCTTCGTCCTGCTCTACATCCTGAATAGGGCTTTGGAAGGATTCCATTGGCCGCCCGCACCGCGTCCCGCATCTCGTTCGCCAAGATCAAGGAGCCGCTTGAGGTTCCGTTGCTACTCGCTCTGCAGACCCAGTCGTTTGACGCTCTGATAGGCAATGACGCTTGGCAGGCTCGCGTCCAGGAAGCGGTCGATGCGGGCCGCACCGACGTGCCGATGACCAGCGGGCTCGAGGACGTGTTCGAGGAGATCAGCCCGATCGAGGACTTCCAGGGGACCATGTCCCTGTCGTTCCGCGATCACCGCTTCGAGCCGCCGAAGTACACGCTCGAAGAGTGCAAAGACAAGGACATGACGTTCTCGGCGCCGATGTTCGTCACGGCCGAGTTCATCAACAACACGACCGGTGAGATCAAGAGCCAGACGGTCTTCATGGGCGATTTCCCGCTCATGACCCCGAAGGGCACCTTTGTCATCAACGGCACCGAGCGTGTCGTGGTCTCCCAGCTCGTGCGTAGCCCCGGCGTCTACTTCGAGCGCACCGCCGACAAGACGTCCGACAAGGATCTCTACAGCTGCAAGATGATCCCGAGCCGTGGTGCCTGGCTCGAGTTCGAGGTCGACAAGCGCGACACCGTCGGTGTGCGTATCGACCGCAAGCGCCGCCAGGGCGTCACCGTGCTACTGAAGGCGCTGGGCTGGGACGACGCTAAGATCCTCGAGCGTTTCGGTCAGTACGAATCGATGCGTACCACGCTGGAGAAGGACCACCTCGCCGGCCAGGACGAGGCGCTGCTCGACATCTACCGCAAGCTGCGCCCGGGCGAGCCGCCGACGCGTGAGAGCGCCCAGACGCTGCTCGACAACCTTTTCTTCAACCCCAAGCGCTACGACCTCGCGAAGGTCGGCCGCTACAAGCTGAACAAGAAGCTCGGCCTCAGCCTGCCGACGAATGCCGGCACCCTCACCGAGGACGACATCGTCTCGACCATCGAATACGTCGTGAAGCTCCACCAGAACGGTGGCGTCAGCTTCGTGGAGAACGACGTCGTCTTCGAGGTCGACGACATCGACCACTTCGGCAACCGGCGCCTGCGCACGGTCGGCGAGCTCATCCAGAACCAGGTTCGCCTGGGCCTGGCCCGCATGGAGCGCGTCGTCCGCGAGCGCATGACCACCCAGGACGTCGAGGCGATCACGCCGCAGACCCTGATCAACATCCGGCCCGTCGTCGCCAGCATCAAGGAGTTCTTCGGAACTTCCCAGCTGTCGCAGTTCATGGACCAGACCAACCCGCTCGCGGGCCTCACCCACAAGCGCCGGTTGTCGGCGCTTGGCCCGGGTGGTCTGTCACGTGAGCGTGCCGGCTTCGAGGTTCGCGACGTCCACACCAGCCACTACGGCCGCATGTGCCCGATCGAGACCCCGGAAGGCCCCAACATCGGCCTCATCGGGTCGCTCGCGACGTTCGCCCGGGTCAACCCGTACGGCTTCGTCGAGACCCCGTACCGCAAGGTCGATCACGGCCAGGTCACCATGCAGATCGACTACCTGACGGCCGATGAGGAAGACCGGTTCGTCATCGCCCAGGCCAATGCCGGTCTGAACGAGGACGACACCTTCGCCGAGAACCGCGTGTTGGTTCGCCGTAAGGGTGGCGAGGTCGAGCTGATCCCGCCGGACGACGTGGACTACATCGATGTCTCGCCGCGCCAGATGGTGTCGGTCGCGACCGCGATGATCCCGTTCCTCGAGCACGACGACGCCAACCGGGCACTGATGGGCTCCAACATGCAGCGCCAGTCGGTTCCGTTGCTACGCAACGAGAGCCCCCTGGTCGGTACCGGCATGGAGGCACGTGCCGCCAAGGACGCCGGCGACGTCGTCGTCTGCGAGCAGGCGGGCGTCGTCACCGAGCTGTCGGCCGACTTCATCTCGGTCATGCACGACGACGCCACCTACCGCACATACCGGCTGGCCAAGTTCCGCCGCTCCAACCAGGGCACCTGCATCAACCAGCGGCCGATCGTCGACGAGGGTGACCGCGTCGAGGCCGGCATGGTCATTGCTGACGGTCCCTGCACCGACGACGGTGAGATGGCGCTCGGCAAGAACCTGCTGGTCGCGTTCATGCCGTGGGAGGGCCACAACTACGAGGACGCGATCATTCTGTCGCAGCGCCTCGTGCAGGACGACGTGTTGAGCTCGATCCATATCGAGGAGCACGAGGTCGACGCCCGTGACACCAAGCTCGGGCCGGAGGAGATCACCCGCGACATCCCCAATGTCAGCGAGGAGGTCCTCGCCGACCTCGACGAGCGCGGGATCATCCGCATCGGCGCCGAGGTCAGCCCCGGCGACGTGCTGGTCGGCAAGGTCACGCCCAAGGGCGAGACGGAGCTGACCCCCGAGGAGCGCCTGCTCCGCGCGATCTTTGGTGAGAAGGCGCGCGAGGTTCGTGACACCTCGCTGAAGGTTCCCCACGGCGAGTCCGGCAAGGTCATCGGCGTGCGGGTCTTCTCCCGCGAGGACGGCGACGAGCTTCCCCCGGGCGTCAACGAGCTGGTCCGCGTCTACGTGGCTCAGAAGCGCAAGATCACCGATGGTGACAAGCTCGCCGGCCGCCACGGCAACAAGGGCGTCATCTCCAAGATTCTTCCGCAGGAGGACATGCCCTTCCTCGAGGACGGCACCCCGGTCGACATCGTGCTCAACCCGCTCGGCGTGCCGGGCCGGATGAACGTCGGTCAGGTGCTCGAGACCCACCTCGGGTGGGTTGCTGCCACCGGCTGGAACATCGAGGGCGACGACGAGGACTGGAAGAAGCGGCTGAACAAGATCTCCGCCCACACCGCCCCCGCCGGCACCAACGTTGCGACTCCGGTCTTTGACGGTGCTCGTGAGGACGAGATCACCGGGCTGCTCTCGAGCACGCTGCCCAACCGTGACGGCGTTCAGCTGATCGGTGGCTCAGGAAAGGCTCGGCTGCTCGACGGTCGTACCGGGGAGCCTTTCCCGGAGCCGATCTCGGTGGGCTACATCTACATCCTGAAGCTCCTGCACCTCGTGGATGACAAGATCCACGCGCGCTCCACCGGCCCGTACTCCATGATCACGCAGCAGCCGCTGGGTGGTAAGGCGCAGTTCGGTGGCCAGCGCTTCGGTGAGATGGAGGTGTGGGCGCTCGAGGCATACGGCGCCGCTTACGCCCTCCAGGAGCTGCTCACGATCAAGTCCGACGACGTGCTCGGCCGCGTGAAGGTCTACGAGGCCATCGTCAAGGGCGAGAACATCCCCGAGCCCGGCATCCCGGAGTCCTTCAAGGTGCTGATCAAGGAGATGCAGTCGCTGTGCCTGAACGTCGAGGTGCTCTCCAGCGACGGTTCGTCGATCGAGATGCGTGACACCGATGAAGACGTCTTCCGCGCCGCGGAAGAGCTTGGTATCGACCTGTCCCGGCGTGAGCCGAGCAGCGTCGACGAGATGTAGCCCCTACTGCTGGCCGGAAGCCACGAAACGATTCCCGACTCTCTTTCAATATTCCGTTCACGAACAAAAGAAAGAAGCGCGTAACCAGTGCTTGACGTGAACTTCTTCGACGAAATGCGCATCGGCCTCGCGACTGCTGACGACATTCGGCAGTGGTCGCACGGCGAAGTGAAGAAGCCGGAGACCATTAATTACCGCACCCTCAAGCCGGAAAAGGACGGGCTCTTCTGCGAGAAGATCTTCGGTCCGACCCGCGACTGGGAGTGCTACTGCGGGAAGTACAAGCGCGTCCGCTTCAAGGGCATCATCTGTGAGCGCTGCGGCGTCGAGGTGACCCGGGCCAAGGTGCGGCGCGAGCGGATGGGCCACATCGAGCTTGCCGCTTCGGTGACCCACATCTGGTACTTCAAGGGCGTGCCCAGCCGGCTCGGCTACCTGCTGGACCTGGCACCGAAGGACCTCGAGAAGGTCATTTACTTCGCTGCGTACATGATCACCAAAGTCGACGTCGAGGCGCGCCACCGCGACCTGCCGTCGATCGAGGCGCAGATGGGCGTCGAGAAGGGCCTGCTCGAGGGCAAGCGTGACGCTGATGTTGAGGTGCGGGCCAAGAAGCAGGAGGCCGACCTCGCCCAGCTCGAGTCCGAGGGTGCCAAGGGCGACGTGCGCCGCAAGGTGCGCGAGCAGGCCGACCGCGAGATGAACCAGATCCGCCGCCGGGCGCAAGAGAAGATCGACCGGCTCGATTCGGTCATGAGCCGCTTCCGCGACCTGAAGGTTCAGGACCTCGAGTCTGACGAGCTGCTCTACCGCGAGCTGCGTGACCGGTTCGGTCAGTACTTCGACGGCGGCATGGGCGCCGAGGCGCTGCAGCGCCGGCTCGCTGACTTCGACCTCGAGGCCGAGGCCGAGTCGCTGCGCGAGACGATCCGCACCGGCAAGGGGCAGAAGAAGGCCCGCGCGCTGAAGCGGCTCAAGGTCGTGTCAGCGTTCCTCAACACCCGTAACAGCCCGATGGGCATGGTGCTCGATTGCGTGCCCGTGATCCCGCCGGACCTGCGTCCGATGGTTCAGCTGGACGGTGGCCGCTTCGCGACCTCCGACCTCAACGACCTGTACCGCCGCGTGATCAACCGCAACAACCGTCTCAAGCGGCTCCTTGACCTCGGTGCTCCCGAGATCATCGTCAACAACGAGAAGCGCATGCTTCAGGAGGCCGTCGACGCGCTGTTCGACAACGGACGCCGCGGACGTCCCGTCACCGGTCCGGGAAACCGGCCGCTGAAGAGCCTGTCCGACATGCTGAAGGGCAAGCAGGGCCGGTTCCGCCAGAACCTGCTGGGCAAGCGGGTCGACTACTCGGGTCGTTCGGTCATCGTCGTCGGGCCGCAGCTCAAGCTGCACCAGTGCGGCCTGCCGAAGCAGATGGCGCTCGAGCTGTTCAAGCCGTTCGTCATGAAGCGGCTGGTCGACCTGAACCACGCGCAGAACATCAAGTCCGCCAAGCGGATGGTGGAGCGCGCGCGGCCGGTCGTCTGGGACGTGCTCGAAGAGGTCATCACCGAACACCCGGTGTTGCTGAACCGCGCACCCACCCTGCACCGGCTGGGCATCCAGGCCTTCGAGCCGCAACTGGTCGAGGGCAAGGCCATCCAGATCCACCCGCTCGTCTGCACGGCGTTCAACGCCGACTTCGACGGTGACCAGATGGCGGTGCATTTGCCGCTGTCGGCCGAGGCGCAGGCCGAGGCCCGGATCCTGATGCTGTCGAGCAACAACATCCTGTCGCCGGCGTCGGGTCGTCCGATCACCTCGCCGACCCAGGACATGGTGCTCGGCATCTTCTTCCTGACGGCTGAGAAGCCGGGTGCGGCGGGCGAGGGACGCTTTTTCGCGTCCGTCAGCGAGGCCGTCATGGCTCGCGACACCGGTGCGCTCGACCTGCAGGCGAAGGTCAAGGTCCGGCTCGACGCGGGCATCGTCCCGCCGGCCGGCCAGGAGGTCGCCGACGGCAGCCGTGCGCTGGTGGAAACCACGCTCGGGCGTTGCCTGTTCAACGAGGCGCTGCCGCTCGACTACCCGTTCGTCGACGCCGAGATCGACAAGAAGGCACTCGGAGCCATCGTTAACGACCTCGCCGAGAAGTACCCGAAGGTGCAGGTTGCGGCCTCGCTCGACGCGCTGAAGGAAAAGGGTTTCCACTGGGCGACCCGCGCGGGCGTCACGATCGCCATCGACGACGTGATCACCCCGCCGCGCAAGCAGGAGATCCTGGACATTCACGAGGCTCGCGCCGAGGAGATCCAGAAGAACTACGAGAAGGGATTCCTCACCGACGACGAGCGGCGTTCCGAGCTCATCGAGGTGTGGACCAAGGCCACCGCTGAGGTCGCCGAGGAGATGGAGAAGAACTTCAAGCTGGCCCGGATGAACCCGGTCTACATGATGGTCAACTCCGGAGCCCGCGGAAACATGATGCAGGTGCGTCAGATCGCCGGTATGCGTGGGCTGGTCGCCAACCCCAAGGGCGAGATCATCCCGCGCCCGATCAAGGCGAACTTCCGTGAGGGTCTGTCGGTGGTGGAGTACTTCATCTCCACCCACGGCGCCCGCAAGGGACTCGCTGACACGGCCCTTCGTACGGCCGACTCGGGTTACCTCACTCGGCGCCTGGTGGATGTCAGCCAGGACGTGATCATCCGTGAGGATGACTGCGGCACCGAGCGGGGCATCAACGAGCGGCTGGACACCGATCTCACCACCCTCGAGCGTTCGGTCTACGCCCGTACGCTCGCGGCCGACGTCGAAGGACCGGACGGCAAGCTGCTCGCCCGGGCCGGCGCCGACCTCGGTGACGTGTTGATCGGTGAGCTCAAGGCAGCCGGTGTCACGGTGGTTCGGGTGCGCTCGGTCATGACCTGCCAGTCGCGGGTCGGGGTCTGTGCGCTCTGCTACGGCCGTTCGCTGGCCACCGGGCTGCTCGTCGATGTCGGCGAGGCGGTCGGCATCGTTGCGGCGCAGTCCATCGGTGAGCCGGGTACCCAGCTCACGATGCGCACGTTCCACACCGGCGGCGTCGCGGGTGATGACATCACCCACGGTTTGCCGCGTGTGGTCGAGCTGTTCGAGGCCCGCCAGCCCAAGGGCAAGGCCCCGATCAGCGAGAGCGCCGGAAAGATCCGCATCGAGGAGACCGACAAGACCCGCAAGATCGTGCTGGTGCCCGATGACGGGAGCGAGGAGATGGCATACGCGGTCTCCCGCCGTTCACGCCTTGCGGTCACCGACGGTCAGGCGGTGAAGGTCGGCGACCGGCTGGTCGACGGCAACGTCGACCCGCACGAGGTGCTGCGTATCCAGGGCCCCCGTCAGGTGCAGGAGCACCTGGTGGACCAGGTCCAGGAGGTTTACCGGTCGCAGGGCGTGTCGATTCACGACAAGCACATCGAGATCATCATTCGCCAGATGCTGAAGCGGGTGAACGTGCTCGAGTCGGGTGACACCGACCTGCTGCCGGGCGAGCTCTGTGAGCGGGCCCGGTTCGAGTCAGAGAACCGTCGCGTCGTGGAGGGTGGCGGCCAGCCGGCATCGGCCCGTCCGGTCCTCATGGGCATCACCAAGGCCTCGCTGGCCACCGAGTCGTGGTTGTCGGCGGCGTCCTTCCAGGAGACGACCCGCGTCCTTACGGATGCGGCCATCAACGCCCGGTCGGACTCGCTCGTAGGGCTGAAGGAAAACGTCATCATCGGAAAGCTCATCCCGGCAGGTACGGGCACGTCCCGCTACCGCAACATCCGGGTCGAGCCGACCGAGGAGGCGCGCAACGCCGTCTACGCCATGACCGGCTACGACGACCAGGACTGGAGCACGTCGGCGGCCTTCGGCTCCGGCACCACCCAGTCCGTCCCGCTCGAGGACTACGACTACCGCGACTACCGATAAGACTCACGTCCGCGTACCACCATCTCCCAGCCCTGACCCGCTGGGGGATGGTGGCGCCGGACTTCTCCACCCAGGACCCGGCTGGTTCGACAAGCTAGGCCGCGACGGGTAAAGTCGCACCTCGTGGCTGCGGGCAGTCGCTTCTTGATGCCCATGACCGACGACGACTGACGCCCCTCCCGGCGCGGTGGCCATCTCAAGATGGCCGGCGGCGACGGGGTCCCGCCCTTCGGTGGGGAGTTCGGCCTTGCGGCCGGGCGGCGTGCCCCGTCCCGACTTGGCGGATTTTTCCGGCCGGTTTGTGGTGCGGGCACGACACGCCCGACCCCGGGGGTCGGCGGGTGGCCTGGTCAGGGGCTCGCAAGGGCCACCAAGAGCCACACAGACGGATAGCTCAACAGCGAGAACGCGCTCCACCAGCTACATAGCGAATCCAGCTCCATACCAAGCTCCATCAAAGATTTCACAGTGAAGCGCCCTGACGGGTCGCAGAGAACGGGAGTGGCAGCCAGCACATGCCCACGATCCAGCAGTTGGTGCGCAAGGGCCGCGAGGACAAGGTCGAGAAGACCAAGACCCCGGCACTGAAGGGAAGCCCGCAGCGTCGCGGGGTGTGCACCCGCGTTTACACAACGACGCCGAAGAAGCCGAACTCGGCGCTGCGCAAGGTTGCCCGCGTGCGCCTCACCAGCCAGGTCGAGGTCACGGCTTACATCCCGGGTGTGGGTCACAACCTGCAGGAGCACTCGATCGTGCTGGTTCGCGGCGGCCGGGTGAAGGACCTCCCGGGCGTTCGCTACAAGATCATCCGCGGTTCGCTCGATACCCAGGGCGTGCGTGGCCGCAAGCAGGCTCGCAGCCGCTACGGCGCTAAGAAGGAGAAGAGCTGACATGCCGCGCAAAGGTCCGGCACCCAAGCACCCGGTCATCAGTGACCCCGTGTTCGGCTCCCCCCTGGTGACGGCACTCGTCAACAAGGTGCTGATCGCGGGCAAGAAGTCTGTCGCCGAACGCATCGTGTACGGCGCGCTGGAAGGCTGCCGCGACAAGAGCGGCGCCGACCCGGTCGTCACGCTCAAGCGCGCCCTCGACAATGTGAAGCCCACGCTCGAGGTCCGTAGCCGTCGCGTCGGCGGTGCCACCTACCAGGTTCCGGTCGAGGTGCGCGCATCGCGCAGCACCACCCTGGCATTGCGCTGGCTGGTCAGTTACTCCCGGCAGCGGCGTGAGAAGACCATGACCGAGCGGCTCATGAACGAGCTGCTCGACGCAAGCAACGGCCTCGGCGCCAGCGTCAAGCGGCGCGAGGACACCCACAAGATGGCGGAGTCCAACAAGGCCTTCGCCCACTACCGCTGGTAATCACTTATGACTGCACCACAAAACATTCCGCTCAGCGCCACCCGAAACATCGGGATCATGGCGCACATCGACGCGGGCAAAACCACGACGACCGAGCGGATCCTTTTCTATACGGGCGTCAACTACAAGATCGGTGAGGTCCACGAGGGCGCCGCCACGATGGACTGGATGGAGCAGGAGCAAGAGCGCGGAATCACCATCACCTCCGCGGCGACCACCTGTTTCTGGCGTGACCATCGGATCAACATCATCGACACCCCCGGCCACGTCGACTTCACCGTCGAGGTGGAGCGCAGCCTGCGCGTGCTCGACGGCGCCGTCGCCGTATTCGACGCGGTAGCCGGCGTCGAGCCGCAGAGCGAGACCGTCTGGCGCCAGGCCGACCGCTACGACGTGCCGCGGATCGCGTTCGTCAACAAGATGGACCGGGTCGGTGCGGAGTTCCACCGCTGCGTCGACATGATGGTCACCCGCCTGGCGGCCACCCCGGCCGTCATCCAGCTGCCGTGGGGCGTCGAGGCCGACTTCAAGGGCGTCATCGACCTGATCAACATGAAGGCGCTGCTCTGGACCTCGGAGGACAAGGGCGACCACTACGAGATCCTCGACGTGCCGACCGATCACCTCGATGTGGCCCGCGAGTACCGCGAGCGGCTGCTCGAGACCGTCGCCGAGAACGACGACGCTCTCATGCAGAAGTACCTCGACGGCGAAGAGCCGAGTGTCGACGAGCTCATGGCCGGCATCCGTCGCGCCACCATCAACAGCAAGATCAACCCCGTGCTCTGCGGCACCGCGTTCAAGAACAAGGGCGTCCAGCCGCTGCTCGACGCGGTGGTCGACTTCCTGCCGAGCCCGATCGACGTCGGCGCCATCACCGGCCATGGCATGCGCAGCGAGGACGAGATCATCACACGCGAGCCCGACGAGGATGCACCGTTCTCGGCCTTGGCGTTCAAGATCATGAGCGACAGGCACCTCGGAAAGCTCACGTACATCCGCGTGTACTCCGGCCGCATTCACTCCGGCACCCCCGTCGTGAACAGCACGAAGGACAACAAGGAGCGGATCGGCAAGATCTACCTGATGCACGCCAACACGCGTGAAGAGCGTGATGGCGTCGGCGCCGGGCAGATCGTCGCGGTTCAGGGCCTGAAGAACACCACCACCGGTGACACCCTTGCCGACCCGGCCGCTCCGGTGATCTTGGAGTCGATGAACTTCCCGGCTCCGGTCATCCACGTAGCGATCGAGCCCAAGACGAAGGTCGACCAGCAGAAGCTCGGCACCGCGATCCAGCGGCTCGCCGAGGAGGACCCGACCTTCCAGGTGCGCACCGACGAGGAGACCGGCCAAACGATCATCGCCGGGATGGGCGAGCTACATCTCGACATCCTGGTCGACCGGATGCGGCGTGAGTTCGGCGTCGAAGCCAACGTCGGAAAGCCTCAGGTGGCGTACCGGGAGACCATCCGCCGCAAGGTGGAGAAGGTCGACTACACCCACAAGAAGCAGACCGGTGGTTCTGGCCAGTTCGCCAAGGTTTCGATCGACCTGGAGCCGAGCGGCGGCGACGGTGGCGGCTACGAGTTCGTCAACGCCGTCACCGGTGGACGCATCCCGCGGGAGTACATCCCGAGCGTCGACGCCGGCTGCCAGGAAGCCATGGAGTTCGGTGTGCTCGCCGGCTACCCGCTGGTCGACGTCAAGGTCACCCTTCGAGATGGCCAGTACCACGACGTGGACTCCTCCGAGCTCGCCTTCAAGATCGCCGGTTCGATGGCGTTCAAGGAAGCAGCGCGGCGGGCTGACCCGGCACTGCTCGAGCCGCTGATGGCCGTCGAGGTCACGACCCCCGACGATTACCTCGGCGACGTGATCGGCGACCTCAACAGCCGCCGTGGCCAGATCCAGGCCATGGAGGAGCGCTCCGGCGCTCGGGTCGTCAAAGCGCTGGTCCCGCTGGCTGAGATGTTCGGCTACGTCGGTGACCTGCGCTCCAAGACCTCGGGCCGGGCGAGCTACAGCATGCAGTTCGATTCGTACTCGGAGGTTCCTGGAAGTCTGGCCAAGGAGATCATCGCGAAGGCGCGCGGAGAGTAAGCGAACTACTCATCCCGAAGAGCCCTGCCATACCTCTTCGGAACAGATGACGACCAAGTCTTTGTATGGCGCCCGCATCACCGTCCTAGGAGGGACAACCCGTGGCGAAGGCGAAATTCGAGCGGACCAAACCGCACGTCAACATCGGCACCATTGGTCACATCGACCATGGCAAGACGACTTTGACGGCAGCGATCACCAAGGTCCTGCACGACGCCCATCCGGAGCTCAACCCCTTCACGCCTTTCGATGAGATCGACAAGGCGCCGGAGGAGAAGGCTCGCGGCATCACCATCTCTATCGCGCACGTCGAGTACCAGACCGACAAGCGGCACTACGCCCACGTCGACTGCCCCGGCCACGCCGACTACATCAAGAACATGATCACCGGTGCGGCGCAGATGGACGGCGCCATTCTGGTGGTCTCGGCGACCGACGGCCCGATGCCGCAGACCAAGGAGCACGTGCTCCTGGCCCGCCAGGTCGGGGTCCCGTACATCGTCGTGGCGCTCAACAAGGCCGACATGGTCGACGACGAGGAGATCCTTGAGCTCGTCGAGCTCGAGGTCCGCGAGCTCCTGTCGACCTACGAGTTCCCGGGCGACGACCTGCCGGTGGTTCGCGTCTCCGCGCTGAAGGCGCTCGAGGGCGACCCCGAGTGGTCGGCCAAGCTCATGGAGCTCATGAACGCGGTGGACGAGTCGATCCCCGAGCCCGAGCGTGACATCGCGAAGCCGTTCCTCATGCCCATCGAGGACGTCTTCACGATTACCGGTCGCGGCACGGTCGTCACCGGCCGTATCGAGCGTGGCGTGCTCAAGGTGACCGACACGGTCGAGATCGTGGGCATCCACGAGAAGATCGTGACCACCACCGTCACGGGCATCGAGATGTTCCGCAAGCTGCTCGACGAAGGGCGCGCCGGTGAGAATGTCGGCCTGCTGCTTCGCGGCATCAAGCGCGAGGATGTCGAGCGCGGCCAGGTCATCGTCAAGCCGGGCAGCAGCACCCCCCACACGCAGTACGAGGCGCAGGTCTACATCCTGTCCAAGGACGAGGGCGGACGGCACACGCCGTTCTTCAACAACTACCGTCCCCAGTTCTACTTCCGGACCACTGACGTCACCGGCGTCGTGACTCTGCCGGAGGGCACCGAGATGGTCATGCCTGGTGACAACACCGAGATGACCGTCCAGCTCATCCAGCCGATCGCCATGGAAGAGGGCCTGAAGTTCGCCATCCGCGAGGGTGGTCGGACCGTGGGTGCCGGTCGCGTTATCAAGATCCTCAAGTAGTACAACGAGCGGCCGGCGGGCCTTTCCCTCGAAGGGCCCGCTGACCGCTCGCCGTTGGCTGGGTTCACAGACCGAAACAGATATTGGGTGAGAAGAAGCGATGGCGGCCCAGAAGATCCGCATCAGGCTCAAGGCCTATGACCACGAGGTCATCGACAGCTCGGCGCGCAAGATCGTCGAGACGGTGACCCGTACGGGCGCGCAGGTCGCCGGCCCGGTGCCGCTGCCGACGGAGAAGAACGTGTACTGCGTGATCCGTTCGCCGCACAAGTACAAGGACAGCCGCGAGCACTTCGAGATGCGCACTCACAAGCGGCTGATCGACATTCTCGACCCCACCCCGAAGACCGTCGACTCCCTGATGCGGCTAGATCTGCCCGCCGGCGTCGACATCTCGATCAAGCTTTAAGAGGAGGCACGAGATGGCTGACCGCGTCATCCGCGGCATCCTCGGCACCAAGCTGGGGATGACCCAGGTCTTCGACAGCAACAACCGGGTCGTACCGGTGACTGTCGTCAAGGCCGGCCCCTGCGTCGTTACGCAGGTACGCACCCCTGATGCTGACGGCTACAGCGCCGTCCAGCTCGCCTTTGGTGAGATCGACCCGCGCAAGGTTCCGAAGCCGCTACGCGGACACTTCGAGAAGGCCGGCGTGACCCCACGCCGCCACATCGTCGAGCTACGCACTGTCGACGCCTCGTCGTACACGGTCGGCCTCGAGCTGACCGCCCAGGCGTTCAGCGCCGGTGGCGTCGTCGACGTCACGGCCACCAGCAAGGGCAAGGGCTACGCCGGCGTCATGAAGCGCCACGGCTTCAAGGGCCTCAGCTCGTCCCACGGTGTCGAGAAGAAGCACCGCTCGCCGGGTTCCATCGGCGCCTGCGCGACGCCGGGCCGGGTCTTCAAGGGCGTCAAGATGGCCGGTCGCATGGGCAACGAGCGCACCACCACTCTGAACCTCGTCATCCACGCGGTGGATGCCGAGCGCGGGCTGCTGCTCGTGCGCGGCGCCATTCCGGGACCCGACGGCGGCCTGGTACTGGTGCGCAGCGCGTCCAAGCGCCCTGCCCCCGAGGGGTTCGTGCCCGAGAGGCTCGCCGAAGCAACCAGCGAGGGGGCGCAGCAGTGAGCGCGGTATTAGAAGGAACCACTCGCAGCGTGAATGTGCAGTCGCCGGCCGGTGACCTCGCACGTACCGCTGAGCTTCCCGCCGCGGTCTTCGATGTCCAGGTCAACGTGCCGCTGATCCACCAGGTTGTGGTGGCTCAGCTGGCCGCGGCCCGTCAGGGCACCGCTGACACGAAGACCCGCGGCGAGGTCAGCGGCGGAGGCCGCAAGCCGTACCGCCAGAAGGGCACCGGTCGCGCCCGCCAGGGTTCGATCCGGTCGCCCCAGTTCGCCGGTGGTGGCGTGGCCCACGGCCCGACGCCGCGCTCATACGTCCAGCGCACGCCCAAGAAGATGAAAGCTGCCGCCCTGCGTGGTGCGCTTTCCGACCGGGCGCGCCATGGCCGGGTTCACGTCGTGAGCGGTGTCGTCGACGAGGCGCTGAGCGTCCCGTCGACCAAGGCTGCAGCAGCACATTTGCGCAGCCTGGTGGGTAGCCGCCACGTGCTCGTTGTCGCCGAACGTCACGACGAGCTCACCTGGAAGAGCCTGCGCAACGTTCGCGAGGTCCATCTGATCGCGCCCGGCCAGCTCAACACGTACGACGTGCTGGTCAGCGATGACGTGGTCTTCACCGAAGGCGCGCTGGCGGCGTTTCTCGCCGGCCCGCCCAAGGGCAGGGGCGCTGACGCGGTCGCCCGGGAGTCCGAACTCGAGAACCTCGCCGACGCCGTGACGACGCTGGCGAAGGAGCCGCAGGAGAGCAAGGCGGCTTCGAACCAGGGCAAGAGCAAGGGTAAGACCGAAGCTGCTGGTGCGGGCGTCTCCGATGAGGAGATGGTCGCCGAGGTAGAGGCTTCAACGAGTAGCGACCTCGAGGCCGAGCCGGCATTCGAGGCAGAGGCCGAGGGCGCGTCCAGCGACACTGAGGCAGCCAAGGATCCGGAGCTCGACAAGTGATTCCCGACCCCCGCGACGTCATCCTCTCCCCGGTCATCTCTGAGAAGAGCTATGGCCTGGTCGAGGAAGGGACGTACACGTTCATCGTCCGACCGGACGCCAACAAGACGCAGATCAAGATTGCTGTCGAGCAGATTTTCGGAGTGAAGGTGGAGCGGGTCAACACCACGAATCGGCAGGGCAAGCGCAAGCGCACCCGCGCCGGATTCGGCCAGCGCAAGGCGACCAAGCGTGCCCTCGTGAGCCTTCGCGCGGGCGACAGCATCGACATTTTCGGCGGGCCCGGGGCCTGACGGCCGCGAGCGCACTGATAGCTCACACCGACACAGAAGACGAGAGACATGGGTATCCGTAAGTACAAGCCGACGACGCCGGGGCGCCGTGGCGCCAGCGTTGCCGACTTCGTTGAGATCACCCGCAGTGAGCCTGAGAAGTCGCTGGTCCGCCCGCTGCACAGCAAGGGTGGCCGTAACGCTCATGGCCGGGTCACCGCCCGCCACCAGGGCGGCGGTCACAAGCGGGCGTACCGAGTCATCGACTTCCGGCGCGACAAGGATGGGGTGCCGGCCAAGGTCGCGCACATCGAGTACGACCCCAACCGCACTGCGCGCATCGCACTCCTGCACTACGCCGACGGCGAGAAGCGCTACATCATCGCGCCGACGCGGCTGCGTCAGGGCGACACGGTGGTCAGCGGTCCGGGCAGCGACATCCGCCCGGGCAACGCGCTGCCGCTGCGCAACATCCCGACCGGAACGGTGGTCCACGCCATCGAACTGCGTCCGGGTGGCGGAGCGAAGATCGCCCGCAGCGCCGGATCGAGCGTGCAACTGGTGGCCAAGGACGGTCCCTACGCGCTGCTGCGCATGCCTTCCGGCGAGACGCGCAACGTCGATCAGCGCTGCCGGGCAACCGTCGGTGAGGTCGGCAACGCCGAGCAGGCCGGCATCAACTGGGGCAAGGCCGGCCGTATGCGGTGGAAGGGCAAGCGCCCCCACGTTCGCGGTGTCGCCATGAACCCGGTCGACCACCCGCATGGTGGCGGCGAGGGCAAGACGTCCGGTGGACGTCACCCGGTCAACCCGGCGGGTAAGCCCGAGGGCCGTACCCGCGCCCAGAACAAGCCGAGCGACAAGCTCATCGTTCGTCGTCGCCGGGCAGGTCGGGGCCGGCGATGAGCAATGGAAGCAGTTTCGCGTCGGTTCCTTTGGAGTCACTAAATATCCCGACCCAGCAGGGAGGAGTTAACAAGTGCCACGCAGCCTGAAGAAGGGCCCGTTCGTCGACGACCACCTGCTGAAGAAGGTCGATGACCAGAACACCAAGGGCACCAAGAACGTCATCAAGACCTGGTCCCGCCGGTCTACGGTGATCCCGGACATGCTGGGTCACACCATCGCCGTCCACGACGGCCGCAAGCACGTCCCGGTGTTCATCACCGAGGGCATGGTCGGCCACAAGCTGGGCGAGTTCGCGCTGACCCGCACCTTCCGGGGTCACGTGAAGGACGACCGGAGGGCCCGTCGTGGCTGACGAGACCAAGGCAGCCGACCTCACCAAGGCGCCCGCTGCGAAGCGGACTCCGAAGGTCGTTGCCGAACCGTTGCCGGGCGCTCGCGCCCAGGCTCGCTATGCCCGGGTCGGACCGCGCAAGGCCCGCCGGGTCATCGACCTGGTTCGCGGCATGAAGGCGGCCGACGCGCTCGATGTCCTGCGCTTCACGCCGCAGGCGGCGAGCGAGGACGTCTACAAGGTGCTGGCCTCGGCGATCGCCAACGCCGAGCACAACGAACATCTCGACCGTGACGCCCTCTGGATCAGCGAGGCGTACGTGGACGAGGGTCCGACGCTCAAGCGCTTCCGGCCGCGGGCCCAGGGCCGCGCGTACCGGGTTCGAAAGCGCACCAGTCACATCACGGTTGTCGTCGAAGCTCGCGAGCAGGCGCCCCGTTCGAGCACTTCGAGGAGGGCACGCTAGTGGGTCAGAAAGTCAACCCGCACGGCTTCCGGTTGGGTATCACCAGCGAGTTCACGTCGCGCTGGTACGCGGACAAGCAGTACGCGGCCTATGTCGGCGAGGACGTCAAGATTCGCAAGATGATGTCCAAGGGCATGGAGCGTGCCGGCATCAGCCGGGTCGACATCGAGCGGACCCAAGGTCGCTTGCGCGTCGACATCCACACCGCCCGGCCGGGCATCGTCATCGGCCGCCGCGGCGCGGAGGCGGACCGTATCCGGGGTGACCTGGAGAAGCTGACCGGCAAGCAGGTGCAGCTGAACATCCTCGAAGTCAAGAACCCCGAGATCGACGCCCAGCTCGTCGCCCAGGGGGTCGCTGAGCAGCTCTCGAGCCGCGTCAGCTTCCGTCGCGCGATGCGCAAGTCGATGCAGAGCGCGCTCAAGGGCGGCGCCAAGGGCATCCGGGTCCAGTGCTCCGGACGCCTCGGTGGAGCCGAGATGAGCCGCTCGGAGTTCTACCGCGAGGGTCGGGTCCCGCTGCACACGCTGCGTGCCGACATCGACTACGGCTTCTACGAGGCCCGCACCACCTTCGGCCGCATCGGCGTGAAGGTGTGGATCTACAAGGGTGACATCATCGCCAGCCGCGCCGAGCGCGAGGCGCAGGAGGCCGCCGTGCGGGCTCAGCGTCGCGAGCGTCCGGTACGCCGGCCGCGCAGCGGTTCGACCGGTACGACAGCGGCGGGCACCGACGCAGGTCGCGCAGCCCAGCAGGCTCAGACGCGTGGGGATGCTCCCGCGGCTGGTCCGGCTGCTGCCCTCGTAGCTGCGGTGGAGGAGGCGACGGTCCCCGTGACTGCTGCCGCCGAGACTGTCGCCGAGGTGACGCCGGCCGTCGCACCGCAGACGGCGCCGGTCGCTGCTGCGCCCGAGGTCACCCCCGAGGCCACCCCGGAGACCGCTCCCGAAGCCGCTCCCGAAGCCGCTCCGGCCAGCGAGGCCACCGAGCCGGCAGCGACTCCACCAGACGGGCAGGAGGGCTGACCACATGCTGATCCCGCGCAGGGTCAAGCACCGCAAGCAGCACCACCCCAACCGGGGAGGTGCCGCCAAGGGCGGTACGACCATCGCTTTCGGTGATTTCGGCATCCAGGCCATGGAGTCGGCATACGTCACCAACCGCCAGATCGAGTCGGCGCGTATCGCGATGACCCGTCACATCAAGCGTGGTGGAAAGGTCTGGATCAACATCTACCCGGACCGCCCGCTGACCAAGAAGCCGGCCGAGACCCGGATGGGTTCCGGTAAGGGTTCGCCCGAATGGTGGATCGCCAACGTCAAGCCCGGACGCGTCATGTTCGAGCTGTCCGGCGTTCCCGAGCCGCTGGCCCGCGAGGCCATGAGGCGGGCGATTCACAAGCTGCCGATGAAGTGCCGCTTCATCACGCGAGAGGGGTCGGCGCTCTGATGGCCAGTACCACTGCGCTCGAACTGCGCGGCGCCAGCGACGAGGAGTTGCTCACCCGGCTCCGCGAGGCCAAGCAGGAGCTCTTCAACCTGCGTTTCCAGGTCGCAACCGGCCAGCTGGACAACAACAAGCGGCTGCAGACGGTGCGCCGCGATATCGCCCGTATCTACACCGTGATGCGCGAGCGCGAGCTCGGCATCACCTACGAGGTCGCTGACGCCTCGGCTGATTCTGATTCTGGATCACCGTTGACGTCCGAGGCCGAGAAGGCATCCGTATGAGCACCCCTGCGCAAACGCCGAAGGTCGATCTGGGCCGCGGTAACCGTAAGGTCCGCGAAGGCTTGGTCGTTAGCGACAAGATGACCAAGACCGTCGTGGTCGAGGTCGAGGACCGGGTCCAGCACCCGCTGTACGGCAAGACCATTCGCCGCACGACCCGCTACAAGGCACACGACGAGGGCGACGCCGCCGTTGGTGACCGCGTTCTGCTGATGGAGACCCGTCCGGTCTCTGCCACCAAGCGCTGGCGGGTCGTAGAGATCCTGGAGCGTGCTCGATGATCCAGCAGGAATCCCGCCTGCGCGTCGCTGACAACACCGGCGCGAAGGAGCTGCTCTGCATCCGCGTTCTCGGCGGATCTGGACGGCGCTATGCAGGGATCGGCGACATCATCGTCGGCACCGTCAAGGAAGCGCTGCCCGGCGCTGGTGTGAAGAAGGGCGAGGTCGTCAAGGCTGTCGTCGTTCGCACCGTCAAGGAGCGGCGTCGGCCCGATGGGACTTACATCAAATTTGACGAAAACGCAGCGGTGCTGATTCGTGACACCGGCGACCCGCGCGGCACTCGCATCTTCGGCCCGGTGGGCCGCGAGCTGCGCGATCGCAAGTTCATGCGGATCATCTCGCTGGCACCGGAAGTGATCTGAGGACATGAAGATCAAAAAAGGCGACACCGTCCAGGTGCTGACCGGCAAAGACCGCGGCCTTCGCGGCAAGGTGCTCGTGGCGTACCCGGAGAACGAGCGCGTGCTCGTCGAGGGCGCCAACCGGATCAAGAAGCACACCAAGCAGTCGACGAGTATCCGCGGCAGCCAGACCGGCGGCATCATAGTGACCGAGGCTCCGGTGCACGTCAGCAACGTGGCGTACATCCACCCGAAGACGGGTAAGCCCGGGCGCCTCGGCTACCGGATCAACGACGACGGCACGAAGGTGCGCGTCTGCCGCAGCGGCGGCAACGAGGTGGAAGTCTGATGAGTACGGCAACCGAGGAGAAGGCAGCGCCGTCACGTCCGCCGGCGCGCCTCAAGGTGAAGTACCGCGAGGAGATCCTCGCCAGCCTGCAGTCCTCGCTGGGAATCACCAACGTGATGCAGGTCCCCGGCGTGCTCAAGGTTGTCGTCAACATGGGTGTCGGCGACGCCGCCCGTGACGCGAAGCTCATCGACGGCGCCATTCGCGACCTGTCGCTGATCACCGGCCAGAAGCCGACCGTGCGGCGGGCCACCAAGTCGATCGCGCAGTTCAAGCTGCGTGAGGGCCAGCCGATCGGCGCCAAGGTGACCCTGCGCGGCGACCGGATGTGGGAGTTCCTCGATCGGCTGGTGTCGATCGCGCTGCCCCGCATCCGAGACTTTCGGGGGCTTTCGCCCAAGCAGTTCGACGGCCGCGGTAATTACACCTTCGGCGTCACCGAGCAGTCGATCTTCCACGAGATCGACCAGGACCGGATTGACCGCGTCCGAGGCATGGACATCACCGTCGTGACCTCGGCTGAGACCGATGACGCTGGGCGAGCGCTGCTGCGCGCCCTCGGATTCCCGTTCCGGGAAATCTAAATGAGTCCGTTCCGGGAGAACTGAGACAATGGCAAAGAAAGCGCTGGTCGAGAAGGCCAATCGGAAGCCCAAGTTCAAGGTCCGCGGCTACACCCGCTGCCAGCGGTGCGGGCGGCCGCGGGCGGTGCTTCGGGCGTTCGGTCTGTGCCGGATCTGCTTCCGGCAGATGGCTCACCGCGGTGAGCTGCCCGGCATCACCAAGAGCTCCTGGTAAGCGAGCGATCCGCTCCCTGGGCATCCCGCCCTCGACATTCTCACCCTCTACGCGGAAGGCCCCGACCGGGGAACCATCGCGGGAAGGCACAAGGCAACAAGTGCAAAACAACACGATGGTTGCAACATGACGATGACCGATCCGATCGCGGACATGCTCACGCGCGTCCGCAACGGCAACAAGGCCTACCACGACACCGTGCGTATGCCGTACAGCAAGATCAAGACCCACATCGCCGCGATCCTCCAGCAGGAGGGTTACATCAAGGGCTGGTCGAGCGAGGGCGAGGGTGTCGAGCGCACCCTCCTCGTGGAGCTGAAGTACGGCCAGAACCGGGAGCGCACGATCGCTGGAATTCGGCGCATCTCAAAGCCAGGCCTTCGCGTCTACGCGAAGGCGACCAACCTGCCGAAGGTGCTCGGCGGTCTTGGTGTGGCGATCATCAGCACGTCGACCGGCCTGCTGACTGACAAGCAGGCCGCTAAGCGGGGCGTGGGCGGGGAAGTCCTCGCCTTCGTCTGGTAGCCGGCTATGTCACGCATCGGTCGTCTCCCCGTTCAGGTCCCCTCCGGCGTCGAGGTCACCCTCGACGGCCAACTGGTGACCGTCAAAGGCCCCAAGGGCACCCTTTCGCACACCGTCATCGAGCCCATCACTGTCGTTCAGGAAGACGGCGCGCTGCTCGTTCAGCGCCCGAATGACGAGCGCGACAGCCGGGCCCGACACGGCCTCACCCGCTCGCTGATCGCCAACATGGTCACCGGCGTCACCTCCGGGTACGCCAAGACCCTGGAGATCGTCGGCGTCGGCTACCGGGTCCAGGCCCGCGGTCGCGACCTCGAGTTCGCGCTCGGTTTCAGCCACCCGGTGCCGGTCAAGGCCCCCGAAGGCATCACCTTCGACGTCCAGGCTCCGACCCGTTTCGTGGTCAGCGGCATCGACAAGCAGCAGGTCGGCGAGGTCGCGGCCACCATTCGCAAGCTGCGCAAGCCCGACCCGTACAAGGGCAAGGGCGTGCGCTACCAGGGTGAAGTCATCCGCCGCAAGGTCGGAAAGGCGGGTAAGTAATGCCATCCACGATTTCCGCCACCCGCAGGGAGGCGGTCATCCGTCGCCACTTCCGGGTGCGCAAGAGGGTCACGGGCAGCACGGCTCGCCCGCGCCTGGTCGTCACCCGCTCGGCCCGCCACATCTACGCCCAGGTCGTCGACGACACCCGCGGTCACACGCTGGCGTCGGCGTCCACCCTGGACGTCAGCCTGCGCGGTGCTGGAAGTTCAGCTGGGACGAAGAGCAGCGCGGCTACCGCCGTAGGCACTCTGATCGCCGAGCGCGCTCGCGCTGCCGGCGTAGAGGCTGTGGTCTTTGACCGCGGTGGACGCAAGTATCACGGGCGCATTGCCGCCCTCGCAGATGGGGCCCGCGAAGCCGGGCTCCGGTTCTAGGAAGGTAACTCCGATATGCCAGGTCAGCGCCGCGCAGGCGGCTCCGGCGAACGCCGCGGCGGACGTGACCGCGCAGGTGGGGCGGCAGCGGAGAAGTCTGCCTACCTCGAGCGGGTCGTCGCGATCAACCGCGTCGCCAAGGTCGTCAAGGGTGGTCGTCGTTTCTCGTTCACCGCTCTGGTGATCGTGGGCGACGGTGAAGGCACCGTCGGTGTCGGTTATGGAAAGGCCAAGGAGGTGCCCGCCGCTATCGCGAAGGGCGTCGAGGAGGCCAAGAAGCACTTCTTCAAGGTTCCGCGGATCCTCGCGACCATTCCCCACCCGGTTCAGGGTGAGGACGCCGCTGGTGTCGTCCTGCTGAAGCCCGCCTCACCCGGTACGGGCGTCATCGCCGGTGGCCCGGTGCGCGCGGTCCTCGAGTGCGCCGGCATCCACGACGTGCTGTCGAAGTCGCTGGGCTCGTCCAATCCCATCAACATCGTGCGCGCTACCGTCGCAGCGCTTCAGGGCCTTACCCGCCCCGAGGAGATTGCTGCGCGCCGCGGGCTTCCGCTTGAGGACGTCGCTCCGGCAGCCTTGCTGCGGGCCAACGCCGCGAGCAAGGCGCCAGCGGTGCTGGCCCCGGGAGCGTGACGTGATGGCGGAACTGAAAATCACGCAATGCAAGTCCGGGATCGGAGGGACCTCGCGCCAGCGCGAGACCCTGAAGACCCTCGGGCTGCGCAGAATCGGCGCGACGGTGACCCGTCCGGACCGGCCGGAGATCCGCGGCATGGTTCGCGCGATCGCTCACCTCGTGCAGGTAGAGGAGGTATCGCAGTGAGCACGCCGAGTGAGGCAGAGACGGCGGAAACGCTCTCCGGTCGCGGGCTGAAGGTTCACCACCTGCGCCCCGCTCCGGGAGCCAAGAAGGCCAAGACCCGCGTCGGACGTGGTGAGGGCTCGAAGGGTAAGACTGCTGGTCGAGGCACCAAGGGCACCGGCGCGCGCAAGAACGTGCCCGCCCGCTTCGAGGGTGGCCAGATGCCGTTGCACATGCGGGTTCCGAAGCTCAAGGGCTTTCGTAACCCGGCGCGGGTCGAGTACCAGGTGGTCAACCTGACCCGCCTGGGCGAGCTCTTCCCGCAGGGCGGCGACATCGGTGTGGACGACCTGGTGGCAGCTGGCGCGGTTCGCCGTGGGTTGCCGGTGAAGGTCCTCGGCGACGGCGGCGTGACGACGGCAATGCAGGTGAGCGCCAACCGGTTCTCTCAGTCGGCTCGCGAGAAGTTGTCGGCCGCCGGAGGCACCGCGATCCAGCTCTGAGCGGGCGGACCCGCGCACCTGCTGCCCGAAGGCCGCCCCAAGCCGGCTACTGCCGCGCCGGGGGCGGCTTGCCCGTTGGAGGTCCGTTCAGCGCCGTTGGTGTCGCTGAGTGAGCGTCCAGCAGCGCGCAGGAGCCACCTGGTGGCGAACCGACTGTTAGAGTCGGCGCCAGGCACCCCTGGGCGTTCCAGCTGAGCGGCTGCCTCCCGTTGCCGCCTAACTAAGATTCCTGCAGGGAGGAGCCGTGCTCTCCGCCTTCGGACGGGCGTTCCGCACGCCTGACTTGCGCAAGAAGTTGCTGTTCACGTTCGGCATCATCGTCCTGTTCCGCATAGGCAGTGTGATCCCCTCACCGGGGGTATCCGCCCGCGGGATTCACTCGTGCCTCAGCGGTGCGCAGAACAGCAGCACCCAGAGCGTGCTGTCGTTGGTCAACCTCTTCAGCGGCGGCGCGTTGCTGCAGCTGTCGGTGTTCGCGCTGGGGATCCTGCCTTACATCACGAGCAGCATCATCATGCAGCTGCTCACTGTCGTCATTCCGCGGCTGGAGCGCCTCCGCAAGGAGGGCTCTTCCGGCGAAACCAAGATCACGCAGTACACGCGCTACCTGTCACTGGCTCTCGCGGTCCTGCAGTCCACCGGCATCGTCGCGCTGGCTCGGTCAGGCCGGCTGATCCCTGGTTGCACTGGGTCATCGATCATTCCCAACCAGTCGGTGTTCAACACCGCGGTCATTGTGATCACGATGACCGCTGGTACCGCGGTGATCATGTGGCTCGGCGAGCTCATCACGAGCAAGGGCGTCGGCAACGGGATGTCGCTGCTGATGTTCACTTCGATCGCCGCCCGGCTGCCGTCGCAGGGATCAGGGATCCTGGCGGCGGCCGGCGGGGTCGTGTTCGGCTTGGTCCTGCTCCTGGGCCTCGCGATCGTGGTCTTCGTCGTCTTCGTGGAGCAGGCCCAGCGGCGAATCCCGGTGCAGTACGCGAAGCGGATGATCGGCCGGCGGATGTACGGCGGCACCTCCACGTACATCCCGATGAAGGTCAACCAGGCCGGTGTCGTACCGGTGATCTTCGCGTCCTCGCTGCTTCAGCTTCCGCAGTTGCTGACCCAGGTGTGGACCAACAAGACTTTCCAGGATTTCGACCAGCGCTATCTCGTGCGCGGCGACCATCCGCTGTATCTGCTCACCTACGCCGCCTTGATCATCTTCTTCACGTACTTCTACGTTGCGATCACGTTCAACCCCGTCGAGGTCGCCGACAACATGAAGAAATACGGCGGCTTCATTCCCGGCATTCGCCCGGGCCGACCCACTTCTGAATACCTGGAGCGGGTGCTCTCACGCATCACGCTGCCGGGGTCGCTGTTTCTCGGAATCATCTGCGTGCTACCGCTTGCATTGCTCAACCTGACGAAAAACCAGCAGTTCCCGTTTGCCGGCACCAGCGTGCTGATCATGGTGGGAGTCGGGCTCGAGACGGTGAAGCAGATCGAGAGCCAGCTGCAGCAGCGTAACTACGAGGGCTTTCTCCGCTAGTGCGCCTCGTTCTCGTGGGCCCGCCAGGGGCGGGCAAGGGTACGCAGGCAGCCTTCATAGCGTCTGCGGAGTCGATTCCAAAGATTTCGACCGGAGACATCTTTCGGGCAAATGTCAGCGAGGGAACCGACCTTGGCAAGCTGGCAAAGCAGTACATGGATGCCGGCGATCTCGTACCCGATTCGGTCACGGTCGAAATGGTGCGAAACCGGCTTGCTGAGGACGACGCCTCGCGCGGCTTCCTTCTCGACGGCTTTCCCCGCACGGTTCCGCAGGCGGAGACCCTCGAGCAATTGCTCGCTGATCTCGGCCACAAGCTCGATATCGTGCTCGAACTCGTCGTCGATGACGATGAGGTCGTCCGGCGCCTTTCCGGTCGCCGAACCTGCCATCGCTGTGGCACGATCTGGCACGTCGATTTCGACCCCCCCGCTCACGAGGGCATCTGTGACCGTTGCGGCGGTGATCTCTTCCAGCGCGACGACGACATGCCCGCGACGGTGCGCCATCGGCTGGAGGTCTACGCGGAACAGACTTCTCCGCTCGTCTCGTTTTACGCAACGCGAGGCATCCTGGTAGGTATCGACGCAACCGGGCCGGTGGATGACATCACCGACCGGGCTCTCGAGGCGCTTCGTCGCTATGAGGACTAGTCAGAGGACTGACGCGCGAACTGCACGGCACGAACCATCCGGATGCGAGGCAAGCCCATGAGCCGGCGCGAAGAAATCGAGATCAAGTCGCGGCCTGAAATTCTGCTGATGCGCGAGGCGGGGCTCGTCGTGGCGCGCACGCTGGAGAAGCTGCGCGCCGCCGTGCGTCCGGGCCTGCGCACCAAGGAGCTCGATGAGCTCGCCGAGAGCTCGATCCGCGGTGAGGGCGCCATCCCCTCCTTTCTCAATTACGGCGGCTACGGCGGCCAGCCCGGCTTTTGCGGCAGCATCTGCGCCTCGGTGAACGACGAGGTCGTTCACGGGATCCCCGGCTCGCGCGTGCTGCGCGAGGGTGACCTGCTGTCCATCGACTGCGGGGCGATCCTCGACGGCTGGCACGGCGACTCCGCGATCACCGTGCCGGTCGGAGAGGTCGCGCCGGAGGCTCTGGAACTCTCCCGGGTCTGCGAGGCGTCACTGTGGGCGGGTCTCGCGGCAGCGCAGCTCGGCGGGCGGCTCACCGACATCAGCCATGCGGTCGAGGCTGAGGTACGCCGTCACACCGGACCGTTCGGTGAATACGGAATCGTGGACAACTACGGCGGTCATGGCATCGGCACCGCCATGCATCAGGCACCCCACCTGCTCAACTACGGGCGCCCCGGCCGGGGCCAGCGACTCGTCAAGGGGCTCGCGCTCGCGGTGGAGCCGATGGTCACGCTGGCGACCCCGGACACCCGAGTCCTCGCCGACGAGTGGACAGTGGTCACCGCCGACGGCAAGTGGGCGGCCCACTGGGAGCACACCGTCGCGATCACCGAAGAAGGTCCCTGGGTGCTGACGGCCTTTGACGGCGGGGTCGCCAAGCTCGCGGCGCTCGGGGTAAAGGCGGGCCAGCCGATCGAACACGCCGCCGCCGGCTGAACGCGCCATGAGCGAGGGACTGTGACTAACCAGAATCCGCTGCTTCGCGCGTCAGACGTCGACCGTGAGCTGGTGGCGAGCCAGCTAGGCCGGCATGCGACGGCCGGTCGCCTGACTCTCGACGAGCTCGATGAGCGGCTGGGCGGGGTGTACGCGGCGAAGACGATCGGCGACCTGCAGAAGCTGACCACCGATCTGCCCTCGCTGGCCGATCAGCCAGCCGATTTGATCAAACACAAGTCCACGGCGGATCCGCGGGAGCTGCGCCGGCGGGCCCGGGCCGATCGGCGCGGCGTCGAGCTTTCGCGCCCTCCCGGGCAATACCCCGTGCTCGGCAGGGTCATCTGGGGCAGCTTCCTGTCGGTCAACCTGATGCTGATCGTGATCTGGGGCATCGTCGCTGCCACCGGAGGCGCGATGTACCCGTGGTGGCTGTGGGTCGCCGGGCCATGGGGTGCGGCGATCGCTGCGCGGCAGATCCAGCGCTGGGCGCACCCGTCCGGCTCCGGCGACCCGCGTCACCGCCCGCCTGCCTAGGCGTTGAAGGCGGCCCAGTCAGCCTGTCCGTCGGAGTCGCTGTCGCCGACCACCACGTCTGCGGTGCCGTCGCCGTCGGTGTCGACCGCGGTGTAGTCAGCCCATCCGTCGGCATTGGTGTCGACGCTCACCTCGTCGATCCGGCCGTCGCCGTCCACGTCAGTCCCCTGGGCGTCGGCCACGCCGTCGCCGGTGGTGTCCACCGCGATGGTGTCGATGGTGCCGTCGGCATTGGTGTCGAGCTCGGCGGCGGTGAACGTGTCGCCTGAGGTGTCGCTCGAGTCGGTGCCCGACGTGTCACTCGAGCTCCACAGCCCGGCCGCGCTGTCGTCGATGGTGCTCACGCTGACGTCATCGCCGCTGTCGGCATCGTCGGCTCCGTCGGCTCCCCAGATGTCGCTGTCGTCGCTCATGGCTTCCTCCCGGTGGTGAAGATCAGTTGCCTAATGAGACGGCACCGAGGCGATTTTTGTTGCCGTTTCGTGTGAAAAACAGCCGACAGTCAGCTGGCCGACCTTCGCTTGCCCGGGCGTCGCCGGTCAGCTGGGCGGATCCACCAATCTGGCGTACAGTGGCATGTCGGCCGCCCGGTCGGGTTTCTTGCGTGCGTACGCGCGGGCTACCCCTGCTGAGCAGGGGCGCTAGCGCCGGTCAGCAAGATCGTTCAAGAGAATTGTCAGCAGCATTACCAGGATCGCGGAGGACATGCCGAAAAAAGACGGGGCAATCGAGATCGAGGGCAAGGTCGTCGAGCCGCTGCCTAACGCGATGTTTCGCGTGGAGCTGCAAAACGGTCACAAGGTTCTCGCACACATCAGCGGCAAGATGCGCCAGCACTACATCCGTATCCTTCCTGAGGACCGGGTCGTCGTGGAGCTCTCGCCGTATGACCTGTCTCGCGGACGCATCGTCTACCGCTACAAGTAAGACCCGCTTAAAGACAACGAGCAGGCGTTCGGGCGGCATTCAATTGCCGGCTGCGCATGCAAGGGAGTAACGCAGCCGTGAAGGTTCAGCCCAGCGTCAAGAAGATTTGCGACAAGTGCAAGGTGATCCGCCGTCACGGTCGGGTCATGGTCATCTGCGAAAACCTGCGTCACAAGCAGCGTCAGGGCTAGCTCGCACGAGTTAGCTCAGGTGGCGTGATCACCTCGAACGCGTTCCACCAGCCGCACCGCTCCACCAGATCCATCAAGCGGCTGGCCACCCCCGGTCGGAGGCCGGGGCCCCACCGGGCAGGTGGGGACGGAACGGGTCAAGACCTCCGCGAGCACCAGAAGGAGCCCTGCCCACATATGGCACGTCTTGTAGGCGTTGACCTGCCGCGCGAGAAGCGGCTGGAGATCGCCCTCACCTACATCTACGGCATCGGCCGTACCCGGGCCAAGGAGACCTTGGCGCAGACCGGGATCGACCCCGACACTCGCGTCCGCGACCTTTCCGACGAGGATCTCCTGCGCCTTCGCGGATGGATTGAAGCCACCTACAAGACCGAAGGTGACCTTCGCCGCGAGGTGGCGGCGGACATTCGCCTCAAGGTGGAGATCGGCTGCTACCAGGGCATCCGTCACCGCCGCGGGCTGCCGGTCCACGCGCAGCGAACCCACACGAACGCCCGCACCCGTAAGGGCCCGCGCCGCGCCATCGCCGGCAAGAAGAAGCCAGGAAAGAAGTAACGGATGCCCCCGCAGAAGCGAGCAGGCGCCGGCGTCAAGAAGGTCCGACGCAAGGAGCGAAAGAACATCGCTCACGGCCACGCCCACATCAAGAGCACCTTCAACAACACGATCGTCTCGATCACCGACCCCAACGGTGCGGTGATCGCTTGGGCGTCGGCCGGCCACGTCGGTTTCAAGGGTTCTCGCAAGTCGACCCCGTTCGCCGCGCAGATGGCGGCAGAAAACGCGGCGCGCAAGGCCATGGAACACGGCATGCGCAAGGTCGACGTCTTCGTGAAGGGTCCCGGCTCCGGCCGCGAGACCGCCATCCGCAGCCTGCAGGCGACGGGCCTCGAGGTCGGCGCGATCCAGGACGTAACCCCTGTCCCTCACAACGGATGCCGCCCGCCCAAGCGGCGCCGGGTCTGATGGCGACGAGAAAGGGACAGGAGACCAAGTAATGGCCCGTTACACCGGACCTGACTGCAAGCGTTGCCGTCGCGAGAAGATGAAGCTCTTCCTCAAGGGCAGCAAGTGCGAGACGCCGAAGTGCCCGATCGAGATCCGTCCTTACCCCCCGGGTGAGCACGGTCGCGGCCGCACAAAGGACAGCGAGTACCTGCTGCAGAAGCGCGAGAAGCAGAAGTGCGCGCGTATCTACGGAATCCTCGAGAAGCAGTTCCGCGGCTACTACGACGAAGCCAACCGCCGTTCCGGTAAGACCGGTGACGAGCTGCTGCGCATCCTCGAGTCGCGCCTCGACAACGTCGTTTACCGGGCCCAGTTCGCATCGTCCCGCGACGCTGCTCGCCAGATCGTGCGCCACGGCCACGTCCTGGTGAACGGCAAGAAGGTCGACATCCCGAGCTACCGGGTGTCCGCGAGCGACATCGTCGAGATCCGTCCGAAAAGTCAGGAGCTCACCCCGTTCGTCATCGCGCGGGAGCTCGCCGGCAGCCGTACCAGCCCGGCCTGGCTCGAGGTCATCTCGCCGACGATGCGCGCCCTCGTGCACTCCCTTCCGGAGCGGGGCGCCATTGACACCCCGGTCCAGGAGCAGCTGATCGTCGAGCTTTACTCGAAGTAAATGCAGCACCCCGGGCCGGGGAAAGAGATCCGGCCCGGGCTCGCCGCCAGGTTCGCCCGGCGGCACACATCAGGCGTCAAATAGCGGTCGCCTGAAGACACAGGAGGCTCCATCGTGCTGATCGCACAGCGTCCCACCCTCGCCGAAGAGGGCGTTGACGAGTTCCGCTCCCGGTTCGTGATCGAGCCGCTCGAGCCGGGCTTCGGCTACACCCTCGGCAATTCCCTGCGCCGCACGCTCATGTCGTCCATCCCGGGTGCTGCCGTCACGAGCATCCGCATCGACGGCGTGCTGCACGAGTTCTCGACGGTTCCCGGTGTCAAGGAAGACGTCACCGAGGTCATCCTGAACCTGAAGGAGCTCGTCGTGAGCTCCGACAACGATGAGCCGACCGTGATGTACCTGCGCAAGCAGGGTCCCGGCGTCGTCACAGCGGCCGACATCGCGCCGCCGGCCGGTGTCGAGGTTCACAACCCCGACCTGCACCTCGCCACCCTGAACGACAAGGGCAAGCTTGAGATCGAGCTGACCGTCGAGCGTGGCCGTGGCTACGTCTCCGCCGTACAGAACAAGCAGGTCGGTCAGGAGATCGGCCGCATCCCGGTCGATTCGATCTACTCTCCGGTCCTTAAGGTCACCTACAAGGTCGAGGCCACTCGCGTCGAGCAGCGCACCGACTTCGACCGGCTCGTCGTCGACGTCGAGACCAAGCGCTCGATGACCCCGCGCGACGCCATGGCGAGCGCCGGCCACACCCTGGTCGGACTCTTCGGGCTGGCGCAGGAGCTCAACGTCGAGGCCGAGGGTGTCGACATCGGCCCGTCCCCGGCCGACGCCGCGCTCGCTGCCGACCTGGCGCTGCCGATCGAGGAGATGGACCTCACCGTCCGCTCCTACAACTGCCTGAAGCGTGAGGGCATCCACAGCATCGGCGAGCTCGTTGGTCGCAGCGAGGCCGATCTGCTCGACATCCGCAACTTCGGCCAGAAGTCGATCGACGAGGTCAAGGGCAAGCTTTCCGGCATGGGCCTGGCCCTGAAGGACAGCCCTCCCGGCTTCGACCCGCGGATCGCCGTCGACACGTATGGCACCGAGTCTTACGGCCCGGGGTTCTCCACCGGCCTCGAGCCCGCCGCCGACGATGGCAACGCCTTCACCGAGACCGAGCAGTTCTAACCCCGTATCCCGCCGGCCTCCGGCTGCCTAGCAGCCGGCAGGTCGTAACCTCCAAGGAGATCCCGTGCCAACGCCCACCAAGGGCCCCCGCCTGGGGGGCAGCCCCGCCCACGAGCGGCTGATCCTGGCCAACCTTGCCACGGCGCTGTTCGAGCACGGCGGGATCACCACCACGGTCGCCAAGGCCAAGCGGCTTCGCCCGCTTGCCGAGAAGCTGGTCACGTCCGCCAAGCGGGGCGACCTGGCTGCCCGGCGGCGGGTGCTGCGGGTGGTGAAGGACAAGTCGGTCGTCCATCACCTGTTCACCGAGATCGGTCCCCGCTATGGGGAGCGTCACGGCGGCTACACCCGCATCACCAAGCTCGGACCGCGCGCCGGGGACAACGCTCCCATGGCACGCATCGAGCTGGTCGAGGGCGTCACCGCAGCGCAGTCGGTTGTTGGCGAGGCCGAGCAGGCGCGCGGCAGCCGGTTCGCCGGCCGCCGCCCGCTGAGTGGTCGTACCCGTGAGGTGTCCGAAGAGCTTGCGGGCGAGTCGCCGACGGCGGCGAGCGCGCTGGCCGCTGACGAGGCTGACACGGCTGAGGTTGTCGACACGGCTGAGGTCGTCGACACGGCTGAGGTCGAGGAAACCGCGTCGGGTGGGCTGCCCGACGAGGGCGGCGAGATCGAGGCCCCCAAGTCCGAAGGCGACAACTGACGTCCGGCACTGACAACACCGAGAAATGGTCGCTTCCAGAATCCGGAGGCGGCCATTTCTCGGTTCCCGCGCCCGTCGCGCCGTTGCAGCGCGTCCGTATCGACCTGGCGTACGACGGCACGGACTTCGCGGGCTGGGCACGCCAGCCGGGCCAGCGCACCGTTGCGGAGGAGCTTGAGCGGGCGCTGATGCGGGTGCTGCGGCTAGCCTCGCCGCCCGCTGTCACGGTTGCCGGGCGTACCGACGCGGGAGTGCACGCCCGAGGCCAGGTGGCGCACGCCGACGTCACCGCGCTCCCGGTGCTGCGCTGGCTCAACACCGAACTCCCGCCCGACATCCGAGTGGCGGCTGTACGCGTGGCCGCCGAAGGGTTCGACGCCCGCTTCGGAGCTCTGTCCCGGCGCTACAGCTACCGCGTGTGTGATGGCCGGATCCCTGATCCGCTGCGCCGCCGGGACACGTTGGCCTGGCGCCGCACCCTGGACATCGACGCGATGAATGCCGCTGCCGAGGGGCTGCTCGGCGAGCACGATTTCCTCGCATACTGCAAGAAACGCGAGGGTGCGACCTCCATCCGGCGGCTGCTCCGCCTCGACTGGGCGCGTGACGCCGAGGGGGTACTCGTGGCGACGGTGGAGGCAGACGCCTTCTGCCATTCGATGGTGCGGGCGCTGGTGGGTGCGCTGCTTGCGGTGGGGGAAGGCCGGCGCGATCTGGGCTGGCCGGGTCGGGTGCTCGCGGCCGGCGTACGCGATTCCGGGGTGCCGGTGGTGGCTGCTCACGGGCTCTGCCTGGAGGAGGTCCGCTACCCGCCGGATGCGGAGTTGGCGGCGCGCGCGAGCACCACCCGGCGCCTGCGCACGCTGCCCATTTCCGGTCAGGTCGCAGGTCAGGGCTAACGGCCCGGCCGGGCGCCGGACCGGGCGTCTCGATCAGGTAAAGTCGAGGGTCGTTGCCGTGTCTGCGGGCTGTGCTTCAGCAAATCCAGGCACCGGCTGCCAGTTGAATCCGTGTCCCGAGAAGTATTTCCCGCATCCGAAGAAGGCCCTGACGTGCGCACGTACCAGCCCAAGTCCGCCGATGTCCAGCGCACCTGGCACGTCATCGACGCCACGGACGTGGTGCTCGGGCGTCTTGCCACCCAGGCCGCCGTGCTCCTGCGCGGCAAGCACAAGGCGTACTTCGCGCCGCACATCGACACCGGTGACTTCGTGATCGTCATCAACGCCGAGAAGGTCGTCCTCACAGGCACCAAGTCCGAGAAGACGGTGTACCACCACCACTCGGGTTTCCCGGGAGGCCTGAAGACCCGCTCGTTCGCCGACCTGCTGGCCACCCGCCCGCAGCTCATCATCGAGAAGGCCGTCAAGGGCATGCTCCCGCACACCAAGCTCGGTCGTCAGATGGGGACCAAGTTGAAGGTGTATGCCGGGCCCAACCATCCGCACCAGGCTCAGCAGCCGGTGGAGTTCGAGATCACTCAGGTCGCCCAGTAAGGCGCTCGTAATACGTCGGCCGCCGGCCGGTCGTCACAGTTCGGCCCAGGGCCGAGAAGGAGTCATCAGTGGCTGTCGTCACCGACGCCTCGGGCGCAACCCGGGCGACCGGGCGCCGCAAGGAAGCGGTCGTCCGGGTACGACTGCTGCCCGGCACCGGGCAGTGGAAGCTCAACAACCGCACGCTGGGTGAGTACTTCCCCAACAAGGTGCATCAGCAGATCGTGGCCGAGCCGCTGAAGACGCTGGAGCTCGCCGAGAACTACGACGTCTTCGCGACCCTTCGCGGCGGCGGCACCTCCGGCCAGGCCGGCGCGCTGCGCCTCGGCATCGCCCGCGCCCTGATCTCGATCGAAGAGGAACACCGCCCGGCCCTGAAGAAGGCCGGCTTCCTCACCCGCGACGCCCGGGTCAAGGAGCGTAAGAAGTACGGCCTGAAGAAAGCCCGCAAGGCACCGCAGTACAGCAAGCGGTGATTTCGGCCGCGGGCCGGCCCTAGTGGGCCGGCTTTTCGGCACCGACGGAGTGCGCGGCCTGGCCAATGTCGATCTGACGCCAGAGCTGGCCATGGCCGTTGGCGTGGGTGCCGTTCACGTGATCGGCTCGGCGCGGCCGCTGGTCGTGGTGGGTCGTGACACCCGCCCGTCGGGTGAGTTCCTGGAGGCTGCGGTCTCGGCTGGGCTGGCGAGTGCCGGTGCTGACGTCGTTCAGCTTGGCGTGGTGCCGACCCCTGCCGTGGCCCACGCGGTTGCCGCCAGCGGCGCCGCGCTGGGCATTGTCCTGTCGGCGAGCCACAACCCGATGCCTGACAACGGCATCAAGATCTTCGGCAGCGGCGGCTTCAAGCTGCCGGACGAGGTCGAGGACCGGATCGAGGCGTTCGTACGCGACCCTGCCCCGAATCGGCCCACCGGCGCAGGGGTCGGGCGGCTACGCCACGACGCTCCTGGTCCGGCCGGCCTGGTCGAGGGCTACGTACGGCATCTGCTGAGCGTCCTGAAGACGCCGCTTGCCGGACTGCGCGTCGTCGTCGACTGCGCGCAGGGTGCTGCGTCGCAATTGGCGCCTCGGGTGCTGCGCGAGGCCGGCGCCGAGGTCATCTCGATCGGCGCCGACGGTGACGGCCTGCATATCAATGATGGCTGCGGCGCGACGGCGACCGAGGCCCTGCAGGCTGCCGTCGTCGCTCACGCGGCCGACGCCGGCATTGCTCACGACGGTGACGCGGACCGCTGCCTGGCCGTCGACGGCGGCGGCAAGCTCGTCGACGGCGACCAGATCCTGGCCATTTCGGCGCTCGCCCTGCGCGAGCGTGGGGGGCTCGCCGAAGACACGGTCGTCGCGACCGTCATGAGCAACCTGGGCTTCCGTCACGCCATGTCCGCCGCGGGAATCACCGTCCACGAGACCGCGGTCGGTGACCGTTACGTCCTCGAGGCGATGCGCGCCGGCGGCTTCACGCTCGGCGGGGAGCAGAGCGGCCACGTCGTCTTCGCCGAACACGCCACGACCGGCGACGGACTGCTGACCGCACTCGTACTCCTGGAGCGCCTGGCGGCCACCGGCGCGCCACTCGCCGAACTGGCGGGCGTCATGACCCGGCTGCCCCAGGTGCTGATCAACGTGCGGGCCGACCGGACTTTGGCGAGCCACCCGGCCGTTGTCGCTGAGGCCGACGCGGTGTCGGCAGCTCTTGGTGACGCGGGTCGCGTCCTGCTGCGCGCGTCGGGCACCGAGCCGCTGGTCCGCGTCATGGTCGAGGCGACCACCCCCGAGCTGGCCCGCTCCTGCGCGGAACGGATCGCCGCCGTCGTCTCCTCCCAATAACAAGATCAACGCTTCAATGATCATGGTTTCGTGGCCGAAACAGGCCTCAAGTCATGATCATTGCAGCGTTGATCTTGAACGGGCGGGGGGTCGCCTGCGGGGCGAATGCGGCGAGTCCGCTTAGGCTGGCGGTGTGTGCGGCATCGTGGGCTACGTGGGTCGCCAGAGCGCGCTCGAGGTCACCATGGACGGGCTGCGCCGGCTGGAATACCGCGGCTACGACTCTGCCGGGGTCGCGGTCGTCGACGGCGGGGCGTTGCGGGTCGAGCGCAAAGCGGGCAAGCTCGCCAATCTGGAGAAGGCGCTCGCGGACGACGGGCAGCCCTGGACCGGTACGACCGGGATGGGCCACACCCGGTGGGCGACCCACGGCGGTCCCACTGACGCAAATGCCCACCCCCATGTCGACTGCACCGGCACCCTGGCCGTCGTTCACAACGGGATCATCGAGAACTTCGCGCAGCTGCGCCTCGAGCTGGAGCGCCGTGGTCACGTCATGACGAGCGACACCGACACCGAGATCGTCGCGCACCTGCTGGAGGAGCGGCTGAAGGACCCGGCCACGACGGTGGCTGACGCGCTGCGGCTGGTCTGCCGGGAGCTGCGGGGGGCGTTCACGCTGGTCGTGACCTCGACCCGGGAGCCCGACATGGTCGTGGCGGCGCGCCGCAATTCGCCGCTCGTCGTGGGGCTCGGCGACGGGGAGTCGTTCCTGGCCAGTGACGTCTCGGCGTTCATCGCCCACACTCGAGACGCGCTCGAGATCGGGCAGGACCAGGTGGTCGAACTGCGGGCCGACGGGGTCATCATCACCGACTTCGCCGGCAAGCCCGTGGAGGGCCGGCCGTTCCACGTCGACTGGGACGCGAGCGCTGCGGAGAAGGGCGGCTTCCCGTACTTCATGCTCAAGGAGATCAGCGAGCAGCCCCAGGCTCTCGCCGACACGCTGCGCGGGAGGCTCTCGCCCGCGGGCCAGATTGAGCTGGACGAGCTTCGTCTCGATCCGCAGGAGCTGCGCGACGTCGACAAGGTCTTCATCGTCGCCTGCGGCACCGCGTATCACGCCGGGATGATCGCCAAGTACGCCATCGAACACTGGACCCGGCTGCCCTGCGAGGTCGAGCTCGCCAGCGAATTCCGCTACCGCGACCCGGTGCTCGACCGCGGCACGCTGGTCATCGCGATCAGCCAGAGCGGTGAGACCCTCGACACGCTGATGGCGGTCAAACACGCTCGCGAGCAGTCCGCCATGGTGCTCGCGGTCTGCAATTCGGTCGGCTCGGCTATCCCGCGTGAGTCCGACGCGGTGCTCTACACCCGCTGCGGTCCCGAGGTCGGAGTGGCAGCCACCAAGACCTTTCTCGGGCAGGTGGCGGCCTGCCTGCTCGTCGGTCTTTTCCTGGCGCAGGTGCGCGGCATTGCCTGGGATGACGAAGTCATCGGACTCGTCGAGCAGCTGCAGGGCATGCCGGCGCTCGTGCAGCGCACGCTCAACACCATCGAGCCGGTACGCGTTCTCGCCCGCGAGCTGTCCGGGGCCAAGGTGGTGCTCTTCCTCGGCCGCCACGTCGGTTATCCGGTGGCGCTCGAAGGCGCGCTGAAGCTCAAGGAACTGGCGTACATGCATGCGGAGGGCTTCGCCGCCGGTGAGCTGAAACACGGTCCCATCGCCCTGATCGAGGAGGGCACTCCCGTCGTGGTGATCGTGCCGTCACCGCGCGGCCGTTCGGTGCTGCACGACAAGGTGCTGAGCAACATCCAGGAGGTACGCGCCCGCGGCGCCCGCACGATCGTGATCGCCGAGGAGGGTGACGAGAGCGTCGTTCCGTACGCCACCGACCTGATCCGGGTGCCTCACACGCCGACTCTGCTGGCACCGCTCGTCACCACGCTGCCGCTGCAGGTGTTTGCCTGCGAGCTCGCGCTGGCCCGCGGCCTCGACGTCGACCAGCCGCGCAACCTGGCCAAGTCGGTCACTGTCGAGTGAGCTCTTGTGAGCTGACGTGATTGTCGGGCTCGGGGTCGACATCGTCGACGTCAACCGCTTCACCGCCTCGCTCGAGCGCACTCCGAGCCTCGCGCAGCGCCTGTTCACCGCCTCCGAGCTGGCGGTTGAGCGTCCCGAGCGACTTGCGGCCCGGTTCGCGGCAAAGGAGGCGGTGGCGAAGGCGCTGGGCGCTCCGGCGGGATTGAGCTGGCACGATGCGGTGGTCCGCTCGGCTGCTGACGGTTCGCCGCGCCTGGATTTCACGGGGACCGTGGCGCAGGCTGCCGCAGCGTGCGGCGCGACGAGCTGGCACGTGTCGCTCAGCCATGACGGGGGGATGGCTGTCGCGATCGTCATCCTCGAAAGCTGATACGCCCGTAAGGGGGAAGCTCTTCTCATGCGCCGCGCACACCACGTCTCCGCTGTCCGGGCCGCCGAGCAGGAGCGGATGACTGAGCTGCCGTCCGGCGTCCTCATGCAGCGCGCTGCGGCCGGGCTGGCCGCCGCCGCGATGCGCCGGCTGGGCTCGGTGTACGGCGCCCGGGTGGCCGTGCTCGCCGGCAGCGGTGACAACGGCGGTGACGCGCTCTACGCGGCGGCGTCGCTGGCACGGCGCGGGGCAGCCGTGACGGTGCTGACCGTGGCGTCCAAGCACCACGAAGCCGGACTCGCGGCGGCCCGGCGGGCGGGCGCGCGTATCCGCGCGGCTGGCGACGAGAGCGACGAAGCGCTGCTGGCCGGCGCGGATCTGGTCATCGACGGCATGCTCGGCATCGGGGGTCGCGGAGGTCTGCGCGAAGCCGCCGCGCGGGTGGCCCGCATGGCGCCGCGCGATCGCACGCTCGCCGTCGATATACCGAGTGGGGTCGACGCGGACACCGGCGCCGTCGAAGGCGATGCGGTACGCGCGTCCGCCACCGTCACCTTCGGAACGCTCAAGCCCGGCCTGCTCGTACTCCCCGGCGCCGACTACGCGGGCGAGGTCGAACTTGTCGACATCGGACTCTCGCTGCCCGCGCCGGACCTCGAGCAGTTGGAGGCCTCGGACGTCGCCGGTCTGCTGCCCGACCCTGGCGTGGAGTCCTCGAAATACACCCGGGGCGTACTCGGGATCACGGCCGGCAGCGAGGCGTATCCGGGCGCCGCGGTCCTGTGTACGGGTGGGGCGCGCCGCGGAGGAGCGGGCTACCTGCGGTTTGCCGGGACCGCCCACCCGGTCGAGCTCGTACGCCAGCGCTTCCCAGACGTGGTGGCCATGGAGGTGGCGCCGGGGGACGGGGAGGCGGTGCTCGCTGCCGGGCGGGTGCAGGCGTGGGTTGTGGGTCCGGGGCTCGGGACCGACGAACTGGCCGCGACGGTCGTACGCGCCGTGCTGGGTGCCGACGTACCGGTGCTGGTGGACGCCGACGGGCTGACGGTGGTCGCCCACCATCGCGAATGGCTCCACGAGCGGGCAGAGCGCGGCCAGGTGACCCTGCTGACACCGCACGAGGGGGAGTTCGCCCGGCTCGTGCGCAGCGAGCCGCAGGACGTGAAAGCGCAACTGGCGGCAGACCGGCTCGCCGCCGTCCAGCGGGCCGCCGCCGACCTGCGGGCAACCGTGTTGCTGAAGGGCTCGACCACCCTCGTCGTCGATCCGGACGGCAGCGCGCGGGTCAATGGCACCGGCACCGGCTGGCTGGCGGCGGCGGGCAGCGGCGACGTGCTCTCCGGCATCGCGGGGGCGCTGCTCGCGAGCGGCCTTTCCCCCAAGGACGCCGGGAGCGTCGGCGCGTGGCTGCACGGCATCGCCGCGCAGCTGTCGGTCGAGCGCGACGGACCGCCTCTGGTGGCGCTGGACTTGCTAGCGTCGCTGCCGTTGGCGTGGGCTGTGGCCCGATCCGGCGGCGGTAAGGGGGAGGGCTCTTGACCAGCGTCGAGGCCGTGATCAATCTCGATGCGGTACGGCGGTCGACCGCGGAACTCGTGCGCCGCGCCGGACCTGCGGCGGTCATGGCCGTCGTCAAAGCCGATGGCTACGGACACGGAATGCTGCCCTGCGCCCAGGCTGCGCTCGAGGCGGGCGCGCAGTGGCTCGGCGCCGCGAAACCGGCCGAGGCCCTCGCGCTGCGGGCGGCCGGCATCGACGTGCCCATTCTCGCGTGGCTTGCGGGTCCGGGCGACGACTTGGCGCCCGCTGTTGCCGCCGGGATCGATCTGTCGGCGAGCGCGACGTGGATGGTGCAGCAGGTACGCGAGGCCGCGGTTGCCGCCGGCCGGCCGGCGCGCCTGCACCTCGACGTCGACACCGGCCTGCATCGGGCCGGCGCGACGGCCGACACCTGGCCCGAGGTGGTGGACGCCGCACTCGCCGCCGCCGCGGAAGGGACCGTCGAGCCGGTCGGTGTCTGGAGCCACTTCGCCATCGCGGATTCGCCTGGTCATCCCACGGTCCGCGCCCAACTGGTGCGCTACCGCGAGGCGCTCGCCGTCGCCGAGCAGCGCGGCTGGCATCCACAGGTGCGCCACCTCGCCAACTCGGCCGCGACGCTGGCGACCCCGGATGCCCACTTCGATCTGGTACGGCCTGGAATCGCCATCTACGGGCTGTCCCCGGGGCCGGAGGTGGGGCACGCCGACGAGCTTGGCCTGGAGCCCGCGATGACGCTTCGTGCCGAGGTCGCTCTCACCAAGCGGGTGCCGGCGGGCAGCGGCGTCTCGTACGGCCACCGCTACCACACCGCCAGCGAGGCGACACTCGCGCTCGTTCCAGCCGGCTACGCCGACGGCGTGCCGCGCCACGCGACGAATCTCGGTCAGGTGCTGCTCGCGGGTCGTCGCCGATCCATCGCCGGAACCGTGTGCATGGACCAGTTGGTGATCGACGCGGGCGATGACCCCGTCAGCGCGGGCGACGAGGTCGTCCTGTTCGGCCCGGGACACCGCGGCGAGCCGACGGCGCAGGACTGGGCAGACGCAATCGGCACCATCAATTACGAGATCGTCACCCGGGTAGGGCCCCGGGTCCCGCGTCGCTACGTCGGCCTACCGGTGGGAGGTGTCGGGTGAGCCTTCGCAGGGCTGCGGATCGCTCTGCGGGAGGCGCCGCAGGGGCGGCCGCTGCCGCGGCGGCCGGTGTGGTCGCGGGCGTGCTGGCCGAGCGCCGGCTGGTTCGCCGGCGCGTACGTCCCCGGGGCTCGTCAGCGCAGCTCCCGACCTTGGACACGACGCGCGAGGAACGGATCGCGTGCAGCTCGCCTGGCGGCGCTGACGTCTTGCTGGCCGGGTTCGAAGCGGGACCGCCAGACGCCGGTCTCACGGTCGTCTTCGTCCACGGCTACACGGTCACGTCCGATTGCTGGGCGGCCCAAGTACGTGACCTGCGCGGCGGCGGGGCGCGCCTGGTGCTCTACGACCAGCGTGGCCATGGCGGCTCGACGCCTGGTCCCGCGCAGGACGACACCATCGAGCAACTCGGACGCGACCTCGCGGAAGTGCTTCGGCAGCGCGTCCCCCAGGGGCCGGTCGTGCTGGTAGGCCACAGCATGGGCGGGATGACGATCATGGCGCTCGCCGAGCAGCGTCCCGAACTCTTCGGTGACCGGATCGTGGCGGTCGCGCTGGTCGGCACCAGCAGCGGTGGCATGGGGCAGGTCTCGCTCGGCCTTCCGGCAGCGATGGCGGCCCCGATGGGCCGGCTGCTTTCGTACGCACCGCGCGCGGCTCCCCTCCACCGGCGCGCTGAACGGCTCCGGGCCTCCGACTCTGACCTGGCCCGGCTCATCAACGCGCAGATCGCCTTCGGGCCTGAGGCCCCAGCGGGTGCCCACGCCGCGATGGCCCGCATGCAGGCGCCGATGAAGCTGGAGACGATGGCGGCTTTTCTGCCGACGTTCGTCACCCACGACCGGACGGCGGCGCTCAGTCCGCTGAAGACCGTTCCGACCGTGATCGTGGTCGGCGAAAATGACGTGCTGACCCCGCCGAGGCACAGCCGGATCGTCTCTGACGCGCTCCCGGACGCCGAGCTCGTCGAGGTCCCTGGATCGGGCCACATGGTGATGATGGAAGCGCCTGATGCCGTCACCGATCAGCTGCGGCGGCTGATGTCCCGGGTCTCGTGAGCGAGTGGCTGGCGCTCGCCGAGCGGGTCGCGAGCTGCAGGTCGTGCGCCGAGTTAGCCGCCGCCCGCAGCAATGTCGTGGTCGGCGACTACCCGCCGGGTGCCCGCGTGCTGCTGGTGGGTGAGGCACCGGGCGCGCAGGAGGACGCGACCGGCCGCCCTTTCGTGGGCCGAGCGGGGCAGGCGCTGGACCTGGCCCTCACCGACGCAGGGCTGCCGCGCACCGGGGTCGCGGTGCTCAACATGCTGAAGTGCCGGCCGCCCGGCAACCGGCGACCGCTGCCCGCAGAGACCACCAACTGTCGAGGCTGGCTTGATCGTCAGATTGCGCTGATCGACCCCGCCGTCGTCGTGGCGCTGGGGTTGACGGCGGTCGCTGGGTTGTGGGATGGGGCAGCCCACACACCGAAGACCAAGCTCGTCCTGCGAGAGCTCCGCCGGTGCGTACTCACGTCGGGTGGGCGGCGGCTGGTCGCCACGTACCACCCCTCGGGGGCGCTTCGCCACGGTCCGAACGGCGCGCCGATGCAGGCCCTGCGGGATGACTTGGGCCTCGCCCGCGAGCTCGCCGACGGTTTGCCCGGATGATCACTCTTGCCACGCCGGAGGACACCCGCGCGCTCGGCGACCGCCTCGCCGGCATCGTTAGCGCCGGTGACCTCATTGTGCTCGACGGCCCGCTCGGCGCCGGCAAGACCGTTCTGGTGCAGGGCCTGGCCCGGGGTCTCGGCGCCCTGGGCCCGGTGACGTCTCCCACCTTCGTGATCGCTCGTATCCACGGCGGGGGTCGGCTGACGCTCGTCCATGTCGACGCCTACCGCCTTCATGGCCGGCTCGAGGTGGACGACCTCGATCTCGATACCGACCTCGAGACTGCGGTCGTCGTCGTGGAGTGGGGCGCCGGGCTCGTGGAAGGCCTGACCGACGCCCACCTCCGGATCGAACTGACCCGCGGTGACGACGTGGTTGTCCAGGGTGACGCCGACCCGCGTACGGCCGTGCTGCACCCCGTGGGCGGCGACTGGGCCGGGCGCATCGCCGGCCTTTGAGCACGCCAGCCGCCGGTGCCAGTGGCTCGGCGTCACCTGGGTCCCGCTGGCAGTGGCGCCGACACGGCAGAGAGCTTTCCGTAGGCTTGAACGGTGCTGGTGTTGGGGATCGACACGTCGACCCCGGCATGCACCGTCGTCCTGGCCGAGGTCTGTGCCGGAAGCGTGACGGAGCGCGCCCGCCAGCAGGTCATCGATCCGCGGCGGTGCGGCGAGCTGCTGACGCCGCTGATCGCGGCGGCCCTGCAGGACATCGAGCGCGAGCCGGCGGACCTCGGCGCAGTCGTCGTCGGGGTGGGTCCCGGGCCGTACACCAGCCTGCGCGTCGGAATCGTCACCGCAGCATCGCTCGCTGACGCGCTGAGCATCCCGGCGCACGGAATGTGCTCGCTCGACGGATGCGTCGCGCCAGGCAGCCAGGGCACCGTCACCGTCGTCACCGACGCCCGACGGCGCGAGGTCTACTGGGCCCGTTACGCGGACGGCCGGCGGGTGGCCGGCCCCGACGTCACGCTTCCGGCGACCCTCGCCGCCGATCTCACCGCCGAGCCAGGGCAGACGCCCAGGGTGACCGGGGCCGGCGCCGAGCTTTACGCGACGCACTTCGCCGACTCCCTGGGCCCGGATGGGGCCAGCTACCCCGATCCGGCGGTCCTGATTCAGCGCTGCGCCGCTGTGGCCGGTCGGCTGGAAAGTACGTCCGGACCGCTCGTCCCGCTCTATCTGCGCCGACCCGATGCGACCCCGCGAAGCGCCGCGTGATGGCCAAGACCCGAGAGCTACACCCTGGCCGTGCTGTCGAGCTCGTGCGCATGCGCTGGTGGCACCTGCCCGCCATCGATCGGATGGAGCGCGAGCTGTTCGGCGAGGAGGCGTGGAGCTCGGAGATGTTCTGGTCCGAGCTTGCGGGGCCGGATTCCTACTACCTCGTGGCGCTGGCAGCCGGAGAACCACTGGGCTACGGCGGTCTCGCTGCGACCGGGCCTGACGCGTACATCCAGACCGTCGGGGTGCACGGGTCAGCTCAGCGCGCCGGGATCGGCCGCCGGCTCATGCACGCCCTGCTCGATAAGGCGATGGCCTGCAAAGCCGAGATCTGCTGGCTGGAGGTCCGGGCCGACAACATGGCAGCCCGGGAGCTGTACGAGACGTTGGGGTTCACCCAGCGCGGGGTACGCCGCGGCTACTACCAGCCGTCGGGGGTCGACGCGGTCGTGATGGCCTTGTCGCTGCGGGGCGCGGCGACGGGGGTGACCCGATGACGACCGTGCTGGGCTTCGAGACTTCGTGCGACGAGACCGGGCTCGGCATCGTGCGCGATGGCCGCCTGCTCGCCGACGCGCTCGCCACCTCGATCGAGGAACACGCGCGCTTCGGCGGAGTCGTCCCGGAGGTGGCGGCCCGGGCCCACGTCGAGGCGCTGGTGCCGACGGTTCACCGAGCTTTGGCGGCGGCCGGCGTACGTCCTGGGGAGATCGATGCTGTCGCGGTGACGGCGGGGCCAGGCCTTTCCGGTCCGCTGATGGTGGGGGTGGCCGCGGCGAAGGCGTACGCGCTCGGGCTCGGTGTCCCGCTCTACGGCGTGCACCACCTGGCCGCGCATGTTGCGGTCGACACGCTGGAGTCCGGCCCGCTGCCGCAGGAGTGCATCGCGCTGCTGGTGTCCGGCGGCCACTCGTCGCTGCTGGCGGTGCGCGACTTGGCTCATCAGGAGATCGAGATCCTCGGGGCGACGGTCGATGACGCCGCGGGCGAGGCGTACGACAAGGTCGCGCGATTGCTCGGGATGGCGTTTCCGGGCGGCCCGGAGATCGACCGGGCGGCGGCCGGTGGCTCGGCGAGCATCGACTTCCCCCGCGGCAAAGCTGGCGACGGCAGCCTGGATTTCTCCTTCAGCGGCCTGAAGACGGCGGTGGCCCGCTGGGTCGAGTCGCGCCGGCGCAGCGGCGAGCCGGTGCCGATCGCGGACGTCGCGGCGAGCTTTCAGGAAGCAGTGGCGGACGTGTTGACCGCGAAGGCCGTGACCGCCTGCCGCCGCAGAGGGCTCGACACGCTCGTGATCGGCGGCGGGGTGGCGGCGAACTCGCGCCTGCGCGCGCTGGCCGCTGACCGAGCGGCCGCGGCCGGGCTTCGCTTGCGCATCCCGCGCCCCGGCTTGTGCACGGACAACGGCGCCATGGTCGCGGCCCTCGGCTGGCTGCAGGTGGAGGCGGGGGTGGCGGCGAGCCCGCTGGAGTTGGGGGCAGATCCGGGTCTCGCGGTCGACGCCGTCCGCAAAGCCGGCTCCCCGCAATGACGTGGGTGATGTGGGAGGCCCGCTCGGCGCCGGACCAACTTGAGGCCCTGCTTGCCTGGGCCGCCCGCCACGCACCGCCCGAAGCGCAGATCTATCGCAGCGCCGATCGCGTCGTGATCATCGCCCAAGAAACCGGGACTGAGCTTCCCGACCCGCCGAACGCACTGCTGGCACGGCCCCCCTTCTCGTGGCCGTTCGAGCGGGTGCGGTAGTTGCCGGTTCCTTGACGCCGCTCGTTACGGGTGCGTAAGTTGGCACTCAGCACCTGAGAGTGCTAGCGACCGTCGCTGCTTACCCGCGACGGCAGATCTACGGTCGCTCTCTCGCATTCAATTGATTTTGGGAGGGCAGCATGGCGACCGCCACCAAGGTCAACATTCGTCCGCTAGAGGACCGAATTGTTGTCCAGCCCGGTGAGGGCGAGCAGGTAACGGCTTCGGGAATTGTCATTCCCGACACCGCCAAGGAGAAGCCGCAGGAGGGCCTCGTGCTCGCTGTGGGCGAGGGCCGCTGGGACGACGAGGGCACGAAGCGCATCCCCCTCGACGTCAAGGTTGGTGACACCGTCCTGTACAGCAAGTACGGAGGCACCGAGGTCAAGTACAACGGCGAGGAGTACCTCATCCTCTCCGGCCGCGACGTGCTCGCGGTGCTTGACAAGTAAGTACGCAGGAAGTTCGGTTTTCGCTGTTTTCAGCGTTCGTTCACAAACTGCTGATCCGCCCCGGGCGCCAGGTGCAGACCTTGCACACCGCCCCGGGGCGGATTGCGTGAGAGGCAAGAACACACATGGCCAAGATGTTGGCGTTCGGCGGGGATGCCCGTCAGGCGCTCGAGCGCGGGGTTAACGCGCTTGCAGACGCCGTCAAGGTGACGCTCGGCCCCAAGGGCCGCAACGTCGTCCTCGACAAGAAGTTCGGTGCTCCGACCATCACTAACGATGGCGTCACGATCGCTCGTGAGGTTGAGCTCGACGACCCCTACGAAAACATGGGCGCCCAGCTCGCCAAAGAGGTCGCCACCAAGACCAACGACGTCGCCGGCGACGGTACGACCACGGCCACGGTCCTCGCTCAGGCGATGGTTCACGAGGGCCTGCGCAATGTCGCCAGTGGCGCCAGCCCGCTCGGGCTGAAGCGTGGCATCGACGCGGCCGTCGAGGCCGTCTCTGAGGTGCTGCGAGGCCGCGCGACGGAGATCTCCGAGCGCAAGGACATCGCTCACGTCGCCTCGATCAGCGCCCAGGACACCGAGCTCGGTGGCCTCATCGCTGACGCGTTCGACAAGGTCGGCAAGGACGGCGTCATCACCGTCGAGGAGTCGCAGACCACCGGCGTCGAGCTCGAGCTGACCGAGGGCATGCAGTTCGACAAGGGCTACATCTCGCCGTACTTCGTGACGGACGCGGAGCGCATGGAGGCGGTCCTTGACGACGCCTACCTGCTCATCACGAGCGGCAAGATCAGCGCGATCGGCGACCTGCTCCCGCTGCTCGAGAAGCTCGTGCAGGCCGGCAAGCCGCTGCTGATCATCGCCGAGGATGTTGACGGCGAGGCGCTGTCGACCCTGGTGGTCAACACGATCCGCAAGACGCTGCGCGTCGCCGCGGTCAAGGCGCCCGGTTTCGGCGACCGCCGCAAGGCGATGCTGCAGGACCTCGCGATCCTGACCGGCGCTCAGGTGGTGTCGGCTGACGTTGGTCTGAAGCTCGATTCGGTCGGCATCGAGGTGCTGGGCACTGCCCGCCGCATCGTCGTCGACAAGGAGACCACCACGGTCGTCGACGGTGGTGGCAAGCCGGACGAGGTTAACGACCGCGTGCGCCAGATCCGCCGCGAGATCGAGGACACCGACTCCGACTGGGACCGCGAGAAGCTGCAGGAGCGGCTCGCGAAGCTGGCCGGTGGCGTTGGCGTGATCCGCGTCGGTGCTTACACCGAGGTCGAGCTCAAGGAGCGCAAGCACCGGGTCGAGGACGCGATCTCCGCTACTCGCGCGGCGATCGAAGAGGGCATCGTGCCCGGTGGTGGGTCTGCACTGGTGCACGCCGCCACGGTTCTCGATGACGGCCTCGGCTTCACCGGCGACGAGCTCTCCGGCGTCAAGCTGGTGCGCCGCGCGCTGACCGAGCCGTGCCGTCGCATCGCGATCAACGCCGGCCTCGAGGGTTCCGTCGCCGCTGCCAAGGTGGCGGAGATGCCCCCGGGTTCCGGTCTTGACGCGTCGACCGGGCTCTACGGCGACCTGCTCGCACTCGGCATCGTCGACCCGGTCAAGGTCACCCGCTCTGCGGTGGCAAATGCGGCGTCGATCGCGTCGCTGCTGCTGACCACCGAGACGCTGGTTGCCGACCGACCGGCCGACGACGAGGACAGCCACGCCGGCCACGGCGGTCACGGTCACTCGCACGGCCCAGGCTTCTAGCCTGTAACTGACCGATCCCGGCTGGCCCCGGACCCGCTTCCTGCGGGTCCGGGGCCAGTGGGCGTTTTAGGCGACAAAACGTGATCCATCACAGGTTCACCTGAACGGGACATCAGCCGATGGGGGTCCTGTGGAAGGCAGCAGCTACGACGGGACCGACATCCACGTCGACCCTGCAGCGTTCTGTGGCGTGGCCGCCCGAATGCTCGCCTCCGGCGGACGTGACAGCGTTCCCGCCGTGCTCACGCTGCTCGGTCAGGCGCTGCGCGCCGACGTCGTCCTGCTCGAAGCCTGCTCGACACGTGCCGCCATCCCCAAGCCGCGCGTCAGGCGCGGCGCGCCCGAGATCATCGGCCTTGACTCCCAGGCGCCCCTTGAACTGCCCGTACGCTCCCGCGACGCCGTCATTGCCGTGCTCTCCATCGAGCCTGAGCCAGGCGGCCTGCCGGCGGCGTGGACGACCGTCGCTCCGGATCCGCTGGGCACCATCGCTGACCTGCTCGCTCTCAGCATGTCCAGTCGCGGCGTTGGTGCTGCGACCGACGTCGAGTCCACCTCGCGCGCCTGGTTCGACCTCGAGGAAAGCGATCGCGCCGACCTCGCCGGCGAGCTGCACGACAGCCTCGTCCAGTCGCTCGTCGCTGCGCGTTACCTGCTGGATCTAGCGACCACGACCTGGCCCGACGGACCGCTACCCTGGCTCGACGCCGTACGCGAGAGCCTGCAAGCGGCGCTGGCAGACGGGCGCGGGCTGCTGAGTTCGGTTCAATCGCGTACGCGCTCGGGTCGCGGTTTGCGGGTGGCGCTCGAAGCGCTGTGCGCAGGCACCCGCATTCCGGTGCAGTTGCAGACGGTTGAGGCTGTTCAAGACGGATTTCTGCAGATCCCCCGCGAGCGGTGCGCGGTGGCGTACCGCTTTGTCCAGGCCGGTCTCGCCGATCTGATCTCGCGCGGTGCTGACGCCGCCGAGGTGTGCGCGGCGTTCGGCCCGGGCGGCCTGTCCATTGATGTCGTGGCGATCGGCGACCATCCCGCCTGGCCGGATGAGCCCGGCGCGGCGATGCGTCGCTGGGGGACTCGTATCGAACTTCTCGGCGCGACGGTTCTGTTGCAGTCGGCCTCCGCTCACCTTCGCTTCGGCCCAGCCGATGAGGACCCCGCGCTAGCTCGTGATGTGCATGCTGGGAGGACGCTGTGACGACCGTAATGATCTGCGACGATCACCGCATTGTCCGTGAGGGACTCAAGCAGTTCGTGCAGTCCGTTCCGGGCGTGGCCCGGGTGGAAACGGCGGCGAGCGGCGAGGAAGTGCTCGCCCGCTACGGGCTCGAGCGCCCTGACCTGGTGCTGATGGACGTTCAGATGCCCGGCATCGGCGGTCTGGAGACCACCCGCCGCCTGGTACGTGACCACCCCCAGGCGCGCGTCATCATGCTGACCGCCGCGGACGACCGCGAAAGCGTCGCGACTGCTATCGCAAACGGGGCCACTGGATATCTGCATAAAGATGTCAGCCGAGAGGAGTTGTGTGCCGCCGTGGCGAGTGCACTAGATGGTCGTGACCTGCTCGAACCTTCGCTACGCCGGGCGATCAACGAGCGTGCGGTGGGTGGCCGGGTCACCGACCCCGCGGGAGGCCTGACCGAGCGAGAACTTCAGGTGCTGCGCGGGATGTCGCAGGGCAAGTCGAACGCGGAGATCGGACGCTCGCTCTTCCTGTCCGAGGACACCGTCAAGACACATGCCCGCCGGCTGTTTCGCAAGCTTGGCGTAAGCGACCGGGCGCAGGCCGTGGCCTACGGCTTCCGGCGCGGCTTCGTTACCTGAGCCGTCACCCCAGCCGCTAGCTGAGCTGTCACCTGCGCCGCGCTGCCCTCGGGCCGACTTTCAGTCGTCGGCTTCGTGAGCGGCGTCGAAGTCGTCGGCTGCCTCTAGGACGGCATCCGAGTAACCCCGGGCGTACTCCCAGCTGACATAGCGGGTGGCATCCGGGGCGTAAGCCGGCTCGTGGATGCGGGTGCGTCCGACGGCCAGCAGGCTCCGCAGGTTGCCCACGACAAGGTCCCAGTCCATGTAATGGCGATCGCCGCAGTCTTCACACTCGATCACGATCCCAAGCACGTCACGCGGCTCCAGTAGCGCGCGAAAGCCTTCGAGGTCGGCGAGGTCGGTCACTAACTCCTCGCGCTCCAACGGACTCAGCGGAAGCTCGGAATCCTCGTCTGAGTCAGGCCTGGGCAGCTGGGCAGCCGGGTCCTGCGGATCGCCCGCGAAGGGGTCGAGCGGCTCTTGCGGCACGTGACCCACCGTACGCGCGCCATCCGCCGCAGGCCCAGTGTCCGGCGGTACTGTGGACTTCGCAGGCCGCTGTCCCCTCATAGGGCGGCGGCCTTTCCTGCTTTTACAGCGGTCGCGGCGCGGCATCACCGGCGAAGGGCAAGGGCTAAGGGCTATGGCAGAGGTCGAAATCGGGATCGGTAAGAGCGGCCGGAGGGCATACGGCTTCGATGACGTGGCGATTGTCCCGTCTCGGCGTACGCGCGATCCCGAGGATGTGTCGATCACCTGGGACATCGACGCATTCCGTTTTCAGCTGCCCTTACTGGCATCGGCGATGGACGGGGTCGTGTCGCCCCGCACAGCGATCGAGATCGGCAAGCTGGGCGGCGTCGGCGTCCTGAACCTCGAGGGCCTCTGGACCCGATACGCCGACCCCGACCCGATCCTGGAAGAGATCTCCCAGCTGGACAACGCGACCGCCACCAAGCGGATGCAGGAGCTCTACGCCGAGCCGATCAAGCCCGAGCTGATCGGTCAGCGGATCCAGCAGATCAAGGACGCGGGGGTCACCACCGCCGCCAGCCTCACCCCCCAGCGGGTCAAGCAGTTCTCCCCGGCGGTGCTGGAGGCCGGGGTCGACCTGTTCGTCATCCAGGGCACGGTTGTCAGCGCCGAACATGTTTCGAGCCGCGCGGAGCCGCTGAACCTCAAGCGTTTCATCGGTGACCTCGACGTGCCGGTGATCGTCGGGGGCTGCGCGTCGTTCTCGACCGCTCTGCACCTCATGCGTACGGGCGCGGCCGGCCTGCTGGTCGGCGTCGGACCGGGCCAGGCCTGCACGACTCGTGGCGTGCTCGGCGTCGGCGTCCCGATGGCGACGGCGATCGCTGATGCTGCCGGCGCACGCATGCGCTACCTCGACGAGTCGGGCGGTCGTTATGTCCACATCATCGCCGACGGCGGCATGCGCACCGGCGGCGACATCGCCAAGGCGATCGTCTGCGGCGCTGACGCGGTCATGATCGGTTCGCCGCTCTCGCGGGCCATCGAGGCGCCCGGCCGCGGCTACCACTGGGGCATGGCGACCTTCCACCCCGACCTGCCGCGCGGCACCCGGGTCAAGACGACCACGGCGGGCACCCTGAAGGAGATCCTCATCGGCCCGGCCGAGATCAACGACGGGACGATGAACCTGTTCGGGGCGCTGCGCACCTCGATGGCCACGACCGGCTACGCGACCCTGAAGGAGTTCCAGAAGGCCGAAATGATGGTCGCGCCGTCGCTGCAGACCGAAGGCAAGTCGCTGCAGCGTGCGCAGTCCGTGGGAATGGGCCGCTGACACTCCCGGCGATCGCGGTGCTCCACCCGGCCAGGGCATAGGCGCGGCCGGGGATTGCGGGCAGGATAGGCGCGTGGTCGAGCCGCTGCACTCCGCTGATCCGGCGCGGGTAGGCCGCTACCGCCTGCTCGCTCGCCTCGGCGCGGGCGGGATGGGTGTCGTCTACCTGGCGGAGGGCCGGCGCGGGCAGGTGGCGCTGAAGCTGGTACGTCCCGAGCTGGCCCAGGACCAATCCTTTCGGGCCCGCTTTCGCCGCGAAGTGCAGTCCTGCTTTCGGGTGTCGAGCGCGTTCACCGCTCGCCTGCTCGACTTCGACACCGAGGCCGACGCCCCCTGGATGGCGACCGAGTTCGTCGAGGGCGAGCCGCTGGACTGCCTCGTCGACCGGGCCGGCCCGCTCGCGCCGGAGGCCCAGATCGCGCTGGCCGCCGGGCTGGCCGAATCGCTGGTGGCCATCCATGCGGAGGACGTGGTCCATCGAGACCTCAAGCCGGCCAACGTGATCTGCTCCGAATCCGGCCCCAAGGTGATCGATTTCGGCATCGCGACCGCCGTGGACGCGACGCCGATGACCCAGGTCGGCATGGTGATCGGCTCCCCAGGCTGGATCACGCCCGAGCAGTTGCTCACCGGTGAGGCGACCCCGGCCTCGGACGTCTTCGCGTGGGGGTGCCTGGTCGCGTACGCGGCGAGTGGCACCCAGCCATACGGCACCGGGCAGATCCAGACCGTGTTCTGGCGTGTCCTCAACCAGCCGCCCTACATCGATCGCGCCCGACTCTCACCGGTGTTGTCGGAGCTCGTCGACGCTGCCGTGACGTATGAGCCCGCCGAGCGTCCGGAATCCGGTGAGCTGCTCGACCGGCTCCTGGTCGCCGCCCGCCCCGCGCGGCGCCGTCCGGCCGGCCAGTCGGCGGCGGCTCCGGCTCCCGCGGACGCGCCGGCCTCCGCTTCCGCCGTCGTCGATGAGAAATGGGAGGTCGGCCCGACCGTCGCGGAGTCCAGCCCGCTGCCGGTCTCGCTGATGCGGGCCGGTGAGAGTGGGCAGCCGGCGGTGGCCGTCGAGCTGGTGAAGGGGGCCAATACCGAACTCGAGACGGCGCCGCTCCTGATCGATCTCATGTGGAGCGCGGCGGCCGGCGCCGACCTGCAGGTGGCCGCGTTGCTCATCGGGGACGACGGCCGGGCCTACCGCGACGAGCCGCTTGTCGACCGCGCCCGCCCGCAGCGCCCGGACAGCGCGGTGCATTACGTGGGCCGGGACCGCACGGAGCGCGGCCAGCGTGACCGGCTGCTGCTCGATCTCGCGGGCGCGCCCGCCCAGCTGTCAAGGGTGCTGGTCACCGCAGCCCTGGACGACAGCGCTCCGGACGTCACCTTCGGGGCTGTCGAGGGGCTCGAAGTGGTCGTCGGCACTCCCCGCGCCGGCGGCCGGCCGGTGCGCTTCGTGGTCCCCCCGCTGGGCGCCGAGCGCGCCCTGGTCGCCGTTGAGATCTACCGCCGGGGCGGTCGCTGGCGGGTGCGCGCGGTCGCCCAGGGTTACGCGGAGGGTTCGGTGGCGCTCGCCCGCGACTTCGGGGCCAGCCCGGGTGCTGCGGCGGGCGCGTGACCCATGGGCCGGGGAATGCAATTGAAGCTTCAACTATTACGTCAGTAGCATCCGGAACGGTCCGGATCAGCTTGTGGAGGCCGCCGTGCCGGTGACTCGCCTGAATCATGCCGTTGTGTACGTGAGTGACGTGGCTCGTAGCGTCGCCTTCTACACTGAGATCATGGGTTTCACCCCGGTGAACCTCGTGGAGGCGAATCCGCAGTTCGGCGGCGCCGCCTTCCTGCAGGCGTCCGGATCGACCAACGACCACGATCTCGGGCTCTTCGGGATCGGGGCCGGGGCGAGCCCGTCGCAGGCGGGGCGCGGTCAGGTGGGGCTCTACCACCTGGCGTGGGAGGTCGACACGCTCGGCGAGTTACAGCAGACCGCGCAGCGACTCTCGGCCGCGGGCGCGCTCGTCGGCGCGTCGGATCACGGCACCACCAAGAGCCTCTACGCGAAGGACCCAGACGGGCTGGAGTTCGAGGTCGTCTGGCTGATCCCGGCCGACTTGCTGGAGGCGTCCGATCTGGCGAAGAGCTCGGTCATCGGGCCGCTTGACCTGCAGGGCGAGCTCGATCGCTTCGGCGGCGACACCCGCGGCGGCGTCGGCATCTCCATCCCGGTGTGACGTATCCGCGCGGGCTCCGCTCCTGTGGATAACCTGCCGGACGGCGCCTCGACCGGTAGAACCGGGGAATGGCAGAAGAGCTGTCCGCGGGCGGTATCAGGGTGGTCCCCACCGCGCTAGGTGACGCTGCCGGTGCGGCAGGCGCGGTGAGCGCGTCGGTCCGTTCCGGAGTGGGTGACCTGCTGGCGGGCTCCGGCTGGCAGGCGGCGGGAGACGCCGGGTGCGCTGATGCGCTGAGCCGGGCCGCCAGGTTGTTGGAGCAAACGCTCGACGCGGCGGCTGATGGCGTGTCGGACCTCGGCCGCGCGCTGGCGGTCGCTCGCGACGCCTACCGGACGGTCGACACCGTTGCCGTGCCGGGCGCCAGCCGATGAGGCAGCTGGCACTCGTTGAGCTGCGCCTCAGCCCGGCTCTGCAGGCTGCCGACCCGGCTGCGCTATCCCGACAAGGGCTGGCCGCCAGCTCCGCCGTCGGCTCGTTGCGGGCGCAGGCCGGGAGACTTGATGCCCTCGAAAGCCGGCTGGAGGCCGGGCTGTGGGTCAGCCCGGCGAGTGCGCAGTTCATCCGCGCAGCGCAGGAGCAGGCGCGGCGGCTTCGCGTGGCTGCTGACCTCTGTCAGGCACTCGCGTCGGCACTGGGGACGTTGGCCGCGGCTTTGCAGCGCGCCCGAGCTGATGCGCTCGCCGCCGTGATCCGCGCCGGCCACCTCGACGCTGCGGCGCTGGAGCTCAACCGGCGGTTGCTGGCCCAGCCGACGCTCGTTCCGCAGGACCCGGATTCCCGGCTGCTCTCCGATCCCGAGGCAGACCTGATCAACATTCAAAGGCAGGCGAGTGCCCGGGCGCTTGCCCTCGCGGAGGCTTCGGCGGCGTCGGCCTGGCAGCATGCGTCGGCCGCTTTCGATGCCGTCAGCTATGGAACGCCAGTGATGCGTCAGCGGATGGAAACGGGACGTTGGGAGCTGGCGTCCAGCGTGTCACTGGCCTCGGGCGTGCTTGCTGATCTGCGCAGCTGCGGGGTGATGCAGCAGCTTGGCTTGCCGGCCAACGGCCAGATCACCGGCCCGGACGGGCGGGCGTATTCAGTCGTGGTGCAAACCGCGCGGGGTCGTGACGGCCAGCTGCTGGTCTCCACCCAGGAGACCCCGAGCGCGGCCGGTGACTGGCACGAGCTGGCGGTGCGATTCGGTACGACTGAATACGGCCGCCGGGCCGCCGGGTGGGAAAAGGTCGCGGTCGCCGTCGGGGGTGTGGCGGGGGCGGCCTACCCGGAGGGCAGCACCTTTGCTCCGGAGCTGTTGTCCGAGCTGCACATCATGGCGGGCGGCGGTGCTTACGTACCGGAGCTGGCCGTCGAATCCGGGGACCCGGTGAAGGAGGCGCCGGCGGAGCCACCGCGCGGCCAGGAGCATTCGCATTACTGGACCCGGCCCACCACCGGGGTCGCCGGGGGCCGGCGCGCCGGGGCGCCCGATGCCATCGGTCTCATCGACGCGGGGATCGCTGGCGTGCTGCTGGCCGGGAAGTTGGATGACTCGCGGGCCGCCGATTACCGCATCGTCTTCGAAGAAGACAGCGCCGGGCATCGGCAGGCACGGCTGCAGCTCTTTCGCGTGCTGGTTGCGCCCAACGAGTCGCCGAGGACGATTGCCGCCGGCGGTTACGTGGATGCGCACGGACACCTGGCGGGCATCGCGGTCACGGGGGAGTCCCCTCAGCTGCACCCGATCCTCACTCCGGGGCACTGACGCGGGGAGCTGGCGGCCGGCGGCCGGCGCAGACACCCCGCCGCTCGCCGCCGCGAAGCCGCCCGGCACGATCAGCCCATGGCAGCAACTTCGGCACCGGCCCGCCAGCTCGCCCTGCGGCTCGAGATCTACCGCGCCGCCAGGCTCGAACTGCCGGTCGCGCTCGTTCAGCAGGCGGAGGCGCTCGGCTACCACTCGGTCTGGTCTGCGGAGGCATACGGAGCCGAAGCGCTCACCCCGCTGGCCTACCTCGCGGCCGTCACCAGTCACATCAAGTTGGGTACGGCCATCGCCCAGGTGGCGGCGCGTCCGCCGACGGCGCTGGCGATGGCGGCCTTGACGATCGATGCGCTCGCCGGCGGCGGACGGGTGATCCTGGGCCTCGGGGTCTCCGGCCCGCAGGTGGTGGAGGGCTGGTACGGCCAGCCGTGGGGCAACCCCAACCAGCGGCTGCGCGACTACGTGATGATCCTGCGCCAGGCCCTCGATCGCGAAGGGCCGGTCGCGTACGAAGGCCCGGAGATCTCGCTGCCCTACCGCGGGCCGGGCGCGCTCGGGCAGGGCAAGCCGCTGCGTTCGATCCTTCACGCCGAAGCCCGGATCCCGGTCTGGATCGCCGCCGGCGGCGCGCGCAACGTCGCCCTGGCGGCCGAGCTGGCTGACGGCTGGCTTCCGATGGGCCTCGGGCCGGCGGGGACGGATGACTACGCGGGTCCGCTGGCCGATGGCCGCGCGCATCGCGCGGACGGGCCGGCCGCGGGCTCGGATGCGTTCGATGTGTTCGGCGGCCTGACCGTGGTGTTGACCGACGACGTTCGGGGGGTCCTCGACGCGGCGAAGCCGCTGACCGCGATGTATGTCGGCGGCATGGGCAGCCAGTCACACAACTACCACCGCGACGCGATGGCCCGCCGCGGGTTTCCCGCCGAGGCGGACCGGATCGGCGAGCTTTGGCGTGCCGGTCGTCAGCAGGAGGCGGTCGCCGCCGTACCCGACGCGTACCTGGAGCAGACGACCCTCGCCGGCTCGCCCGATCGCATTCGTCGCCAGTGGGAGGCGGGCGTATCGGGACCGGGTGTCACCGGGCTCATCATTTCGACCGAGCAGCCGGAGGCGCTGACGCTGCTGGCCGGCCTGGCCGGCTTGACACCGCGCACCGCAGCGGCAGGAGCGCTGGCATGAGCGACCTGCCCGCGTACGACACCATCTCGGTCGACACCCCGGCGCCCTATGTCCACCGGATCACGCTCGACCGGGCCAGCAAGCGCAACGCCATTTCGGCGCTGATGCGGGTCGAGCTGCTCAGCGAACTGCGCCGCGCCGACAATGACCGCGAGGTCCGGGTCAGCATCATCCGCGGCTCCGGACCGTGCTTTTCCGCCGGCTACGACCTGCGGTCGGGATCGCTGCTGGAGGGCTCGCCGATCTACTCGGCGCCCGGCGATGGGCAGTGGGCGCGGCAGGTGACCGACACGTGGTTCTCGGTCTGGGACCTTGCGCATCCGGTGATCGCCCAGGTCCACGGCTACGCGATTGCTGGGGGCACCGAGCTCGCATCCGCCTGCGACCTGGTCTATGTCGCTAGCGATGCCGCGATCAGCTACCCGGTCGTGCGGGTGGCAAGCCCACCCGACTGGCAGTACCACACCCCTTTGCTCGGCATGCGCCGCGCGATGGAGCTCATGCTCACCGGCGATCCGATCACCGGCGAGGAGGCAGCGCGTATCGGCTTCGCCAATCGGGCTTACGCCCCGGAGGCGCTCGAACACGAAGTCCTCACCATCGCCGAACGAATCGCTGGCATTCCGGCCGACCTGACCAGCATCAACAAGCGTTCGGTCCACCGGTCGTTCGAGATCTGGGGTGCCCGGGCGGCGATCCGGGCCGGTTCGGAATTGCAGGCGCTCGCCGGGCACAGCGAATCGGCCAAAGCCGTTCGGGCGGATATCCTGTCTGCGGTCAAGAACACCCAAAAGCCTCAAGGGGCCGACTGAGCTCGCCGATAGGCGGACATGGCTGACGCAGCTGATGACGATCGCCGCACGGGCGGCGACTCGAGCGCGCCTGGGGGCGATCAGGTCCCGGATCGGCGCAAGACGATCGACCTGGTGCGCCACGAGCGCGGCGAGCCCGAGCGGCGCAAGCTGCCCCGCTTCCCCGATCCCGCGGCGTCCGGCGAAGGTTCACCGCCGGCCTGAACCCCGGCGGCGCGCCGCGTGCGTAGGGTCGTGTCATGGCGCAGCCTGACGCCCACACAGATACCCATTCAGACCCCGTTCTCGTCGTCGATTTCGGCGCCCAATACGCGCAGCTGATCGCGCGTCGCGTGCGCGAATGCCACGTCTATTCAGAGATCGTTCCTTTCACCTCGACGGTCGAGGAACTGCTCGCCCGCAAGCCGAAGGCGATCATCCTTTCGGGTGGCCCCAAATCGGTGTATTCGCCGGGTGCGCCCGCCGTCGATGCCGACCTGTTTACGGCCGGAGTACCGGTGCTCGGCATCTGCTACGGCCACCAGGTGATGGCGTCCGCGCTGGGTGGACGGGTCGAGCCGACCGGTATCGCCGAGTACGGAGCCACCCGGCTGTCGGTCGCCCGTTCCGGGGTCCTGTTCGCGGAAATGCCGTCCGAGCAGCAGGTCTGGATGTCTCACGGCGACACCGTCGTCGAGGCACCCGACGGCTTCATGGTGACCGCGTCGACCCCGTCGACCCCCGTCGCGGCCTTCGAAAACCCGTCGCGCGGGCTCTACGGCGTCCAGTTCCATCCCGAGGTGATTCACACCGAAGAGGGGCTGAAGCTGCTTGCTCATTTCCTGCGGGCCGCCGGCTGCCGCCCGACCTGGACCATGGTCAACATCGTCGAGGAGTCAGTGACTGCGGTACGCGAGCAGCTCGGCGAGCACGGCCGGGCGATCTGTGCCTTGTCGGGTGGGGTGGATTCCGCGGTGGCCGCCGCCGTCGTCCAGCGCGCCATCGGTGACCGGCTGACCTGCGTCTTCGTCGACCACGGCCTGTTGCGTAAGGGCGAGGCCGAGCAGGTCGAGTCAGACTTCGTCGCCTCCACCGGCGTCGATCTGATCCACGTGAAGGCGACGGATCGGTTCGCTTCCGCGCTCGCCGGTGTCACGGATCCGGAGACGAAGCGAAAGATCATCGGCCGCGAGTTCATCCGCGTGTTCGAAGAGAGCGCCCGCGACATCAAGGCCAACAGTCCCCACGGTCAGGACGCCGACTTCCTCGTTCAGGGCACGCTCTACCCCGACGTGATCGAGTCCGGCTCGCCGACTGCAGCGAAGATCAAGTCGCATCACAACGTCGGCGGGCTGCCCGATGACCTGCAGTTCGCACTCGTCGAGCCGTTGCGGATGCTGTTCAAGGACGAGGTACGCCGGGTCGGTGAGGAACTCGGCTTGCCCACCGAGATCGTCTGGCGCCAGCCGTTCCCCGGTCCCGGGCTGGCGGTCCGAATCATCGGCGAGATCACCCCGGAGCGGCTCGCCCTGCTGCGTGAGGCCGACGCGGTCGTACGCGAGGAGATCACCCGGGCCGGACTCGATCGCGAGATCTGGCAGGTCTTCGCGGTGCTGCTGGGCGACGTCCGCTCGGTCGGCGTGATGGGCGACGAGCGTACGTACGGCCACCCGATCATCATCCGGGCGGTCACCAGCGAAGATGCGATGACCGCCGACTGGGCGCGGCTGCCGTATCCGCTGCTGGAGCGCATCAGCAATCGCGTCGTCAACGAGGTTCCCGGGATCAACCGGGTCGCGTACGACATCACCTCGAAGCCGCCGGGCACGATCGAGTGGGAGTAGGACACCTGCGCTGAGGACAGATGCGGGTACCGAATGGCTCCGTCAGCAGCTGCCCTCTGCCCGTTCGGTCAGAGCTGCGTCCCTTGTCATTTGGTACGCGACCCGCCGTGAAAGCCGTACCAAATGACACGGGTAAGGCGCCACCGACTCGATGGGACGCCCGGCCGGATATCCGTCCGCGCGCCTCAGGGGTAAGGATCCGGTCGCTTCAACGCAGGGTGGGCTGCGATGGCCCCGCAAAGTGAACCATGCGTCCGGCAACGCGCCTGACGCGTTCTTCGTTGACCAGCGCTGGCGCGGCAAGCAGGATGCAGGCGGCGGCCTTCCGGCTTCCTGACGGCGAGCACGGAGGTTCAGCAATGGGCTCAGCGATCACGCATTTTGCCGCGGATTCGCCGCCCGAAGCCATCACGGCGGCGCTCGAGGCTGACGGCGTCGTCATCATCGAGGACCTGTTGGACGCCGACACCCTGGCGCGCTTCAACGCCGAACTCGACCCGCTCCTTGCGCAGCCGCCGGCGCCCCGGGAGTTCCTGAACCCCGCGCTGGCTGGCTTTTTCGGCGCGAGTACGCGTCACATCACGGGAGTCGCCGGCAAGTCCCGGATTTTCGCCACCGAGATTGTGACCAACCCGACCCTGCTGGGCATCTGCGACGCGGTTCTGCTGCCGGCGTGTTCGGGCTATCAGCTGAACCTCGGTCACGTGCTCGACCGCGGGCCGGGAAGCAGTGAGCAGTACCTGCACCGTGACGAGCTGGTCTGGGTGCACCTGCCGAACCCGCACCCGACGGTGCAGCTCGCGTCAATGATCGCACTGGTCGACTTCACCGCGCAGAACGGTGCCACACTGGTCGTCCCGGGCAGCCACCGCGGGCACTCCCACCAGGCAGCGGAGGGCGAGCCGGTCGCGGCGGAAATGTCGGCGGGTTCGGCCGTCGTCTACCTCGGGTCGACGATCCACGGGGGCGGCGCCAACACCACGACGGACCAGTGGCGCCGCGGGATGCACGTCAGCTACGTGGTCGGCTGGTTGCGTACCGAAGAGAACCACTACCTGACGACCTGGCCCCACGTTGCCCACGGGCTGCCGAAGGCCTCCCAGCAGCTGCTCGGCTACGCGGCGCACGACGCTATCGACCTGGCCGGCGGTTACCTGGGCGCCGTCGAGCTGCAGGACCCGGTGGAGCTGATGGCGCGCGGCCAGCTCTGATCAGCTCTCCAAACCTGCCGGAGGCCGCCCTGGTCAGAGCTGCGCGCGCGCCCACTCCAGGATCTGCCGGCCGGCGGGTCAAGGTTTCGGGGAGAACGTCCGATCTCTAGCTGGTGTCTCGCGTCCGATCGCTGCTGGCACTCACGGTAAGGCTGCGGTACCTGCTCATGGCCTTGGAGACGGCCGCCATCTTCGTTCCGCGCTACCTGCAGTTGGGTGCCAGCCACCCGATGGGCGACTGGCTCTTCTTCAAGACGGGTGCATTCCAGCTCGTCCAGCTCCCCCAGCCGAATGGAGCTTTCAGCGGCAATCCACTGCATCTTTACGCAGCCAATCCCGCGCTGCAGATCGGCCCGCCACCACTGGTGACGCTCGCAGTCCTGCAGCATTACCTGTCCCCGACGGGGGCGACTCTCCTCCTGACCATCCTGATGGCGCTGGCCGGGCTCGCCATCGTTGCGACACTCGAACGCCTGGCCGTGGCGTTGTGCGGAGCCGGTCAGCGGATTCGGGTCTGTGCCCTCGTCGGCGGGGTCGTTCTGGTTGGTTTCTGGACGGACTCCGCTGTCGCGTGGCGACACCTCGATGACGTCGTGGCACTGACGGCGGTCGCCGTCGCCATGCTCGTTTGCGCGCGGGGCGGGCGGTGGTGGGTGATGGCCGGTCTGCTCGGACTCGCCGCAGCCACCAAACCGTGGGCAATCGTGGCTGCACCGCTGCTGATGGGCCTGCCGCGAGAGCAGCGGGCGCGGGCGGTCGTCGTGCTCCTCGCCACCGCCGGCGCTTGGTGGGCCCCGTTTGTGCTGGCCGCCCCGGACACGGTCAGTTCCCTCGGGCGCCTGAGCCTGGTTCCGATGCGGGCCTCAGTGCCCTATCTGCTCGGTATTCACGGCGACGTGTCGCGTTGGCTGCGCCCGCTGCAGTTCGGCGTGGGGATCGCTGCCGGGATCATCGTCGCCCGGAAGCGCTCGTGGCTTGCTGTGCCGCTGGTCGCACTGTCCATTCGGGTGGCGTCGGATCCCTACGTATGGTCCTACTACGGCCTTGGTCCGCTGATGATTGGGCTCGGGATCGATCTCGTCATCGGCCGGCGCTCCCTCCCGAAGTGGACGATTGGCGCTGCGCTCGTGTTCTTCGTCCTCCCCATGTACCTGCCTGCCGATCTCTGCGCCGTCGCCCGCCTCGCGTGGTGTCTTGCGATGGCCTGGGTTTGCTGGGTTGCGGCGACCAGGAGCCGGGATCCTGCAAGGCGGCAAGCCCCCGGACTGCCTCAAGGTAGTCCGGTATTCGTCGTGGGAGCCGCAGCATGAGCAGGACGCTGGGCACCGCTCAGATCCGCGGGGGGCAGGGCGTCCCCGGCCGGGGATCAATGCCGGCGAGGGGGCGCCCACTCCAGGATCTGCTCGGCGGTCCAGGCCGGGTCCTCGATCTGCGGCACGTGGCCGAGGTCGGGGTGGACCACGAAGGTCCAATCGGGCCGCCGGGCCGCCACGGCCTGGCCCGCAGCGAGCGGCACCAGCCGGTCATGCGCTCCGAACAGCAGCAGGGTCGGCTGCTTGATCGCCATGATGGCCTCGACGTAACGCTTCGGGCGCGCCAGCACACCCGTCAGCGAGCGGGCGGCTGCCAGGAAGGCGCGGTCGAGCTCGGGCCTGCCGGCCCGCTCGGCCGCCAGCGACTCGCTCTCACGCAGCATCGACTGGTTGACGCGGCTTGGGTCGTGGCAGACCAGCTGCAAGGTCTGGGCGACCAGGGCCTTCGGGGTCATGCGCTTGCCGCGGCGGGCCATGACGCGCTCGCCCGCGAAAGGTGCCGCCATCAGGGCGAACGTCGCGATGAACCGGGGGTCGCGCGGGACTCGGCTACGCGGCAGCGGCACCGCAGCGTCGACCAGCACCAGCCGCTCGACCGACTCCGGCCGGCGCGCCGACTGCAGGATGCTGAGCAACCCGCCCATCGAGTTGCCGATCAGCGTGACCGGTTTGTCGGAGATGGCCCGGATGAAGCCGTCCAGCAGTCGCCGGTTACTGCGGATGTCGGCGCTGCGCCCGGCGACGGGGGTACGCCCGTTGCCGGCGAGGTCGAACGCCACGACCCGGTAATGATCGGTCAGCAGCGGCGCCAACGCCATCCAGTTCACCCAGGACCCGCCGAGGCCGTGAACGCAGACGGCTAGCGGGGCACCTTCCGGCCCGCCGAAATCGACCCAGTGAACCGGCCGCCCGTCCACATCAATGTATTGCGAGGCAGGACGGGCCAGGGTTGTTTCGGGCATGGGGTCACGGTAACGGCATGGAGAGCGAAAGCGCGAAATCGCCTGCGTCATCGATGAACCAGTCGGTGGGTTTCAGCCCGGAAGCGCCCAACTCGTCCTCCAGTGGGCCGCGCCGGAATTTCGTGGAGACCTCGGTACGCATCTGCTCCCCGCTCGCGAAGGGCACGACGAGCCCCTCGAGCGCGGGGATGGTCACCCGCAGGTCGCGGCGGGCCCGCAGGCGCATCTCGATCCGCTCGTGGGCCACGTCCCAGAGCGCCACGTGTTCGAACGCGTCGGGATCGAAATCGGCGCCGAGGCCGGCGTTGATGACCCGCAGGACATTGCGGTTGAACTCGGCGGTGACCTCGGCCGCATCGTCGTACGCCGCCACCAGCCGCGCCGGATCCTTCACCAGGTCGACGCCGAGTAGAAAGCTGTCACCCGGCCGCAAGGCGGCGCGGATGTCGCGCAGGAACGCGGCTCGCGGACCGGGCTCCAGGTTGCCGATGGTCGAGCCGAGGAAGGCGATCAGGCGGGGCCCGGGGCCGGTGTCGCGCAGCAGCGGGACGTGTTTCTCGAAATCTCCGACGACCCCGGTGACCTCGAGGCCGGGGTACTCGGCGGCCAGCACCGCGCCGGCCGTGGACAGCGTGACCTCGTCGACGTCGAAGCCCACGTAGCCCCGCAGCGTGCCGGCGGCGCGCAGGGCGCTGAGCAGGAGCCGGGTCTTCTCCGACGTGCCGGAGCCGAGCTCGACCAGTGTCCTGGCGGCAGTCAGTTCGGCGAGGCGCGGCGCTTGCCTTATCAAGATGGCCCGCTCGGTACGCGTCGGGTAGTACTCGGGCAGCCGGGTGATCTCATCGAAGAGCTTGCTGCCGCGTTCGTCGTAAAACCACTTCGGCGGCAGGGTTTTCGGCTCGGACGTCAGGCCAGCGCGTACGTCCGCGCGCAGTGCCTCATCAAGGGCGTCGGCCGCCAGGTGGTTCTCGATGCGGATCTGCTGATCGTGGTCAGTCACGCTTCTCCCAGGTCAGTGACCGAGACCCCGTCCGGGGTCGCGGTGAGCAGGCTTCGGTCAGGAATGTCACGCCAGGCAGGGTCGTCGTCGTACGGCTCGCTTGCGACCACGACCCCGCCGCCGGTGACGAGGACGGACAGGGTCTCGCCCCAGGTCGTGGCGATCACCCGGGTGCCATCGCCGGCCAGGATGTTGAGCCGGGCGCCCGGGTCACGCTCGCCCACCTCGCGTACCCGGGAGCCGAGTGAGGCCGGCTCCTCCAGCAGCCATGCGGCGAGGACCGCGCTGTCGCAGACGGATTCGGCGGACGCCCAGGCATGCGGTGGCAAGGTGGCGCGGTCGACCCGCCCGTTGTGGGAGAGCAGCCAGCCGCCACGGTAAAAGGGGGCCGCGGCCGTCTCCTCCATCGGCATCCCGGCGGTCGCGCTGCGTACCGCGGCGATGATCGCCGGCGACCTCACGTGAGGGGCGACTGACGCGAACGAGGCGTCAGCCCAGAAGGGCCGGGCCGCCCGCCAGCGAGCCGGCTCGCCGACGCCGGGCGACCACCAGCCGGCGCCCCAGCCGTCGGCGTTCATGAGGCCGTGTTGCTGGCGGCGCGGAGCGTACGACTGGCGTAGCAGCCCGTGCTGCGGCTCGAGCAGCAGCGAGCTGAGCGTGCGGGGTGCCCCCAGCCACGAGATATGGCGACACATCAGGCGTCCCAGGCCAGTCGCACGCCAGTGAAGATCTGCCGGCGGATCGGCAGGTCCCAGTTGCGGAACGACGTGCGGACGGCGAACGGGTCAGTGGCCCACGAGCCGCCGCGCAGCACGCGGTAGTCCGGACCGAAGAACGGTGCCGAGTAGTTGTCGTAGATCATCGGCTGGAAGCCCGGCCAGGGGAGCAGGGTGGACGACGTCCACTCCCACACGTCGCCCAGCAGCTGCTCGACGCCGTATGCCGAAGCGCCCTGCGGGTAGGCGCCGACCGGGGCCGGGCGCAGCGCCGCGCCGCCGAGGTTCGCGGCCGCGCCCGTGCTGCCGGCCGCCGCCTGCTCCCACTCCTGTTCGGTCGGCAGCCGCGCCCGGGCCCAGCGGGCGTAGGCCTCGGCCTCGTAGAAACAGGCATGTTGCACCGGCTCCGCAGCTGGGACGGCCTCGGTGACCCCGAAGCGGCGGCGGGTCCATCCGCCGGCCTCGTCGGGCGTCCAGAAGAGCGGCGCGGTGAGCTGCTCGCGTACGCAATGAGCCCATCCGTCCGGCGACCACCAGCGCCCGTCGCGGTACCCGCCGTCGGCGATGAACTCCTGCCACTGCGCATTCGTGACTGGCACCCGGCCGATCCGATACGCCCGGAGCTGCACCCAGTGTTGTGGACGCTCGTTGTCCAGCGACGTCGCCGCGGCCGTCGCGTCGGCTCCGATGAGCGCCGGGCCGGCCGGGATCAGGACCGAGTCTTCGAACCCGCCGCTCACCTCGCGCCCGACCGGCAGCGGCGCGCCCGACAGCAGTGCCGCCCCCTCACGCAGCTGGTGGGTCGCCAGCATGGTCTCGACGTGTTGGAGCTCGTGTTGCGCCACGAGAGCGGCGACGAACGGTGCGCCCGCCGCGCCCGGGTCAACGGCCAGCGGATCGCTCCCACCGAGCAGCTCAAGCACCCGTTCGCGGACTTCGGCGAGATAGCGGCGAGAAGCTCTGGAATCCAGCAGTGGCAGGCTGATCCGGCTCGCCCGCGGGTGGCGGAACGCGTCGTACAGCGCCGCAATCTCAGGCCGGAAGACGGGGTCGCCGGCCGGGGAGCCCCAGGCCAGCCGCCCGATCAGGAAATACTCCTCCTGCTGGCCGATATGCGCGAGATCCCAGACCAGCGGGCTCATCAGCGGCGAGTGCTGGCGGGTCAGCTCGGCCTCGTCGAAATCGGTCAGGGCGAGGGTGCGCCTGCGGGCCGAGTCAAGAGCTGCAGAAGCTGCCGTGACGGCGCAGGAAGGGGCGCTCAGCACAGCTCTGCCGCGGTCAGGCAGGCCAGCGGACCATCGCTGCGCGCCCGATCGAGCACCAGGTCAGCCGGGGTACGTCCGTGCTCCAGCAGCTCCGCCCAGTCTTCGACTGCGGGCCGCAACGTCGCGGGGACGGCGGTGAGCGCTGCGGACACCACCCCGCGAGCGGCAGACGCGATGGCCGGGTCGCCGATGCCGATCCGGGCGGCGTCGGCGGTGCGTCGGTGGACCGGTTCAGCCGCCCCTGCGGCGCGATCGGCGGCCGCCGGGTCATCCAGGACGGCGATGGTCAGCGCGGCGAGGCCCGGCCACCACCGCGCCGGCACGGCGTCCAGCAGGCGCAGCTCCAGGAAGCCGCGCAGCCGGACCGGCGGGAAGAGGGTCGTCAGGTGCAGATCCAGATCGGCCAGCGTGGGCCTGCGCGCACCAATGAGCCGCTCGCCGGCGAGCCAGCTGAAGAGCGGGACGCGCTCGCGAACGGGAGTGCGGGCACCCGTGTGCGGGTCGCGCAGCAACATGACGGGCGCGGCAAGCGCGAAGGCCGCCCAGGCGCCCGCCGGGTCGCCGTGGCCGATGAAGGGCGCGCAGCGTCCCGGATCGAGCCGCTGCCACATGGCGGCGCGCTCCGAACGCACTCCCCGCTCGCCGCCGCGAAGCAGCGGGCTGCACGCCGACAGCGCGAGCAGCGGCGGCATGAGGCGATGGACCTGGGCGACCCGCTCAGCCCAGCCGTTCATCGGTCCGGCCTGGACATTGATCTGCAGCGAGGCGCTCGAACACATCATGGTCGCGGCATCGTCGGCATGGCCGGCGGCGGCGAAATACTCCGCCATCGCTGCGTAGCGGTCGCCGGGATGAACCCGGACCGGGCTGCGTACGGGATCGACGCCGGCAGCGTGCAGGCCGAGCCTGGCCGCGGCGAGGGCGGGGCGCAGCGCCGCGTCGTCGGCCACCAGCGAATCGACCGCGCCCACCACATCGGGCGCGACCGCGGTCGAGAGCTCCAACTGCCCACCTGGCTCCATGGTCAGCTGGCTGCCGCCGGGGAGCGTGAGTCCGTCGACGGCGCCTTGCAGCCGCCTCCACGACACGACGGAAGCGGGTGAGTCGAGGTCGACGACGTGGCGCTCGAGCTCGAGCCCGACCGCGCCGAGCTCGCTCGGGCGCAGCGCCTCGGTCGCCAGGTAGTCGCGGGCGGATTGCACGTCACAGGGTGCTTCGCGGTCGACGGAAGCGCTGCTGACGGCAGCAGTATTGGTGAAACGGACGCCCATAGCAGGCCCCTCCAGGTCCGGACCGGCCCCCTCTTCGGGGCCGCGGGTCGGTGCGGGGCCGGCAACCTGAGTCTCAGGCGCCGTCCTCTTGTCCACCCTGTGACAGTGCGGTCATGAACGCAAGTCGCTTTGCGCCCCTGTGCCGGCGGCGGCGAAACTCACTAACCGCCGGCGGGAGGCGGCAGCGTCGCATTGGGCTGGTTGATCAGCGCGGCGTTGAGCGTGCGTGACCAGGTGAGTGCGGGGATGTCGCCCCCGAAGACATGCTGGTAGTAGCGCCCGCCGGCCGTGACGTTGGTCAGCGGGAACTTGTGCGGTGCCGAGATGTTGCCGGCCTCCACCGCCGCGGCCAGCTGGGGTGTGTAGCCGACGAACCAGGCGCTGCTGTAGCCATCGGTGGTGCCGGTCTTGCCGGCAGCGGGACGGCCGTACAGGGAGGCATTGGGAGATCCCGTGCCGTTGGTGATGACGCCCTCCAGCACGCTCGTGACCTGGTCAGCCACCAGCGGATTGAGGACCTGCTGACAAGCGGGAGGAGGCGTCAGGTCGACCGGCTTGCCGTCGCCGGTGGTGGCGGAAAGCACCCCGCGGGGTTCACACCGCAGCCCGCGGGCCGCGAGGGTCGCGTAGGCGCTCGCCATGTCCAGCGGGCTGACGACGTAGGAGCCGATCGTCAGCGAGCCGCTGTTGGCGCCGACGTCGGACAGCCGGCCGGCGGGGATGCCCAGTCGAATAGCCATGTCGGCCACCGATTTCACACCGACCTTTTCCTCGAGCTGGATGTAGTACGTGTTCACCGACTGCCAGGTGCCACGAACCATGTTGTAGTTGCCGGCTTCCGCAGGGTCGGCGTTGGAAAATCCGTTGCTGCAACCCGCCAATGGCGTACGCCCGCTGCTGGTCCCGATCTTGTAGATCTTCGAGACGTAGCAGGAGGGCGCGTAGAACGTCGTCGACAGCGGCAATCCCTGATCCAGTGCCGCGGCGAGGGTGAAGACCTTGAACGTCGAGCCCGGCTGCAATGCAGGAGTCGTGAGCACCCGGATCGTGGTCTGGCCGAGTCCGGTGCCGTAGGGCTTGTTGACCGCCATCGCCAGCACGTTGCCGCTACCGGGTTGCACGATCGCCTCCGCGATGGTGATCGAGTTGGCCGGCTCGACCGTCTGGTCCACGGCGTTCTGCGCCGCCGCCTGCACGGCCGGGTCGAGGGTCGTGCGAACGATCAGGCCGCCCTCGAGGAGGCGCTGGTCACGGGCGGTCTGCGTTGCTCCAAGACGCGTGTCGCTGCGCAGTTGGCCGCGTACCCAATCGCAGTAGAACGGTGCGATCGATCCGGGGCACGGATCGACCGTCGCGGGGGGAGCCACCGGATGCAGCCCGAGCGGCGCCGCCAGTGCTGCCTGCTCCTGCGCGGCCGTGAGGTGGCCGAGTTCCTGCATCCGGGTCAGGACCTCGGACCGCCGCTTTCGTGCCGCCTGCGGATGCGAGATCGGGTCGTCGGCGGAAGGGCTCTGCACGAGGCCGGCGAGCAGCGCGGCCTGCGCAAGGGTCAGCTTGTCGACGGTCGTACCGAAGTAGCGGGCCGCCGCCGCGCCGATGCCGTACGCCGCGTGACCGAAGTACGCGAGGTTGAGATAGCCCTCGAGGATCTGGCTCTTGGACCACCGCTGCTCGAGGGCCAGTGCCAGGCGCGCCTCCCGCAGCTTGCGGGCGATGGACTTGTCCGTCGCGTCCTTGGCGGCCTGCGCTGAGTCGGCGCTGTAGAGCAGGACGTTTTTCACGTACTGCTGGGTAATCGTCGAGCCGCCCTGCGATAACGAGCCGCCGGAGTCCTCGACCGCCGCGCGGGCCAACCCCTTGAAGTCGATGCCGTGGTGGGCGTAGAAGCGGCTGTCCTCGATGTCCACGATGGCCGTCTTCATGATGGGCGCGACCTGCGCGATCGTCACCGGCACGCGGTTTTCGCTGCCGTGGAGCACCGCGAGGGTCGACCCGTCGGCCGCAAGGATCTTGCTGTCGCGGCCGAGGATGGGGTCGGGCAGCGCGGTGGGCAGGTTCTCGAAGTCGTCGCTCACTGCCTTCGCCGCGAACCCTGCGCCGAGCACGATCGGGCTGGCGAGAGCGGCGCTGAGCAGGCCGGCGATCAACGTCAGAACGACGATGAAAACGAGCTTACGCGGCCGCGGTCGGGGGTCCGGCGCGGCAGTGCGCTGGGCCGAATCGCGTCCGGCCGTCCCAGTCATCCCCTGCCAGGCTACTGAGTGTCGCTGAGAGCAGCGTGAGAGCGGAGCGGCGTGCCGCGCTGCCTGCCGCGGCCCGCCTCGTCACGGGGTACGCGCCGCGCCGGAGTTGGCGGGGCAAAGGGCGAGCTCTCGGACACGCTAGACGGTGCTCATCACCTGAAACGTCTCGGCGAGCCGGCCGGGTCCGAGCCCGCCCGCTTCCGCCTGGGCGCCGAGCCACGGGCGTAACAACGCCTCCAGATCGACATGTTCGGTCTGGCTGACGTGGGCGCGCAGGGCGGCCACCTTGCGGTCAAAGGTGTCGGTGACGTCGACCCAGTGGTTGTTCAGCGCTGGCGGTGCCGCAGTGATCCACAGCTCGTTGACCGTCCACTCCTCGAAGCCCGCGGCGAGCAGTTCGGGGTGGGCGAACGGGTTGCGCGAGTCCGGATACACGGCGCACAGCGACGCCTCGCCCGCCCGCAGGTGATCGGGGTGCGAGGCGAAGATGCGGCTCCAGTTGCGCTCCGGCGACTGGCAGACCACGCGCTGGGGACGCACCTGGCGGATCGCCCGGGACAGGTCACGCCGGAGTTCATGAGTGACCTCGAGGGCGCCGTCGGGATAGCCGAGGAAGCTCACGTCCTTGACCCCGACCTCGGCCGCGGCGGCGCGCTGCTCGGCCTGGCGGATCTTCGGGATCTCGCTGCGCGGCACCATCGGATCGAAGCCGCCCGCGTCGCCGCTGGTGACGATGCAGTACGCCACCTCGAGGCCCTTATCGGTCCAGCCGGCCACGGTGCCGGCCGCTCCGAAGTCGGCGTCGTCGGGGTGGGCTGCGATCACTAGCACACGTTCGATCTCGGAATCGTCGATGGGCACGTCAAGCATCATGCCTCGTTTGAGCAGGACGCCCTTTTCGCGCCAAAGGGCACCTTCTTCAAACGGGAGGCCGGGTCAGTGCTTCTTGGCGGCCGTGAAGTGGGTGACCGGGCGTTGCAGCGGCCGGTCGTCCAGGAACGTGTCGACCTGCTCGTTGTAGAAGGCGATCAGGCCCGCGATCGCAAGCAGCGCGGCGGTCGGGAAGTGGTAGGTCCAGGCGAGGTCGTCGTAGGTCGTCTCGCCGATGCGGGCCGACCAGTAGCCGGTGGTACGACCCTTGTACGGACAGGCGGTCACAGTGTCGATGGGGACCAGGTGGGCGAAGTCGACCTCGGTGCGGTTGACGTAGTAGCGGGTCGGCAGCCCGGTCTCGAACACCATGACCGGCGACGCGGATTCGGCGAGTACCACGCCCTCGAGCTCGATCCGCACCCGGCGGGTCGAGCGAAGGGCATCGACGCGGGTGTACGGATTGCGCGGATGGACGAAGACCTCCTCGTCCTCCTCGAACCAGGCATCCAGCGCACTCCACTCGAACCGGGCGGTGCCGGCCAGCCCCGCCAGCGCGTCATCGGTGTAGACCCGTAGCGCGCCGGATCGGGAGACGTCGCCGACCGCGAGCCCATGGCGCTTGGCGGTGCCGCGGCTGAGCTTCTGGACGTGTTGTTCGTCGACGAGTAGCTCGGGGTTCACGTCGGCAATCGGGATGTAGTACTGCGGGTAGTTGGGCCACTCCCAGACGTACAGGGCGCGCGTGGTGTCCAGCACGACCTGGCCCCCGAGCACTGCTCGGACCCGCCGGGGCACCGGCTCGATGTGGTTGACCGGGACGATCATCGCTGGATAGTCGGGGGCAACCTTGTCACTCGTCATGCGCCGAGTTTCCTCCGACCCGTCCCGTGAGCGCGACATTTGAGGAAGCTGTCGTTTTCCTCGCAGCTAGCGACATCTTCCTCAAATCTGAGGGCGCGGGTGAGGGCTACGACCGGTCGTAGTGACTCGGCGGGTACGGGTGCTTCTCGGTCAACGGGTACAGCTCGCCTTCCGCCTCCTCGCGCCGCACTTCTGCGGCTTCCTCCTGAAACGTCGCGTCTTCGGCCGGGTCGTAGGACGGCGCCTCGTCCGTGGCCGGAGGGACGTCGTCCGGGTCGTAGGCGTCGACGCCGGCATCCACCCGTTCCTGCTCGGTGCGGCGGGCAAGCTCGTCGTCATCGGGCCTTGCGCTCGCTCCGCCGTGTTCACGTCGATCACGGCGCGGCGGCACATCATTGGGGGTCGGAGCGGACATCACGCCTCCATGAGCTGGCGGGCGGCATCCCTTTTGGTCACCGGCTCCGGGACTCAGTGGACGCGAAGGCCCGCGGCGGAGTCAATGGGGCGGCGTCAATGGTCGCCCGCATCCGTCAGGCCGCCAGGGCGCGCTGTTGAAGGGCTTCCAGCTGCTCCGGCATCCCCGCCGCGATGAGCACCCACCCCGGCTCGAGCCTGGTTTCCTTGGCCGGATTCGGGATGAACGCGCTTCGCTCAAAGCGGATCGCGAGCAGCAACGCGCCAGTGGTTTCCAGGAGCGCGGCCTGCTCGAGTGAGTGCCCGGCGAGCGCCGACCCCGACGCGACGAGGATCTCTTCGATCCGAAATTGCGTGTTGTGGCCGTACATGACGTCGTCCCAGAAATCGACGACGTGGGGTTGGAGCGCGTACGTCGCCATCCGCCGTCCGCCGCTGCGCTGCGGGTTGACGACGCGGTCGGCGCCGGCGCGGATCAGCATCGCCTCCGACGCGTCATTGCGAGCCCGGCTGATGATGACGAGATCGGGCCGAAGGGCGCGGGCCGACAGGGTGACGTAGACATTGTCGGCGTCCGTCTCCAGAGCGGTGACGAGCGCGCGGGCCCTCGCGACTCCGGCGGCATTCAGGACGACGTCGTCGGTGACGTCGCCGGCAACGGTGAGGTGTGGCAGCTCCGCCAGGCGTGCCGGATCGCGGTCGACCACGACGATCAGCTGTCCGGCTGCGACGAGGTGGGCGCCGATGCTTCGCCCCACCCGTCCCCAGCCGCAGATGATGATGTGACCGGAGGAGCCGGCAATGTCGCGTGCCATCTTTCGCCTCTCGAAATGACGGCCGAGGTGGCCCTCGATGAGCGCCTCGAGCACGACGGTGAAGGTGTACAGCGTGGTCCCGACCCCGACCAGGATGACCGCGATCGTGAACACTTTGCCGGCCACGCTGAGCGAGTTGACCTCACGAAACCCGACGGTCGAAACCGTCGTGACTGTCTGATAGATCGCGTCGAGCGGGCTGAAGCCGAGCAGCCAGTAGCCGACGCTTCCGAGGACCAGCACGAGCACGAGGGCGCCGACCGCCAGCCGGATCCGCCGGACCGTGTCGGCCCACAGCTTTTCGTCGCCCATCTGCCCGTCGTCACCACAATCACCAGCGCGCGCCTACCGGACCGCGCCGCGGTACCGCAGCGCCTGCCTACAGAGTTGCAAGATCCTTCCCGGTTTGCATCGGATCACGGACTCGGTGAACTCCAGTCGGGGGCGCGCCGAACCCCCTCGTGATCAAGGTTCGAACGTACGATCGGACGCGATGAGCGCACTCCCTCTCGACCTGCCGGACGCCGTACCGAAGGCCGAATCTGCCAGCCCTTCGAAACGCGCCGAGCGCATCGAGGCGTTGCTCGCCGACCTCAATCCGCCGCAGCGCGCGGCCGTCGTCCATGAGGGTGGGCCGTTGCTTGTCGTGGCCGGCGCCGGGTCGGGAAAGACCCGCGTGCTGACCCGGCGGATCGCGTACCTGATGGCGGCCAGAGGCGTTGCGCCGGGTGAGGTGCTGGCGATCACGTTCACCAACAAGGCGGCGGGCGAGATGCGCGAGCGGGTGGCCGACCTAGTTGGGCCGCGAGCGCGCTACATGTGGGTGAGCACCTTTCACAGCGCGTGCGTACGCATCCTGCGCAGCGAGGCCAAGCGGCTGGGTTTCACGCCCAGCTTCACTATCTACGATTCCGCCGACTCGCAGCGGCTCATGACCCAGGTGGTCCGCGAGCTCGACCTCGATCCGAAGCGCAACCCCCCACGCGCCCTCGCCGCGAGGATCAGCAACCTGAAGAACGAGCTGATCGACTTCGACGAGGCTCGCTCGCAGGCAAAGACGGCCGAGGAGTTGCAGCTCGCCGACATCTACGCGAATTACCAGCGCCGCCTGCTGCAGGCCAATGCGCTCGATTTCGACGACCTCATCGGGACGACAGTCGCGCTGTTGCAGGCGTTCCCGGACGTTGCCGAGCACTACCGGCGGCGCTTTCGCCACGTGTTGGTCGATGAGTATCAGGACACCAACCATGCGCAATATGTACTGATCCGTGAGCTGGTCGGCGTTGGGGAGACGGCTGACGAGTCCGCATCAGGGCGGGCGGAGTTGTGCGTCGTCGGTGACGCCGACCAGTCGATCTACGCCTTCCGCGGCGCGAGCATCCGCAACATCGTGGAGTTCGAGACCGATTACCCCGATGCGACCGTCGTGCTCTTGGAGCAGAACTATCGCAGCACGCAGACGATCTTGTCGGCCGCGAATGCCGTCATCGCGAAGAACCCGGATCGCATCCCGAAGCGGCTCTGGAGCGATTCCGGCGACGGGGAGCAGATCGTCGGCTACGTCGGCGACAACGAACACGACGAGGCCGCGTTCGTCGCGCAAGAGGTCGACAAGCTCTCCCACAGCGAGGGCATCCGGCCGGCCGACGTCGCGGTGTTCTACCGCACCAATGCGCAGAGCCGCAGCTTTGAAGACGTCTTCCTCCGGGTCGGGCTGCCGTACAAGGTCGTTGGCGGAGTGCGCTTCTACGAGCGCCGCGAGGTGCGGGATGCGCTCGCGTATCTACGGGTGCTGGCCAACCCGGCTGACACGGTCAGCCTGCGCCGGATCCTTAACGTGCCCAAGCGCGGCATCGGCGATCGCGCGCAGGCGTTGGTCGGCGTCTTTGCGGACAGCGAGCGCCTCCCGTTCGCCGAGGGCCTGGAACGCGCGCGGGAAGCTCCGGGCCTTGCCACCCGTTCGCTGAACGCCATCGAGGGCTTCACCAGCCTCATGGCGGAGGTGCGATCCGCGGCCGATGCGGGCGTCCCGCCGAGCGAGCTGCTCGAGCTGGTCTACGACCGCACTGGCTACCTCAAGGAGCTGCAGGAAAACCCCGACCTGCAGGAGCAGGGGCGCGCGGAAAACCTCGAGGAACTCGTGTCGGTGGCACGCGAGTTCGAGGACCGGGCCGTGGACGGCGGCGGTACGGCGCTGGCTGACTTCCTGGAGCAGGTCTCGCTGGTCGCCGACACCGACGAGATCCCCGACGAGTCGGGCGGGGTGGTTACCCTGATGACCCTGCACGCTGCCAAAGGCCTGGAGTTTCCGGTCGTCTTCCTCACCGGAATGGAAGACGGGATCTTCCCCCACGAGCGCACCCTCGGCGACACGACCGAGCTGGCCGAGGAGCGCCGCTTGGCTTACGTCGGGCTGACGCGCGCTCGGCAGCGGCTCTATCTCTCGCGCTCGGTGACCCGCCGAGGCTGGGGCGAGCCGCGCTACTACCCGGCGTCACGGTTTCTCGACGACGTGCCGGCCCAGCTGGTCGACTGGCGTCGCCTGCCCGAGCCGGCAATGGCGTCCGCGGCTGCGCGCATCGCGCCGGTCGGCGGTTTCGGCGGGCGGCGCTCGGCGGGTCCGGGGCTGCGGCCGATCGTCGCGCTCGACGTGGGCGAACGGGTCACCCACTCCGCCTGGGGACTCGGCCGGGTCGTGGCTACGAGCGGGGCGGGCGACGGCGCCCGGGCGCGGATCGACTTCGGCGGCGATGTCGGCGTCAAGGAGCTGCTGCTTCGCTACGCGCCGGTGGAGAAGCTCTAGACCTTCACGCCGTGCTCGGTGAGCCAGACGGCGGGGTCCATGCGGGCGCCGCCGGGCACGTGCACCTCGAAGTGCAGGTGGGGTCCGGTCGAGTAACCGGTGCTGCCGACATTGCCGATCTGCTGGCCGGCGAGGACGACCTGGCCGACCTTCACCGTGAACGCCGACATGTGCGAGTACGTCGTCACGAAACCGTCGACCTGGGCGACCTCGACGTGCATGCCGTAGCCGTCGTCCCAGCCGACGAATGTCACGACGCCGGAATGCGCGGCACCGATAGGGGTGCCGTAGGCGGGGGCGATGTCGATGCCGGGGTGGTAGCCGTACCACTGGGTGACCGGGCCGGGCACCGGACGTACGTACTTGGGCAGGTTGAGCGCGAGACGCACCAGGCTGCGCGAGGCCCGCGCCCGGGCCGCCGGGCTCGCCGGAACGGCCAGCTCGCGAATGCTTTCGAGGCGGGCCGCGTTCAGAGCGATCCGCATCATGTTCATGTCGTCGGCGACGGCGGGCACGTGGTCGGTGGCCAACGTGGACTTGGCGTCGGAGGCGATCGCGTCGCGGGTGCGGGCACCGGCGTCCACCGTCATCACAGCGACCGCGGGAACCGCCAGCGTGGTCACGATGGCGACCAGACGTACGAGGCGGGACAGTGGCCAGCGTTCAGCGGAAGGTGTGGAAGTCACGTAGTGGTGTCCTTGGTTCGGCGGGAATGGCGGCAGGGGCCGCGTGAGCTCGGGTGCCCGACGAAGCGATTTCAAACGTACCCAGGTGCTAGCGGGTAGCTAACACTGCACGTCGCTGTGCTACCCAGGACCCGGCGTGCCTAACCGAGCGTTCGTGCAGTTCGCAGAGATCAGCCGGCATCAACTGTGGAACGCATCACTTTTCGCCTTTTGCGATGCCCAACTCCCGGACCTGCACGACACAGCCCAACTGTCTGATTACGCAGCGTTAGCTTCCATGGAATCGGTCGAGCGAGCGGAGGCGGTGCTAGGGCGCCAGCGTTCCCGGCAGCGGCCCCGACCATCTACGCTCGCGCGCCGCCCGCCGGCGGGCCGGCTCCAGCCAGCTCTGCTTGGCAATGACCGCCGCGATCGCCGGTCCGAACGACTTGCTCCCCGACGCGGGCACCGCCGCGTCGGCGACGCCGAGCGCGATCAGGTCAGCCGGCCGCAGCCCGTACAGCCGCGCGATCTCCGGCGCCGGACGCTTCAACGTGACGGCTGCGCCCTCCGGGGTGAGCGCGGCGAAGTAGGAGTCCGGCGCGACGAGGAGCGCGTCGCAGCAGGCCGCGGCGAGCGCACCACCGGAGCCGCCCTCGCCGATGATGACCCCGACCGTCGGGGCGCGGCAGGCCAGCACCGCATCCATCGCTTCGCCGATCGCCGCGGCGAGACCGTCACGTTCCGCGTCCGGGCCGGGCTCTGCACCCGGCGTGTCGATCAAGGTCAGGAGGGCCAGCTCCAGCCGGCCGGCCAGGCGCGCCGCTCGCGTCAGCAACCGGAAGCCGGCCGGAGTCGGACGCCCGCCGCGACGAGCGGCCAGCGCGACGGCGATCACCGGCTGGTCGCTGGCGGCGAGGCGCCCGATCGACACTGCGACGCTTTCATCGCCGCCGCGCAGCGACACCGCGTCGTCGAGCAGCCGGCCCAGCAGCTCTTCGCCGTGGGGTCGCGGGCGTTCCCGGGCGGCTTTCACTTGCTCCGCGCCGTCGCGGTCGGGAAGCTCAGGCGCCGCAGGGGCCGCGACGGTACGGATGTGGGGCGCCTCGAGGGCGGCCAGCGCCCGGTCGAGCCAGGGGGCCACCTCCTGCGGGCTCACGAGGGCATCGACCAGGCCGGAGGCGTACGCGGCCGCCGCGGTATGGCTGTTCGGGCCGGGCGCGTGACCGGTGACGACTTCCACGACGCGCGGCCCGGCGAACCCGACGGTCGCCCCCTCCACCGCGCATCGCAGGTCGGCGCGGCTGCCGAGCGTCACCCAGACGCCGCCGGTCGTGGGTTGGTCGGCTACGGCGATGTGCGGGATGCCCGCCTCCGCCAGCCGGTGGGTCCCGATCGTCGCTCGGGCCATCCCGACCAGCCCGGCGACGCCTTCCTGCAGGCGGGTGCCACCACTTCGCAGGAGAGAGATCAGTGGCCGCCGAGCGCGTATCGAAGCATCGACAGCTGCCAGGAACGCGGTGGCATCCAGCTCGCCGAAGCTGCCGCCAAGGACGCCAAAGTCCCATGACACGACGATGACCGAGCTGGCCCCGATGGTCGCGCGGCCCCATCGAACGGCGCGCCGCGGCGTGTAGCCCGGCCAGCCGACCCGGTTGGGTGCGTCGTCCTCCGCGGGAGGAGGCGCCCAGCTGACCCCGGCGAGCAGCGCCTCACGCCAATCGCCGGCGGTCTCGACGTGCGAGCCGGACATCGGGTCACCTCTCTCCAGCCCTGGATACGTCCCGTCTGCGGGAGAGCAGCCTTACGCTGGCGTCATCGGCGGATCCGGCTTGCCGATTGAATGTGTTGCTTGCGGTCACGTTACGAGCCTTTGGGCCCGAGAGGATCAGTCGTGCAGATGTCCGGCGAACGGGTCCGGCGTATTCGTGTAGTCATCGCCAAGCCGGGCCTGGACGGTCACGACCGCGGAGTCAAGATCGTCGCGCGTGCGCTGCGCGACGCGGGCATGGAAGTGATCTACACCGGTTTGCACCAGACGCCCGAGCAGATCGTGCAGACCGGCGTGCAGGAAGATGCCGATGCGATCGGCCTGTCCGTGCTGTCAGGTGCCCACATGACGCTGTTCGCGAAGGTCATGGACCTGCTTCGGGACCGCGGCGCGGACGACATCCTGGTGTTCGGCGGCGGGATCATTCCGCCCGAAGACATCACCGAGCTGAAGGCGCTCGGCGTGGCAGCGATCTTCACGCCCGGCGCTGCGACCACCGACATCGTCGAGTGGGTGAACAAGCAGTTCGCCGCCGTTTAGCGGCGAACCGCTCAGAGCCTAGAAGTGGCCCCCGACCAGCGGCAGCTCGAGCGCACCGGGTGCTGCGGGTGAGCTGGTCACCGTGACGGCCTGCGGCGTGAGGTTGGTGCCGTAGGCCGCATCGCTGCCGGCAATCACCAGCCGCAGGGTGTGGCCCTTGGCGAAGCGGTGAACGATGCCCGGTAGCTGGATCGAGATGGGCTTGTCAAGGTCAGCAGGGGCGATGCGGGTCGGGCTGATGAGCTTGTTGGCGAGCGTGACGTTGCCGGCCGGATCGACGTCGTAGAGCTTGACGAAGATCGCCACGCCGGGGCCGGAGGCGGCTGCGGTGGGGCTGGACATGACGACCGAGAGCTTCGGTACGCCCACCAGGTCGACGTTGGTCGTCAGCGGAGCGCTGTTCCAGGAGGCGAACGTACCCGGTCCGTCGGTCGGCGTGGAGACCTGACCCAGCTGGCTGTCGATCCCGGAGGTCTCGGAGTAGCTGGTGGGGACCAGCGTCGGCGCCGCGAAGTTCTGCGCAGCGGCGGTAGTGGGTTTGGTGGTGGCGAGCCCGCTACCCAGGTAGAGGCGGTGAGCTGCGCCGACCGGGTACGAGGGGGCCGTGGCGTACGCCGGGGTGGCGATCCCGGTGTAACTCACCCAGGGGCGGAAGTAGCTGAAGTCGAGCTTCGGCGCCGCAGCGGTGCCCTTCAGGTAGTGGTCGAACCAGCCGAGCACAACTCGGCCTTCGTACGAGTCTTGCGGGTGTGCCATGTCCAGCTCGCCGGGCGCCGGGGTGGAGTTCGAGTGGCCCCACGACTGCCAGAGCAGCTTTGCGGGCGTGCCCTGCTTGCGTAGCGACTGGTACGTCGCCACCGATTCCTGCAGGTTGAACAGGGTGTCCGCCTCGCCTTGCGCGAGCAGCGTAGGGATCTTGATGTGGCTCAGGTAGCTGGCGACGCTCGCGTGGCGCGCAAGGGCGAGCGTATCGGCGTTGGGATAGCCGAGGGCATCTATCTGGGCCTTGGCGGGGCAGACGCGCGCGTCGAAGTTGGGGCAGGTCTCCGGACTGGTGGGGGGGCTGGACGTCTCGCCGGCGAGGCCGTCACCGAAGAACAGCGAGACCCAATCCTTCTTCTCGACACCGGGCGTCGCGTAGCTGACGCCGCGCGTGAGGGACGTGTTGTTGGGGGCCAGCGAGTAGCTCAGGTCGTTCCAGGTGATGATCGGGATGATCGTGTCGAGGCGCGGGTCCTGGCCGGCGATCGCGTACTGGATCTGGCCGCCGTACGAGCCGCCGACCATGCCGACGCGCGGATCGAAGCTATGGTGCTTGCCGTCGTGGGCCGTCGCGTCGCGGGTGATCCAGTTGACCTTGGTGCCGTCCGTCGAGGCGGAGCCGCCGCCGAGGAACGTCACCAGCTGGGAACCGGCCTCGCCGTCCCAGTCCGGATCGTCCAACTCGATGTTGCAGCCGCTGCCGCCGAAGCCGAGGCCGGAGTAGGAGAGCACTCCGTAACCGTGCTGGGCGAGCGCGACCGCGAGCGGGCCCTGGTCGTCCTTGCTGCCGCCGAAGCCGTTGGTGGTGAGTACCGCGGGCGCCGGCTTGGCCGCCGTGGCGGAGGTCGGTCGGTAGAGGTCACCGATGATGTCGCAGGTCGTCGCGTTGCCGGGGCCGACGTGGACGGTGACGTGCAGGGTCTTCACCGTGTAGCCGGGGCCGTTCACCGGAGTGGTCGTCGTGCCGGGAAGTCCGGGCACGGCAGCGGCGTACGCCGTGTTTTCGGCAAGTGCCGTCGCGCTGGCGACGGCGAGTGCGAGGACAGAGCGACGTGCTGCGGCGCGACGCCGCGAGGATGACATGCCGCATCAACGACGGCCAGCGCAAGTGGTGACGTTTGCGTTAACTGCGCCTCAACTACGGCCCAACCATGACCCGCCGCCACAAAACTGAGGCTCAGCCGATAACGTTGCCTCTTCGTGGACCTCTTCGAGCATCAGGCGAAGGAAATCTTCGCCCAATACGGCGTACCCGTTCCCACCGGCAAGGTCGCGACCAGGGCTGACGAAGCCCGCCGCATCGCGGAAGAGCTCGGCGGCCGCGTGGTGGTAAAAGCGCAGGTCAAGGCCGGTGGCCGGGGCAAGGCGGGCGGTGTCAAGGTCGCTGAAGACGCGGCTGATGCCGAGGCCAAAGCCAAGGCCATCCTCGGGATGGACATCAAGGGCCACACAGTCCACAAGGTGCTGGTGGAAAAAGCCAGCGCCATCGCCGAGGAGTACTACGCATCCTTCCTGCTCGATCGCGCGGGGCGCAGCTTCCTCGCCATGTGCTCTTCCGAGGGCGGCGTGGAGATCGAAGAGGTCGCCGCGACCAAGCCGGAGATGCTGGCGCGGATCCCGATCGACCCGCTGGTCGGCGTCGACCTGGCCATGGCGCGCAGCATCGCCGAGCAGGGTCACTTGCCGGAAGCGGCGCTCGACGGAGCTGCCGAGCTGCTAGAGAAGCTGTGGAAGGTCTTCGTCGGTGAAGACGCGACCCTCGTCGAGGTCAACCCGCTCATCCTCACGCAGGACGGGAAGGTCGTCGCGCTCGACGGCAAGGTGAGCCTGGATGAAAACGCCGGCTTCCGCCACGAGTCCCACGCGGCCATGGAGGACAAGAGTGCGGTCGATCCGCTGGAGCAGCTGGCCCGCCAGAAGGACCTGAACTACGTGAAGCTTGACGGCAGCGTCGGGATCATCGGCAACGGCGCCGGCCTCGTCATGTCGACGCTGGATGTCGTGACCTACGCGGGCGAGGAGTTCGGCGGGCAGAAGCCGGCCAACTTCCTCGACATCGGCGGCGGCGCGAGCGCCCAGGTGATGGCCGACGGGCTCTCGATCATCCTGTCCGACCCCAACGTCAAGTCGGTGTTCGTCAACATCTTCGGCGGGATCACCTCCTGCGACGCGGTGGCGAACGGGATCGTGCAGGCGCTGGCGATGCTGTCGGCCAGTACGTCCAAGCCGCTTGTCGTGCGCCTTGACGGCAACAACGTGGAAGAGGGCCGGCGGATCCTCAACGAGGCCAATCTGCCGGTGATTCACCTGGAAGAGACGATGGACGGCGCGGCCCGCAAGGCCGCCGAACTCGCGTCAAACGCGGTCTGAGGGCGGACGAGAAATGGCTATCTGGCTCACTGAAAACTCGAAAATCACCGTCCAGGGCATCACCGGCGGCGAGGGCAGCAAGCACGCCCGCCGCATGGTGAAAGCCGGTACCAACGTGGTGTCCGGTGTCAACGCCCGCAAGGCCGGCAGCGACGTTGACGGCATCCCCGTCTACGCGACCGTGGTCGAGGCGATGGAGAAGAGCGGCGCTGACGTCTCGGTGGTCTTCGTGCCGCCGAAGTTCGTCAAGGAAGCGGTGATGGAGGCGATCGACGCCGAGATGCCGCTGATCGTGGTCATCACCGAGGGCATTCCGGTCCACGACTCCACCGAGTTCTACGCGTACGCGCTGAAGAAGGGCAAGAGCCGGATCATCGGCCCCAACTGCCCCGGCATCGCCTCACCCGGCAAGAGCAACGCGGGCATCATCCCGGCCGACATCACCCCCGGCGGGCGCATCGGTCTGGTCAGCAAGTCGGGCACGCTGACGTACCAGATGATGTACGAGCTGCGCGACATCGGCTTCTCCACCTGCGTCGGCATCGGCGGCGACCCGGTCATCGGGACGACCCACATCGACGCGCTCGACGCGTTCGAGGCCGACCCGGAAACCCTCGCCATCGTCATGATCGGCGAGATCGGCGGCGACGCCGAGGAGCGGGCTGCGGCACACATCGAAACCCACATCACCAAGCCGGTCGTCGGCTACGTCGCCGGTTTCACGGCTCCCGAAGGCAAGACGATGGGCCACGCCGGCGCGATCATCTCCGGCTCCTCGGGCACCGCCCAGGCCAAGAAGGAAGCCCTGGAGAAGGCCGGCGTACGCGTCGGCAAGACCCCGAGTGAGACCGCACGGCTGATGGCGGAGGTCATGCGCACGCTCTGAGCATGGATGGGGCGCGCCATGGGCAAGGGGGGGACTGTGGCGATCATTGCAGGGCACCAGTTCCGCACGCCGGAGCTGATCCTGTCCGGTGCCGGGATCGTGATGCTTGTCGACAGCCTGCTGCCCTGGCGCGGCTACGACGCCAACGGCTGGCATCCGACGTATTCGGCGTTTCAGTCCGGGTTCTGGCCGTTCCTGTCCGTGCTCATCGTGGTTCTCGTGGCCCGTACGGCGGGCACCCGCGCCTGGGCGGCGTCGAAGTCCACCGGCATCGGGTCGGGTCAGCTGACCTGGAACGCGCTTTTCCTACTTGGTGACGTCGCCGCTGGCCTGCTGGTCCTGCTCTTCTGGGCGACGCTGCCGTCCCTTGACGGCGTCTCCACCGAGGTCAAGATCGGTACTTTTGTCGCCCTGGTGGTCGTGATCATCCAAGCTGCGGGCGCGCTGCTGGCGATGGTCGAAGGCGGCGAGCGGCTGCCCGGGAAACGCCCCGCCACCGGGGCCGGATCGCGGCCAGGATCGGCCGCCCGTTAGTTCGGTTTGCGGGTTTTCATCCCGGTTACTGGACTAATAGTCAAGGATCCGACAGCTGACGCGCCTGCGCGTTGCTTGCGTGCCCCTCATGCCAGCCCCACACTTCACAACGATCGACGGCATTCTGCCGCCGACCCCAAAGGTGGAGGTAACAAGGCCATGGCTGTCATCGGCGGCCGCAACGTCGGCACTAACGATCTCGTCGTCATGGGCGCGGGCGCGCTCATGTTCATCGACAGCTTTCTGCCCTGGTACGGGGTGAGCTTCAAGGGCATCCCCGGAGTCGTCGGAGCACGGGGTGGCAGCGCCTCTGTCAGCGCGTGGCACTTCGTCGGCGCCTGGTTCCCCATGCTTCTGATCCTGGCGGTGGCCGGCATCACGGCCGCCCGGGTCTTCGGCGGTCAGACGATGCCAACGGTGGCCAACGGGGTCGTCAGCTGGACGTTCATCACCGCAGCGGCCAGCCTGCTCGCCGCCATCATCATCCTGCTTCGCTGGGTGACCTACCCGAGCGCGAGCGGCGTCGGGTTCAGTGCCGGGGCAAAATTCGGCACCTACCTGGGCCTGATCCTCGCCATCGTGCAGACGGTGTTCGGTTACCTCAGCATCGTCGCTTCGGGCGAGCGACTGCCGTGGCAGAAGCGCACCGTCTGATCCGCACAGCACGCATGTGGTGGCCCGGGAGGTTTCCTTCCGGGCCACCGGCGTTTAGACGCGGCGGGCGCGGCGTTTCACCGCCACCGGACGCAGGCGGCGTGCGAACCTGACCCGCAATGCCTGACCTGCTGAACAATCCGCCGAGAGCGGCCGCCAGACCGGCGCCCCCGCAAGCGGCCCGGCCCGCGCCTTCGCGCGAGGATCCGCGGCGCCGTTCTCGCGTGCTCGCCGGCATCAGCGCTGCGTCGGCCGCGGCGCTGGCAGGCCTGCTGGTGGTGGAAGCCGTCGTGCTGGTCGTCTGGATGGCCGAGCCCCGGTCAGCGGCGCCGCTGAGTGCGGCCTTGCGTACCGGCGCCGCCTTCTGGTTGCTCGGCCACGGGGGCCGGCTACAGCTCCCGGCGGGGACGGCCGCGCTCATCCCCCTCGGCCTTTCCGTGCTCTTCGTCGCGCTGGCGTCGCGCGCGGGGGCGACCGTCGCCCGGGTGCGCCCGGCCGGCCCGCGCCGGCGAACCGTACTGGCCTCGGCTCTCTCAGTCAGCGTGCCGTACGGCCTGATCGTGGCGCTGGTGGCGGGTGTCTGTAGCGGCGGAGGCCTGCGGACGTCGGTCTTGACGGCGCTTGCGGGTGGCCTGGTGCTGGCCGGCGTTTCAGCCGCCGTCGGTGCGGTCCGTGAGTTGCCACTCGCGGCACCCAAGCGCTCGCGTATCCGCGCCGTGGCGGCCGGGGTCGGCGCTGCCGGCTTCCTGCTGATCGCCGCGTCGGCTGTGGTGGCGGCGCTCGCACTGGTCACTCACCTGTCCGCCGCTGCTGATCTGGCGAAGCCGGCCAGAGCTGGAGCCGTCGGCGGCGTGGGCTTGCTCTTCCTGCAAGCGTCGCTGGCGCCCAACGCCATCGTCTGGACCTCGTCCTACCTGCTAGGGCCCGGTTTCGCCATCGGGTCCGGCACGCTCGTCAGCCCCGCCAGCGCCCACCTCGGCGACGTGCCCGGGTTGCCAATGCTGGCGGGGCTGCCCTCGAGCGCGGCGCCCTGGCCGGCCTACGCGCTCTTCCTGATTCCGATCGGCGCCGGCTGGCTCGCCGGAGCCACCCTGCTCCGGCGGCTGCCGCGGCCTCCGAAGCTGTGGATGGCCGCGCTGCTCGGGGCTGGCGCCGGGGCGGTGCTCGGCGCGCTGCTCGCGGCTGCCGCAGCCGTGTCAGGCGGCTCCGTGACCGGCGGCCGGTTGGCCACGATCGGGCCGTCCGCGTGGCAGGTCGGTCTGCTGGCCACGTTGGAGGTCGGCACCCCAGCGGCCCTGTCCGCCGTCGTCCTGGCGTGGGCGGCGCAGCGCCGCCGCGCCGCCGCGAGTGCCGCGAGTGCCGCGAGTGCCGCTGCCCTGGCCGAAGCGGAAGCGGCGGTGCGCGGCTTCGTCGGGAATTTGGCTACCGGGGTCTTCTCGATCGGCCTCGGATTCGTGGGTGCAACCGCGGGAGGGGCAACGCTGCTCGTCCGCAATGGCACCGTGCTGCGGCGCCGGGTCCTGCGGCCGCAATTCCGGAGGCGCCGCGACGCTCATGTGCAGCCGTCGGAAGGCGCTCACCCGACGGTTGATCTGACCAAGACGACAATCCCGCTCGACCTTGGCGGTCCTGCGGTGGATCTCACCAAACACCCCGCCCAAGACAGCGCCGACCGCGCCGATAGCGCCGACAGCCGAGTGAAGCGTCGTCGCGTCCACCTGCCGCGGCGGCTACGTCGCAAATCCAAGGTGATCCGGCTTCCGGACTGAGCGGTCCGGCTCCCCGAGCCTGCCGGCCCGACTCCACTAGGCTGACCGCCGTGCCCGCCCGCCTTGTCGTGCTGGCGTCAGGCGCCGGCACCACGCTGCAGGCCATCCTCGACGCGAGCCGCGCCCCCGATTTCCCGGCTCGCGTCGTCGCCGTCGGAACGGACCGGCCGGAGACTCTCGCTGCCAAGCGCGCCGAGCAATCCGGGGTGCCCGCGTGGACGGTGTCTCTGCCGGACTTCGCCGAGCGCGGCGACTTCGACGAGGCCGTCGCCGAGCGCATCGACGAGGCCCGGCCCGACCTTGTCGTGCTGGCCGGCTACATGAAGCTCCTGGGCCCGGCGGTCGTGAGCCGCTTCCGGATCGTCAACACTCATCCCTCGCTGCTCCCGGCGTTTCCCGGCGCCCACGCCATCCGTGACGCTCTCGCCTACGGGGTCAAGGTCAGCGGCTGCACCGTCCACGAGGTGGACGAGGGCGTCGACACCGGACCGATCCTGGCGCAGGCGGCGGTCCCGGTCATTCCGGGCGATGACGAGGCCAGCCTGCGGGGGCGTATCCAGGCCACCGAGCGCGTGCTCTACCTGCAAACCATCCGCGACCTGTGCGCTGCGATGAGCCAGCCGAACGACCAACCGTTACTAAAAGGGGCCCCGCAATGACTGAGCAGCTGCATCCCGTCCGCCGGGCGCTGGTGAGCGTCTATGACAAGCGCGGCCTCGATCTCCTCGCTCCCGCCCTGATCAAGGCTGGGGTCGAGGTGGTCAGCACCGGCTCGACCGCGAAGGTGCTGGCTGCCGCCGGCGTCAAGGTGACGCCGGTCAGCGAGATCACCGGATTCCCGGAGGCGTTCGACGGCCGGGTCAAGACGCTGCACCCGGCCGTGCATGCGGGCCTGCTGGCCGACCTGAGCAAGCCGGCCCACGTCGCGCAGCTCAAGGAGCTGGGTTACGCGCCCTTCCAGCTCGTCATCGTCAACCTCTACCCGTTCGTCGAGACCGTCGCGTCGGGCGCCGGGCAGGCCGACGTCGTCGAGCAGATCGACATCGGCGGGCCGGCGATGATCCGGGCAGCGGCGAAGAATGCCGAGAGCGTCGCTGTCGTCACCTCGCCGGCGCGCTACCCCCAGGTCATTGCCGCGCTCGAGGGCGGCGGGTTCGACCTGCCGTCGCGGCTCAAGCTGGCCGCCGAGGCCTTCGCCCACACCGCGAGCTATGACGTGGCGGTGGCGTCGTGGCTGGCCGCCGATCTCGTACCCGAGTCAGAGGGCTTCCCGCTCTGGGTGGGCGGCGCCTGGACCCGATCCGGGGTGCTGCGCTACGGCGAGAACCCGCACCAGCGGGCCGCGCTCTATGCCCGGCCGGGCGGTAAGGGCATCGCGCAGGCGGTGCAACACCACGGCAAGGAAATGTCGTTCAACAACTACATCGACACCGACGCGGCGCGCCGGGCCGCGTATGACCACAGCGAGCCCTGCGTCGCGATCATCAAACATGCCAACCCCTGCGGGATCGCGGTCGGTGAGGATCCCTTCGACCCGCTCGCCGACGCCCACCGCAAGGCTCACGCCTGCGATCCGGTGAGCGCGTTCGGCGGGGTCATCGCCACCAACCGGCCGGTCACGCTGGCCCTGGCGGAGCAGATCTCGCAGATCTTCACCGAGGTGGTTTGCGCCCCCGGATTCGAGGACGGCACCATCGAGCTGCTTGCGAAAAAGCCGTCGATCCGGCTGCTCGAGTGCCCGCCGCCGGTTATCGCGGGTCCCGACATCGAGCCGCGTCCAGTGTCCGGGGGGCTGCTGATCCAGGAGGCGGATCGGATCAACGCTCCCGGCGACAACCCGGCCCACTGGACCTTGCAGACCGGCCAGCCGGCGGACGAAGACATGCTGCACGACCTCGCGTTCGCCTGGCGCGCGATCCGGGCCGCCAAGTCCAACGCAATCCTGTTGGCCACTGACGGCGCGACGGTCGGGGTCGGCATGGGCCAGGTCAACCGGGTCGATGCGGCCCGCCTGGCGGTCGCCCGGGCGGGCGAGCGGGCAGCTGGAGCGGTCGCCGCGAGCGACGCGTTCTTCCCGTTCCCGGACGGACTGGAGGTCCTCATCGAGGCCGGAGTGCGGGCCGTCGTCGAGCCGGGCGGGTCCGTACGCGATCCCGAGGTGATCGCCGCCGCCAAGGAAGCGGGCATCACCCTGTACTTCAGTGGGACGCGTCACTTCGCCCACTAGTACCGAGCGCCGTCACGCTCTGTGCCTGACCTACCAGTATCGGCTCGCGGCAGCCTTCACCTGACATCCAGTCTTCGTCGGGTCGAGCACGCCGCCAGTGGGGCGAACTTGTCACCCAGTTTTCCCACCTGTTGCCG
>JBBRSE010000002.1:0-166520 GCA_038245655.1 Mycobacteriales bacterium | reverse complement strand
CGGGCCGGCGGCTGTGGCAGTGCAGCGGGTGTCGCTACCAAGTGTCGGTCACGGCGGGCACCGTGCTGCACAAGACGCACACGCCGCTGCATCTGTGGTTCTGGGCGGCCTACCTGATGAGCACACCGACGCCGGGCCTGTCAGCGGTGCAGCTGCAGCGTCAGCTCGGCCTGAGCCGGTATGAGACGGCGTGGACGATGCTGCACAAGCTGCGCCGGGCCATGGTCAACCCGGAGCGGGTGCACCTGATCGAGGAGGTCGAAGTCGACGAGTGCTTCGTCGGCGGACACGAGGCCGGTCTGCGCGGTGGCCGTGCTCGCGGCGAGAAAGCCCTTGTGGCTGTGGGGGTTGAGGTCCGCGGCGAGGGCAGCGGCCGGGTCCGTATGGCCGTCATCGACGACGCCTCCGCCCCGACGCTGACTAGGTTCGTGCGTGACAACGTCGCCGTCGGATCCACCGTGCACACCGACGCATGGAAGGGCTACCTGCCGTTGGACAAGCTCGGCTACGACCATCAGCCGCGCAGTCAACGGGCAGCCCGCGCGCACGCTGAGGACATCGACGACATCCTGCCCCGAGTGCACCGCGTGATCTCCAACCTCAAAAGCTGGCTGCAAGGTACCCACCGCGGCGTATCCGGCGAGCATCTGCAGGTCTACCTCGACGAGTACACCTTCCGCTTCAACCGCCGGCGAACGCCGATGGCCGCGTTCCAGATCCTGCTCGGCCTGCAGAGCCAGCAACAGCCCACTACCTACCGCAGCATCATCGCGGCCGGTCCAGGCGCCAAGAACAAGGCGGAGCTAACCGGATAAGCATGAGACGTCAAAACCCTTGCACCACAAGGGGAAACACGCCGATCAGATCCGAAGGCCGGAAACTCCCGCTAGTGGCCGCCGGGGTGCCGGTGGCACCGGCGACAGATCCGCGGCGAGCGTCCGACCACGTTCAGCTCGCCGCGCGCGGCTTCTACGAGCCCGTCGAGCATCCCGTCGTCGGCACGCATCCGACGGCCGGTCTTCCGTGGCGCGCGACCGGGGTCGAGCGTTGGATTCGCCGTCCGGCTCCGACCATCGGCCAGCACAATCAGCAGGTGCTCTGCGGAAGACTCGGATGCACAAGCGAGCAATTGCAGGCACGGGAAGCCGAAAACGTCATTGGAACCCGGCCCCTTGGGGTCTAAGCGGGAGTCCCTATGAGCACGGATCTTTGATCGCCATCGCGTAATCGACGTCGACACCCATCTCACCGAGCCACCGGACGTGTGGACCGCGCGCCTGCCGGCGAGCCGCCACGACGAGGTGCCGCACATCAAACGCATCGACGGTCGCGACACGTGGATGGCGGCGGGGGAGCGGCTCGGTGCACCCGGCTTTCGACTGGCAATTGCGTAACGGGGGAGTCCTCGACGAGCATCCCGAGTACCACCTGGTGCCGAGCGAGTACTTCAAGCGCCAACGGGGCTTCGCCCCAGCCCGACAAGGCATGCCGTCGAAGTCTGCCGACTGGAGGGCACGCTCACGCAGGGACCTGCGGTCCGAGTCGCCGACCGCCACCACTCGCTACGCCGATGAATGTTGACCGCGACACGAAGGTCGTAGGAGCAGGTCAGGTGCGCTGTCGTTGCGCTGTGGAGCGAGCACAAGTAACGTTACGCCGCCCAAACCCGTCCCGGAAAGTCAAACTTGAGTCAGAATTCCGGCTTCGCCGGTCCTAGCCTTCTAGATCTACGGCTGCTTCGGACGATCTGCAGCCCGAGCTTGACGCCGTGTGCCTGACGGGCACCGACAAGTGGTTCGGTGCCGGCGGCGACATGGCGGGTAACGCCGAGGATCCAGCGCTGGCGACCGAGTGGGATCCGACGGACCAGTTTCCTTTCCGGCACATCGAACGATGCTCGAAGCTGTGGGTCGCCAAGATCAACGACCTTTGCATCGCCGGCGGCCTGGATCTCGCGCTGCACTGCGACGTTGTGATCGCCTCGGATCAGGCCCGTTTCAGGGTGCCGGAGCTCCTTCGCGGGATTCCGGACCCGTTCATGTCGGCCGGCCTGGTGGAGGCGGTCGGGATGGCGCGCGCCCGCTACCTGTTCTTCACCGCAGAGGAGATCAGCGCCGACGAGGCTGCCGTGATGGGGATCGTCGGCAAGGTCGTACCCCATGCCGATCTCGACGCCGAGGTCGAGCGTGCTCTGGCGGCGATCGCGCGTACCGGACCCATCGCGCGCGCAGAGGTCAAGCGCGACATCAACCGCCGCCTCCCGATGCACGACACTGACCTGATGCGCCGCTCGATCGGGACGCCGGAGATGGTCAAGGGAACGCGGGCCTTCATCGAGAAGCGCGAGGTCAGTTGGCCGCGCGGTTAACCGTCGTTTCAAGATCAACGCTGCAATGATCATGATTTGAAGGCTAAATCAGCCACGAAGTCATGATCATTGCAGCGAAGCTCTTGTTGCGCGTCAGGAGGCGAGGACGTAGTCCGCGTAGGAGTTGCGGATCTTGACGACCTTCGGCAGCGCGACGGCCATGCAGTAGCCCTGGCCCGGGTTCTTGGCGAAGAAGTCCTGGTGGTAGTCCTCGGCGTCGAACCAGGGACCGAGCTGGGTGATGTCGGTGACGATCCCGCCGTCCCAGTATTCTGAAGCGCGGTCCCGCGCCGCTTCGAACTGCTGCTTCTGCTCGTCCTCGTCGTAGAACATCGCGGAGCGGTACTGGGTGCCGATGTCGTTGCCCTGCCGGTTCAGCTGGCGCGGGTCGTGCAGGCTGAAGAACACGTCAAGGATGACGCTGGGCGGGATGACGGACTCGCCGAAGACCACCTTGACCGCCTCGGCGTGACCGGTCTTGCCGGTCGTCACCTCGTTGTAGCGCGGGCTGTCGGTGTGGCCACCCGTGTAGCCGGAGCCGACGTCCTTCACACCCTTGAGCGTGCGGTAGACCGCGTCGAGACACCAGAAACAGCCACCGGCCAGCACGAAGGTTTGCATGGCGGCAGCCTAACTTTGGGCGCCGCGCCGGAACAGGTCGGGTACGGGCTGCTGCACGCGCCTGCACCTGGCTGTGGCACGGTGATGGTCTTTCCGTTAAGGGCACTACTCGAGGGAGATCCATGGCTCAGGTCGACGTGGAGCGCAAAGGCGGCGTACTGATCGTCACGATGAACCGGCCGCGGCGTAAGAACGCGATGACGCTCACGATGTTCGCCCTGCTGGCCGACGCCTGGGCAGAGCTCAATGACAACCCCGAACTGACCTGCGCCATCCTGACGGGCGCCGAGGGCAACTTCTGCTCCGGGATGGACCTGCGCTCGCTCGCCGGCGATGCCGACAACGAAGGCGCGATCGATGAGCAGGCACGCCTCAAGGAAGACCCGGGCTTCATCTGGCGGGGAATCCTCAAGACACCGCGACCGACCAAGCCCATTCTGGCTGCGGTCGAGGGCGTCGCCATCGCCGGTGGTACCGAGATCCTGCTCGGCACCGACATCCGCGTCGCCGGTGAGAGCGCCCGCTTCGGCGTCTCCGAGGCACGCTGGTCGCTCTACCCGATGGCCGGTTCGGCAGTACGCCTGCCGCGCCAGATCCCGTACACCGTCGCCGCCGAAATTCTCCTGACGGGCAAGCACATCCTGGCCACGGAAGCCAAGGAAATCGGGCTGATCGGCCACGTGGTCGCGGACGGCAAGGCGATGGACAAGGCGCTGGAGATTGCCCAGCAGATCGCGGCCAACGGCCCGCTGTCGGTCGAGGCGATCCTGCGCACCCTGCACGAGACGGAGCACATGAGCCCGCAGGAGGCTTTCGACTACGAGGCCGTCTATGCACACCAGGTGATGGGCTCCGAAGACGCCAAGGAAGGGCCCCTCGCGTTTTCCCAGAAGCGCACGCCGAACTTCCAGCGCAAGTAGTTCGAAGCCCCGGTGACCTCGCTCTCGGCTGACGCTCCTGGATATATCGGCGGTTAACCACCGAAAGGGGTCGGATGCGTTAGCAAACGCCTAGGCTGAGCTAATGCGGCACCGGCGGCCTGGCGTGGCCCACGTCACGGCAGCCGTGACGTGTGCTGCGCTCGTCGCGGGCTGCGGCGCAGGAGCCTCGCAACGTCCGGGGGCGACTGCCTCGGCGGCGATTCCGAGTGCCACCACGACACCGTCAGCATATCCACCCGCGGCGACCAAGACCGTGAGCTCGCCTGACGCCCTCGGGGCCATACGCGTCATCCCCGTGCCGCGGTCACTTGCCCGGCAGCAGCTCCATCGACTGCTGGCGGTGGATGGGCAGGCGGTCTTGCTCGACGCGGGACCCGGAACCAGGCAGCGGCCGCTCCTGGTGGTTCTCCACGGGTTGGGCGAGGACGCCGTGGCGATGCGCAGCCAGACCGGATTCACCGCGCTTGCAGCCCTGACCGGCTTCGATGTCGTGTACCCCAACGCGCCGCAGGATCCGCCGCTGAAGCCTGTCTCGGGGGCCGGTGCCTCCTCAGCGACCCTTACTGGTGCATCGGTCCTGATGCCTGCAGTGGTGGGGCAGCCGTCGCTTCTGCAGGCACCCGCCGCGACCGCAACTCCCGCGGTGTCGCCGTCCGAATCCTCACAGCCAGGCATTACGCCAACACCGACGCCGAGCAGCACACCTTCGTCGCCAGCCTCCAGCGCATCGCCGACGCCGAGTCGAACGCCAACACCGACCCCCAGCAAGACCGTCACCGTCGCGCCGACCGGCCGGCCGGCGCCGTCTACCCCGAAGAAGACCACCCGGCCCTCACGCGCTCCCAAGAAGAGCGCGCGGCCATCTCCTGCCCCGAAGAAGAAGCGCCCGTCGCCGCTCGTCCCGGGGACCCGGGCCTGGAATGCCGGTAGGTGCTGCGCGCTGCCGCTGCGCAACGACGTCGCCTACCTGGTCGACGTCGTCCACGCCGTGGCGGGTTCGGTGCCGATCGACGCGACCCGCGTGTACGTCGTCGGCTTCTCGAACGGCGGCATGATGGCGCTGCACGCCGTGTGCTCAGCCCCGGGCGTATTCGCTGCCGCAGGCTCGGTCTCAGGACCTTTCCTGGGCACCAGGTGCGCCAGGCCGATCTGGCGTCATATCGCCGCGGCTCCGGATCCCGTCGTGCCGCCGGCCGGCGGTATCCCGCCCGGCGTACCCGCTCTCGGCGTCGTTCGCGATTGGTGCGGGTGCACGTTTCCGGCGACGACGACGGAGACCGCCCGCTTCGGCCCCTTCGTCAGCGTGTTGGTCTCCCCGACGGGTGGTCATAGCTGGCCCACGCCCGACAGCACCAACTGGTCATTCGACCCGGAGCGCGACCTGTGGAACTACGTCAGCCGGTTCCACATCTGACGGCGAACGATCAGTTGCCGGCCATCCGGGTCAGCAGGTGTGTGCGGAGCCGGTGCAGCTGTGGCATCAGTCCGTAGATGACGATCGGGACCGCGATGGTCGCGAGGACGAAGGTGCGAACCACCGGGGTCAGCGTGCGAAGCCAGTCGCCGAGGACAAGGTTCAGGACGGTGAGGGTCGGGAAGACGGCCAGCCAGATCATCAGGGCCAGCTGGTGCTTGGTCGGTGGGGTGGTCATGCGGACTCCTTCGGGTGTTCGAGGTCGAGGACGGCGTTGCGCACGTCCTCGTCGACGAGGTCAGCGTTGACGGCGATGGCGGCCGCGGAGCCGGCGCCGGCGGCGGTGATGACCTGGGCGCGCGGGTCGACGACGTTCCCGGCGGCCCAGACGCCGGGGACGCTGGTGCGTCCGGTGTTGTCGACGGCAACCCAGCCGTCAGCGTTGACGTTGCAGCCGAGGCTTTCGAGCAGGCTGCTGTTCGGGACGAAACGGGGCGGCACGAACAGCGCGTCGCGAGGAATGACGCGGCCGTCGTGCAACTGCACGCCGCGCAGCTGGTCCGTGTCGTCGATGACCAGCTGCTCGATGGTGGCTTCGACGACGCCGATGGCGCGGGCGATCAGCTCGGTCCGCTCGGCGCCGGTCAAGGTTTCGGGCGGCGTGAAGTAGACGAGGTCGTGGGTCCACTGGCGGACGATTTGGGCGTACCGGACGGCGCCCGGAGTGCCGCCGAGCACGCCGAGCTGGCGGTCGCGGACCTCGTAGCCGTGGCAGTAGGGGCAGTGCAAGACATCCCGGGCCCAGCGCTCGCGCAGTCCCGGGATCTCCGGCAGCTCGTCGCGCAACCCGGTCGTGACCACCAGTCGTCGTGCCGAGATTTGCTGCCCGCCCGCGAGGACGGCCCAGAATCCGCTCCTGCCGTCAGGCGTCAGGTCGGTGACGACCCCCTCGACGATGCCGTCAACGATGTCGCCGCCGTAGCGCTTCACCTCGTGGCGGCCCGCGGCCAGCAGCTCGTCGGGTGGCAGACCGTCGCGGGAGAGGTAGCCGTGCATGTGGGCGGCAGCGGCGTTGCGCGGGGCTCCTGCGTCTACCACGAGAACCTTGCGACGGGCCCGCGAAAGCACCAGGGCGGCGGACAGGCCCGCGGCGCCTCCGCCGATGACCACCACGTCGAATTGGCCGTCGTACTGGCTGTCGAATTTGCTCATGCCCATGAGACTGCAGCCGTGCCAGCCGTTCAGCTACAAACGTTGCTGTTTCTGGGAAACGGGAGTCAGATGAGTCCCGTGGAGGATTCCTCAGCGACGGCTATCGCCGCCGCGCTTGACCAGGTCGGGGGCCGGCTCAAGCGACTGCGCACGCAGCGCCGGATGACCCTCACCGGAGTGGCGAAAGCGACCGGTATCTCGAAGAGCACGATGTCGCGGCTCGAGACCGGGCAGCGGCGGCCCACCCTGGAATTGCTCCTAGCGCTGTCGCACACCTACCGAGTGCCGCTGGACGACCTCGTTGGGGCGCCCCAGGAGGGTGATCCGCGCGTCCAGCTTAAGCCGGGTCACGTCAAGGGCCGGACGGTGATCCCATTGACCCGCCAGCCCGAGGGGATGCAGGCGTGGAAGATCGTCATCCCGACCAGCAAGGTCATCCCAGAGCCACGGGCGCATGACGGCTACGAATGGATCTACGTTCTTTCCGGCAACCTGCGTTTCGTGCTCGGCGACCAGGACTGGGTGCTCGGGCCGGGCGAGGTCGCCTCGTTCGACACCAAAGTGCCGCACTGGTTCGGCAGCACCGGCGACGAGCCTGTCGAGATCCTCAGCATCTTCGGACGGCCCGGCGAACGAATGACCGTCCGAACGACGCAGCTGCAGCGGTGAAACTCGCAGATTGTGTTTCGGCGCCAGTGGCGCCATAATGGCGCCATGACCAGTGTGCAGATCAAGGACGTGCAGGCGGACACTCATGCGGTTCTCCGGCGCCGTGCAGCTGCAGCGCATCAGTCACTACAGGAGTACCTGCGTTCCCGGCTGATCGACGAGGCGAGCCGACCCACCGTGGACGAGGTTCTCGGGCGTGCCGGCGGGCGCGCCGGGGGTCGGGCAGCCTTCGCAGACACCTCGGACGCGGTCCGGAAAGACCGTGCTCGTCGTTGACGCGAGTGTGCTGACGACGGCTTTGGCCGACGATGGGCGTGATGGCGATCTGGCGCGAGCCCGGCTCGTGGGCGAGGCACTCGCCGCACCGCAGCTGATTGACCTTGAGGTCGCCTCGGTTTTGCGCCGGTTGACTCTGGCCGGTCGGCTACCAGAACGCAGAGGCGCACTTGCCTTGGCCGACCTCGTCGACCTGCCGATCGAACGCGCACCGCACTTGCCTCTACTTCAAAGATGCTGGGAGCTTCGCGCCAACGTCACCGTTTACGACGCCGCATACGTGGCGTTGGCCGAAGTGCTCGATGCCGTCTTGCTGACTGCCGACGGCCGTCTTGCTCGAGCGTCCGGACCACGTTGCCGATTATAGGTATTGCCCGGCTGACACTCACAACCGCGGGTCGACCGGCTCCGATTCGAGCGCGAGGATGGCGAATACGCACTCGTGTACGCGCCACAGCGGCTCGCCGCGGGCCGCGCGTTCCAGTGCCTCGAGTCCGAGTGCGTACTCGCGTCCGGCCAGCGAACGCTTGTGTCCGAGCCCCCTGCTCCGTAGCCGCTCGACGTTGGCAGGCTCCGTGTAATCCGGGCCGTAGATGATGCGCAGATACTCCCGGCCGCGCACTTTGAGTCCCGGCTGCACAAGGCCGCGGCGCGCTCGCATGAGGTTGCTGGCCGGCTTGACGACCATGCCTTCCCCACCAGCGGCCGTGAGATGTTCCCACCAGGCCGTGGCGGCGTCGAGTGAGGCGGGGTCGGTGGTGTCGGCGTAGGTACGGCGCGTTGGTTGCACGATCTCAGGGTCGGCCGCGGCGAGTCGGTCAGCGATGTCCAGATGCCAGGTGTGTGGCCGGGCGTGGTAGGTGGCACCTTCCGCGGCAAGCACCTGGAACGGTGCGATCCTGACTCCGGTGAGACCGTCGGTCGGCCAGCAATACCGGCGGTAGGCGGCGGTGAATCTGGCGGCATTCGCCAACCGTGATTCGGTACGCGAAAGCAGTTCAGAGACGTCCAGCCCTGAAGCTGTCGCGCGCTCGAGCGCCTGCACTGCGGCGGGCAGTGCTGCACCCGCTGCCGCACCCACGGCAGCGTACTGATTCTTCAACAGTTCCAGCGCTTTAGCGCTCCACGGAAGGAGTTCGGCATCGAGGATGAGCCAGTTGGTGGCGAGCTCGTCGAACACCCCTGCCGCCTCGGCAGCCAGGCGTAGGCGTTCGAGCAGGAGCTCGGTCAACGCAGGGCCGAAGAACGGCCGGCCGGTACGCGTGTGGACGGCTCCGCTGGCATCGCCCGGCGCGCCGAACCTGCGCCTTGCCGCCGTCCGATCCCGCGGCAGCACAACGACCGCACGCGAGCCCATGTGCTTCTCTTCGCAGATGACGGCGTCGACGCCGTCGCTGCGATACGCCTCGAAGGCCTGCTCTGGATGCTCCAGCAGATCGTCGCGGCTTGACGTGGCCACCGGACTCATCGTCGGCGGCAGGTACATCAGCCAACGCGGGTCGAGCGCGAAGCGACTCATGACCTCGAGTGCTGCTGCCGCGTTTTCTTCGCGCACACTCACCCGGCCATGGTGTTTGGTTTCGACGATGCGGGTGCCGATCACGTCGGTGATGTCGAGGACATCAGGATCACGCAGATCTGCGGTGTCCGTCGCGACCGCATCAGCGTTGCTCGGAAAAGGCTTGCTGGGCGCGTAGTACACCATCTGTGCGGGCACCGAGACGAGCTCACGCTCCGGATAGCGCAGCGCCGTGAGCCGGCCGCCGAAAACGCAGCCGGTGTCCAGGCACAGCGTGTTGTTGACCCACTCCGGCGTGGGGACCGGGGTGTGCCCGTACAGCACCGTCGCCATGCCGCGGTAGTCGTTGGCCCACGGGTAGCGCACCGGCAGGCCGAACTCGTCGGTCTCGCCGGTGGTGTCGCCGTAGAGACAAAAGGAGCGCACCCTTCCTGACGCGCGGCCCTGATATCGCTCGGTGATACCGGCATGCGCGACGACGAGCTTCCCGCCGTCCAGGACGTAGTGCGACACCAGGCGGTCGATGAAAGTCCCGACGCGGGAGCGGAACTCGGCCGGTTCCTGCTCCAGCTGGGCGAGCGACTCGGCGAGACCGTGAGTGATCTGCACGTTGCGGCCGCGCAGCGCGCGCAGCAGCTTGTTCTCGTGATTGCCAGCCACCGCAAAGGCGTCGCCGGCGTCAACCATGCCCATCGCGAGGCGCAGCACGCCGGGCGTATCCGGTCCACGGTCGACGAGGTCGCCGACGAAGGCGACCCGGCGGCCCTGCGGATGGTGTGCGCCAACCGCACGGCTCTGCTCATCGCGCTCGACGCCATAGCCAAGCTCGGTGAGCAACGTCTCGAGCTCCAGCCGGCAGCCGTGGACGTCCCCGATGACGTCGAACGGTCCGCTCTCGCGGCGCAGGTCGTTGTAGAGCGGGGTACGCACGATGCTGGCCGCGTCCACCTCTTCGGGCGTCTTGAGGACGTGAACGGTGCGAAATCCCTCGCGCTGCAGGCCGCGCAGCCCGCGGCGCAGCATGTCGCGCTGCCGGCGCAGCACATGCGGGCCGAAGTCGCGATCCTGCCTGCCCGCATTACGATCCGCACATACGCGCTCGGGGAGGTCGAGGACGATCGCCACGGGAAGCACGTCGTGCTCACGGGCCAGCTCGACGAGTTTCTTACGGGCGTCGGGCTGTACGTTGGTCGCGTCGACGACCGTGAGGCGACCGGCGGCGAGCCGCTTGCCGGCTATGTAGTTCAGGACGTCGAACGCATCGCCGGTCGCCGACTGGTCGTTCTCGTCGTCGGCGACCAGGCCGCGGCAGAAGTCGCTGCTGAGCACCTCGGTACGGGCGAAGGCGCGCGCGGCAAACGTCGACTTGCCGGAGCCGGTGATACCGACGAGCGCGATGAGGCTGAGCGCCGGGACCGATAGGTCGCTCATGTCGAGACCGGCTCATCGGATGCGCGGGTGAAGACGGCCATCTGCGTAGGCGCCCCGACATCGGGATCGTCAGTCCCGATGGCGAGGAAGCGCGGCGCGTAACCGTAAGCGGCGCTGACCCTTTCGGCCCAGGCGGTGAACTCCGGCCGGGTCCACTCGAAGCGGTGGTCGCGATGTCGCATGGCCCTGGCGGGCAGGGTCTCGAACCTGACGTTGTGTTCAACGTTAGGGGTGGTGACAACGATCGTCCGCGGCTTGGCGTCGCCGAAGATGGTCCGCTCGAGCGCGGGCAGCCGCGGCGGGTCGACGTGTTCGATGACTTCCATCAGCACGACGGCATCGAGTCCAGCGAGCCGCTTGTCCCGATACGTCAGGGCCGACTGGAGCAGGGTCAGGCGCTCCCGCTGGTGATCCGGCATCCGGTCGAGCTTCAACCGCCGGGAAGCCGTCTCGAGCGCCCGCGCCGAAACGTCGGCACCGATGACGCTCGTGAAGCCTGGGTCCGCGAGAAGCTGGCCGAGCAGAGCGCCGCCACCGCATCCGAGGTCGGCGATCCGCCTGGCTCCCGCCGTCCGAAGCGCCGCGAGCACGGCGCCGTGACGCTGCTCGGCAAGTGACACGCCGCGCTCGGGCTCGGCGACAACTTCAGCAGCGTCAGTAGCGTTGTCCAACTGCTCCGCTTCCACGTCGTCGACCTCGGCGAGGCGGGCGATCGCGGACTGGAAGAGCGCGCTGCGATGGGACAGGTAGCGGCGCGTGATCAGCTCACGCTCCGGATGCTGGGTCAGCCATCCTTCGCCGGCCCGTACCAGCTTGTCGACCTCGTCGGGGCTGACCCAGTAATGCTTCGCGTCGTCGAGGACCGGAAGCAGGACGTAGAGCTGGTTGAGAGCGTCAGCGAGCCGCATCTCTCCGACGAGGCGCAGCTGGACGTAGCGCGAATCTCCCCAATCGGGGAACTGCTCATCCAGCGGCACGCTGGTCGCCTCCACCTGCCACCCGAGCGGTTCGAAAAAGCGCCGTGCCAGGTCGGGCCCGCCGCGGCAGGGCAGGGCCGTGATGGTCAGCTCGAGCGGGAGCGGCCTCGCCGCCAATTCCACCCGCGCGTTGCAGCGCCCGCTCATGGCCGTCTTGAACACTCGCGCCATGGCCACTGCGAGCATGCTCGAGGCCGCGTACGGCCGGTCGTTCACGTATTGGCCGAGGGCAAAGCCTTCTGAGGAGGGACCCTTGCGCCCGCGTACCAGCGCGATCGGATCGACCTCGAGGAGCAGTGCGGCCGTGCAGCGCTCAGCACTGACTTCCGGGTAGAAGACGTGAGCAGAGCCGACTGAGACGTCGAAGGTCTGCAGCTTTCCCGGATGTTTGTGCAGCAGATAGCCGAGATCAGACGCCGGCGCCTGGGTGGTGGAGACGGTGAGGAGCACGATAGGCCAGTCTTCCCGGTTGTAGCCGACTTGGCTGACATTTTCCGTGGCGGCAACGCGACGCTATGCAAGACTGCGTCGCGGCGACCTAATACCCCCTGCACATCCCACAGCAGCCTCAAGGATCTCAGATGACGTTGCAGTCGTTGTCCCTGCTGGACACGCACAAGGCGTCACCTTTTGCCCCGGGGTATCCCGAAGATTCCCGCACGTTTTACAGCCCGGTGGATGACGTACCGGGCGCCCTAACGGATGTGCTGCAATCCGCGACCAAGAGCATTGTGCTGGCGATGTACGGCTACGACGACCCGAAGCTCAACGACATCATCAAGTCGAAACTCGACGATGCCCACATCTACGTTCAGATGTCGCTGGACAGCACGCAGGCGGCCGGTGCCGCGGAGAAGAAGTTGCTGGCCGAGTGGCTGAACACCAAGGACGGCAACAGCATCGCCATCGGCCACAGCGAGAAGTCAGCGATCATGCACCTGAAAATGGTGATCATCGACGGGATCGACGTCATCAGCGGGAGTACGAACTGGTCGGTCGGCGGCGAGACCCGCCAGGACAATCAGCTGACCGTGGTGCGCAACCCGCTGACGGCCGCGGAAGCGCGTACCCGGCTCGACCTCGTCCACGACGCGATGCTGAAGCAGATGGCCGCGCGGCGAAACAAGCCGTGAGACGCCTTGCGCATCACCGGGAGGGCGAAGCTTTCGATCTCGCGATCACTTCGGAGGCGTAGCGGCATCGAAGTACGCTGCGCGCGTGGCGGCTGAGGACGAGCAAGCGACGGAGCCCGCCGAAGCCGGGATCGCCACCGCGCGAACGGTCGTCCTCGTCGAAGGCGTCAGTGACCAGCTTGCCGTCGAGACGCTTGCGCTGCGCCGTGGCCGAGATCTGGCCGCCGAGGGCATCTCGATACAGCCCATGGGCGGAGCGACGAACGTCCGCGCGTTCCTGGAGACCTACGGGCCACACGGACGCGGGTTGGCCCTGGCCGGCCTCTGCGACGAGGGGGAGGCGCCGTTCTTCCAGCGGGCCCTGGAGCGTGCCGGTCTCGGTACTGACCTCACTCGCGAGCGGATGGAGTCACTCGGTTTCTTCGTGTGTGTCAGGGATCTGGAGGATGAGCTGATTCGGGCACTGGGGGTAGCCGCCGTCGAAGAGATCCTCGACGGCCAGCGAGACCTGGTCTCCTTCCGCACCTTCCAGAAGCAGCCGGATCAGCGGGGAAAATCCGATCAGGCACGACTTCGGCGCTTCACGGGCACGCGCGGGGGACGCAAGCAGCACTACGCCAGCGTGCTGGTCGACGCGCTGGACCTGGCTCGCGTACCGGAGCCGCTTGATCGGCTGCTCGCGTACGTCTGCCAGGCCGGGTGACTTTCGGCCCTGGCAGCAGCATCTGGTCAGGCGCCACAGTCGCAGCTCTCAACCCTTCTGGAAAGGAATGCCATGGCCGTTGCCGAAAAGACGACAGAGCTGTCCGAAAAGGTGCTGGAGGCCGTCAAGAACAGCCAAGAGGCCGCGATCGACGCCGTCCGTACGTTCGTGGAGACGGTTGACAAGTCGCTGCCGCTGCACGGGGACGGACCATCGAAGCGCCAGGAGGTCATCGACTCCGGGTTGGGCATGGCGGCTCGGCTGGTGCAGACGCAGTACGAGTTCTTGAGCAACATCGTCAGCGGTGCAGGGCAAGCACTGGGGGCCGCGCCTGCGAAGAAGGCCGACAAGTAGGAACGAGCCTCAGTCGTCGTGGCGCTGGAGTAGCTCGATGCTGTAGCCATCGGGATCGAGGATGAACCCGACGGTGACCGGCCAGCGGTCGAGCCGTTCCGGCGCCATTGTCGACGTAAAGCCGGCGTCGACTGCCCGCTGGTGGGTCGCTGCGCAGTCGTCAACGTTCATATAGATCTTCCAGAGCGCGAACCCGTGGTCGACCGGCCGGCCGCCTTCGTAGCGTTCGGCGAGCTGCAATCGGCCGCCGCCTTCATCGGCGGCCAGCACAGCCTCGTGGACGTCCGCAATCTCCGTGCGGCTCTGCACTTTCAGCCCGATGATGTCGGTGTAGAAGCGCACCGATGTCTCGAGGTCGGCCACGTAAATGCAGTACTGGCCCACGTTGCTTGGCACATCCAGCTCCCGGTTCGTCGGTCACACTGACGGTGTGAAGGTTCTCTGCCCGCTGCCCGACGCCGATTTTGACACGACCGAAGTCGCTGTCCCACGGCGGCTCCTGACCCACGCCGGTCATAGCGTCATGCGATAGCGGATCAGGTGTACGCATCCGATGGCTCCTTTCGCGCATCGGGCGCAGACTGAGACCCGACGAAGTGGGGTCGGCTGTGGCGCTGAGTGTCTTTGACCTGTTCTCGGTCGGAATCGGACCGTCCAGCTCGCACACGGTGGGGCCGATGCGTGCGGCGCGCATGTTTGCCGGCAGCCTTCGCGACAGCGGGCTGCTGCCCGAGACGGTCCGGGTGACGGCCGAGCTCTTCGGCAGCCTCGGGGCGACCGGCCATGGCCATGGCAGTGAAGGTGCCGTCCTGCTCGGGCTGGAGGGCGCGGATCCCGAGACCGTCGACCCGGCCTCCATCGGCCCGCGGACCCAAGTCATTCGCAGCGAAGGGCGGCTGACACTGCTGGGAACCCGTCCAATCGGCTTCGCGGACGACGATCTCGTGCTGTACCGCCGCAAGGTTCTGGACTTTCATCCGAACGGCATGGTCTTCACCGCATACGACGCGCAGGGCTGCGAGATCCGCAGCCGGACGTACTACTCGGTGGGCGGCGGCTTCGTCGTCAGTCACGACCGTCCGGACGGACGCGGCGGGGCAGTTGTCTCCGACAGCTCGATGCTGCCGCGACCCTTCCGGACGGGTGGTCAATTGCTGGCCCACACCGCGGCAAAGCAGGCGCCGATCAGCGCGGTCATGCTGGAGAACGAACTCGTCTGGCGTTCGGAGGTCGAGATTCGCGACCGCCTCCTGGCCCTGTGGCAGGTCATGCAGGACAGCATCGCGGCGGGCTGCAGGATCCACGGGGTACTGCCGGGCGGGTTGAAGGTGCGCCGCCGAGCCGCCGAACTGCATGATCGGATGGCTGATCCGACGCGCGCCGCCGACAGCCTGGCCGCGATGGATTGGGTGAGCCTCTACGCGATTGCCGTCAACGAGGAGAACGCCGCCGGTGGTCGCATCGTCACCGCGCCGACCAATGGCGCGGCCGGGGTTGTCCCCGCGGTTCTGCAGTATTACCAGCGCTTTGTGGCCGGTGCGGATGACGACGGGGTGGTGAAATTCTTGCTCACGGCGGGCGCGATCGGCATCATCCTCAAGGAGACGGGTTCGATCTCCGGTGCCGAGGTCGGCTGCCAGGGCGAGGTGGGCTCCGCCTGCGCCATGGCAGCGGGGGCGCTGACCGAGGTGCTCGGGGGTTCGCCGACGCAGGCGGAGAATGCCGCGGAGATCGCCATCGAACACAACCTCGGCCTGACGTGTGACCCGATCGGCGGGCTGGTGCAGATCCCGTGTATCGAGCGCAACGCTGTCGGCGCGGTCAAAGCCATCACCGCTGCCCGCCTCGCCCTCGGCGGCGACGGCGCCCACTTCGTTTCCCTCGACAAGGTCATCAAGGTCATGCGTGAAACCGGTCGCGACATGAGTTCGAAGTACAAGGAGACCTCGCGAGGCGGGCTGGCCGTCAACGTCGTGGAGTGCTGACACGGCGCCGTTCTCGCTTGACCGCGGCGGGACGAAGCTGCGACGTTGGCCGCCTGTCAAAATCTTGAGGGGAACGCGTGGCTGATCTCGAAGGCAGGACGGTTGTCATCTCCGGTGTCGGAGAGGGGCTCGGGCGAGAGACAACCCGGTGCGCGTTGGGTGCGCTGCAGGAGACGGAGGGCGCGGTCGTCTTCGTGTCGTCCCAGACCCAGCATCATCCGCCGTATCAGGCGCTGCAGATGGCGCCGGGCTGGATGTGGGGTCCGCCGGTCGAGGGATACGCGAAGATGCTTGCCGGTGCCGCGGCCATCACCCCGGAAGCTCAATGGGAGCAGATGACGGCCCACATGCCGCTGCGCCGGATGGCCACCGATGGTGAGGTCGCCGAGTCGCTGGTGTCCTTCGCCTCGCCGCGCACGGCGGGCATCACCGGTCAGACGCTGCTCATCAACGCCGGCGAGATTGTGAAGTAGGCATGCACATCGCCGATATCGAGTACTCCTGCGAAGACCTTCGTCTGGTCGGCCACCTTGCCGTGGACGACAGCCGGACCGGGACCCGGCCGGCCGTCCTGATCTCCCACGATGCCGGTGGGCTCAGCAGCCACCCCAAGAGCACCGCGCGCCGGCTCGCAGAGCTGGGTTACGTGGCCTTTGCACTGGACTACTACGGCGGCGGCGAGCCGCTTCCTGCGGAGCAGATCGGGGGGCGATTCGGTGAACTGGCGGGCGATCCGCAGCGCACCCGCGGGTTGGCGCGGGCCGGGCTCGAGGTACTGCTCGCCAGCGAGTACGCCGACGCCAGCAGAGTCGCCGCCATCGGCTACTGCTTCGGCGGCACGATGGCACTCGAGCTGGCACGTAGCGGCGCGGATCTGCAAGCTGTCGTGGGGTTTCACTCCGGCCTGTCGACGACCTCGCCCGCCGACACCGGGGACATCACAGCGACCGTGCTCGTCTGCATCGGCGCCGACGACCCCATCATCCCGCCGGCGCAGCGCCTCGCGTTTGAGGAAGAGATGCGGGCGGCCGGCGTCGACTGGCGGATGCAGCTCTACGGCGGCGCGGTGCACAGCTTCACCAACCCGGGCGCCGACGGCAGCAATGCGGCGATTCGGTACGACCGGCGCGCCGACCAACTGTCCTGGCGCGCCATGGTCGACCTGTTCAACGAGGTGTTCTGAGGGCGACGCAGGAGACCAATACGCAACCCCCTAGCCGCGGCGGGCCTGAATCCGTCGCGAATCTGCAGGGCACCGGATGTCGTCGCCACGAGAAGCATCCCGTCAGCAGCTCATTCCGCCCACTGGACGCCGACGAGCGGTGGCGCACCGTCGCCGGTGTCGAGCGAGTAGTGGGTGGCTCGGGAGCCGGTACTTCGGAATGCTGCGTAGTGCCCGCCGACCACAAGTCGGGCCCGGCCGTCGGGACCCGACCTTTCCATCCAAAGGCGATCGCCGCGTTGCTCGTCCCAGTAGTCGTTGGCTTTTCGGGGCGGAGTGTCGGTCGTTTGCACAACCAGACTGCTACGCCCGTCTGGTCGGCAGCGTGGCCACCGAGTCGGTCTGTCTCACAGAGCGGCCACACGAAGACGTTGACCTGATCGCGTTCCATCCGGGGCCGGAGGCCACGTCCTGGCGCTTTGGTTGAGCTGCAGGTCTACTGCTATACTCGAACATGTGTACGAAGCCGATGTCCTTGCAGTCGCGGCAGAGTTCCGCGCCCTCGGATCGCGGCTCGCCGCCCTGCTCACCCCCGGCACATCCGGTGCCGTCGCCGCCGAAGCACTCGACGACGTCCTCGCCGGCGTGCGCGCCGGAGAACTCGCCACCTGCCGGGCCATCGAACGCGTCGACCGCACCCGCGAATACGCCACCGACGGAGCCGCCTCCACCGCCGCATACCTGCGCAACCTGTCCGGTAAAGCCAACGGCTGGGTCGCCGAACGCGTCCTGCTCGGCCGTGCCCTGACCGACCGGATGCCCGCCACCGGCGCGGGATGGTAGAGCGGCACCCTCGGCTTCGGACACGCCTCCATGATCCGCAAAGCCACCGCCGCCCTGGACGACGACCTCGCTGCCGACATCGAAAAAGTCCTCGCCGACGCCGCCCCGAACATCACCCCCGGCCAACTGTCAGACCTCGCCGCGATCGTCAAACCCGCCGCCGCCCCCGACGACGCCGACGCCGACGCCAAGAAAACCGTGACAACCAAAAACTCAACATCTCCAAGACGTTCGACGGCATCTACCGCATCGACGGCTGGCTCGACACCGAAGCCGGCGCCGAAATCGCCGCCGCCATCGAAGCATTCACCCCGCAAACGCGACCCGAACTTTTCCCGCTTCGAAGACCCCATCGGCAAACGCCGTGCCGAAGCGCTCCTGATGCTGGCTTCGGCGCGCAGCTCGATCGGGTGGCCCGCGTCGCGGGACGCACCCTGACGCTGCACGTCGCCGTCACGCTTCCGGCGACCGCGGTCAGTGGGCGGCTCGTGGTGGACGTCGGCCCTTACAGGCGTACCTGGATATTGCACTCGCGGCGGACCACCCACCTGCAGCTGACGCTGCTGGGCGGCGGGCGTACGGGCTTGCGTCCCGGCGCGGCTTCGGCGGTGTCGATGATGGTGCAGATCGACTCCGCTCGGGTACGCGCTCACGTGATCGACCGGCTCCAACTGCCGCTGATGCTCGCCGCCGACGGCCAGCTTCAGGCGCTGACCACCTCCGGAGTCATCGCCGAACTAGGGCCGCTCCCGCCGCCCGCGCTACTGGCCGAGCTCACCCGCTGAGCCTTGCGTCTCGGGCGATTCCCTCGATGAGGTAGCGGATGTGGAGGCCGAAGAGGGCGTCGGTGTCCGCCGCCGTCACGCCTCCCGCGTCGCCACCTGATAGAGCCGTCCGGCCGTCCTTGCGCGGGGGAGCCGCGCCCGCTTCCATGGCGACGAAGCCCACGGTGGCCCACATCAGCAGCCGGCACGCCTGTACGGCAGCGTCTGCCGGAAAACCGTTGCTACGCATGACGTCGATGAGGGTTCGTGACGCCTCGACATACGCTTCGCGCCGGTGAGCCAGGATCAATCTGGTGTCAGCGATGCGCAACCGGCCGCGCAATTCCGCGCTCCAGCGCGCCGCGTATTCAAGCCACGTCTCATCGAGGCCGCGCGGGGGAGCGAGATCCGCGAGCAGCCGATCGGCGACAGCGTCGAGAAGCGCCTCTTTGTTGCCGATTCGGCGGTAGACCGGTACCGGTGACACCCCGAGCCGGGCCGAAACGTTTCGCATGCTGACAGCGTCGAGTCCCTGCTCGAGCAAGATCTCGACTGCTGCCGCCACGATGGCATCGGCGTCGAGCTCGATCTCGGGAGGTTTGGGCATCGCTCAGGCGCCACCGCCGTCGAGCAGGATCAGCTCGCCGGTCAGATAGGACGAAGCGGCGCTCGCTAGGTAGAGCGCGGTGCCCACGATCTCGTCGGCGTCGGCGATGCGCCCGAGGCTGACCCGTGACGACGCCATCGCCTGGAGCTCGTCCGTGGGCATGGAGCTGTGCAGGCTGTCGGTGTGGAAAGTGCCGCAGACAATGGCGTTGACGCGGATGCCGCGCGGGCCGAACTCCTGCGATGCAGCCTTCGTGAGCGCGTTGAGACCGGCCTTCGCCGCCGCGTAGACGACGGTGAACGGCGACGGGTGCTGGGAGGCCTTCGAGCTGATGTTGATGACCGAGCCGCCCGGCGGCATGTGCGCAGCCGCGAGCGCCGTCAAGCGCAGTGGTCCCTTGAGGTTCACGGCGATCGTCTTGTCGAAGAGGTCGGACGTGACCGCTTCCAGCGACGGCGGCACCGGTGCGATCCCGGCGTTGTTCACCATCACGTCGATGTGACCGAAGCGGGCGACGGCGGCGTCGACCAGGGCCGCACACTGGTCCCAGTCTGCGACATGGCAGGCGAAGGCAAAGGCGCTGCCACCGAGCGACTGGATCTCGTCGGCCACCTGCTGGCAGGGCTGGAGCTTGCGGCTCGCGACGACGACATGGGCGCCGGCTTCGGCGAATGCGAACGCCATCGCACGGCCGAGTCCGCGGCTCGCTCCCGTGATGACGACGACCTTTCCGTCGGCGCGCAGGGTGGGGATGCTCATGTGGTCGGGCCAGTCATGCGGAAGATCCCCGTTCGGTGATGGTGAGAGCGCTGCTGAGCAGGAGGTCGGCCTGGGCCCCGAAGTATTCGTGGATCGCCTTGTCGGACTTGCCCTGCAAGAACTTGGCGTAGCTGCCTTCCAGGGCGATGGCGAGCTTCCAGCGGGCGAAAACGTCATACCAGTGCAGCGCCGAGATGTCCCGGCCGGAAAGGAAGGCGTATCGCTCGACGAGTGCGTCGCGACCGGGCAGGCCCTCCTGCGCGAAGACCGGTTCGCGGGCCGTACCGAGGCGCGTGGTCCCCTCCGGACCCGGGTGAAAGATCAGCGTCCATGCCAGGTCCACCAGCGGATCGCCGATGCCGGCCATTTCCCAGTCGACGACAGCCAGCAGGTGCGGCGGCGCGGACTCGGCGAACAGCACGTTGTCCAGCTTGTAGTCGCCATGAAACAGCGCCGGGGACTGCTCGGGTGGCCGGTGGGATTCGAGCCAGCGGGCGACCGTATGGGCGGCCGGCAGCTCTCGGCTCCCGTAGGACGCGAGTTGGCGTAACCAGCGTCCGATCTGGCGCTCCAGGTAGTTCTCGGTATGGGCCAGGTCGGCCAGGCCGCACGCTTCCCAGTCGACGGCATGGATCGCGACGAGCGCGTCGATGTGTTGCTCCAGCGCTAGGCCATGCGTTTGCGGGACATCCGCCCACGCCGCCGGTACGCCTGAGCGAATCGGCACACCGTCGACGCGTTCCATGACGTAGAACGGCGATCCGAAGACGGCCGGGTCCTCGCACGCCAGGATCGGCTTCGCGATGGCGACGGACGCGTCCTTGATCCCGTCGAGAATCCGGAACTCTCGCAGGACATCGTGGGCCGACGCGGAGTTCGCATGGCGGGGAGCGCGGCGCAGTACCCACTGCGCGGAACCCCTTGAAATGGCGAAGATCTCGCAGGATCCGCCGCCGACCATGGGGGTGACCTCGGCCGGCAGCCGGTCGCCGAGGCGGTCGTTCAGGTAGTGCTCCAGCGCAGCCGTTGCGTCGGTCATGACCAGCGGCCTTTGCCTTTGGCGTCGCTCGTGAGCCACGCCGTACGCATGCCCATGGCGGCCGGCATGGCGATGCCCAGGAACACCGCGCCTCCCGCAGCCATCAGGGGATCTCGAGGGCGATCTTGCCGAGGTGTTCGTTCGCTTGCATGAGCCGCATCGCCTCCGGGGTCTCGTCCCATCCGAGGACGTGACTCACCGGCGGAACGATCCCGGCGGACGCTACGGCGGCGCTCAGGCCGGCATGGTCCCTGACGCTGCCGACGGTGATGCCGACGAGGCGAATGTTCTGCATCATGGCCACCGAAACCGGGATCGCAGCGTCGCCGAAACCGCTGAGAACGCCGATGATGGCGACGCTTCCGTCCATCCGGGTCGCCCTGATCGAATGAGCCAACGTCTGCGCGCCGCCCATGTCGAGGACGACGTCCGCCCCGCGGCCATCGGTGATGGCCCGCACCTCGCGCTCCCAGTCCGGCGTGGTGACGTAGTTGATGCCATGGTCGGCGCCCAGCGTCTTGCCGAACTCGAGCTTGCTGTCGGAGGAGGAGGTCAGGATGACGGTTGCTCCCCGGGCCTTCGCCAGCTGCAGCCCCAGGAGCGACACCCCACCGGTGCCTTGGGTGACGACGACGTCGCCGGCCCCGACGTGGCCCATTTCCAGGGCACTCCACGCGGTCGTTCCGGCGCAGGGAAGCGCTGCAGCCTGCACGTCTGACAGATGCTTTGGGGTGCGGATAAGGGCCGACGCCGGGAACGGCTGAAACTGCTGAAGCCAACCGTCGCAGGAGTCGCCCGGCATGTGCTTCTTGCCCGCGGGTGTCGGACGGCCAGCTGGCCAACCAGGGTGAAACGCACCGAAGACCCGATCGCCGACGACGACGTTGCTCACCCCGGATCCGACGGCCACGACCTCGCCGGCGCCGTCGGACATGGGAACACGTGGCCACGGGCCGGCCAGGAGGCCCATCAGGTTGACGAGGTCGTGATAATTCATGCTCGTCGCGCGGACGCGGACGATCGCCTCATCCGCCGCCGGCTGCGGGATCGGACGTTCGGTCGGCGCCGGAGCGACGCCCGCGCCCGCCATCGTCATGGCGAGGTAGGTGGACTCCGTCATGCGAGGCCCGCCTCAGCGCGCAGCGCGGCCCACTTCAGCTCAGCGGCGGGCCGGCGTGAGGGGATGTGCTCGCTCGGCCAGCCTTCGACCGGGGTGTAGCCCTTCAGCAACGTGCGAGCGAGCACCGATTTGTGCAGCTCGTCCGGCCCGTCACCGATGGGACCGAAGCGGGTTCCGCGATACCAGCCCTCCACCGGCAGGTCGCTCGAATAACCGAGTGCACCGCACACCTGAATGGTTCGGTCGAGCACCCCCAGCACCACCTTGGAGACGTGGGCCTTGACCATGCCGAGCTCGGCGCGGACTGCGGAGGCGCCGTACTTGTCCACCTTCCACGCGGTCTGGAAGGTCAGCAGGCGTGCGGCCTGGATCTCCATGTGTGACAGGGCGACGTAGTCCTGAATCATCTGATGCTGGCCGAGCAGCTTGCCGTGGGAAGTTCGCGAGACGGCCCGCTCACACATGATGTCGAGCGATCGCTGGGCTTGCCCGAGCCAGCGCATCGAATGGTGAATGCGCCCGCCGCCCAGTCGTTGCTGGGCCAGCACGAAGCCGTCGCCTGGCGCGCCGATCAGGTGATCCGCCGGCACGTGGCAACCGTCGAACACGATCTCGGCGTGGTTGCCGGGGCGCCCGTATTCAGCCTGGGGGTGTGCCATTGTCCCGATGTCGCGGATGATGTTCATCCCCGGAGTGCCGGTGGGAACGATGAAGACGGAGGCGTGGCGGTGTGGCCGGCCCTCCGGATTGGTTTCCGCGAAGACCAGGATGATGTCGGCGGACGAGGCGTTGGTGATGAACCACTTGCGGCCGTTGAGCACCCATTCGTCACCGTCCTTCTCGGCGCTGGTGCCGATGATGGTGGGATCGGCACCCGCGAAGAACGGTTCGGTGAGGGCGAACGCGCTGATGATCTCGCCGCGCATGTTAGGCCAGAGCCAGCGCTCCTTCTGCGCATCCGTCGCCCCGTGGGCGAGCAGCTCCATGTTGCCGCTGTCCGGAGCCTGCACGCCGAAAATCGTCATCGAAATCATGCAGCGCCCGATGATCTCCGACATCAACGCAAGTTTCATCTGCCCGAAGCCCGAGCCGCCCAGCTTGGGATCCAGGAACGCGCCCCAGAGGCCGCGGGCTTTCACCTGGTCCTGCAGGTGGCGCTTGAGGACGGCCCACTCGTCGGCCGGTATTTCAGCCTGTACGGGCTCGAGTGGCACCAACTCGCGGTCGATGAACGCCCGCATCCATTGAAGCTGCTCCTCAAACTCCGGATCGGCCTCGAAGTCCCAGCTCACAGGCTCCTCCTCGGGTGCGGCGCGACGTGCTCATTGCCTCGGACCTGACGGCACATTACAGTGTGATCTCCTCCTTGCGCGCAGGTGGTGCGTCGCCGAGGCGGTGCAGTCTCGGGCGAGGAGGTGGCCATGTCGCAGGTTCTCGACCTGGTCATTTCTGAGGCCCGGTTGCGCGGCGGCCGGATCGCGGACCTCGGGCTTGCGTCGGGCCGGGTTGCCGTGGTGGGGGAGGCGCGCTCGCTTGCGGCCGAGACTGTCGTCGCGGCTGATGGGCGCCTGGTCACCGAGTCGTTCGTGAACGGCCATCTTCATCTGGACAAGGTCTACACGCTGGGGATGGCGGGCGATGCGGCGCTCGAGGCCTATACGGCGGGGTCGATGGGCAGCGCGATGACGGGCATCGAATTGGCCCGCGTCGTGAAGGACAGCTACGACGCCGCCTGGATCCTGCCGAACGTGCGCCGGGCCCTGATGGAAGCCGTGCGCTTCGGCACGCTGCACATTCAGGCGTTCGCCGATGTGGATACGACCGCCGGGCTCGAGGGCGTACGTGCGGTCCTGGCGGCACGTGAGGAGTTTCGCGACCTGCTCACGATCCAGGTGGTGGCATTTCCGCAGGAGGGTGTGGTTCGCGATCCGGGCGCGGCCGAACTCTGCGAGCAGGCCATGGAGGCCGGCGCCGATGTCGTCGGCGGCATCCCGTGGATCGAATACTCCGACTCGGACGCAGCCGCTCACATCGAGTGGGCCTGCTCACTCGCGGCGCGCCTCGGCCGCCGGGTGGCGATGCTCGTGGACGACGCCAGCGACCCCTCGCTGCAGACCACCGGCCTGCTCGCCGAGGCCATGTTGCGACACGGACTCGAAGGCCGCGGCGTCGCGTGTCACGCGCGGGCAGTCGGGGCATACGCCGAGCCGGCGCAACGCCGCCTGGCCGGACTGGCGTCGAAGGCGGGACTGGGATTCGTCAGCGATCCGCATACCGGCCCAGCCCACCTTCCGGTGGATCTGTTCGACCGGCTCGGAGTCCCGGTGGCCCTCGGCCAGGACGACATTTCGGACGCGTACTACCCCTTCGGCCGCAACAACATGCTCGAGGTGGCGTTCCTCGCCGCCCACGCGCTTGGCTTCGTCTCCCAGCGCGACCAGCAGCGGCTGCTGGACTTCGTCACGACGGCGGCGGCCCGCGTGCTCGGGATTGCGGGCCATGTGATCGCACCCGGCAACCCGGCGAATCTCGTTGTCCACGAATGCGAAGACGTGACCGATCTGCTGCGCGCGCATGCTGCGCCGCGCTGGGTCGTCAGCCGTGGCCGGGTCGTTGCCGAGTCGCAGGAGAACACTGAATATCACCTGTGAAATCAAGAAGATGGGACGCTATCAGCTGATGCGCGCATGGCAGGTGCAGGGCAAGGGTGAGCCGATCGACGTACTCAAGGAGGTCGCGGTGGAGCCGCCGACCCCAGGGCCGGGGCAGCTGCGTATCGCCGTCGCCGCCGCTGGCCTCGGGTTGCCCGATGTGCTGATGTGTCGGGACAACTACCCGCTCACACCACCGCTGCCGTTCACATCGGGGCAGGAAGGGGTGGGCGTGGTCACCGCGGTGGGTGAAGGTGCCGACGTGGCGCTCGGTACGCGCGTCATGTCGGTGACGGCGTTCTACGAGGGGCACGGATCGTTTGCCGAGGAGTGCCTGGTCGTCGCGGACTCGACGTTCCCGGTGCCCGAAGGGCTCAGCGACGCTCAGGCGGCCGGCTTCTGGATCCCCCACCTCACCGGATGGATCGGGCTGGTCGACCGCGGCCACCTGGCGGAGGGCGAAAATCTGATCGTGCTCGGTGCCGCAGGTGGCAGCGGGATCGCCGCCGTGCAGCTCGGCAAGGCGCTCGGTGCCCGCGTCATCGCCGTCGTGAGCGACGAGAAGAAGGCGGAATTCTGCCGCGGACTCGGCGCTGACGTCACCATCAATCACCACGACGGCGACCTGGCGAGCGCGTTGCAGAAGGCTTGCGAAGGAGGTCGCGTCGACGTCATCTACGATCCGGTCGGCGGAGCGCTGGCGGAGGCCGCGGCCCGCACGATGACACGTGGTGGCCGATTGCTCCTGGTCGGATTCGCCAGCGGCCGGTGGCCGAAGCTCGATGCCCACGATCTCGTACTGACGAACTCGTCTCTGGTGGGGGTGTTCGCCGGCGGCTACTCGCGGGCCGAACTTGATCACATACACGCCTGGCTTAGCGCGCTCATCGCCGAGGGGCGGCTGCGAAACGCGGTGATGGACACCGTGGCGTTCGAGGGGCTCCCGGCCGCGCTGCAGCGGCTCGCCGATCGCGAGGTCATCGGAAAGGTGGTGATGGTTCGCTAGCCGGGCGGCGCCGAAAGCTGCAGGCCGGCCGCGACGGCGACCTGGCGGTAGTCGGCCGCGAGCGTAGCCAAGGAGGAGTGAGCGTTCAGACCGCTCGGGTTCGGCACGGCCCAAAGCTGCGCTCCGCTCATCGGATCGGGTTGCCGCCCGGCGCTCGCCCGTGGCTTGGCCAATGCCTTGCGGTAGGCCGTGATTCCGAGCACGGCCACGACTTTCGGGCTGAGCTCGGCGACCCTTTCGGCCAGCAGCCTCCCGCCAGTGGTCAGCTCGTCGTCACTGAGTTCATCGGCGCGCGCCGTCGCGCGGGCCACCAGGTTGGTGATGCCGAGGCCGCGGCCCATCAGGTACGCGAGGTCCTGCGGCGAGTAGCCCGCCGATGCGTCGATCAGGTGATCGGTGATGCCCGCCCGGTAGAGCGCGGGATAGAAGCGGTTGCCGCGCCGGCTGAAATGCGCCTGCACGGCCGCCGTCCACAATCCTGGATTGATGCCGACGAACAGCAGTCGCAACTCAGGAGCCAGCAGGTCGGGCAGCGTCGCATCGCGGAAGGATTCGAGCTCGGCGCGGGTGAACCCCACGTCCTCACCGCCTCCCTGAAGGCTGATAGTGGCGCAGTTCAGCGGGATGGGTCGGCTGTTTCACATGCTGGGCGTTTCTGTGGGCTGATCAGCGGGAGGAACTGCGCTTCGCCGGGGGGCGGCGCGAGTGCTCGCTCAGCGGAGGCGGAATAGGAAGGCGGTTCTTGCGCAACCCGGCCTCGGTCGCTGCGACGACCGACTCGAGCACCTTGACCCGGGCCCAGCGCTTGTTTTCACCCTCGACGAGGATCCACGGCGCCGCCGGCTGGTCGGTCTGCTCGAGCATGTCTTCGACGGCGCGCTCGTACGCCTTGCGCTTGCGCCGGTTTCGCCAGTCCTCGTCGGTGAGCTTCCAGCGCCGTAGCGGGTCCTTCTCGCGGGATTCGAAACGCCGTAGCTGCTCGTCCTCCGAGAGGTGCATCCAGAACTTGACGACCGTCGTGCCCTCGGCGGCGAGCGTCTCTTCGAATTCGACGATCTCCCGGTAGGCCCGCCCCCACTGCTCCTTGGTGGCGAACCGTTCCACGCGCTCGACCAGCACCCTGCCGTACCAGGACCGGTCGAAAACGGCCATCCCGCCCCACCCGGGCAGCGCCGGCCAGAACCTCCCGAGGAAGTGGTGGCGCTTCTCATCGAAGCTCGGCGCCGCGAACTGCGCCACGCGTACATGTCGCGGGTCCAGAGGAGCCACCAGCCGCTTGATGCAGCCGCCCTTGCCGGACGCGTCCCAACCCTCGAAAACGATGCAGAGCGGTGGCCCCAGCTGCCCCGAATCGCCGATCAGCCCGCCGCTGAGCAGGCGCAGCTCCAACAGGCGCTGCTGTGCCGCCGCAAGCCGATGAGCCTCTTCGTCGGCAGTGAGCCGGAGCGAGAGGTCGAGTCCGTCGAGACGCCCCATACGCGAACCGTAGCCTGCTCCGTCGGGATGGCGACAGATCGTTTCCCCGGCCTGCCCGTGCGCGGAGCCTTCTTGCATGGCAACCGAGCTTGGCTTCAAGGTGAATGACAGCGCGCCGCGCGTCACCGGTTCGTCCGCTGCCTCGCTGGCCCCGGTGAGTTACCTCGGCCGGCCGGCCACCCCCTACCTCGTGATGGACCTCCGTGTCATCGCCGACCGCTACCACCAATTGCGCGGCGCGCTGCCGGAGGCGACGGTGCTGTACGCGGTGAAGGCGAATCCCGCGCCGGAGGTGGTTCGCGAGCTGGACCTGGCCGGCTCGAGTTTCGACGTCGCCAGCCCTGGTGAGATCGACCTGTGCCTCCAAGCCGGCATCGACCCCGCGCGGCTCTCGTACGGAAACACCATCAAGAAGGCCCGCGACATCGCGTACGCCTACCGCTGCGGCATAAGGCTTTTTACCGTCGACTCCCCGGCCGAGTTGGCAAAGATCGTGCGGCACGCTCCGGGCAGCACGGTGTACGTCCGCATCGCCACCGACGGCGCCGGCGCCGACTGGCCGCTGTCGCGAAAGTTCGGCTGCGGTGTCAGCGAAGCGCTTGATCTCCTTCGCACGGCGGCCCGCGCCGGGCTCGCGTTCGGTATCTCTTTCCACGTCGGCTCGCAGCAGCGCAATCCGCAGGCTTGGGACCGGCCCCTCGAGCAGGTGGCCTGGCTCTACGAACAGTTGCGCATGGAAGGCTACGAGGCAGCGGGCGTCAACATCGGCGGCGGACTGCCCTGCAGCTACCGCGAGTCGGCGCCGGGGATCTCGGCGTACGGCGCCAGCATCAGTCAGTCTCTCAAGCGACGCCTCGGCCCGGCCTTCCGCGGCCAGGTGTACGTCGAGCCGGGCCGCTACCTGGTGGGCGAGGCCGGGGTGATCGAGGCCGAAGTCGTGTTGATCTCAGAGCGGACCGGCGAGCCCGGCCGGCGCTGGGTCTATCTGGACATCGGCATGTTCAACGGGCTCGCTGAGACCATCGACGAGGCGATCCAGTACCGCATCCGGGTGCCGAACCGCCACGGTCCACTTGGCCCGGTCGTCATCGCCGGACCGACCTGTGACAGCGCTGACGTGCTCTACGACAAGAGTGGGTACGAGCTTCCGCTCGATCTGTGCATCGGCGATCGGGTGGAACTGCTGGCCGCCGGCGCGTACACGTCGTCCTACTCCTCGGTCTGCTTCAACGGATTCGAACCGCTACCGACGTTCTTCGTCGGATGAGCAGTCCCGCCCGCTTGCCGATCCCGGCGCTCGTGGTGGCGAGCGCCCTCTTCGGCGGGGCGCTGACCGGCGCCAAGTACGCGCTCGGCGGGTTCGACCCGTTCACGCTGCTGTTCATCGAGCTGGTCGCGGCGGCGGCGGCGCTCTGGGTGTTCTTGCTGATCCGCGGTTACCGCCGGCCGCGGTCGATGAGGCTCGCTATCGTGCTGGGATTGCTGGAGCCGGGATCCGCCTACCTCGCCCAGACCTTCGGCCTGGACCACACCAGCGCCGCGCACGGTGCCTTGGTGTCCGGTCTGGAATCGGCGTTCGTCGTCGTGCTGGCCGCCGCCGTGTTGCGTGAGCGGATCACGCGTTCGACAGCCTGCGCGGTGCTCTTGGCGTTTGCCGGGCTGATCGTGCTGCAGGGTGCGAACCCGTTCGGGGGCGCAGGCTTCGGAGATCTGTTCGTCGCGCTGGGCGTCCTGATGGCGAGTGGCTACACGGTCGTGTTGAAGCGCTCCAAGGATGAGTCTGATCCCCTGGCGCTGACCGCCTACCAGTTCACCGCCGCTACCACACTCGCCTTCGCCGTTGTCGGCGGTCGCTGGGTTACGGGATCCAGCACGCTTCCGTCGGCGGTCCCGATGCGCTTCTGGGTGGCCGCGATCCTCGTTGGCGTCTGCGGATTCGGGCTCAGTTTCATTCTGTTCAACGCGAGCATCTCGCGGATGTCGGCCAGCGCGGCCAGCATCGTGCTGAACCTGATCCCCGTCTTCGGAGTGGCGAGCGCAACGCTGGTGCTGGGGGAGACGCTCACTGCGACCGCAGCCGTCGGTGCGCTCATTATCGGCGCCTCGGTGCTCTCTTTCGTGGTCATCGAGCTGCGCGGGCCATCCGCGATCGAACGGCCGGCCGAGGTCGTGATTCCGATTCAGCGCGCCACCGCGTCAGAACTTGCGCGTGAAAGGCTTCTCCTTGCGCATCCGGGCCAGCAGCAGTAGCGGAACGATGACGTAAGGCAGGTTGAACGCCAGAAACTTCGGAACGTTCTGGACGCGCGTCGCCGGGTCCTCGCCGAAGAACTCGGCGCCGAATACCTAGGCGCAACTAGTGCGAAAATGAGCCGTGCCCTCTCTCGAGCGTGTCGACCTGTCCTTCTTCGAGACGGCACCTGCCGTCGTACGCAACGAGGCGTTCATCGCCGCCCCGCGGGCCGACGTCTTCGCTGCCATCTCCGGTGATCCGGCCGGATGGGGCGCCTGGTTTCCCGGTTTCACCGACGGCGGCCGCTGGACCACCCCGCCCCCGCAAGGGGTCGGCAGCGAGCGCAAGGTTCGCGCGTACTGGACCGACTACGAGGAGACGGTCCTTGCCTGGGATGAGGGTGAGCGGTGGGCATTTCGAGTCGACGTCACGAGCGCCCCCATGTTCGCCGCCTTCGCCGAGGACTACCTGCTCGCGGACGAGGGCACGGGCACCCGCTTCACGTGGGTCGTCGCTTACCGGCCGAAGCCCTTCATGCGGCTGGCCGCCCCGGTGGCGCCGCTGATCTTTCGCCGGATGACGCGCCGGGTCGCGGCCGGCCTCACCCGCGTCGTCGGCCAGCCCGCGTAATGACGCACGGGCGCCTCGCTATTCCTGGTAGTCCGTGGAGCGGTCGACGTGTTCGTAAATGGCCATCCCGATCGGGCGCCGCTGCTCCTCGGCGATGTGGCCCAAGAGCCCCGCCGCACGCGCCAGGAGCGCCAGCCCGCGCAGGATCTCGATCGGGAACCCGAGGTCCGCCAGGGCTGCGCCGCACACGCCTGCCCCGTTCAGCGGCAACGTGCGACCGAGAATGCCTGGATGCACTCGCCCGATGGCGGCGAACAGTTCCAGGTGCGGGCCGAGGGTGCCGCTCTCGTCGGCGATCCGGTAGATGACCGGCGTACGGGGGTCGCCGCCTTTGTGGACGTTGTGGCCGAGCCCGGGTACCAGCTGGCGCGACGCCCGCTGGCGGGTGACGGCGACGGTGGCCAGGGCGTCCCAGTCGCCGTCGTGCTGGGGCAGCGGCCCCTCGTGGGCCGCGAGAGCGTCCGCGAGGAAGCGTCCGCAGTCCTCGGTGACGCCGAGAAAACGCGAGCCGCCGCCGAGCAGACCGGCAGCCAACGCACCCTGTACCGACTCCGGCGCACCCGTGAGTGTCAACCGGGAGGCGATCGCCGAAGGCGTCAGGCCGTGGTCGGCGAGGGCGACGAGTACCGCCTCGAACACGCGCAGCTCACCCGCCTCTGGCGGCCGGCTGGCAACCAGCCAGAACGCCAGTTCCCCGAAGCTCACCTGGCCCATCAGGTCCTCGGCCAGGTCGTGACCGAGCAGCGTGATCGAGTCGGGGTCGCAGTGACCGATCGACGTCGGATAGGACGGATCAGTCACCGTCGGAGCCTTTCTCTGCGGCCGTGAAGCCGGTCTCGGTGTCGTATTCGCCGGGCGGGTGGCCCGCCGGCATCCGATGCTTGGCGACGCGCTGGGTCGGGGTGCGGGGGAGCGCGTCCAGTCGCTGCCAGTATCGCGGCACCTTGAACGCGGACAGCCGCTGGGCCGCCCAGGCCCGCAGCTGCTCGAAGTCGACCGCGTCGCACTGCACTGAATCATCCAGGACCACGAACGCCTTGATCTCCTCTTCCGAGAGGTCGCTCGGCACGCCCACCACGGCACATTCCACGACGCTCGGATGGGCCTCGATGGCGTCCTCGACCTCTGCCGGCGACAGGTTCTCACCGCGCCGGCGCAGGACCTCCTTCTTGCGGGCGACGAACGTGTAGACCCCGGCGCCGTCCGACGTCACCAGATCGCCGGTATGCAGCCAGCCGTCCGCGGTGATGGTGGCCGCCGTCTGCGTGGGCATGCCCCAGTAGCCCGGCGTCACGGCCGGATTGCGCAGGAGCAGCTCTCCCGGCTGGCCGGCCGCGAGGTCGATCCCGGCCTCATCGACCACCCGGCCCTCGTTGACGACGCCGAGCCTCGGATGCTGGCGGATCGTCCCGAGGGTGCCGTAGGGCCGGGTGCCGTGGGGCCAGATCGTTCCGTACGGACTCTCTGACATCGCGTAGCCGCAGACGATGCGAATCCCGAACCGGCGCTCGATCGCCAGGTGTCGCTCCCGTACCGGCGACGGGCCGGTGTAGCAGAGTCGCAGCGGATTGTCGGCGTCGTCCTCGCGCTCGGGCTGGCGCATGAGGATCTCGAGCATGGCGCCGATCGCGTTGAACTCCGTGGCTCCATGACGGCGCGCCGCAGCGATGAAGTCACTCGCGGAAAAGCGCGGCAGGAGGACAAGCCCGGCGCCGCACGCGAGCGACCCGAGCACCGAATACGCCGGCGCGTTCACGTGAAACAGCGGCAGCGAGGTCATCAGCCGGTCGTTCTCGGTCAGCTCCATCCAGTACGGGAAGCCCTCACCCGCCATCCCGTACGCGCGGTGGGTCTGCATGACGAGCTTCGAGCGCCCGGTCGGACCGGAGGTGGGGATGAGGACCGCGATGTCGTCCGGAGCCGCTCTGGTGGGAACGTCAGAGCTGGAACCGGAAAGCGCGTCCACGTCGAGGATTTCGCCTGCGGACGGGTCGAAGAGCGGCCGGAATTCGCTGTCGGTGATGATCGCCCGCGGCCTGGTCTGCTCCAGCAGGCCGGCGAGCTCGGCGGGGGTGCCTGCCGGATTCGTCGAGACCGCGACGGCGCCCAGCGAGGTGACCGCGAGCCAGCTCAGCAGGTACGCGGGCGTCGTCCTGGCGGTGAGCATGACGAGGTCGCCGTGGCCGATCCCGCTCCCCGCGAGTGCCGCGGCGCGGCCGCCCACCTCGCCGGCCGCCGCGCCGAAGGTGAGTTCGAGCTCGTCGGTGCGCAGCCAGGCGCGGTCCGGCGCCCGGGCTGCCGCATCGACGAGCAGTTCGGGGATCGTGCGGTACACGCCGATCAGGCACTGGTGCGGTAGTTGTCCTCGGTGATCCCAGGAACCAGATGCGTGGCGACGGTGTGGTCGAGGGCGCCGGAGTCACGCAGCTCTAGTACGGCGGGGACCGGATGGCTGTCGGCGTACAGCCGCTCGTCGCCGTAATCGGCGGGACGGCCCGTCGCGTCGAGGGTCCACCAGGAAGCCTCGAGCGCCATGCCGTGCGGGTCGCTGAAGTAGATCGACCGGATGAAGCCGTGGTCGACGACGTCGGTGACCTCGCAGTCGTGACTCTTCAGCCGGTCGCGTAGCCGGAGCAGCGCGTCCTCATCCGGCAGGTTCAGCGAGAGGTGGTCGAACTGCGACGCCTTCTCGTACGGGACGCCGGCCGGCTTCGCGTACAGGTCCAGGTGTTGGCCGGTGTACTCGAAGAACGCGATGGTGTTGCCGGGGCCGACATCGAAGAAGTAGTGCCGGAAGCCGGGGGTGCCGATCGTGGCAACCAGTGGGGCTCCGAGGACGCCGTGCCAGAAACGCACCGTCGCGTCCATGTCAGGAGTGACGAGGGCGAGATGGTTGACGCCCCGCCAGGTGACCGTGTCAGAGGTCGCTGTCATGAGGCAGACGCTACGCCCGCCGCCTTGCGGAGCGCATCAACGGATGTGCGCACGTCATCCTCGTCGGTCGACCAATTGCTCACCGATATGCGCACGACGTCGCGCTCGTGCCAGCGCGAGCCCGACATCCAGGCCGTTCCGTCGGCGAGGAGGCGCGCACCGACCGCCTTCGTGTGCTCGTCGGAGCCGAACGACACGCACACCTGCGTGTAGACGACATCGTTGAGAATCTCGGCACCCTCGATCCCGGCGACTCCGGCCGCCAGCTCACTCGCCCGCCGGGCCAGGCCGCCGACCAGCCCCGCGACGCCATCGCTGCCGAGTGATCGCAGCGCCGCCCACACCGGAACGCCGCGGGCTCGCCGGGAGAGCTCCGGCGTGCGTTCGTACGGGTTGCCGGGACCGCTCTCGTCGACCAGGAGGTAGCTCGCGTGGACCCCGAAGGCGGCTTTCATGGCGGCGGGGTCGGCTACGATGGCGACGCCGCAGTCGTAAGGGACGTTCAGCGTCTTGTGCGCATCGGTCGCCCAGGAATCGGCACGCTCGACGCCGGCGACGAGCGGTCTCAGCTCTGGCGCCGTCGCAGCCCAGAGTCCGAACGCCCCGTCCACGTGAACCCAGGCGCCGCGCTCATGAGCCAGCGCGATCGTCTCGGTGAAGGGGTCGAATGCGCCCGAGTGGACGTTTCCAGCCTGCAGGCACACGATGATCGGCGCGCCTTCCGGGATCGCGTTCAGCGCCTCGGCGAAGGCGTCCGGTCGGATGCGTCCTTGGCGGTCGGCCGCGACGACGGTAGGGGCGCCTAGACCGAGATAGCGCAAAGCGAGGTCGACCGTGTCATGACGCTCGTCGCCTACCAGTACGTGGACCTTCGGGCCGCCGGTCAGCCCGTCCTGGTGCACGTCGCACCCGGCGGCGGAGAGCACCGCGAAGCGACCGGCGGCCAGACCGGTGAAGTTGGCCATCGTCGCGCCCGTCACGAACCCCACCGCGGCGCCAGCGGGCAGCCCCAGCAGTTCGAGCAGCCATCGCGCCGCCACCTCCTCCAGCGCTGCGGTCGCCGGGGTGGAGTCGCGCATGCCGGCGTTCTGGTCCCAGGCGCTGACCAGCCAGTCAGCGGCGAGAGCCGCCGGCAGCGTGCCTCCGATGACCCAGCCGAAGAAGCGACCGGACGGCATCACCATGAGCCCCGGATCCGCCCCGGCAGCGAGCAGGTCGACGACGGCCGTCGGATCGCTGCCGCTGGCGGGCAGTGGACCACCGAACGTCGACACCATCTCGGCGGCGGACGCGCGTGGCCCGATCGGTCGTTCGGCTACCGAGTCCAACCAGGCCAGGGCGTGCTGGGCGGCCTTGGCGAGCGCCGGCTCGTAGTCACTGCGGCGGGCTGTCACCCGGCCAGCATCCCGCAGCCGGGCTTGATCAGCGAGCACTTGTCCAATCCATCCCGTCAACTCGAGGTTGACGGGATCAGAAAGTGCATTCCGAGGCCCTCGATCAGCTGACCGACCTCGCACTGGCCTGGCGCGCGCACCCGATCCGATGCCCGTCGGAGGGTGGCTTTATTTTGTTGGGGCACCGGATCCGGTTCATTTGCAACGCATTGGGTGCCTCGCGGAATTAACTCTCTCAACGCGGGGGCAGCGTATTAGGTGCGCCGCCAAGGACCGCGCTCAAGAGCAGCAGAATGCACCCGTCCTATCCGCCGATTGGCTCGGCGCCTAGCGCCTAAGGGTCTCCGGCGCCGTGTGAAAATCCACGTCATGACGGTGGGGGAGCGGGAAAGCGACGTCCGGGCATCGATCTGACCGAGCCCGCGCTGTACGCGCGCCGGCTTCACGCCGCGGATCATGCGCCGGCTCGACGAGCACCTCCTGCGGCGCACCGGGCGGATCCTCGACGCCGTCGATGAGGTCGGCGAATTCAACTTCGTCATCCTGACCATCGGTGAATGTTGGTGTGTGCTTGAACGAGCTGCCGGTTTGCCTCCACCGGCGCTAGCCGCAGCGCGCCGGAGGACGCACATTCACATCCCGCGCACAGCAGAGTCAAAAGCGCCCATCAGCTGCTTGACCGACCTTTAGTGGGTGCCATCGGTCCTGCAGCAGCCGTCTCCGCCAGCGTGGATCATGCCGCGCCACGGCTCCGGTCCCGCCACGCCACAGGCGCCGCCGCCGGCGCAGGCCCACCCGGTCGCCGTCCTGGTCGCCATCGGCGCGGGCGCTGCCACGACCGTCGGCCTCTGGTGGGCCAACACCCCATCGATCTCCGGTTTCGGAGACTGGCTGACCAACGCGGGCCGGATCACCGGGCTGCTCGCCGGCTACTCGGTGGTGGTCCTGCTCGCGCTGATGGCTCGCGTACCCGCGCTGGAGCGAGGGATCGGCAGCGACCGGCTGGCGCGCTGGCATTCCATGGGCGCTCGCTACACGATCAGCCTCGTCGTCACCCACGCGCTGCTGATCGTCTGGGGCTACTCCGTCACCGCCCACACCAACGTCATCCATCAGGAATGGACGCTCCTGCGCAGCTACCCCGACGTCCTCATGGCAACGGTCGCCGGCCTGCTGCTGGTCGGCGTGGGGGTGTCGTCGGCACGGGCCGCGCGCCGGCGGATGCGCTACGAGACCTGGTACTACCTGCACTTCTATACCTACCTGGCGGTCGCTCTCGCGTTCAGCCACCAGTTCGCGACCGGCGCCGAATTCATCAGCAACGCGCCGGCGCGCTTCGTCTGGGCGGCTCTGTACCTGTCGGTCGCGGCGCTGCTCCTACACCAGCGAGGGCTACATGCAGTCGCTGCAGAGCGCGCTCGACCAGATCAAGAGCTGAAGGTGGACCAGCCGGCGACCGGGTCCCCGGGTCCGCGCACGGTTCACGTCGAACACTGCATGGGGACGGTCTTCTCGTTCGACGTTCGCGATGCGGGGGACTGGTCGCGGGCGATAACCGAGGCCGTCGCCTGGCTGCATCAGGTCGACGAGACCTTCAGCACTTACCGCGCGGACAGCGTCGTCAGCCGGCTGGGGCGCGGGGAGCTGATGCGCGAGGACACGCCCGCCGAAGTGCAAGCGGTGTTGGCGCTGTGCGACGGGGTAACGGAGGCGAGCGGCGGCTACTTCTCGACCCGCCCGGCCGGCCCGGACGGCGCCTTCGATCCCTCGGGTCTGGTCAAGGGCTGGGCGATCGAGCGGGCCAGCGAGCTGCTACGCGAGCACGGTTCCCACCATCATTCGGTGAACGGCGGCGGCGACATCCAACTTGCCGGGGAGCGGGCGCCGGGTCAGCCGTGGCGCGTCGGCATCAGCCATCCCGCCCGGCCCGGAATGCTGCTCACTGTCGTCAGCGCCCGCGATGGCGCCGTAGCCACCTCTGGTACGGCCGAGCGCGGCTTCCATGTCACGAATCCGCTTACCGGAGGTGCGGCCACGGAGCTGGTGAGCGTCACCGTCGTCGGCAGGCATCTCACGGCTGTGGATGCGTACGCGACCGCGGCTCTCGCGATGGGGCGGCGCAGCCAAGGCTGGCTTGAACACCTCGACGGTTCCGAGGCCGTCGCGCTGGATGCCAGCGGCGCCAGCTGGCAAACGAGCGGGATGGGCGGGTGGACGCGGCCGCGTGCCGACGCTCGCTGACCGACATCTCCCTAATTGGGCACCTATCGCTGATGGCTACGCGACCACGGCGCCGCGCAGGATGACGCGAGTCGGGTGGGCCAGCACCTCGGGGTGGCGGCGGGGGTCGGCGTCGTACACGGTGAGGTCGGCAGCGGAGCCCTCGCTCAGCGTGTCGCCGAAGCCGAGCCACGACCGCGCCCGCCAGCTTGCCGCGCCGACGGCAGCTTCCGCAGACATGCCGGCGGCGATGAGCGCCTGTACCTCGTCGGCGATACGGCCGTGTTCTAGCGCCCCGCCGGCGTCGGTGCCCGCGTAGATCGGGACTCCCGCCTCGAAGGCCGCACCGACCATGGCGGCGACTCCCTCGTGCAGCCGGAGCATGTGAGCCGCGTATGCGGGGAAGCGGTCGGCCTGCGCGGCGATGGTCGGGAAGTTGGCGATATTGATCAGGGTCGGGACGAGGGCGATCTGCCGCTCGGCCATCACCCCGATGAGCGCGGCAGACAGTCCCGTGCCGTGTTCGACGCAGTCCACCCCCGCCGCGATGACCTCCGGCAGGGCCTCCTCGCCGAAGACGTGAGTGGTGACCCGGGCGCCCAACTCGTGTGCCTTGTTGATCGCCGTGGCCAAGACGTCGGCCGGCCAGCAGGGCCGCAGGTCGCCGGCGTCACGATCGACCCAGTCGCCGACGATCTTCACCCAGCCGTCGCCGCGGGTCGCCTGCTCGGCGACGGTCTCCACGAGGAACTCGGGCTGCACCTCGACGCCGAAGCCGCGGATGTAGCGCTTGGGGACGGCGATGTGACGGCCCGCGCGCACGATTCGCGGCAGGTCATCGCGAGCGTCCATCCAGCGCGTGTCGGACGGGACGCCGCAATCGCGCGCCAGCAGCACGCCCGCATCGCGCTCCTGAATGGCCTGTCGCTCCTGTGCCTGCTCGTCGATGGCACCCGCCGCGTCAAGCCCGATGTGGCAGTGAGCATCGACCAGCCCGGGGACGATCCATCCCTCGGCAACGGTCGTTGCGCCGGAGACGGCACTCAAGGTGACGCGGCCATCGACAAGCCACAATTCCTGGACCTCGGCGCCGGGAAGAACATTGCCACGCACATGCAGGACGGTCACTCATCCGATCCTGCCCCATCGGCCTGGAACGCTGCGGTTGTCAATAGTGATGCAGAGTGACAGGGTGACCACACAATGCTATCGGGGAGGAGTGTTGCCCGTCCCCTTGGCGTCGAGGTCGACCTGGCGGGCCAGCTTCCCCATGCGATCCTCGACACGTCGCTGGCCGGGACGCTCGCCGCTTCGACGCGCCTACCCTGAAGTGCACGCCCGCGCGTCCCGGTGGCAACCCCAACCGAATGGCGGCACAGTGAGGTCCACGGCGATCGAAGAGTTCGATCCTTGGGCGTCCCCGGATGTTGTGCAGACCGTTCTTGCTGACGGGACCCCGATCGTGATCCTGCCGGTGGGTCCGGACGCGGCGGATCACGAGCTGCTGCGTGAGGAACTGCTCGCGCACTACCCGGAGCTGTCCGACGAGTCGCGTCACCGCCGCTTCCTGAGCGCGGCGCCGGAGCTGACGCCCTCGATGCTGGCCCGGCTGGTCGACACGGTCGACAACGTCGATCACGTTGTTGTCACCGCACAGATCCTCGATCCGACGGCGGGAATGCACGTGATGCACGGGTCTCTGGTCGGTTTGCCGGTGGGACTGGCCCGCTGCATTCGCGATCCGAAGCGTCCGACGACCGCCGACGCCGCGGTCACCGTGGTCGACGCCTGGCAGCATCGGGGGATCGGCGGGCTGCTGGTCTGGTCGCTGGCTCGAGCCGCCCTCCGGCGGGGCATCACGACCTTCGTCGCCGACGTGCTGGCGGCCAACGAAGCGCCGCTGGCGTTGCTCCGATACGCCGGCACGGCAACCCGGGGAGCGGTGGACCAGGGTGCGGTACACGTCGAGTCGGCGCTGCGGGATCTGCCGCCGCTGTCTGTCGTGACCTCCCGTCAGGCCCGGCCGGATCCCGCGATCGAGGGGGAGCGCGGGTCAGGCGGCTCGGCCATCGGCATTTAGCTCTCATCCTCCTGGGCGAAGTGGCGAACGCCGTCGTGGCGCATGGTTTAGTGAGTCGGTGCGTTGCGAGGCGGGAGGGGAGATGTCGGATCAGCCGAGCTTTCGCTCGCCGCGCGCCTCACACCGGGTGAAAACGTCACCGTCAAACGCTTAGGGACTGCGATGCTCTGCATGAACAACTACAGCCAGGAATACGTCGACGAGTGCCGCATCAAGATCGAGGCCCAGGTGGCGGCCTACCGGGATCTGGTCGAGGCGGCGGGTGACTCAGCGAGCACGTCGCGCCTTGTCGATGCCGCCTATGCCTTTGAGCCCACGTTCTTCAACAACATGGTCCTGGTGCTGGAGAACTACTTCGTCCACCGCAGCCGGACCCTCGAAAAGAAGGACGGCAACCCGCTCAACGAGGTGCGGATCCTGTGCAATTCGTTGCTGAACAACAACGGCATGATGACCGCCGACAAGTCCATTAAGCTCGACACCACCCGATCGGTGCTCCGCCATCAGTTCGGGGACGAGATCAAGGTCCGCGAGGCTGATTTCAAGCAGTTGTCCAAGGCGTTTTTCGCTGAGTTGGAGACCAAATACGTCTGATTCCCCAAGCGTCGTCGTCAGCGGATAGCGGCTCGGGCGGCTACACGCGGGCGAGCGCAGCTTTGGCGAGCGTGGTCAGGAAGGCGTTGTTGACCGGGTCGGTGTACCACTCGACGTCGATCTCGAGGACGTTCTTGCCGAGCTTCATGGTGAGACTGCTCCGGTTTGCCGAACTGCTTGAATGATTGTCGGTGCTCCGCACGACGGCGGGGTAGCCGAGACCGTTCACCGGGGTCGTCCCGTCCTTCGGGAAGATGTAGCTCTGGTCATTCGCGAAGTCTTGCCGGGTCACGATGCTGACCTGCTTGGCCTGGATGCCGACCTTCAGGTTGAAGCTGCACTGAGCCACCCCCGCGGCGGTGCGGGGCACGGCCCCCATCGACAACTCCGTGGTGCCGAACAGCGGCGCGGCATCGGCGGGTGTCAGCAGCGTGCATGGCGCCGGAAGAGCGACGGTCCGGACACCGGCCGTCGGCGACGGGGCCTTCGGGGAAGCGGAACCACCTGGCGCGGACCCGGCGCTCGCTGCTGCGGAACCGCCGGCCGACCCGGTCCCGCTCACGACTTTGGATGACGACCCGCAGCCGGCGGCTGCGATGGCGAGCGCGGCGACGGCCGCGCTGTACCCGAGGCGGCCCGGCACTCGTGTCTGGCTTGCTGCGAGGTGCTTCATGATTCCTGCTTTCGTGGCTGTGGGATCCTTCCGATGTCAGCCTCGATCCGGACGCGCCCGCCGGGCAGGGACGAAATTGCCCGACCGCAGGTGGGTAGATCTATCCACTACCGGCGCTAATGTCAGCCCTGTGGTGCGGCGCCCGGGGGCAGGTCCGGAGGCGGCAGCAGCCCAGGCGGAGCGGATTGCGTCGCTGATCTTCCTGGCCAGCCGGGCCGGGCAGCTGCTCTTCTCGACGCTGATGGTCGCGAGCGATCGGCGCCGCTATGCGCGGCCCCTGCTGCAGATGGCGGCTCTCACGGGAGTGGCCGCCGAGTCGGGGTGGTTGTCACGCCGGCTCCTGCGCGCGCGCAGCTATGACGACCGCCTTGGCGTCTGGGTCGATACGGCGACGGCGGCCGGGGCGGTTGTGCTGTCCCAGCGGGGACTGGGCGACGACAGCTGTGCCCCGTGGGCGAAGAACATCGCGATCGGAGCGGCTCTGGGTTCGGCGAGTGCCCGCAGCAGGACGGACAGCCTGGGAACCGTCGGGACGTTGTGCTTCGCCGCACTCGCGACGGGCGTCAAGGCGCGTGGGCGCGATGCCCACGTCGCCGGAGTGGCGCTCGCCGTCAACGACGCGGTGAACTGGGTCGGGACGGCGGCGATCGCTTCCCGGATGTAGGTCAACGCGCACTTGCGTTAACGCGCGGCTGCGGGACGAAGCGGACACCTCCGCCGTGGAGCGCGCCGCCGCGACGGCCGGCGAGGCGGAGCGCGCGCGGCAACACGAGCACCTGCACCGGGTCACGATCGCGGCGTTGGAACGGATCGCCGAAGGCGACCAGGTCGACGGGACGATAGCGGTGGCCCGAGCTGAAGCCGGCCGACTCCGGTATGCGCTGCGCACCAGCGGACGTCCGCCCGAGGGGCTCGACGAGGCGCTGGCCGACCTGGTGGAGGCAGCCGCAGGAGCGGGGAGGCGGATCGAGCTGGTGGCTGCCGAGCTCGATGCCAGGCCCGACCCGGCGGCGACAGCGGCACTTCGCGGGGCCATCCAGGTGGCTCTGGACGCGGCCCGCGAGCTCGGCGGCGCCAGCCGCGCCGTGGTGCGGGCCGCGGGCACCGCGGACTGGGTCACGGTCACGGTTCGCGACCACGGCGCCGGATTTGCGCCCGGTAGCGGGAGCCCGCATGAGGCGCGCTTGATGTCGGTCGCAGCTCTCCTCGAAGGAGTCGGCGGGACGCTCGAGGTCTGGTCGGAGCCGGACAGCGGCGTCCGCCTGACCCTGACCGTGAGAATCGGCGCCGGGTCAGTCCAGGGAAGTGGCATCGATGACCCGGCGCAAGGCCTCCCACACCCCGGGCGCGGGATGCGAGCGGCAGGTGACGATGACCGCATCGGCGGTGAAAGCGACGTCGATTCCGCAATCGTCGGCGGCGGTATCGAAGGCACGCAAGACCAGATCGGCGTCACGCGACTCGCTCAGGTCGAGCTCGGCGGCGCGCGCGATCCGCTCCAGACCCGCGCGCAGCATCGGCTGGCGGGCCGCGATGCGTCCCGAGGCGGCCTTCATCCCGCAAGCGTCGCACCTCTCGGGGAATCCGCTGTGGGCAGGATTGCCCCATTCAGCGAACTTCCGGCAAGCGCCACCCGGCTGGCCGATGGAACGTTGCTGACGGCGTTGCTTGCGTGGCGGCTCACCGGTCTCGTGACTGGAGCCGCGGCACTGGCTGCCGGCCGGGACCGCTACCGTTCCCGACCCGTGGCGCTCGGCCAGCTCGTCGGGGCCGCCGGGGAGTCGCTGTGGTACTCCCGCCGCGCGTGGCGGCGCGATCGGTGGTCCGATGCCCCGGCGGCTTGGGTCGATGCTGCCACCGCGGTGGCTTTGCTGCTCGTGGGACAGGCCAATCTCGAGCCGCCTGACCGGGCGACGTGAATCAATTGGGTGCCCTGGACCTTCGGGTCGAACGCCATTTGCGGGCAGGCGATGGGGGTGCCAGGGCTCGCTCCGGCGAGTCTCGGCGCGGGCGCCGTCGCCGGTGCTTACGCGTTGCAAGGGCCTCGGCCGGGAGATGTGGTGGCCAATTCGGCCGCGCTCGCGGAGGCGCGCGAGCGATCGGTGCAGCTGCGGCTGCTGCACGACCACGCCTTGCAGACGTTGGAGACCATCGCCAGCGGCCGGTTTCGGGACATTGTCTCGGTACGTCACCGGGCGCGTACCGAAGCGGCCCAGCTCGACCAGGAGCTCACGCGGGTCGAGCCCGGACCAGCAACCCTCGCCGATCGGCTGACCGCTGCACGCCGCGCGCACGCCGCGCAGGGATTGCGGGTCGACGTCGAGTGTCCGGCGGTGCTGCTGCTTCCCGACGCGGTGACGGACGCGCTCTGCGGAGCGGCCAACGAGGCGCTGACGAACGTTCGCAAGCACGCGCATACCGAACTGGCACGCGTTCGTGTCGTCACGGCAGCGGACGGCGTCGTCGTTACCATTTCCGATGCCGGGGTTGGCTTCGACCGGACAGTTGCGCATAAGGGGTTCGGCATGGGCGAGTCGATCGACCGGCGAATGTACGAAGTCGGAGGCGCAGCGCACGTGGAGTCGGCGCCGGCCGCCGGGACCAGCGTGACGCTGCGATGGCCACGGTGACGGCGGCCTCGTCGCCCCCGCAGACTTCGGTGGCGATCATCGACGACCACCCGCTCTACCGGCATGGGCTGGCCTTGGCCGTCGAGCAGTCCGAGGACTTCAGGCTCGTGGCGGATGCCGCATCTATCGAGCAGTTCGACCGGCTGGGCGTGCAAGCGGATGTCGTGTTGCTGGATCTGCACCTGCCGGGGATCGAAGGCGCGGAGGGCGTCGCCCACATCTGCGCTCTCGGCCATCGGGTGATCGTCGTCTCGGCGGCCGGGGCTCCCGACGATGTGATCGACGCGGTCGCTGCCGGCGCGGCCGGCTACCTCACGAAAGACGCTGACGCGCAGGACATTCAGCGCGCGATCCGGGCGGTTGCCGACGGGCAGGCTTACGTCTCGCCGACCCTTGCGTCGTACCTGATCAACGCCAACCGGAGCCGCACGCCCAGCCTGGAACATCAGTTGAGCCCGCGTGAGCTCGAGATCCTGGCCCTTGTCGCGGCCGGTGAGACCGACCGTGACATCGCCAAGCAACTTTTCATCGCGACAGCGACGGTCTACTCCCATCTCGAGCGCATCCGCGACAAGACCGGCGCGCGCCGCCGGGCGCAGTTGACCCGGCTCTATCTCGAAAGCACCAACAAGAAGGCGACCCGGCAGACCGACCGGGAGGTGTAGTTCCGATGCCCCGAACACGCCGCACGCTGTTCACGCTTTTCGCGGCTGGCGCACTGCTGACGACTGTCGTGAATTGCGGCCGCACGTCATCTCCCGAGGGTCCGGTCACGTCGCCGACGACCGTGCCGGCGACCGCTTCCACCACTCCCGGTTCGGCTGCCCCCGAACCGGGAGTGTTCACCGGCCTGGGGCGGATCTGCGGGCCCGGCAAGCCATCCGGGCTATCCGGTCGCGGACTGTCCGACGCGACGATTCGCCTCGGCACGATCGGCGATCCGGGATCGGCTGCCGCCCCTGGCCTCGAGCAGGAGTACTTCGACGTTGCGGACGCTTTCTCCAAGTGGTGTAACGCCGCCGGGGGCATCAACGGCCGAAAGATCGTGGTCGACAAGTACGACGCGAAGCTTTTCGAGGGAGCCGCGCAAATCCTCAACGTCTGCCAGAAGGACTTCATGCTGGTCGGCAACGGTAACGCGTTTGATGCGGCGGACGTCAAGCCCCGACTCGCCTGCAAGCTCGGGCAGATCCCCTCGTTGTCGGTGTCTCCGGAAGCCGGGCTGGCCGGCCTTCAGGTGCAGCCGACGAGCAACTCTCCGAAGGTGTACGGCGTCGGCCCCTTACGACGGCTGGCAGACGTGTACCCCGCCGCCAAAACCGGTCTCGGTATTGGCAGTAGCAACGTCGCCTCGCTGCTACCCCAGGGCCTTTACGCCAGGCAGGCTTACGAATCGCTGGGCTACAAGGTGAGCACCGTGCAGGAGAAGCCGCCGTTCGTCGACAACTTTCGGCCCTACATGGAGCAGTTGCGCGCTTCCGGTGCCAAGGCGTACGACGAGATCGCTTCGCAGGACCCGGCCCCCGAGGTCAATGCCATGAATGACATCGGTTACCGGCCGTCCTTCATCCTGTGGAGCATCCAGTTCTATGACCCCAAGTCCGTCGCGGCGGCGCAGGCGGTGAAGTTCCCTCCGTCCTACGTCGCTCTTGCCGGACTGCCGGCCGAGCTCGTCGATCAGTTCCCGGTGTTGCAGGAGATCCGCAGCATCATGAACGCCGGGGTTGCGAAGCCGAAGTTCACGTCCTTCACCGGGCTGGCGATCAGCGCCTGGACCCTCTGGGCCAAGTCCGCGACCGAGTGCGGCGCCGATCTGACCCAGGAATGCATCCTGGCGAAGGCCGGCGCTCACACCGACTGGACCGCTGGCGGGCTCTTCCCGCCCCACTCGACAGTGCCGGGCAAGCAGACCCAGATCGACTGCTTCTTGCTCATGCGCCTGACGCCCACCGGGTTTGTGTACGACCAAGCGGCCACCAAGCCGAATCGCGAAGTCTTCAACTGCGGCCCCGGCAACCTTGCGAAGATCACCAGCTAGCGCTTTAGGGGCGGTGGTAACTGCGCGCGGGACCGGGTTGGGCAGCGGCCCCCACCCGCGCGTAAAACCCAGTAATCGTCGCCATACGGCCGGCGTCCGACGATTACTGGGTTATCGCCTCGTAGCTAGCCCCGGCGCCTGTGGTGGCGTTCGCTGTCTGGACCGACGGGATCAGCACCTGGTGGCCTTCGGACTACACCGTGACGGGGCGCCCGGATCTGTCCGTCGTCCTGCAGGGCGGCGCAACCGGCAAGGCTGGCAAGGGCTCTTGCCGCACTTCATCGAAGCAGTGACGAAAGGGGAACGCTGATGGCTGACGGTACGAAAGAGGACCCGTGGGTGCTGACCACACCGCCGGGAAGCTCGGGATACACGATGTACGCCGACCAGGACGCGGACCCGCCTGCCCTGGTCTGCCAGGTTGGCTCGACGACGCTGAAGTATCACCTCAGTGCCATCGAGGACCTCGCGGCCTGGTTACGGACCCAGCCCGACTGGGTGCCGCTCGGTGCGGCCGATGAGAAGAAGCCTGCGGCACCCGGCACGGTCGAGGCCTGGGGCCGCTCGGCGGACAACCCGGTGGGCGGTTGGTACGGACTGCGCAACGGCTATCGCGGCCGTTTCGGGATGTACCTGCCGCCGCTGCTCGAAGAACTCGGCCTTGCCGAACTCACCCACGATGCTCGCAACAACCAGATGCGGGCCGCGCGCTGAGCCGAATTTCAGCCCGGTATCAACGACCACTGCGTCGAAGGTCCGGCCGCAGCTGACGCGACGTGGTGGGCTCGTACCGGTCGCCGTAGCCGAGATGGCCGCCGTGTAGGTTTCCGCCATGTCTACTGCCCGGCCGGTTGCGCTCGTCACGGGAGCTTCGCGAGGTATCGGTAAGGCTGCTGCGATAGATCTGGCCAAAGCCGGCTACGACGTTGTGGTATCGGCCCGGACCCTGCATGAGGGGGAGGGCAGGTACAACGATGGCACTCACCTGCCGGGCTCACTTGATACGACGGTGGCGGCCATCGAGGACGCCGGGGCCACCGGCTTCGGCATGCGTATGGACGTACTCGACCATCCATCGCTCATCGCCGGCGTCGCCGCGACCGTCGAGCGATTCGGCGGCATCGACGTGCTGGTCAACAACGGGATTTACCAGGGTCACGGGACGATGGTCGATTTCCTCGACCTGGACTTCGGTGATCTGCGCACCATTTTCGAGGGCAACGTCTTCGGCCAGCTGGTGCTGATCCGCGAGGTGCTTCCGCAGATGGTCGAGCGCGGCGGCGGCACGATCATCAACATGATCTCGGCGACGGCCTATGTGGACCCTCCGGGGAAGATCGGCAGCGGCGGGTGGGGGATGGCGTACGCCATGTCGAAGGCCGCCTTCTCACGGGTGGCGCCGATGCTCGAGGTGGAGCACGGCGAGCAGGGGATTCGCTCGTTCAGTGTCGATCCCGGTTATGTCGTCACCGAGACGGCGGAGGCGCGCGGCACCGGAGTCGATTTCGCGGAGCATTTCGTGCCTGCCACCCCGCCGGTCATCGGTGCAGCCATCGCGTGGCTGGCCACCAGCCCGGACTCTGAGGCTCTGCGCGGTCAGATCGTGCTCGCCCAGCGTGAGACGAAGCGTCGGGGCCTGCTTCCCGGTTGGCCGCCGCCTCGGTAGGGATCAGTCGGCCGCGATCAGTGCCCGGGCACGCGCTGTCCTGACTGCTACGGAGAGGGTCTCGGTGTCGTAGGCGCCATAGTGGCGTAGGCCGTTGACAAAAAAGGTTGGCGTACCCGAGACGCTGCTGAGATCTGCGGATTCGACGTCCTGGGCGACCCGAGCCGTGTGGCAGTGGCGCTTCAGGTCGTGATGAAACCGATCTGGATCGAGCCCGATCTGCTGCGCGTAGCCGAGCAAATCGGCCGGCCGAAGGCTGTCCTGCTGTTGCAGCAGCAGGTCGTGCATGGCCCAGAACTCGCCCTGGGCGGCGGCGGCTTCGGAGGCTTCCGCGGCGAGTTGGGCGTTCGGATGGACATCGGAGAGCGGGAGGTGACGCCAGACGTAGCGCAGGTCGGAATCGGTGAGCAAGTCACGCACGGCGGGCTCGGCGAGACCGCAGTAGGGACACTCGAAATCGCCGTACTCGACGAGAGTCACGGACGCCTCCGACGGGCCGCGGATGTGGTCACGCTCGGGGTCTACCGCAATGGCCAGATCAACCAGCTGCTGCGCGTCACCCAGCAACGCGCGGGCCTTGCGGGCCTGCGGCATTGCGGCCATGAACCGCACCACTGCCCAGGTGAGCACCGACGCCGCGATCGCTGCGGCGAGCACGCCCAGCTTGGCCTGGTCGAGTTCCGTGCCGCTGAACGCCAGGGTGGCGATGAGGAAGGACACCGTGAAGCCGATGCCGGCAATGGTTCCGCTCGCCGTGACCGCACCCCAGCCGACCGGTGGGCGCAGCCGGCCGCCGGACAGCCGGGAAAGCAGCCACGATGTTCCGATGACCGCAACCGGCTTGCCGATCAGATACCCGAAGAAGATGCCGAGCGTCACCGGATCGGTGACGGAATGGGCCAGGAAATTGCCGTTGATGACAATGCCCGCATTGGCCAGTCCGAACAGTGGCACGATCACATAACTCGTCCAGGGGTGGTAAAGGTTCTGGAGCCTGGCGTTGGGCGACACCGTGGCCGTGAGTCCGGTCGCCGCGGAGCGGGCAAGCTGCGCCGTCGGCTGCTCGCGAAAGAGCCGGAACAGCCCGGTGGCGCGTTCCAGGTCGTCCCTGGCCGGCGAATACGCCGAGGTGGCAAGGCCGATGGCGAGGCCGGCGACCACCGGGTCGATGCCGCTGGCGAGCAGCGCGCCCCAGACCACGAGGCCGAGGGAGCCTTCAACGAAACCGTTTCCCCGGCGCAGGCGCCGTACCGCCAGCAGGGCCGCGAAGGCGGCGACGGCCATCGCGACCGGCATCGCCCGGACGTGTTCGCTGTAGACCAGTGCGATGACCGCCAGGGCGACGACGTCGTCGACGACGAACACGGTCAGCAGGAACACCCGTGCCCGATCGGGGACCTGGCTCGAGAGCAGGGCGAGCAGTCCCAGCGCCAGCGCGGTGTCGCTCGACATCGCCGCGCCCCACCCATGAAGTCCTGAACCGCCCAGGTTGATGAGTACGTAAATGACTACCGGGATCAACATTCCGCTGAGACCGGCCAGGAACGGCAGTACGAAGCGGCGGCGCTCGCGCAGGTCGCCGAGGTCGAATTCGCGCCTGGCCTCCAGTCCCACGACGAGGAAGAAGAGCGTCATCAGGCCGCTGTTGATCCAGGTCCGCAGATCGCGTACGACGCCAACGTTTCCGAGCCGCAGCGACAGCGGCGTCCGCCAGCACGCCTCGTAGGACGGCGCGTCGACATTCGCCCAGATCAGCGCTGCCAGGATCGCCCCCACGAGCACTCCCGCGCTTCCGGATTCGGTGCGTAGGAACGCCCGAAGCGGCGCGGCGACACCCTCGCGCCAGGCAGTCCGGCCGCGCAGGGGCGACGAGCTAGCCGCGGAATCGGCCACCGGCAAGCCCCCACCTTCTGCGGGCGCGGCAGCTGGCCCTGGCGCCTTACGCGATAGTAGGAGCTGTCAAAGGAAGGGACTGCGCTGTTTGTCGTAGCTCGTTGCGGATGATCGACAACCGCGCCACACTCTGAGGTCGGCGATCGGGGGGCACGCGTGGCGGTCCAGCCGGTCAGCGGTGTCGCCTTCCACGTTCGGCGTGTCATCACCGGCTATGACCCGCAAGGTCACGCGGTCATCGTCGCAGATGGCCTGCCGCCGTACACCGTCACCTCGCCGGCGGGACACGGATTGTCCGAGCTGCTGTGGTTGCCGCAGCCGCCGGCCGATGCGAGCGATGGCGGGGAGCCGCCGAGTGACCTTCACGGCAGGTTCCCCACCGGTGGAGTGGCAGCCTGCCGCCTTATTCGCTTCCCGGGGTATCCACCCGGCACGACCGTTGATGACACCTGGCTGCGACTGCCGGGCGACGACCCTGCCAGACGGGGGATGCACCGGTCGAAGACGCTCGATCTGATGGTCGTGCTCGACGGTTTCGTCACCCTTGGGCTCGACGACGGCGAGCACGCGCTGGGCCCGGGAGATTCCGTCGTCCAGCGCGGCACTTTGCATCGCTGGCGGGTGGTCGGCAGCCGCCCGTGCACGTTCCTGTCCGTGCTGCTGTCGCCAAGCGCCGCACCGGTCGCGCCGGCCGCTGCCCCACCGTTGGAGCCTTCGCACCAGGGGGGCGCCCTGGATGTGGATCCTGGCGTCCCGCGGCGCCTTGTCACCGGCACATTCGCCGATGGCAGCTCGGGAATCGCGCTGTCCGGCGTACCGACCTCACGGGTCGCCGCGAACGGCCCGCAGGGGGTAGCGCTCTATGACCTCTGGCAAACGGGCGGCCCGCTGGCGCAGGTGTCGCAGGGTGGCGACGTCACCGGTCCCTGGCACCTCGAACCTGCCGACGGCGGCGTGGCGTTTCGGCGGGTGGACTTCGGCAGTGGACATGAGCCGGGGGATGCCGGCTGGCACGCCACCCGCACGATCGATGTGGGAATCGTGCTCTCGGGGGAGCTCGAGCTCTCGCTGCCTGGCAACCCGGAAGCGACCGGGCCTACGACCACGGTCCTGCGGCGCGGCGACATCGTCATTCAGCGGGGCACCCCGCATCGCTGGCGCCCGGTCGGCGCCGACCCAGCGGTGCTCGTGACGGTCATGATCGCGCTTTCGGCGGGCGGACGGCTGAGCTGAGCACTTGCGGACTGTCAAGCATCAGGCTGGGTAAGCCGATGGTGGTTCTGTCGTGTTAATTTTCCGAAATCTCAGCTGAGGATTCTTGTTGGCGCACACGTTGCCCCTGCCCGCGGCCAGCACGGAGCCGGCCGGTGATTGGACTCTGTGGGCCGAGAATTTGCGGCGCGATGGGCTTAGCCCGCTGGGCCGCAACTTTCCCGGCGGCGCACTGATCGTCTTCGGCCACGACCTTCGCTTCCTGGCGGCCGGTGGCGCCGGACTCGCGCAGGTCGGCTTGTCGCGTGACGCACTGGAGGGCAAATCGCCTGCTGAGGCTTTCGGCGAGGCTACGGCGCTCGGCATGAAGCCGGCTTTTCGGATGGCGCTGGACGGCCATGAGGCCACAATCGAAATCCCTCACGCAGGCCGGGTGTTGTCGATCTCACTGACCGCAGTGACCAGCGAGGCAGGTGCAGTGCTGGGCGGCATGGGCTTCGTTCAGGACGTGACTCGGGCGCGAAGGCAAGAGCAGCAACTGCGCGATTCCGTTGAGCAGTTTCGGCTGGCGTTCGACAATGCGCCGATAGGCATGGCCATTGTCGGACTCGACGGAGAATTCCGGCAGGTGAATCCTGCGCTCTGTGCCTTGACCGGATACGAGGCGGAGCAGTTGCTCCGCCTGCGTTTTCAGGACATCACCCATCGCGACGATCTCGATGCCGACCTGCATCTGCTGGGAGAACTGGTCCGCGGGGAGCGCAGCACCTACCAGATCGAGAAGCGCTACTGCAAGGCCAACGGAGACCACGTCTGGACCGTGCTGTCCGTCGCAATAGTGCGCACTGCCGTGGGACACCCGCTGCACTTTATCTCTCAGATCCAGGACATCAGCGCTCGCAAGGGCAGTGAGCTCGAACTGCTCGCGGCGCACTCGTTCCAGCAGGCCGTCCTGGCCGCGTCACCGGACATCATCCACGTCCACGACGTACGCACGCCAACAACGCTCTGGACCAGCCGTGACCTCACCCAGACGCTCGGGCATTCCCTCGAGGGCGACAGCACCGGCCTGGAGACCTCGTCGGGGTACCTGCTTCCTGCGGCCGACAGTGAACGATTCGCCGACGCGGTCGGCGAAGCCTGCAAGGCGGGTGACGGCGAGGTGGTCGAGCTTCGCCACCAGGTGCAGAGGCCAGGCGGTTCACTGCGCTGGGTGTCCACGCGACTGACTCCGTTCCAGAACGCTCCGGACGGATCGGTCAGCCACATTCTCGGTGTTAGCCGCGACGTCACCGACCTGGTGGCCTTCGAGGCGCGTTTGGAGCATGCTGCCCTTCACGATGAGCTGACCGGCCTGCCCAACCGGCGCCTCATCAATCTGCGGCTGGCGCAAGCGCTGGAACGCGCGGACGATCCGACGAAGGTCGTCGTGCTTTTCTGCGATCTCGATGGCTTCAAGCGCGTCAACGACGCCCACGGGCACCAGATTGGCGATGTGCTGCTGCGCGAATGCGCGACCAGGCTGATCAGTGCCACCCGCAGCGGCGACACGGTCGGCCGGATGGGCGGCGACGAGTTCGTGGTGCTGCTGTCGGTTGGCGAATCGGAGGATTCCGGCCAGCTTGCGGCGGAGGTCGCGGAGCGGCTCATTCGCTCGGTCGGGCAGCCGACGATCATCGGCGCGACCGAACACGTGATCACCGCAAGCATCGGGATCTGCATCGCGGAATCGGGCAGCTCGCCCGACGATCTGCTGCGTGACGCCGACACCGCGATGTACCAGGCAAAGCTCAACGGCCGCGACGGCTACGCCCTTTTCGTGCCCGCGCTTCGCGAAGATGCGTGCTCGCGCGACGCCCTCGTTCGCCACCTGCGCCGTTCGTTGGCGGACAACACGCTGAGCGTTCATTACCAGCTGATCGTCGACCCCGTCACCGGCAAGGTGACCGAAGTCGAGGCGCTGCTGCGAATCCCGGGCGAGAACGGCCGCCTGCTGGACACCGCGGCCGCCGTGCGCGTCGCCGAGCAGACGGGGCTCATGGGCGCGGTCGGCGAGCGGGTCCTTCGCCAGGCCTGCGAGCAGGTCGCGGCGTGGCGACGGATGCCCCAGCACGCCGAGTTGCGCGTTGCGGTGAATCTGAGCGCCACTGAGATCGCCCGACCCGGGCTCTACGACCGGGTCACCGGGATCGTCGCGGCCTGTTGCATGGATCTCACCGCGCTGACGCTGGAAATCACGGAGACAGTGCTGCTTGACGCGGCCTCCGGGACGCTGCTGGACTTGCGACGATTGCACGCTGTCGGCGTGGGGATCGCTATCGATGATTTCGGAACGGGCTACGCCGGCCTGCGCTACCTGGCGACGCTCCCCGTGACGGAGATCAAGGTGGACCGCTCGTTCACCTGCGGACTTCCGCACGACCCCGTTAGCTCGACCATCGTGCGCGCCACGGTCGGACTGGCATCGGAGCTCGGGATGGGCTGCGTCGTGGAAGGTGTCGAGACTCGCGAGCAACTCGACGCGCTGCCTTCGGCGCCCGGCCTGCGCGTCCAGGGATACCTCTTCGGCCGGCCCGAAGCCGCCGGGGTCGAGCCGCCGCGGATCAGGTGAGCGCGCGAGCCTGGTCGATCACCTGCGACTGTGGCCCGCCAGCCTTTGTGGTGGCTGTGCAAATCCTTTGCGTGAGCGGGGACTGCTAGGTTCGCGGAAGTGCTGCCGAAGCTCAAGCTGCGAGCCGCTTGGCCAGCACGACAAAGTGCAGATCCGGCCGCCGTGGAAGGCCGGCTCGCACGTCCTCGTACGGAAACGGCCGGGTTTCTCCGGTCAGCGCATAGCCGCGGCGCTCGTACCAGCCGATGAGCTCCAGGCGCTGCGCGATGACGGTCATCTCGATGACCGCGACGCCCCAGTCGCGACGCGTCCGCTGCTCAGCTTCGGCCAGCAAGCAGCGCCCGAGCCCGCGGCTCTGCAGGCCCGGGCGGACGGCGAACGAGCCGAAATACGCGAGCGTCGGACCGCGCCGCTCGACCTGGCAGCAGCCGAGGAGCTCACCTGCCGCCCCGACGGCAAGCAGCAGACGGACGTCTTCGCGCGAGATGGCTTCTGTCACGGCATCGACATCGGTGCGCTGGCCGTCGAGCAGGTCGGCCTCGGTTGTCCAGCCCTCGCGACTGCTCGGGCCCCGATACGCCGATTCGATGAGCTCGACGATCTGTTCGGCGTCGGCGGCCGAAGCCATCCGAACGATCATGATTAGCCGGCGGGATGGGGAGTCGGCCACAGCGCGAGCAGCGTTCGAAGTCCTGTCACGAGCGCGAGCGGCTGGTCGAGCATGGGATGGTGGCCCGCGGCCGGCAGGTCGACCACGGCGAAGCGCTCGCCCGCGACCGCAGCCATTTCGGCGGCCATTTCGGGAGTGACTAACCCGTGTTCGGACCGAAACAGGGCCGCCGGGCAGGTGAGCTTGGGCAGCATGTCGCGCAGCGGCGTGCGGCGCCCGAAGCACAGCGGGTCGAACTTCCACGTGCACCCACCGTCCACCTCCCGCAGCGACTGCGGGGCGATGTGATCCCGTACGTACGGGAGCACGAGGTCCTGCGGCGGCAGCGTGGCAAAGCGCTCCAGTGCCGCCGCCATCGTCGGGTAGATCCGGGTGGGGCGCTGCCGATCGCTCAGGCGAGCCTCCTCCGGAGGCTGATCGTTCAGTGGCGAGTCCAGGACGGCGACCGCGCACACGTCGGCCGCAGCTATCCCTCCGACGCCCACCGCCACCCAGCCGCCCATGCTGTGGCCGACCACGGTAGGTCGCTGCAAGTGCTCGGCGCGGGCGACGCCGGCCACTTCACGGGCCCACGTCGCGATGTCGTACCCAGGTCGGTGGTCGCTGTCACCGTGGCCACTGAGGTCGGGCGCGACCACCCGGTGCGATGTCAGCAGCGGCGCAATGTGGTCCCACCAGCCGGCGTGGGCGGCTCCGCCGTGCACCAGGACGAGCGCCGGCAGTTCGGGCTTACCCCAGACCCGGTACGCGATCCGCGCGCCCTCGACGTCGAGGCTGCGGTGGGCCGGCTTCGCGGCCAGCGCCTCGGCGAACCATCGCGGTGTCGTGTTCAAGCGGCGACGGTGGGCGAGGTTTGCGCTCCCCGGATCAGCTTTCCCGGGAGTTGTCCGGTGTGCTCCCCGTCGCGCAGGACGACCTTCCCTGCGACGATCCAGGCGGCCACCTTTTGCGTCAGGGGCAGGGCAGCCACCTGCCGGTAGGCGGCGGTGCGCGCAAAGGGGTTGGTGGTCGACTGCAGTCCCATCAAGATGCCGACCGCGCGCGGCGCCACCTGGCCACGCATGGCAAAGCCGCCGTCCGCCGCCTCGGTGATGAGCTCCAGCAGACGCCGCCAGCCGTCCGGACGGGCATCGGTCTGCATGGTGGAAATCGACAGCGGCCGGCCGCTGGCCTTGACCATGTCGAGCAACAGGGCGAACTCGGCCTCGACGTCGACGAAATCTGCCACCGCCTGCAGGACGCCGCAGGACCCGGCTCCGATCTCCCGGGCGATACCGACGAGCTCGTCGCGCGTGGCCGTGAGGCTGGGGGTGTGGATGCTTTCCCAGCCCCACTTGATGCCCTCGTGCAGCGCGGTGCCCGGGATGCCGCGACGCCCTCCATCAGGGCGCCCAGCCACCTTCCCGACGGCGCTGATGATCCCGTCGTCGATCGCGATGTCTGCTTGGCGGATCGCCGCGCCGGTGCCGTCGACCACGGCTCCGCCGCGGATCACGAGTTGGTGTGCCATGGTGCGCAGCAGCCTAGCGTGCGGCCGAAAACGTACTTGCGGCACCAATCACTGGCCACCATCAACGTCGAAAAGGAGCGGCTACCCCGCTCGGCTGGCCAGGAAGATCAGCGACGCAATCCGTTCCGCTTGAGCAGCCGCGCCCTCTGGACCCGGCCCCGGCTGCCTGCACACGTCGCTGACACCAACCCCGGTCGGCCGGCGACAGCTAACACGAGAACGACCCGGAGACGTGGATCGGGCCCATGACGGCCGAACCGGAGGGTGCGGCCTGGGTCATGGTCAGATTGACGAAGCCCGTCTTGCCGTCGGCAGCCAGCGTCGCCGAGCCGTTGCCCACCGCCTGCGTCAGACCCGCGCCCCACTGCTGCGCCGAGACGGTCCCGTTGTAGAAGGCGATAGCCGCCTTGGACTCCGGAATCGCCGATCTCCCCTTCGGAAGCGACACCAGCTGCAGGACGAAGCCCTTGTCTCCCTACTCGAAAGGGATCATTCCGGTGATCGGCGCAGCTGCCGTGGCACCGGGGTCACAGCGACGCGCGGTATTCGTCGTGTTCTCCGTGAAGGTGAGCGAGAGGGCTCCCGTCACGACCAAACTTCCTGCGCTCAGCGAATCGGGAGTCGGCCCCGCGGATGCTGCGGGGCTCCTGGAAACAGAAGCCGAAGCCGCTGGTTTCCCGGCTGATTGAGCCACGGATTTCGGGGCTGCTGAGGATCCGCACGCGGTGGTCACGGAGGCGGTCATCAGGGCGATGCCGAGCAGGCCAATCTGGGTTGGTTTCATGCGGCAGGCTCACGCTCCGCCGCCGAAAAACCCAGCATTAGAGGGATTTCCGACCACACGCGCGCACACGTTCGGTGGATAGATCTACCCACTCCTGCTACCGCAGTTTGGTCCGTGCCGCGCACCTGCCGTCGGGCCGGTTCTGGGCCAACAGCGCCTGGCTGGGCGGCGCGGCGATGGCGCGCACGGTCGCACCCAGCTCATCAACCCGTTTCCAGCTCGGCTGGCACGCCCAGAGCTGGGCTGTCAGGTTCGCTCGGCCCGGGCCGGATTGCCGTCGGTGAGCGTGACCCGCTGCGGCGGCACGGGTTCCGCCACGTCGACCCGGACCGCGGTCTCATCGGTCGCATTGAGCGGATAGAAGAAGTTGTGCGCGAGCGCGGCGATCGCCCCGCCGACCAGCGGCGCCAGGATGAAGACCCACAACTGGCTGAGCGCGGGACCGGCGACGATGAGTGCGGGGCCGATGCTGCGGGCGGGGTTCACGGATGTCCCGGTCAAGGGGATGCCGATGAGGTGGACGAGAGTGAGTGCCAGCCCGATGACGACACCGGCCACCTGCGGGGCAGCCGTGTTACGCGTCGCGCTCAATACGACAAAGACGAAGAGGGCCGTCAGGATGATTTCGGCGAGTACGGCACCGGTGGCGTTCAGGCCGACGATCGACTGCTTGCCGAATCCGTCGGCGCCGAGCCCGGTGCCCGACCTGCTGTAGCGGCTGGAGGTGCTCAGCACGCCCCACAGCAGCAGGGCGCCGGCGATCCCACCCAGGACCTGGGCGACCCAATACTCGACGGCTTCGCGAAGGCTCACCCGTCGCGAGAGCAGGAAGCCGAGGGTGACTGCCGGGTTGATGTGGCAGCCGGAGATGGGTCCCAGCGCATACGCGAGGGCTAGGAGCACCAGGCCGAAAGCCAGCGCCGTTGTGACGACCCCAGCAGCGATGCTGCTGCCTGTCGTTCCGAATCCGAACGATGCCGTGGCGACGCCAACCGCGAAAAACACGAGCAGGGCGGTGCCGATGAACTCAGCGACCAGATTCTTCCTTTGCACGAGGACTCCTCACAGACAGCCGTTGCGGGGGAACGCTCTGTTGAGAACAGCGACAAATATGAGACATCTGGCGTCTTATGTCGAGGGAGCACCGCGAAGAGAGCAACTCAGCGTGAGTGATGAGCCAGCCGAAACACGCTGGTAAGACGGGCCACCCTGAGCGGGTTCGGCCCGCTAGCCCCGCGGCGCTGGAACCGCCGTCGACGGCGCCAGGTCGTAGTCAACGCGCTCGACGACGACGCCATGCGAGCGCTCGGCGAGCGAGGTCGCCTTCTCGAGCGGCAGATCGCTGACGACCTCGGCATCGTCAAAATGGCGTACCAGGTGCACCGCGAAGGTGGAGTACATGATTCCTCTCAGATAAAGCGTTTTCGGCGCAGGCCGCGGGGCGGCGTAGTGGTTCTCACTCCCACAGTCGACGGAGATCCCACATGTCAACAGGTAGGAACGGACACCACTTTGCGAGCACAAAGCCCCCATCGGTTACGCCTGTGGCGTGACCTCCAGCGCCCCGTCACCGATCAGCCGCTCGATCTCGGCACTGTCCATGCCGAGCAGGGCGCCGCAGACCTCACGGGTGTGCTCGCCGACCCAGGGAGCGGCCGTGATCCGTACCGGCGACATGCGCGAGCCGTAGAAGCCCGGACCGTCCAGGACGATGTGGTCGCCGGCGACGCCGGGCTGGTCGATCTCGACCCGGAATCCGCGGGCGAGGTAGTGCTCGTTGCTGATGGATTCCAGCGCCGTCACCAGTTCCCCGGCCGGGACGCCCGCCCGCTGGAGGCTGGTGGCGACGTCGGCGCGCGTGAGTCCCGCCGTCCAGCCGCGGATGCTTTCTTCGACGGCATCGACGTTTTCGGCTCGTCCGGCGGCTGTGGCCAGCTCCGGCCGCGTGGCCCATTCCGGTGAACCCATCACCGTGACAAGTGCGCTCCAGTCCGGGTCGCTACGGCAGGTGATCGCGACCCACTGCTCCTCGCCGGCGCAGCGGAAAACGCCCCAGGGGGTGCCGCGCTCGCGCCGGTTGCCGGTGGCCTTCACCGTCCCTGGCTCAAGGGCCTCTTTGGTCAGCAGGTCGCCGACGATGCCTAGGGTGACCTCGACCTGGGCAAGCTCGACATGTGACCCGCCGCCGCCATCCCGCTGGCGAGCGATCAGCCCAGCCATGATGCCAAGGGCGCCGAGCCGCCCGCACAGGTGGTCCGGGAAGATGGACATGCCGCCGGCAGGCTCGTCCTGATCGTCGTAGTTCCAGAGCATTTCGATCCCGCCGGCAGCGCGGGTGCTCGGCCCGTAGCCCTTGAAGTCCGACCACGGGCCGCGCGATCCCATCAGCTGACTGGAGAGCATGACGAGACCCGGATTGACCTGCTGCAGGTCCGCGTATCCAAGCCCGAGCTGGTCCATCGCCCCGGTCGAGTTGTTCTCGATGAGCGCGTCGCAACGCGCGATGAGCTCCTTCAGAACGCGCTGGCCGTCGGGATGCTTGGCGTTGGCGCCGAATCCGCGCTTGCTACGGCTCGACGACGCGAACGACGGTGACATCTCGCCGCCGGTGGCGAGCCGGATGAAGTCCGGGTAGCTGCGGCTCTCGACCTTCAGCACCTCGGCGCCGTACTCGGCCAGCATCCGGCCGACCTCGACGCCGACGCCGCCGATGCCGAAGTCGGCGACTCGCAGGCCGGCGAGTGGTGGCGAGGCAGCAGCGGCGGCGGAGGGTGCTGGTCGCGACTCGCCGAGGTTGGCAAAGACCGCGTCGGTGTGGGCACCGATCGACGGCGGACCGATCACCGGACCCGCGCGTACCCCATCGACTTCGAAGAACCCGGACGGGATTGGCCCGCGCAACCCGCCGCCCAGGTCGACGTCGACGAGTGACCCGCGAACCCGGAAATGTTCGTTGGACAAGACGTCGGCCGGCAACGCCAGCGGGGTGCAGACGATCCCGCGCTGCTGCGCCTCGGTGGCGATGTCAACCATCGTGCGGCCCTCGAACAGCTCGACGATCAACGGATTGATGACGACCGCCTGGATGCCGAGCCGGCCCGGCAACGTGTCGAGCGACGGGTCCTGCAAATACTCGGGTTCGCCGAGCCAGGCACGCATCGCTCGCCACTGGCGCGGCGCGAGAATGACCACTCTCACGTAGCCGTCGGCGCAGGGGAAAGACGGCCACACGGGTCCGGTGCCGCTCCGGATCTCGGCGGTGCTCTCGCCGGCCACCAGGCGCGTGTAGTTGTTCGACATGGACCAGTCGCCCATGTTGGCGATGGCCTCGTTGACCGAACAGTCGAGCACCTGTCCGCCGCCGTCGTTCTGCCGCTGCCAGAGGGCCGCGAGCGTAGCGAAGGCGAACGTCGCGCCCGTCCCGTCGTCGCAGAAGGAAGCTGGTGGAAACAGCGGGTCCTTCTCCGGGATCCCGGCCTTGTAAGCAATGGTGCCGGTCGACGCGAGCACCCCGTCGGTCGCGAGGCGTCCGGACCAGGGGCCGGTGAGGCCGTACGCGGTGATTGACGTGACGATCAGGTGCGGGTGCCGCTCGCTCAGCTCGTACGCATCGAGGCCCGCTCCGCGCTCGCTGGACTGGACGAGGACATCGCTTCGGGCGAGCAACTCGTGCAACCGGGCCAAACCGTCGGCGCTCTCCAGGTCGAGCGCGACGCTCTTCTTGCCCGCGTTGCGGACGGCGAAGAACAGGCTGACGCCTTCGTGCACCGGGGCCAGCGAGCGAGCCGGCGATCCGTTCGGGGGCTCCACCTTGATGACCTCGGCACCGAGGTCGGCGAGCAACCGTCCACAGAGCTCCCCCCGATCGACGGTGAGGTCGACGATGCGGAGGCCGGAGAGGGGGCGGATGCCGGTCAGTGGTGGGGCGTTCACGAGCCCGATGCTGTCATGACCGGTGCCCGTGGCAGCCGCTGGGCCGGACCGCCGCGCGACGTCAGCGGAGCTGGTTGTAGGTTGCCAAGCAATCCATCCCTGCAGGGAGACAGCTTTGGCTCACGTAACAGAAATGACCGTCAAGTTCCCTTACCGGCGGTCGCTCGGTCCGGTGCTCGGGGCGTTTATGACCGCCCTCACCGAACAGCGCATCATCGGCATTCGCAGCGCCGATCGGGTGATCGTTCCGCCGCTGGAGTGGGACCCGACCACCGGCACTGAGCTGGCTCATGACTTCGTCGACGTCGGGCCCGCGGGCACCGTCGAGGCGTGGTCCTGGGTCGCGAAGCCCACCTCGCAGCACCCGCTGGACCATCCCTTCGCCTTTGCGACGATCAAGCTGGACGGTGCCGACACCGGGCTCGTTCACGCGGTCGACGCAGGCTCCATCGAGGCGATGTCGACCGGCATGCGGGTCTCGCCGCGGTGGAAGGCCGAGCGTATCGGCCACATCACCGACCTCGACGCGTTCATCCCGGGGGAGATCCCGCAGATGGCGGCCGGTGGCGGCGCCGCAGAGCCCGTCACGATGATGGAGTACGACGCCTCCATCCAGTACCGCATCCCCATCACGCCGAACTCCGAGCGCGCAGACGCGGCCAGCGAGGAGGGGCGCTTCCTGGGCCTGCGCTGTCCCATTTGCAGCCGTACGTACACGGCGGGCCGCGGCTTCTGCCCTATCGACGCGATCGAGTTGACCCCGGAGCACGAGGTCGACCTGCCGCACGTCGGCGTCATCACCAACTACACGATCATCACGCCGACGCAGTACCCCGGGCAGACCGCGACCGAGCCGTTCTCGCGGGTTCACGTCTGGCTCGACGGCACCGACGTGATCCTCGGCTACCAGACGCTCCTCGATGTCGCTAACGAAGCCGTCCATGTCGGCATGCGGGTCAAGGCGGTCTGGGCAACGCCGGGTGACGGCCACGCCGACAACCCGCGGGCGGAAGGCAACCTGATCGGCTTCGCGCCGAGCGGTGAGCCGGACAACACCGACCCTGCCCTCGTCAACCACATCCTCTAGGGCGGACAGTGAGCAACAGCGTGAAGCGAATGGACGGTATGGATCCCGTCGCGATCATCGGCTGGAACATCTCCCCGATGGTGCGCAACACCGACAAGACCGAGGCGCAGATGCTCCTCGAGGTCATCACCGGTGCGGTCGAGGACGCCGGGATCACCCGCAAGGAGGTGGACTTCACCTGCGCGGGCAGCTGCGACTATGTGGCCGGGCAGGCGTTCTCCTTCGTGCAGAACATCGACGCCATCGGTGCCTGGCCGCCGAAGCGCGACAGCCACGTCGAGATGGACGGCGCCTGGGCGCTGTACGAGGCCTGGCTGCGGCTGCAGATGGACGACATCGACGTCGCGCTTGCCATGGGCTCGGGTCGGTCATCGACTGCGGATCCGGCTCTCATCTACTCGATGGAGATGGACCCGTATTACCTGGCTCCATTGGGTGCCGATGCCGTCAGTCTGGCCGGCATGCAAGCGCGTGCACTGCTCGACGCCGGTCTCGTGACCGAGCGGCAGATGGCAGAGGTCGCCGTCCGTACCCGGCGCGATGGCAAGAGCCGCGCCTACAACCAGGTGAGCGGCGACTTCGATGTCGATGCCTTGCTGGCGCAGGATTACGTACGCGCTCCGCTGCGCCGCCACGATCTCCCGCCGATCACCGATGGTGCGTGTGCCCTCGTGATCGCCCGGGCCGACAAGGCTCGCGAACTTTGCGAAAACCCGATCTGGATCACGGGATTCGCGCATTACAGCGAGCTGCATTATCCCGGCATGCGTGACCTGCTGACATCCAACTCGACGACGCTCGCGGGTAAAGCCGCCGGCATCGAAGAGGGGCCGATCGAGGTCGCCGAGCTCCAGTCGGCCTTCACCCATGAGGAATCGTTGCTCGCCTCGGCTCTCGGGCTCGGGCCGGACACCGTCATCAATCCGTCGGGTGGCCCGCAAGCTGCAAATCCCATCATGGCGACGGGTCTCGTGCGTATCGCCGAGGCCGCATCGCATATCCGTGACAACGGCAAGCACCGCACTCTCGGTCATTCCACGTCGGGGCCGTGCCTGCAGCAGAACCTGGTTTGCATCCTGGAAGGCGGCATCTAGTGGCGCACCAACCCTGCGCGATCGTCGGCATCGGCCAGACCCATCACAAGACCCGGCGCTGGGATGTGTCGCTCGGCGGCCTGGTGCGTGAGGCGGCCTCTCGCGCCCTGGAAGACGCCCAGATGGACTGGTCCGACATCGACGCGGTCGTCGTCGGTAAGGCGCCTGACCTTTTCGAGGGCGTCATGAAGCCGGAGCTGTACCTGACTGACGCTTTAGGTGCGGCCGGCAAGCCGATGTTCCGCGTCCACACCGCCGGTTCCGTCGGTGGCACCACCGGCATCGTCGCAGCGCATCACGTCGAGACCGGGCGTCACAAGCGGGTCCTGGCGGTGGCGTACCAGAAGCAGTCCGAGGGCAACGCGCAGTTCGCGCTCGGCTCGGGGCGCGGCTTCTCGATCGGCGCTGGCGGTGCGTTTGCGCCGTTCATGCGCAGCTACATGTACCGCACGGGTGCACCGGCCGAGATCGGTCCGATGGTGGCCGTCAAGGACCGAAAGAACGCGCTGAAGAACCCTTACGCCCACTTGAAGTTGCAGGACATCAGCATGGAGAAGGTGCTGGCGTCGCCGATGATGTGGGACCCGGTGCGTTTCCTGGAGTCCTGCCCGTCTTCTGACGGTGCCTGCGCGGTCGTCTTCACCGACCGCGAAGGCGGCGAGGCGGCGGCAGCAGCGGGTCGTCAGCCGGCCTGGATCCTCGGCTCCGCCGTGCGTTCCGAGCCGTCGAACTTCCCGGGTCGCGACCCGGTGCGTCCCGTGGGCGCAGCGGATTGCGCGGCCGACGTCTACGCCCAGGCCGGCATCACGCGCCCGCTCGAGCAGATCGACTGCGCCGAGCTCTACGTGCCGTTCAGCTGGTATGAGCCCATGTGGCTGGAAGGTCACCACATCGCCGCGGAGGGAGAGGGCTGGAAGATGGTCCAGCGCGGCGACACCGAGATCGGGGGATCGTTCCCAGTCAACATGTCTGGTGGCGTCCTGTCGTCCAACCCCATCGGCGCTTCAGGTCTGCTGCGCTTCTGCGAGGCTGCTCTGCAGGTACGGGGGATGGCGGGGGAGCACCAGGTCGACGGTGCCAAGGTCGCGCTGGCGCAGGCGTACGGAGCCAACGCCCAGTACTTCAGCATGTGGGTCGTCGGCAACAGCCTCGACGCGGTCGCGTAAGTCGCGCTGCGCCGGCCGGGTGGTGGAGCGGTTCGAGCTCGACAAGGGCGGGGTGACACTCGTCCCGTTGAGCCCGGCCGGTCACCGCCTGCTGCGACGTCGCCGCTTTGCGATATCGGGCTGGACGGCCGCGGGAGTGGCTATGTTCGTCGTTCCGGGCATTGTGGTGCTGGCACGACACAAGGCCCACTACAGCGCTACCGCTGTCATCCTCATGCTTTCCCTGGGTGCCCTGTTAGCCGTTGCCGCCGGGGGATATCTGCTAAGGCCGGTAAGCCAGGATCTGCGTGCCGGCACCATGAGCCGCTACACCGGAGGCTGGCACGAGCGGCTGAAGGTCGGCGGACAGCGCAACACCGGCAGCTTGCAGATCCAGCTCCCGGATGGAAGCCGGCTGCGCGGGGGCGTTCCGTTCTACCAGGAGGGCAAGCGGGCACAGGTTGCTGTCGACTGGGAGGGCGTCCACGGCTACGTCGAGTACGCCACCACCGGACGCCAGGTCATCGCGTTGGAGCGCCAGCCTGAATTGCCCGGCCGCCCTACTTGAGCTGGCTCTCCAGAGTCTTGATGGCGCTGCTGCTGCACACGTTTGCCGGTCTGTCATTGGTGATCTTGCAGATGGCCGCGGTGATGGCGTTGGCCGACCCGAGGATCCCCTTCGTGCTCGCGTTGGCCGGGTCGCTCAGATTCGCCGCAATCTCATCGATCGACTGGCCGTCGAGCGGGCTGACGTCATACGTCGCGCCGACGATCGTGAACTTGTTGCCGAAATCGATGAACGGGATGCCCTGCGAGCCGCTGGAGTCGGTGCCGTACTGAGCCTGCAGCTTCGACTGCGCAGCGGTTGGCGTGTCCAGGGGCTGGTAGCCACCGCTGATCGCCTGGTTGGTCGTTTTCTCGACGCCCTCAAAGGCGAGGTACTGACTGGTGTACGTCGCGCCGTGAAAGCTGAACGTCGGGGTATTCGGATGCACGTCCTGCGACGCCGAGGTAGTGGCACCGAGATTCGACCAGGTGCCGAAGCGGCTCAGCGCATTGACCATGGCCCAGCGCTCGCCCGCACAGTACGGGCAGGACTCCGCCCCGATGTAGACGATCAGCGGCTTGCCATCCTTGGTGAGGGCCGAGCCCGTGACGGCCTTGGGGAGCGCCGTCGCCGTGCCCTTGCCGACCTTCTCCCAGATCGAGGTGGGAACACCCGTGACCGTCGAGACGACGGAGGCCGGCGCGGCGGCGGTCTTCACCGCGTTCTTCTTGTCACCCTTGAGGGCGTACACCAGCACCATCGCGACGATGACGAGCACGACCGCGGATGCCGCGCCGCCGACCAGCAACAGCCGTCTACGGCGCTCTTGCTTCAGCTGCTTGGCCCGCAACTGCGCAGCCTTCTGCCGGGCACTGGGCCGGTCTCGACCCTGACCGTCGGGCTTGCCTGGCAAATGCCTCTCCCAACTCGCTGCGATGTGAGTGCTCAGATTGCCCGGCGGCAGATCAGTACCGCCGAGATGGATGTTTGCTGCCGTTCCTGCAAATCGGCTGGGAACAGCGACGGGCCACGGCCAGGCGACTTCGAAGCGTGACCATCCATTCACAGGCATTTCACGGCGACCTCACGGGCACCTGCCACCCCGGCCGATCTTGGCGTCCCGCGGAGAATGTGGGGTTCGACCGGGCGGCCTGCCCGCGCCGCGCCGGGCGGCGTCGCACGCGCCGGCGAAACGAAGTACGCCTAAAGTTCACGTGACGACGAAGCCAAACCCCACCCACAAGCCGAAGCCAACGCACAAGCCGACTGCGAAACCCACGCCGAAGCCGACACCGACGCCCAAGCCCCGACCGACACCGACACCGACCGAGATCACGGACCCGAGTTAGCGACCGACTAAGTAGCCGGGAGGCAGACCTTGGTGATGGCGCGCCGTCCGGGCGTTCCGAAGGCGAGCGCGGCGATCGCCGCCGTCGACACAGTCGGGCTGGCGTCCGCGTTCATCGCGGCCTTTGCCCGGATCCCGCTGCGGGCTCCCTGGCGGGGGCCGTCGAACCCGGTTCGCAACATCGCCGTGGCCTCCACGCGGGAGCTGGTGCGCTCGCTCATCGGCTACGTCACCTCGCTTCCCATCGACGAGTTCCGCGCCCTTGAGCTACTTCTGGACGACGTCAGCAGGGTCGCTCTCCCGCCTTTTGTGGCGGCGCAAGGGGCCACGATGTCAACGGGCGAAGTCGGCGGGGTCCCGGGCCTGTGGTTCCGCCGCACAACGGGGGAGCCGGCGGGGCGGATCGTTTACCTGCACGGCGGCGGCTACATCGGCACCTCCCCGTCGATGTACGCGGTCTTCATGGCACACCTTGCTCGAGTGACCCGATGTGAGGTCTTCATCGCTGACTACCGGCTGGCGCCCGAGTTCCCGTACCCGGCGGCGACGGACGACGTGGTCGACGTCCTGCGCGCCCTGCACGCGAACCCAGCGACGGGGGGCCCGCTCTTTCTGGCCGGAGACTCGGGAGGGGGAGGCCTCGTCGGCAGTGTTTTGAACACGTGCGCTCTGGCCGAACTCCCCCAACCGGCCGGCGTGGTGCTGTTCTCACCCGAGGTGAGCCTGGTACTCAAGGACCCTTCGGTCACCGACAACGCGGCGCTGGACATCCTGCCGTGGAACGTCCCGACGACTCCCTATCTGCATGGCATCGACCCTGATGACGTGGGCGTCTCGCTGCTTCGTCAGGACCTGGCCACCTGGCCGCCCACGTTCGTGGCGTACGGATCCGACGAGATCTTCCGCGACGCGATTCGCAGCTTTGTGGGTCTGCTCGCGGCCGCCGGAGTGCCGTGCGAGGCCCATGAGGCAGCCGGCATGTTCCACGTCTTCCCGTTCCTGCTCCCGTGGGCGGCGGAAAGTCGGCTGGTCTACGAGCAGGTCGGCGAGTTCATCAGCCTGCGCCTCCACGCGCTTAGCAAGCCCGGCCCAGCGAAGCGGCGGCGGCCGGCCTGAAACGGCGGAAAATTGTCCGTCCCGACGCTGGGCGCCGGGACCGTCGCGTGCTTGAGGCGCCTGCGGTCAACGCGGGACGGGTCAGCGCAGCGCGTACGTGATGAGGCACGGCCCGTCGGCGCGGGCGACACCACCGATCTGGGCGCGCTCCGGTCGCGGCGCTTCTCCTAGCAGGCAAATCTCGTAGGTCGTGAGCAGCCGGGTCACCACAGCCGTCATCGCGGCGAGAGCGAACGGTTGAGCCGGGCAGGTGTGCCGGCCGTGACCGAACGCGGTGACGAGTTCCGGGACGGGCAGCCGGTTGCCGTCAGCGAGGCGCCAGCCGTTCCAGCGATCCGGCTCCCAGGTTGCCAGCCCCGGGGCGGCACCGGTGTTGGTCAGCGGCAGCAATGTCGCGATCGTCGTTCCCGGCGCGATGGTGTACGTGACGTCGCCGGTGTCCAGCTCCACCGGCTTCAGGACGTAGCGCGACATGATCGAGCGCTGCGCCAGCCGGGTCGATTCCAGCGCGCACTGCTCAGCCCTAGCCTGATCTCCGGCGCGGACACGATCGCGTTCCGCGGGATGTTCGACGAGGTCGAGCAGCGCCCAGGCCAGCGCGGCGAAAAGGTTCGACATGGACGCGATGTGCACGAGGGCCACGTCGCACGCCACTCCGCGACGCCCGATCTCGGGTGACTCGCCCTCCCATTTTGCGGCCAGCTGCGTGAACAGCGGGTGCTCGCCGGCCGTCCTGGGACGAGCCAGCGCGTCGCCCACGACCGAGGCGATTTCCGCTAGCGCAGCCCGCTCAGCCGCCTTGCCGGACGCGGCGACGTGTGCCATCGCATCCGGATGAACGAAGGCTTCCGCCCCGTCGAGCGCATCGAAGCCCGCTACCAGGCGATCGAAATCCGCGCCCTGCGCACTTCCCGGACCTCCCCAGGCGGCGAGTCCGACGCGATGGCCGAGACGCCGGGTTAGCGCGAAGACGTCGACCGTGCCGCTCCCGCCCAACTCGTGTCTCCGAAGGCGGCCCGCGCATCGGCGAGAGCCTGCACCGGATCGGCCACCGCGACGTCCCACGGCAATCCCACGTCGCTCGCGACAGGTGGTTGGGGTATGACCTCAGGTCGCGGACGGGGCGTCATGGTGCGACGATGCTAGCGGATACGGGCGAGGCGGCTTTCGGGCCGCAGGAACGCCGTTCTAGACTGCACGATCTGCTGAGGAGGATTGCGGATGACCACGCTGGACTTCACGTACTTCGATTGTGACAACCATTACTACGAGGCCGTCGACGCGTTCACGCGCCACATCGAGCCGCAGTACGCCAAGCGCACGATGCAGTGGGCGACCATCAACGGCAAGCAGCGGCTGCTGGTCGGCGGCCAAATCAACCGCTTCATCCCTAACCCGACCTTCGACCCGGTGTCCAAGCCCGGTCAGCTCGACGAATACTTCCGCGGTCGCAACCCCAAGGGTCAGGACACCCGCGAGCTCTTCGGCGATCTGGATCCGATTTCGCCCGCCTACCGCAATCGCGACGCGCGCATCGAGCTCATGAACAGCCAAGGCATGGGCGGTGCGATTTTCCTGCCGACCTTGGGTGTCGGCATGGAGCAGGCGCTCATCGACGACGTGCCCGCGATGCTGGCGGCGTTTCGCAGCTTCAACCGGTGGATGAACGAGGACTGGGGATTCGCCTACCAGGAGCGCATCTTTGCCGCGCCGTACATCACGCTGGTCGACGTCGACAATGCCGTCCGCGAGCTGCAGTGGGCGCTCGATCAGGACGCACGTTTCATCGTGATGGTGCCCGGCCCGGTCATGACCCCGTCCGGGGGTCGCGCTCCCGGTGACCCGATGTTCGACCCGTTCTGGGCACTGGCCAACGAATCCGGGATCACCGTGCTCTACCACGGTGGTGACAGCCGCTACAGCAATTACCTGGCCGACTGGGGCGAGGGCAGCCACACCGAGTCCTTCCGGGCTAATGCGTTCCGCGGGCTCGCCTCGCCCAACCCAACCCAGGACACGCTGGCCAACCTGCTGGCCCATGGCCTCTTCCAGCGCTTCAGCAACCTACGTATCGGCGTCATCGAGACCGGCTCCGACTGGGTCTTTCACCTGCACGACAAGCTCACGAAGTCGTTCGGCCAGGTGCCGCACCTCTACCCCGAGGACCCGCGAGAGACGTTCAAGCGCCATGTTTGGGTCTCACCGTTCTACGAGGACGACCTCTCCGGCCTGAAGGAGCTCATCGGCGTCTCGCGCATGCTCATGGGGTCGGACTATCCGCACGCCGAAGGCCTCGAGGACCCGGCCAGCTACATCAAGGATCTGCGCAACTTCGACTTTGCCGACGACGAGTGCCGGCTGGTGATGCGCGACAACGGCCTCGGGCTAGCCATCCGCCGACCGGCCTGACCGAAGTCATCCGCTGAGCTTCGCGACTCTGGCGGTCATCGGGGTCGCCGGGATCCTCGGTCCGCTGCTGGCCCTTCCCGCCCGCTGGCACCTGCCGGTACTGCTGGGCGAGCTGGTGGCTGGCGTCCTCCTGGGGCCGACGGCGGCCGGATACCTGAATGCCCAGGACCCGGTGTTCACGTTCCTGGCCGACATCGGCTTCGCACTGGTGATGTACGTGACCGGCTCCCACGTGCCGGTCGGCGACGCAAGCCTGCGCGGCGCACTTGGCGTCGGAGCGCTGCGGGCGGCGTTCGTCGCCGGGGTGGCGGTGGGTCTCGGGATTGCCGTATCGGCAATTTTCGACACCGGACACCCGGCGCTCTACGCCGTCTTGATGGCCTCCTCGTCCGCCGCGCTGGTGATTCCGGCAGCCGATTCGCTGCATCTGGACGGTCCACCGGTGCTGCAGACGCTCGCGCAGGTCGCTGTGGCGGACACCGTCTGCATCGTCGCGCTTCCGCTGGCGATCCAGCCAAGCCGGGCCGGTACCGCGGCGCTCGGCGCCCTCTCGGTCAGCGCCGCCTCCGTTGTGGTGTTCCTGCTGCTCCGGCAAGCCGAGCGAAGCGGGCTACGCAAGCGCCTGCACCGCCTGTCGGACGACCGCAAGTTCGCTCTGGAGCTACGCGTCAGCCTGGTGATTCTCTTCGCGCTTGCGGCGCTCGCCGTCCGGACTCACGTCTCGATCCTGCTGGCCGGCTTCGCCTTTGGATTGGCCACAGCAGGGGTGGGCGAGCCGCGAAGGCTGGCCCGCCAGCTTTTTGCCTTGGCCGACGGCTTTCTGGCGCCGCTGTTCTTCGTGTGGCTGGGGGCCTCGATCAATCTGCGCGACCTCGGCCACCACCCCAGCTACATCGTGCTGGGGGTCGCGCTCGGCACCGCCGCCATCGCCTGTCACCTCGTCCCAAGGCTGGCCGGTCAGCCGCTACGCCTGGGCGCGCTTGCATCGGCCCAACTCGGCGTGCCGGTCGCCGCCGCCACCATCGGCTCGCAGCAGCACCTTCTGCATCCCGGTGAGGCGGCCGCGCTGCTGCTCGGCGCGCTCATCACGGTGGGCGCAGCCATCCTCGGCGGCGCCGCTGCGGCGCGCCTCTAGTGCAAACGAGAAGTTCGCTGCCGCGGCCCCTAAAAGGGGCTTTCCGGGGGCTGGGATGACAGACGAGGATCGGCTTGGCCGTGGCGCCGTCGCTGATCGACGGTTGGGCGCGCTGGCGTCCGCGGTTGTGCCCGTGGTCGCAGGACTTTGGCCCCAGGCCCAAATGGTTTTCGAGGGAGGAGCTTTGGGAAACATCACTGAAAGCAGCAATGTCGCTGCGGAGGAGGCACCATGTCGCGCCAGGTCGACGCGATGCTTGGCGCAGTCAGCCTTCCGGTTGCCGCTCCGTCCGCGGAGCTGCCCCGGGTGACGGCGGCCTTCGGCGGCGGCGGGCCTTTCGGGATCGCCTACGCATTCGGTGTCATCGACACGCTGGCGGAGGCTGGCCTCTCGCTCGAGGGAGCGCAGCTGCTGGGCACCTCGGCCGGCTCATGGGTCGCGGCGGCGATTGCGACCGGCAAGTCATTCGCGGAACTGTGCGAACTGCCACATGTGCGTGTGCCGAACCTGCGGGCCGGGCTCCTGCAGTCCGTGGCCCGCGAACTGCTCGGAGATAAGCGCTCGCCGCTCATACGCGCGTCGGCCGTGCGAATGTCGACCGGACGTCGAGTGCTGCTGAGCGGCGAAACGCATTGCCTGGCAGACATCGTGGCGGCGTCCTCGTCGGTGCCCTGGCTCTTCGCGCCAACCCAGATCATGGGCCGGCGCTGCATCGACGGCGGCGTCCGCTCGATGGTTTCTGCCGACCAGGCGCCGGCCGCGCAGCATCTGCTGGTCATAGCCCCGATCGCGGGTCCCATGTTCGGCCGCGCCGGCCGGGCCATGGAAGCGCTGCTGACCCGCGAGATCGGACGCTGGGAGCGCGCCACGGGCGGTCAGGTCAATCTGATCCGGCCCAACAGGGCGATCGCCGGCATCGCGCGCCACCCGCTGGACCTGTTCGACAAGGAGTTGGCCACCTCGGCGTATCCACTGGCTTGCGCGCAGACCCGCCAGCTCATCGACACCCGTGCCGCGCTGGCCGATCTGATCGCCGGCAGCCTCCCTGCTGCCGCCTAGCGTTCTGCAGCGGCGTTGCTGCCTGGAGCGGCGGCCCCGGCGGCCCGACTCGGCGCCATTGTCATTCCCGCCACCCCGGTCGGCTCCAGTTTGCCTGCCAGCGCGTAGATCTGCGCCCCGTCGACCGTCTCGTTGGCCAGGAGCAGATCGACCAGCTTGTCCAGCACATCGCGATGCCGGCTGAGGATGTCCACTGCACGCTGCTCTGCTTCGCGCACCAGCCGTGAGACCTCGGCGTCGATCACCGCCTGCGTCTCGTCGGCAAAGGGCCGGCTGGAAAACTCGCTACCGCCGCCGAGAAAGACCGATCCGCCGCTCGGGTAGCCGACAGGCCCCACCGCCGGTGAGAGTCCGAACTCACGGACCATTTTCGTCGCGAGTTCGGTCGCTTTCGCCAGGTCGTTGGAGGCGCCCGTCGACCCCTGTCCGAGCGCGACCAGCTCGCTGGCCCGGCCGCCGAGGAACACCGCGAGCATGTCGTGGAGGTAGTCCTCGCCGTAGAGGTGGCGCTCGACCAGCGGCAGTTGCTCGGTGACGCCGAGCGTCTGCCCTGCCGGCAGGATCGTCACCTTGGCAATCGGGTCAGCTTTGTCGGAGTAGACGGCGACCAGCGCGTGGCCCGCTTCGTGAATGGCCACCGAATGTTTCTCATCGGGTAGCAGGACATTGGAGCCCTCTCGCCGGCCGAGGATGATGCGGTCGCGCGCCTCCGCGAAATCGCGGGCGGTCAGCACCTCTCGGCCGGCCCTGACAGCGACGATCGCTGCCTCGTTGACCAGATTGGCAAGGTCGGCGCCGGCGAATCCCGGGGTTCCACGCGATACCACCTCGAGGTCGACGCTCTCGTCGAGTCGCTTGCCCCGGCAGTGGACCGCGAGAATCGCCGTTCGTTCGGGCAGGGTGGGTAGCGGGATGGTCACCTGCCGGTCGAAGCGGCCTGGGCGAAGCAGCGCCGGGTCGAGCACTTCCGGCCGGTTGGTCGCCGCCAGTACGACGACGCCGGTGGCGGGGTCGAAGCCGTCCATCTCGGCCAGTAACTGGTTCAGCGTCTGCTCGCGCTCGTCGTTGGAGACAACCGCGCCGGATCCCGCCCGGCGCTGGCCGATGGCGTCGATCTCGTCCACGAAAATGATGGCCGGTGCCCGCTTTCGGGCCTCCTGGAACAGATCGCGTACTCGAGCGGCGCCCACCCCGACAAACATCTCCACGAAGCTGGACCCGGTGACCGAGAAGAACGGCACCTGCGCCTCGCCGGCCACCGCCCGGGCCAGCAGGGTCTTGCCGGTGCCGGGCGGGCCCACCATCAGGACGCCGCGTGGGGCCTGCGCGCCGGCCCGGGCGTAGCGCTCCGGGTTCTGCAGGAAGTCGACGACCTCGCGGATCTCGAGCTTCGCTCCCTCATAGCCGGCGACGTCGGCGAAGCGGGTGTTGGGGCGTTCCTCATCGAAGACCTTCGCCTTCGAGCGACCGGCGCCGAATGCCCCCTGCAAACGCCCGGCCGCACCTTTGGAGAGCCGCCACCACAGGTAACCCAGGACCAGAAATGGCAGTAGCAGGATCACCCACGACAGCACCTGGGAGCCGAACGACGTCCCGGTCCTCTTGGCCGTGATCTGCACGCCTGACTTCTGGAGCTGACTGAGCAGATCCTGCCCGGCTTGCGGCGGGATGGCGGTGGTGTAGTCACCGCCCTTGTTCTTCAGCGTTCCGCTTGCGGTGCCGTTGGTCTCGATCGTGACCGTCTTCACCTTCTTCGCGCTGACGTCGCTCAGGAACTGAGAGTAGTTGAGCGTGACGCTCTTCCCGCCCTTCGTGGCAGGCAGGACGAAGAGCAGCGCGAAGAAGATGGCGAAGGCGATCACCCACAGGTAATGGCGCCACGCGGGCGGTGGCGGCGGCGCCACCGGTGTGCCCTTCTCACGGGTGGGCGGGGTGCCGGCTTGCCGGGTCATGCTCACATCCTGCCGTGTCCGGTCGTGTGGGGCAGCATGGGTCTTCCTCAAACCCCCGGAGAGCCCGTGCCAAGTCGATCCCTTTCGCTTCGTCGCAGGCTCTCCGGCCGCGACACCGTCGCTTTCCACCGCGTCGCGGCGGTGCATACGCCAGCGCTCGACGCTGCGTTGCCACGGCTGTCGGGAGCGGCGAACCACGGCCTGCTCTGGTGGGGGGTGGCGGCTGCGCTGGGCGCCACCCGGGGCCAACGCCGCCGCGGCGCGGTACGCGGGCTGCTGGCGATGGGCATCGCCAGCGCGGTCGCCAACCTGCCCGCGAAGGCAGCCGTTCGACGCGATCGCCCTCCGCTGCACCGCGTGCCGCTCCCCCGGCAGCTGCTCGTCCAGCCGCGTACGACGTCCTTCCCCTCAGGCCACGCCGCGTCTGCAGCGGCCTTCGCCGTCGGCGTAGCCATGGAAGCACCGCTGGCGGGTGCGGCGGTCGGCGTGCTGTCGTCAGCGGTCGCGTATTCGAGGGTGTACGTCGGCGTTCACTACCCGGCTGACGTGATCGTCGGTGTTGCCATCGGCGCCGGGTGCGCGCTCGTGACCGCGAAGACCTGGCCCCGGCGCCCCTCCGGCCCGGCGCGCGCCAGGCCCGCTTCCTCCCAGGCGCCTGCGTTGGCTCGGGGGAACGGGCTCGTGATCGTGGTCAACACCGGCGCCGGAAAGGCCAGTCGCGGCGGCATGGTCGACGAGCTCCGCGAACTGCTGCCCGACGCCGAAATCGTCGAGCCTGGCGAGCACGACGATCTGGGCGCCGTCATGGTGCGGGCGGCCGGTCGTCGCCAGGCGCTCGGCGTAGCCGGGGGAGACGGGACGGTCAACGCCGCTGCGGCGGCTGCACTTTCGGCCGGGATCCCGCTTGCCGTCTTCCCCGCCGGCACCCTCGACCACTTCGCCCGCGATGCCGGGCTGGAGAGCCCGGCGGACACCGCTGCGGCAGTGCAGGCCGGACTGGCCGTGGCCGTCGATGTGGGCTGGGTGGAGGGCGACGCCGACAATCCTCAGGGTGCGATCTTTCTGAACACCGCAAGCCTGGGCAGCTATCCCGAACTCGTGCAGGTGCGCGAGCGGCTCGAGGACTACCTCGGCAAGTGGCCGGCGGTCGCGCTCGGATCGATCCGGGTGCTTCGTCGCGGGGAACCGCTGGACGTTTGCGTCGACGGTGAACCACGCAGGCTCTGGCTGCTCTTTGCGGGAAACGGCGGCTACCGACCTTCGGGATTCGCACCCACCTACCGACCCAATCTCGACGACGGGCTGCTCGACGTGCGGGTGCTCGACGCCCAGCGTCCGTTTGCGCGCAGCCGGCTGGTGCTGGCGGTCGTTTCCGGACGGCTCGGGCGCAGCAGGGTGTACGAGCAGCGCTACGCCGAGCAGCTGCGCGTGAGCCGGCGCGACGGGGGAGACTGCCTGCCGCTTGCGCGCGACGGCGAGGTGGGTGACCAGCCGCCGGAGCTGCTGCTGCGCAAGTATCCGAAGCGCCTGGTGGTGTACCGGCCCGAGGCATGAATCGGCGACTCGCGGCGGCTGGCGGAGTGTTGGCTGCAGCGGCCGCGCTATTCGCAGTGCTGACGTATGCGATCCTGCACCACAGCGGCCTGACCCGCATTGACAACCGGCTGCTGCATGACGTCATCTCGCTACGCAGTGGCCCGCTGACCGTGGCGGCAAAGGCGCTCACCGATCTCGGAACCGGCGTGGCCGTGTACGCAGTGGTGGTCGCCGGGTTGGTCCGCTGGCGCCGGCTGGGGGACGTCGCGCTGCCGGTCCTGTGTGTCGGGTGGCTGGTCGCCGGCCAGCTGCTGCGCATCGGCATCAACCGTTCGGTCGCGCGCCCGCGTCCACCCGCGAGCCTGCATCTGGTCGGGGCGGGCGGCTACGCCTTTCCCTCCGGCCACACCACTACCGCGACCATCGGCTACGGGCTGCTCGCCGTCCTGCTGGCAGGGCTGCTTTCACGTGCCAGTGCTGTGAAGCGGGCGATCGTGGTGGTCGCCGTGGTGTTAGCCGTCGGGGTCGGCCTGTCGCGCATCTATCTCGGCGTTCATTGGCCGACCGATGTCCTTGGCGGATGGGCCCTCGGTGCGAGCTGGCTGGCACTGGGCGCCCTGCTCAGAGGGCTCTGGCGGCCTGCTCGCAGACGGTTCCGGTGAAGAAATCCGGGTTGGCGGCGGTGTGCAGGCGTATCGGATTCTCGAACGTGAAGGCCCGGAAATCGGCAGCGTCGATGACGCCGTCCTCCAGCAATTCGAACGCCTCGACGATGACCTCGTTCATCACGGGCGCGTCCCAGTGCGAGATGTCGGTACCGAGGATCGGTCGCAGTCGTACCGGCCGATGCTTCATCGTCGTCGAGGCCATCCCGACAAGCGGATCGTCGGCTTCGCAGCCGAAGTACATGCGCTCGTTGAACAGCGTGATGATGTCGTCGACCGACGCCAAGTGGGCTGCGGCGAAGTCGTCGAGGACCTCGGGGCGGCCGGGCGTTCGGGTGAAGTGTTCACGGATGCGGTCGAGCTGCCCGGTCACCGTGCTGCCGCCGTACTCGCGCAGGGTTTCCATGAGAGCGTCGACGTCGAGGATCGCCGGGTCGAGTTGACCTATGCGCTGCCCGTTGCGCTTTTCCCAATGCCCGATGAGATCGGCGAGCAGGCTGACGGCCCACGCCACCCCGCCCTCGAGAAACCCCATGTGCAGCTTGGGAAAGCGGTGGAAGACGCCGCCCATCACCAATGACTTGGAAAGCTCGTAGTGGCAGGCGGCCAGCCCGCCGATGTGGTTGTAGGAGTAGTTGGTGACCGAGCGTGTCGGCCGGTGCGACTGCAGGCTGCTGTGGGTGACCGGGCTGATGCCGAGCTCGCAGCACGCCGCCCAGAAGGGGTCGTAGTCGTAAGGGCTGTCGAGTCCGAACATGTCCAGCCGGTACGCCTGGTCCTGCGGGTCGGCCGTGAGCTTTCGCCTTGCGTGGCCGGCGATGACGACGGATTTGAAGCCCAGCTCCTTGACCGCGTAGCGCAGCTCCGCCACGGCCTCTGCAGGCGTGAACATCGGGATGAGGGCGGCGGAGGTGAGCCGGTCTGAGTACGCGGTGAACAGCCTTGATACGTAACGGTTCACGGCCCGCAGCACCGGTGCGCGCAACTCGTCGTCAGGGTTCTCGAGCATCCCGAGCGACCAGGAAGGGTAGGCGAGCATGAAGTCGATGCCGAACTCGTCGAGGCGGTCATAGAGCAGCTTGGGCACGTGGGCAGTGGCCCGGTCGTAGCTGTCAGCAACGGGGTTGCCCCACCAGGAGGGCATCGAATGCCACGGCGTGCGTACCTCGGGCACCGAGCGGTCAGCCTGGAAGACGGCCGTATCGAGCACGCCTGCGGGGCTGCGCAGGAACCGATCGCGCAACGCCGCACCGCCGGACTCTTCGAGGTAGGAGACGATCTCGTCATTCATGACCGGGCCCAGCTCGATGAAATGGCCGTCGGCGTCGACGATCGGATGCCCGAGCTCCTGGCGGATCTGGGCTGCCGTGAGGGTGGATGTCATGGGCTCTCCTGGAGGAATTGGACGAGCAACGCGTACTGCTGACCGCCGGTGATGTCGGTGTCCCCGAAGTCGCCGGTCGGACAAGGTGCAGCGCGTGCAAATCCCGCAAACTTTCGTCGCGCGGACGACTTGCCGCGGCTAAACTCGCGTGTCGCTAACGTGATCATGGAACTTCGCGGAATTTGCACACAATCATGAAGCGATGCTAGGGAAGCATGCCTAGCGCGCGGGCCCAGGCGAGATTCTGGCGAGCAGATCCGACGTGGGCGAGGTGAACGACGTGGCCCTCCCCGGCGTTGGCGTCGCCGTAGACGACGGAGCCGCTGCCATGCGCGTCGGCTTCGGCGGCCAGGCGATCGAGATCTGACCAGTACGCCAGCTCGACGCTGGTCGGGCTGAACACCTCATGCACGAGGGGGATGTGGTCCGCGTTACCCAGCATCATCCCGTAGTAGCCGAGGTCGCGCAGGTGCGTAGCCCACTTTCGGAGGCCGTCGGCATCGTCGACTGTCCCGCCCCACATGCCGCTGATCGGGTAGCGGATTCCAGCGGCGCGCGCGTCGGCAAGGACCTTCGAGCGCAGGAAAAGTGTTTCGGTCCCTTCGGCGCTCCAGCGGTAGCCCAGCGCCTGGTGGATGTCGCCGAAACGCGAGATGGCACCGCCCATGTGGCGCACCCTGGGTGAGGCCGTCGCGATCTCGTACGCCAGCCGGATGGCCTGGGCCGTCTCGAGAATCGGGTAAATGATCTTCGAACCGAGCGGCAGGTCAAGGTCGCCCTCGACGCAGGTGAGGAGCGCGTCGGCGCCGTGGACGTCGGTGGGGGACAGCACCTTCGGAAGCAGGATGCCGGCGAGCGAGGTTCCCATCACCGCACGCAGATCCTTGAGCGTCTGGCCGGTGGACGGCGGCTGGACCCGGGCGAAGACGAGCGGCACGCCCGGCCCAGGGGTGACTGAGTCGAGGGCGGAGCGGGCGACCCGGCGCGCCCGCTCGCGTACCTCACCTGTGCAGGGGGTACGCGGTTCCTCGAGATCGATGACGACCGCGTCAGCACCCGAGTCAAGGGCCGCGCCCACATCGGCCTCGTTGTCGCCCGCGCAGAACAGCACTGAGCGCAGCGGTCGTGCCTCGTCCTCATGCATCTGGCTGGCCCTCCTGCTCAGGTGGCGACTGCGGCCTGGCAGATTAAATACCGTGACCTCTCCAGCACAGTCAGCACCGCAACCACACGACGTGGACGAAGGCCGCTTGCTCGAAGGCCAGGTCGCCATCGTGACCGGGGTTGGCCCGGGGATGGGTCAAAGCATCGCCCTGCGCTTTGCTCGTGGCCCGGCTGCTACGGTGCGGCCCGTGTCCGACATTCAGCTTCCGTACTTCTTCGCCGCGCCGCAGCCTGTCGGCGGTGACGCGCAGGCCGGCATTGTCGTGATCCACGAGGGCAACGGGATGTCCCCGCAATTGCTGAGGGTCTGCCAGCGCCTAGCCGCCAAGGGCTACATCGTCGTCGCGCCGGATCTGTTCTTTCGGGTCGGTGGAAGCGAGGCCGCCGACCCGATGACTCTCGTGCGCGGGACCGATTTTGCTCAGGTCCAGCAGGATGTGCTTGCCGCTGCTGACATCGCTCGCGCAGCCGGCGCCCACAAGATGGGCGTGACGGGATTCTGTCTGGGTGGGCGGCTCACGTATCGCGCGGCGGTGGCGGGCGGTTTCGACGCCGCGGTTGGCTTCTACGGCTCCGGGATCGCCGGCGAGCTGGGCGAGCCGACCTGCCCGACCCTGCTGTTTTTCGGCGGCAACGACCCTTGGATCCCGCAGGCGGACATCGACGCCGTAGCCGCGCGTCATGCCCACACCGTCGTCTACCCCGAGGCGGGTCACGGCTTCATGCGGGACGGGAGTTCGGACTACGCCCCGCAGGATGCTCCGGACGCTTGGGATCGCCTGCTGGAGCACTTTGGCCGCCACCTGAGCCCGTAACAAACGGGAGCTCCGCCTGGTTGATGATCCCGGGGGGAGCGGCGACCACCTGCCGTATGGCGTTGACGGCGGGCTCGCCGTGTGGTGGCGCCGTCGAGGTGGGCGCCCATGGGTTCCAACCGGATGCGCACGCTCGGCTCTCGCTCGATCTCGAGGAGGTAGCCGTCCGCCACCGGCCAGTTGGACCCGATGACGCCGAGGCCGCCGGTACGCCTGTGCAGCTGGCCGTCTACCCGAAGGGCCACACGGCGTCGAGTCAGCTCCCACCGAGCTGGGCCGGGTGGCTCGCACGCGCCTGGTCGACTTCCTGCGGGAGTGCCTTAAAGGCTGACCCCATTCGCAGGAGCCCGCGGCAGGTGGCGTATACAAGCCCAGTCACCCAAGCCGAGGAGAACCATGGGACGCTGGACACGGGCCGAGCTTGAAGCCGCATTCGCCAACTTTCAGCGGGTGGCGCTTGCAGCGGGCACCTCCGGGGATTGGAATCCGTGGGCGGATCTGTTTGCTGAGGACGCCACGTACATCGAGTCGAATTACGGGCGCATGGGCGGGCGCGAGGCGATCCGGAAGTGGGTCGCCCGGACGATGACCTCACCCCCGGCCAACAACATGTGCCACTTCCCGATCGAGTGGTACATGATCGACGAGGACCGCGGCTGGATCACCTGTCAGGTGTGGAACCGCATGAAAGACCCAGGCGATGGCAGCATCCACCAGGCGTACAACTTCACCCTTCTCAAGTACGCCGGTGACGGGCTCTGGTCCTACGAAGAGGACATCTACGACCCCAAGCATTTCCAGTCGATGATGATGGGCTGGTTCGAGGCGAAGAAGGCGCTGGCGGGCTAAGGTCGCACCGGCCTGCCCGGTGTTCGGCCCTGGTCAGCGGCTGACGTAGGCCGCGAGGTGTTCGCCGGTGAGGGTGGAGCGGGCGGCGACGAGGTCTTCGGGGGTGCCCTCGAACACGATCCGGCCGCCGTCGTGGCCGGCGCCGGGGCCGAGGTCGATGATCCAGTCGGCGTGAGCCATGACCGCTTGGTGGTGCTCGACGACGACGACCGACTTGCCGGAGTCGACGAGCCGGTCGAGCAGTTCGAGCAACTGCTCGACGTCGGCGAGGTGCAGACCCGCGGTCGGCTCGTCGAGGACGTAGACGCCGCCTTTCTCCCCGAGATGCGTGGCCAGCTTGATCCGCTGCCGCTCGCCGCCGGACAGCGTGGTGAGCGGCTGGCCGAGGGTGAGGTAGCCGAGCCCGACGTCGGCTAGTCGCTCGAGGATCTTGTGAGCGGCGGGAAGCTTCGCCGCGCCGTCACCGAAGAACTGCTCGGCCTGCGCGACCGGCATCGCGAGTACTTCGCTGATGTCCTTGCCGCCGAGCCGGTACTCCAGCACCGACGCGTCGAACCGCTTCCCGTCGCACACTTCGCAGAGGGCGGCGACACCAGCCATCATCGCCAGGTCCGTGTAGGTGACGCCCGCGCCGTTGCAGTTGGGACAAGCACCTTCGGAGTTGGCGCTGAACAGCGCCGGTTTCACGCCGTTCTCCCTTGCAAACGCCTTGCGGATCGGCTCGAGAAGTCCGGTGTAGGTCGCCGGGTTGCTCCGCCGGGAGCCACGGATCGCGCCCTGGTCGACCGTCACCACGCCCTCCCGGCCGGACACTGAGCCGCGGATCAGCGAGCTCTTGCCCGAGCCCGCCACCCCGGTGATGACGACGAGGACGCCGAGCGGGATGTCGAGGTCGACGTCCTGCAGGTTGTGGGTGTCGGCGCCCCGGACCTCGAGGGCGGAATGCGAGGTTCGGACCTTCTCCTTGAGGGTCGCCCGGTCGTCGAGGTGGCGGCCGGTGATGGTGTCGCTCTTGCGCAACCCCTCGACGGTCCCCTCGAACATCACTTCGCCGCCCTCGGTTCCAGCCTTGGGGCCGAGATCCACGACGTGGTCGGCGATCGCGATCAGCTCCGGCTTGTGCTCCACGACGAGCACCGTGTTGCCCTTGTCCCGCAGTTGCAGCAGCAGTTCGTTCATCCGCTCGATGTCGTGCGGATGAAGCCCGATCGTCGGCTCGTCGAAGACATAGGTGATGTCGGTGAGCGATGACCCGAGGTGGCGGATCATCTTGGTGCGCTGCGCTTCGCCGCCTGAGAGCGTCCCAGAGGGCCGCTCGAGCGACAGGTAGCCGAGCCCGATCTCGACGAACGAGTCGAGCGTGTGTCGCAGCGCCTCGAGCAGCGGCGCCACCGACAGCTCGTCGAGCTCGCTCACCCAGGCGGCCAAGTCACTGATCTGCATCGCGCAGGCGTCGGCGACGTTGATCCCCTTGATTTTCGACGATCGGGCTTGCCTACTCAGCCGAGTGCCGTTGCACTCGGGGCAGGTGGCGAAGGTGACCGCCCGGTCCACGAAGGCCCGCACGTGCGGCTGCAGCGCGTCGACGTCCTTGGACAGCATCGACTTCTGGATTCTCAGGATCAGCCCCTCGTAGGTCAGGTTGATGCCCTCGACCTTGATCTTGGTGGGCTCCTTGTGGAGGAGGTCGGCAAGCTCCTTCTTGGTGAACTTGCTGATGGGCTTGTCGGGGTCGAAGAAGCCGCAGCCGCCAAAGATTCTGCCGTACCAGCCGTCCATGCTGTAGCCGGGGATCGTAAGCGCACCTTCGTTGAGCGACTTGCTGTCGTCGTACAGCTGGGTGAGGTCGAAGTCGTTCACCGAGCCCCGTCCCTCGCAGCGCGGGCACATACCCCCGAGGATGCTGAAGCTGCGCCTCTCCTTGGTCGTGCGGCCGGCGCGTTCGAAGGTGACCGCGCCGGCGCCCGAGATCGACGCGACGTTGAAGGAGAACGCCTGCGGCGAGCCGATGTGCGGTTTCCCGAGTCGGCTGAACAGGATGCGCAGCATCGCGTTGGCGTCGGTGGCGGTGCCGACGGTCGAGCGGGGGTCGGTGCCCATGCGCTCCTGGTCGACGATGATCGCGGTCGTGAGCCCCTCGAGTACGTCGACCTCGGGCCGCGCGAGCGTCGGCATGAACCCCTGCACGAAAGCGCTGTAGGTCTCGTTGATAAGCCGCTGCGACTCCGCGGCAATCGTGCCGAATACCAGCGAGCTCTTACCCGAGCCGGAGACCCCGGTGAACACCGTCAACCGCCGCTTCGGGAGCTCGACGCTGATGTCCTTGAGGTTATTCACCCGTGCGCCGTGAACGCGGATCAGGTCGTGGCTGTCGGCACCGGGTGATTGCGTCGTCATCGTTGAACGCTCAGCTCAGGTCGTTGATGCGGATCAGATTGCCAGCGGGATCGCGGACGGCGCAGTCGCGAATTCCGTACGGCTGGTCGGTCGCCTCCTGGACGATCTCGACGTCGCTGGCCGACAGGCGCTCGAAGGTGCCATTCAGGTCGGGGGTGGCCAACGTGAGCATGCCGTAGGTGCCCTTGGCCATCATCTCCGCAATGGTGCGGCGTTCGTCGTCGGTGATCCCTGGGTCGGCACCCGGCGGGTAAAGGACGATCGACGTGCCGGGCTGGCCGGCGGGACCGACCGTGAGCCAGCGCATCCCGTTGTAACCGACGTCATTGCGGACCTCGAAGCCGAGGATGTCGCGATAGAAGGCCAGCGAGGCCTCCGGGTCGTTGTGCGGGAGGAAGCCCGAAAAAATCGTGATGTCCATGGCATTCAGGCTAAATGGGCATTCGGGATCCGCGCTTCTCGATTCCTGATCGGTCTGGTCACCTGTTTCGACACACAGGGCGGCATCCCCGCCGTCGCGCTCGCCGCGTTCCGTCGGTACGTGCTGGGCGGCACACCGACCAACTCGGTGAACCTGGTGCTGAACGTGCCCAGCGACGAGCAGCCGACGGTAAAACAGACCTCGGTGACGCTGAGGTCGCCGCGACGCAACAGTGCCATCGCGCGTTCGATGCGTCGCGTCATCAGATACCCGTACGGCGCCTCGCCGTAGGCGAGCCGGAACTCGCGGCTGAGGTGGCCGGCCGACATGTGCGCGCCGCGGGCCAGCGACTCGACGTCCAGCGGCTGCGCGTACTCACGGTCGATCCGGTCGCGTACGCGGCGCAGCAGGGCGAGGTCGCGCAAGTGCTGCGCGTCGGCGGGTCTGCTGGTCATTCCAGAGATCGTGCCACGTCGCGCCGGCTTGCTGGCGTTGCGCCCTCCAGCAGGTGGCAGGGTGGGCACCGGCACCGGCGACTGTGACCGGCGCCGCACCTGAGGGCGAGGGAGACATACGTGAACATCGAAGGAGCTGCGGCGGTCGTTACCGGCGGTGCGTCCGGACTCGGCGAGGCGACGGCCCGGCTGCTGGCCCAGCGCGGGGTCCGGGTCGTGGTTGCTGACCTGCAGGACGAGAGGGGCCTCGGGCTCGCGGAGGAGATCGGCGGCGCCTATGTGCATACCGATGTCACCGATACCGATTCGGTCATCGCTGCGGTGGAAGAAGCCAAGGAACTCGGACCGCTGCGCGTACTGGTCAACTGCGCCGGTATCGGCAGCGCGATGCGCACCGTCGGCCGCCAGGCCACCTATGAGACGGCCTTTGATCTTGATGTCTTCAAGAAGGTCATCGGGATCAACCTGATCGGTACGTTCAACTGCATTCGTATCGCTGCTACGGCGATGGCCGCCAACGAGCCACGGGCCGACAACGAGCGCGGTGCCATCGTCAACACGGCGTCGCTCGCTGCCTTCGAAGGGCAGATCGGTCAGGCTGCGTACTCGGCGTCCAAGGGTGGGGTCGTCGGACTCACGGTCCCCGTCGCCCGCGACCTTTCGGTTATCGGGGTGCGGGTCAATTGCATAGCGCCGGGGCTCATCGATACGCCCATCTACGGCACTGGCGAGGCGTCGGAAGCGTTCAAGGACAAGCTGAAGCGTGACGTGCTCTTCCCGGACCGGCTCGGTACCGGCGAAGAGTTCGCATCGCTCGCGCTCGAGTTGCTCACCAACAGCTATCTGAACGCCGAGACCGTCCGCATTGACGGTGGCGCTCGGCTGCAGCCGAAGTAAGCGGGTCAGCGGGCGGTGGCCGGGAGCTTGATCACCGCCCGCTGGTGCGTTCCGGTGCTGACGCGACCGCGAGGACCGGTGATCTCGATGTCGAACGTCATTTTGCGTCCATTGATCCGGGCGAGTCGGGCCGCGATGTCGATCGATTCGCCCAGCATCACAGGTGCTTCATGGCTTACGCAAACATGAATACCGACGGTGGCCTCATCCGGGTCGACGTGCTCTGCCGTGACATTGAGACAGGTCCATTCCATGAGGCCGATCATCGACGGGGTCGCAAGAACGGGCCGGGCGGCGTGATCGGTCGTTCGCTCGGCCGTCACCTCATGGGTCTCGCGACCGGACAGGCCCACCACAAGCGTCGGCTTCACTGGCAGCGCTCCAAACGATCGGGAGAACGCGAATGGACGTGGGCATCGACATGAATCCAACGCCTGGAATGCCGATCATGCCGCAGCCGTGGCCCCGAACCTTGGGTTGCGTACGCCTGAGGTCCACGCGGCTCTCACAGGTCGTGACCTTCCCGCAGGGCGCCGGCCCCGCGCGGAGGCTATTCGCTGACGCCTTCCTGGCCCGTTCGCAGGCGGCGCTCGACGACCTGGACGCGCTCGGCGCTGTGCGTGAGGCGCTGCCGTCCGTTTGAGGAAGGTGTCGATTTTCCGGCGAGGAACGACACCTTCCTCAAACGGCTGGTCAGCCGCCGGGCAATCCGAGGATCTCGGCGGCCTGCACGCTCGTCGCCACCGGCCGGCCTTCGGCAGCGCACAACGCAACCGCTTCGTTGATCAGGCCGACGTTGTTCGGCGTGCGGTCGCCGCCGTAGAACTCCAGGCCGAGATGCAGGTGGCCGCCGCGGCGCAACGCAAGCGAAGCCACCTCAGTACGGCCGAGATCGCCCCCGACTGCCGAGACGGCCCACGGCAAGCCGGTGCCGTCGAGCAGCTCGAGGTACGCCTCGAGCCCTGCTCGCGTCGGCGGCAGTCCGAAAGGCGCACCCATGAGTCCACGTTCGGTCGAGAGGTAGATCTTCACCATGCAACCGGCGGGGAGCTTGCCCGCCTGATGCCACGCGAGCGTCGCCCGTAGGAACCCCGGCTCGTACATCGCAAGGCTCGGGCCGAGGTGCAGCTCGTCATGCAGGGCGAAGACCTCGCCGATCGTGTCGAAGGAGTTGGAGTAGACGAAGCCTCCCGTCAGCAGGCCGTCGGCGCCGCGCCGCCCGAAGTTCAGCGAGCCCGGATCCAGCACCCCGATACGCAGGCCCGCCTTCGCAAGCAGGCGCAGGTGGCCGAAGCTCAGGCCACCGCCTCCGAAGTTGAGGGTCGGGTAGAGCAGGGCGTCGGGATGCTCGGCCCACACCGGCCGGAAGGCCTCCAGGTAGCGCTCGGCGACCTCGTCGTCCGGGCCGCCCACGGGATCGCAGTGTGCGTGGATGATCGACGCTCCCGCATCCAGGCAGGCCATCGACTCGGCTGCGATCTCTTCGGCAGTCTTCGGAACGTGAGGGTTCTGCGCCTTGGTGGTCGCGCCGTTGATGGCGGCCTCGATGATGACCGGGGACAGCGACTGGGTTGGTGGCGAACTGGTCACGGGGGGCCCTCGTTCACGAGTGGGACGACTTCCCGGCATCCTCTCAGCGTGGCGGCCGCAGCTGGTCGGCAGGTGTGCGTTACTCCTCGTCGGCCGGCTCGTCGAAGACGTGCACAGCTGCTTCCTCAGCGCCGGCGGCGCCCGCGTCGATGCCGACGTCACGGGCGACGAGGTCAGGCTCCTCATCGGGGTGAACACCCTCGTCCTCGGCGAGCAGCCGTCCGGCGCGGGCATCGGCCGGCCCGTCCAGCGGCGCCTCGTCGGCCTCGTTCACGTCTTCGGGCTCCTCGGCGTACGGATCCAAGTCGGGCTCTTCTTCGGCGAGCAGCTGATCGAGCGACTCTCCCTGGCGCTCCTCAGCGGCGGTGGTACCGAAACGCTCGCCTGCCGACCACCGATCGGGAGCCGCGTACCCCGCGTCGAGCGGGTCGTCGCCAGCCTCGCCGTCGAGGGTGTCCGAGGCGTCGAGCACCCCGTCGTCCTCGAGCTCCGCTGCGTTGAATTCGTCCTGGCTGTCAGTCATGACCCCATCCCATCTGTCCCGAAACCGCTGGCGGCGCAGCCGATCTCACTGCCGCGGCAACAGGTACTCCACCAGCGCCGCGTTGAACAGCTCCGCCCGCTCCCATTGCAGGAAGTGGCCGGTGCGCGGCACCACGAAAGGTCCTGTCACGCGGGCGAACGCGAGTTCGCACTGCTCGACAAACGTATCGGGTACGACGTGGTCCGCGTTCCCGTAGAGCACCAGGGTCGGCACCTCGACGACCGAAAACAGCATCGGCAGCTCGGACATCGGCTTGCCGTAGGCCAGCTCGTACGGTCCCCACGACGCCCGCAGCTTCTGCGCATCGCCGAACGGTTCAGTGTGGAAGTCGACGTCGTCGGCGGTGAACGCGCCCGCTGACGCCCATAGTCGCGGGCCGTACATGCCCGCGATCCACTGCCGGCGCAGCGCCTGCGTAGCCAGCTCTGCCGCGAACGCATCGCCGTCGCGTCCCTGGAGGATGCGGTAGTCCGCGGTCGGGTGATCGTCGGTGAGCAGGCTGGCCGGCAGCCCCGCCGCGGTGTAGAGCTCGGGCAGCGCCGGTGGGACGCTGTTGAAGAAACACTGCCGGGTGATGAGCCCGGGGTAGCGCGCGGCCATGTCGAGCATGACGACGCCGACGTCTCCCGCGGCGGCGGTTATGCGCTCATGGCCCAACACATCGTGGACGAGCGCGTAGGTGTCGCGCGCGTACGCCGCCGGATCGTAGAAACCATCCGGAGCCAGGCTGGAATCGCCGTACCCGCGCAAGTCCGGAACGATGACCTCGAAGCCGGCCGCCGCCAGCGGTGCGATGTTGCGCCACCAGATGCGTTTGGTCTCGGGGTAGCCGTGCAGCAGCACGAGCGGTACCCCTCCGACGCCTTCGCGTACGTACGCAAGCGTGACGCCCGTCGCGAGGTCGGCGGTATGGACGCTGAACGCGTTCGGATCGGAGCTCATCCGGACACCTGCTGCAGGCGCCAGGTGGCACCGTCGGCAACGATGCGCCCGGCGGTAGGGCCGCCGAAGTGGGTGCCGATCACGAGGGCCCCGTCGCCCTCACGTTCGGCAAGGAACGCCCGGCGGGTCTTCGCGGCGACGGGCGAATCGCTGTCGGCAGGCGCGGCCAACTCGGGCTCGGCGAACTGGATCGGGTGGTGTGCCATGTCTCCGGTGATAACGGCCCGCTCGCCGGCGCTCTCGATCACGACGCTGACGTGACGGGGGGTGTGGCCCGGGGTCGGTATCAGGCGGACCTCGGTGCAAACCCGGTGGTCGACCTCGACAAGTTCGGCGGCTCCGGCCGCCAGCACCGGCCGCACGGTGTCGTCGAGGTTGCTGCTGTACGCCCCGTCGGTGACCAACCAGTGCTCCCACTCGACCCGGCCCAGCAGGTAGCGGGCGCTGGGGAATGTGGGTACCCACTCGCCGTCCATCAGCCTCGTGTTCCAGCCGACGTGGTCGAAGTGCATGTGGGTGCAGATAACGGTGTCGATGTCCTCCACCGCGTACCCGGCCTCGGCGAGCGCCTCGAGAAAGTTGCTCGCCATGGCCGGCATCTGAAGGCCTTCGCGCAGGTTGCCGACGCACGTGTCGACGAGGATGCGGCGCTCCCCGGTGTCGACGACGAGCCCGTGGATCGAAAGTCTGGCCAGGCCCTCCGGAGTCAGGAAGTCGGGGGAGAGCCAGCCGTGACGGTCAGCGGCGTTGTCGGGCACGTCGACCAGCAATCCGTTGAGCGGTATCGGCAGCTCGTGTTCAACCACCTTCGTGACGCGAACGTCGCCGATTTTCCACTGCGTCGCCATCCGATGCTCCCTTCGCCAAAGCGTGGAGCGAACCTATCGGCCGCTGAAGTCGACCGCCCTGTGGAACACCGGCAACCTGCACCTCCTCACCTTGGCGGCAGAACGCACAGCTGCGATGGCGGGCTGAGCCCGGCCACCAATGGCGGCCTTGTTGGCCGCGGCGGAGTACCCCGGACGCGGCCCGCGTACTTCTTCGAGGTAGTCCAATGCCTGGCGAACGTGACGGGCCTCGAACTCCTCCCACAGCGCCCGAGCGTGCGGCGTGGTCCCCGGCAGGTGGCTGTAGAGCAGCTGCCCCTCGTCCGGATGGCCTTCCAGCCAGTCCCACATCGCGTCGGTCACGGCGTTGAGCGTGTTCTTATCCCCTGCGGTGGCCTTGTCGCGAGCGATGGCGCACTCGAGGTGGCTGACACTCCACACTGGCTGCATGAGTCTCTTGATCCTGGTCCGACACGGTCAGGCCCTCCCGCAGTCCTACGTCTCCAGCGATCATCCGGGTGGTGATGCCGGACTCTCCGAGCTCGGGCGCCAGCAGTCCCGCATCCTCGGCGAGGCGCTGCGAGAGCGCGGCGTCACGCCTGACGTCGTAGTGAGCGGCGGTCTGGCAAGACAGGTCGAGACCGCAGAGATTTGCCTGCAAGCCATGGGGCTGGAGGGCACTGCGGTCGCGCAGGATCCACGCTGGCAGGAGTACGACGTTCAACGCGTACTCGCCGGCTATCCCCCCGCCTCCCCGGGCGACGCGCCTGATGACGCTGCGGCGGACCCGCGAGGTTTCCAGCGGATCCTCGATCAGTCGCTGAAATCGTGGATGCTCGACCCGCAACCGGCATCCGGGCTGGTTCCGTGGCCGGTTTTCGCCGCTGCAGCTCCGGAGGCCTTGCTGGCCGAGGCGCAGCGGGCCACGAGCGGAACGACCGTGCTCGCCTTCACGTCCGGCGGTCCGATCGCCGCGGTCGCCGCTCACCTGCTCGGGCTGTCGACCCCGGAGTCGGTGCTGAGCCTGCATCGGGTGGTCGTCAACGGTTCGATCACGAAAATCATCGCTGGGTCGCGCGGCGTGCACCTCTTGAGCTTCAACGAACACGGACATTTCGAACTCAAGGGGGCGCGCTCGCTCACGTACCGATGACGCGGCCGCGCGGGCTTTCCAGGACCGCATATTCCGCCTCATCGGTAGCCCGGCCTGCCGGCTGGAATGCGGCGGGGCTTGGCCCGATCCCGAGCGTGCCCTTACCATCCTGGCGCCGGGCGATAGCGTGTCCGGTCAGCTGACGGGCAGGGTCCGGGCGATGAGGTCGGCGATCAGCTGGTAGCCGTTGGTGCGCGGGTGGATGTCCAGGAACTGGCAGTAGTACGTCAGCTGGCACGTCTTCGCGACTGCCACCGGCACCGTTCCATAGGGAGCCAGCGTCGTCGTCTGGGTGAGCGGGATGTACGCTCCCGTCGCCGCCGTGACATCGACGAACGTGGCCCCGATCGCCTCGTAGTCAGCCTTGAGCGCCGGGTTGACCAGGCTCTTGAACGCGGTCACTGAGAGCGCGGCAAGGCTGCGCACCGACGCGCTGGTCGAGACGTAGCTTCCGAGAATCACGTCGGGATACGTGATGCCGACGATCGGAGTGGCCGCGCCGGCGGCGCTGCGTAGGTCGCGCAGGAAAATGCGCAGGTTGGTGTTGACGCCCGCCAAGGCCTTGGTCAGACAGGTCGCGACGTTCTTGGCGAGCGCACAGCTGGTGATGTCGTTGCCGCCGATCACCACGGTGACGAGTCCGATGTCCGCCTGGTGTGCCGAGATGAAGTCCAGCGCGGCTCTCGCCTGCGTCGAATCCGGGTAGGCGACGGCTCCCGGTCCGAGCCGCTCCGGCTGGCAGCCCGTGGCTTTCAACAACGACACCGTCGTAGCTCCGGCGCAGCCGAAGTTCACCAGCGTGAGGTGTTTGCCGTGTACCGTCGCGGCGGCCGCCAGGCGGTAGGCGAATCCGTTGGTCGTGGTGTGACCGTTGCGCCTGCTGGTGGTCGGCTGGTAGCCGGCCGCGTACGAGTCTCCGACGGAGACGTAGAACTTCTTTCCGGCACCCGGTGTGGCCGGCAGCGTAGCGGTGGGCGCTGCGGAAGTGCCCCCTCCGCCGGACGCCTGCGCCTTCGAGCTCGACCCGCAGGCTGCGGTGAAAGCGAGCATCAGCGCGATCCCGCCGAGCATCGCCGTGCGCGCCCGCGACACCTTCGGATTCACCGGCATCACTTTGGGCAGCTCCTTCGACTAACCGACACACGACGCTGCGAGCCGGGACGTCGACGCTATCTCGCGCCCCTCGGCGTCCACGGTGGGTTGTGGCAAATGGTTTCCATCTGGTCCGGCGGAACCTTCGCGCAGCGTTACTTTGGAGCGTTTCCTGATCGCTCAGATGCCTGTCGGGTCTCCGGGGGCCTAATGTCGACCGGCAGGTGAAGGCGGCGAGGAGGTCCCAGGTGACAGACAAGAGCAGCGGCGGCCCCACCCTGGCGCAGGAGCGTCGGCTGGTGACCGCCGTACCCGGTCCGAAATCGCAGCAGTTGATGGCCCGCCGCACCGCCACCGTGGCGAGGGGCGTCTCGTCGACGCAGCCGGCCTTCATCGAGCGGGCCGGCGGGGGAGTGCTCGTCGACGTCGACGGCAATTCGCTGATCGACTTCGGTTCCGGCATCGCCGTCGTCAGCGTTGGCAATGCGGCGGAACGCGTGGTCGCCGGGGTTCGGGAGCAGGTCGGGCGCTTCACTCACACGTGCTTCATGGTGACCCCGTACGAGGGCTACGTCGCGGTGTGCGAGGAGCTGGCCCGGCTCACCCCGGGCGATCACGACAAGCGCTCGGCGCTGTTCAACTCCGGATCCGAGGCAGTGGAAAACGCGGTCAAGATCGCCCGCGTCGCGACTCGGCGGGAGGCGGTGGTCGCCTTCGATCACGCTTACCACGGGCGTACCAACCTGACGATGGCGCTGACGGCGAAAAACATGCCGTACAAGAACGGCTTCGGGCCTTTCGCGCCCGAGATCTACCGGATGCCGATGGCCTATCCCTACCGCTGGCCGACAGGTCCGGAACACTGCGGCGAAGAGGCTGCCGCTGAAACGATCCGAGCCATCGACAGCCAGATCGGCGCCGCGAATCTGGCGTGCCTGGTGATTGAGCCGATTCAGGGCGAGGGCGGCTTCATCGTGCCGGGCGCGGGCTTCCTGCCGCGCCTTGCCGAGTACTGCCAAGCCAACGGGATCGTCTTCATCGCCGATGAGATCCAGACCGGATTCGCCCGCACCGGCGACTGGTTTGCCTGCGAGTACGAGGGAGTCGTCCCCGACCTCATCACCACGGCCAAGGGGATCGCCGGTGGGCTGCCGCTCGCCGCCGTCACCGGCCGTAGCGACCTCATGGACAGTGTGCATGTCGGCGGCCTGGGCGGAACCTACGGCGGCAACCCGGTCGCGTGTGCGGCCGCGCTAGGGGCCATCAGAACCATCGAGGAGCAGGACCTCTTGAGCGCGGCCCGTCGCATCGGTGACGTCATGTCCGCTCGGCTCCGCCAACTGCAGGAGCGTCACCCGGAGATCGGTGACGTCCGTGGCCGCGGGGCGATGCAGGCGATAGAGCTGGTCGAGCCCGGCACGCTGACCCCGAATCCAGCAGCGGCCCAGGCGGTCGCCAGGGCCTGCCACGCGCAGGGCCTCGTCATCCTCACCTGCGGCACCTACGGAAACGTCCTGCGCTTCCTGCCGCCGCTCGTCATGCCCGACCACCTGCTCGACGAGGGCCTCGGCATCCTCGAGAAGGCCTTCGCATGATCAACGCTGCAGTGATCATGACTTCGTGGCGGATTTGACCCTCAACTCATGATCATTGAAGCGTTGATCATGGGCCGCTACCAGGCGTAGTGCTCGGGCGCGGTGCGGTAGCCGGGGAAGATCTCGTCGAGGCGCGTCAGGGCTTTCTCGTCGAGCGTGACGGTGAGCGCGCGGACGGCGGAGTCGAGATGCTCCTGGATACGCGGACCGACGATGGGGGCGGTCACACCGGGCTGGTGCAGCAGCCATGCGAGAGCGACGTCGCCGGGCTCGTGGCCGAGTTCCGCGGCGAAATCCTCGTAGGCCGCGATGGTGTCGTGATGCTTCTGTACGTACTTGGCGGCCTGCCCTTCGAGGCGGCGCTTGCCTTCCCGCTCCTTGCGTAGCACGCCGCCCAGCAGCCCGCCCTGCAGCGGTGACCACGGGATAACGCCGATGCCGTAGTGGCGGGCGGCCGGCAGCACCTCGAGCTCGATCTCGCGGGTCACCAGATTGTAGACCGACTGCTCGCTGACGAGTCCCATGAAGTGGCGCTCGGCGGCAGCCGCCTGAGCCTGCGCGAGGTGCCAGCCGGCGAAGTTGCTGCTGCCGACGTAAAGAATCTTGCCCTGCGCGATGGCGACCTCGATGGCCTGCCAGATCTCATCCCACGGGGTGGCGCGGTCGATGTGGTGAAACTGGTAGAGGTCGATGTAGTCGGTCTGCAGCCGCGCGAGGCTGGCGTCGATCGAGCGCCGGATGTTGAGCGCCGACAGCTTGCCTTCGTTGGGCCACTCGCCCATCGGGGCGTAAAGCTTGGTGGCGAGGACGGTGCGTTCGCGTCGCCCGCCGCCCTGCGCGAACCAGCTGCCGATGATCTCTTCGGTACGGCCTTTGCCCACGCTGCGGCCGTATGCGTTAGCGGTGTCGAAGAAGTTGATGCCGTACTCATGGCCGGAATCCATGATCGAGTGCGAGTCGGCCTCGCTGGTGAGCGGGCCAAAATTCATGGTGCCGAGGCATAGGCGGCTGACGGACAGGCCGGAACGGCCGAGCTGGGTGAACTCCATGACCCCACCTTGCTGCAGTGGGGCGGGTGGAGTCCACCCAGCCCGGATTGCTGACGCGCCCCGCGGCGGCTAGACGGAGGGTAGGCGAGGCCGCGACACTGTAGCAGGGGTCACGCAAGCCTGTGACCGGATAGAAAGCTAGATTGTGATGAGAGGTCAGTGACGAAACTGACGCCGCGTCACATCGGTGCGAGGACGTCCGCGATGCCGGCCGCCCAGGCGCTGACCTGGTTCCAATCCCGGAAGTCACCTTCGAGGCCGCGGAACATGCGCGTGACGGTGCGTTGGGCGAACGGCAGGCTCTTACGGTCCAACATGCCGCCGAACATGCGGTGCTCGCGAGCGCCGGTCAGGTGCAGCGTGTATCGCAGGTCGAGGGGGTCCTCGCCCATGCCTGCAATGTGGCGATGCGTCGGGTCCCCGATCGGTCCGCTCGAGAACAGCCAGACCTGGCGAGCCGACCAAGCGCCCGCGGATCGGTCCACCAGAGCCGCGGCAGCGTCGAGCCAGTGCCCGGCGAAGATGGCGCTGCCAAGGATGACGGCATCGTAGTCATCGACACGGGTGACTTCTTCGGCCGCCGCGACGATCGTGTCCAGCCGGCGATCGGAGAGGACGGCGCCGATGGCCACGGCGATCTCGGCGGTCGCGCCATGGTTGCTTGCGGCTGTGACGAGGACCTTCACGGTTCTGCCTCTCAGGCGATTGCGCTATGCACCAGTAGGAGCATGTGCCGGTTTGGCGGGAAGAGCCCGGGTAGCAAGTCATCGCGATTTGGGCCGTCTGGCACAGCCGCCATACTGGGCGGGCCGGACTCCACCTGCCGAAGGGACGACCATGCTCTTGCGTGCCGTAGCGCGCGTGTTGGTGCTAGCCGTGATCATGGGCGTCGTCGCGCGGGTCGTGCCCGGGTTTCACGTCTACGGCCACTTCGGTACGTATGTCTGGCTGGCCTTCTTATTCTCGGTGGTCAATGTCGTCGTCGGCCCGATCCTGCGATTGCTCAGCCTGCCGCTGATTCTGCTGACGCTCGGACTCTTCCTGCTCGTCATCAATGCGGCGCTGCTCGCGATCACAGCCGGGCTCTCCAGCAAACTGGACATCGACAGCTTCGGCTCAGCCGTCCTGGGCGGATTTTTCATCGCGCTCTTCAGCTGGATCGCGGAGATGATCCTGCCGCTGCGACAATCTGCTTCGAACTGACGTCGGCCCGAGAGCTACGACCAAGCTGCCGCGACGCTCTCCTGGGACCACACGATCGCCTTCCTGCACGCGCATCTTGCCTAAGTGTTGCCAGCCGCGGGCTCGCGCGTATGGAAGTCGTAAGGATCTCGTGAGGGTCCAGGGTAGCCGCGTGAGGGTCGCGTCAGGATCGGGTTTTCCCTAGTCCGCAGGGCTTTCACTACGTGTCGCCGCACTTGCGGCAGGCCCGAGGGAGAGCTTGTGACTGACGTCTGGTTTGTGCTCCTCACGATTGCGGTGTTCGCGGTTTTCGCGGTCATCGTGCGGGGGGTGGAACGGCTGTGACCGTCGAGAATCTGATCGGACTGATCCTCGCGGTCGGCCTGGTGGTCTTTCTGGTCGTCGCGTTGCTGTTCCCGGAGAAGTTCTGATGAGCTCCACCACCGCCGGGATCATCTTCTTCGTCACCCTGGCCATCGCCCTGGCGGCGACCCACCGTCCCTTCGGCGACTACATGGCGCGCGTCTTTCAGAGCGAGAAGCATCTGGCGCCCGAGCGGTTCATCTACCGGCTTGCCCGCGTCGACCCGGCCGCAGAGCAGACCTGGGGCGTGTACCTGCGAAGCGTTCTGGCATTCTCCGCCGTCTCGGTGATTGGCCTGTACGCCTTTTTGCGCGTTCAACATGCGCACCTGTTCGGCCACCCCTACGCGGTGCCGCAGATGCCCGCGGACCAGGCCTTCAACACGGCAGCCAGCTTCGTCACCAACACGAACTGGCAGTCCTACTCCGGTGAGAGCGCGCTCGGCTACGTCTCGCAGGCTGCCGGTCTGGCGGTGCAGAACTTCATGTCGGCAGCGGTCGGCATCGCCGTCGCGATCGCGCTGGTGCGCGGCTTCACCCGCAACCGCACCGATCGTCTCGGCAACTTCTGGGTCGACCTCACCCGGATCTGTATCCGGATCCTGCTGCCCATCGCATTCCTTTTTGCCATCGTCTTCGTCGGTGGCGGCGCCATCGAAACGTGGGCTCACTATCGCACCGTGACCGGACCCTCGGGTGTCACGCAGACGTTGACGGGCGGCCCGGTCGCCAGCCAGGAGGTCATCAAGGAACTCGGTACGAACGGCGGTGGCATATACAACGCCAACTCGTCGCATCCGTTCGAAAACCCGACGGTGTGGACAAACTGGCTACAGGTCTACCTGATCCTGATGATCAGCTTCTCCCTGCCGCGCGCGTTCGGCCGGATGGTCAAGGACAAGCGGCAGGGCCTGGCGATCGTCGCGGTCATGGCGATCATCTTCATCGCGAGTACCGCCATCATCTTCGGTTCGCAAGCGGCGCATCACGGGACGGTTCCTACTGCTGTCGGCGCAGCGACGGAAGGGACGGAGGCCCGCTTCGGCGTACCGGATTCGTCGATCTTCGCCTCGGCGACGACCGCGACGTCCACCGGTGCCGTCGACAGCTTCCACGACTCCTACACCAGCTTCGGGGGTGCCGGAACGCTGCTCAACATGATGTACGGCGAGGTGGCTCCCGGCGGCACCGGGTCGGGCATGTACGGGATGCTCATACTGGCTCTCCTCAGCGTGTTCATCGCGGGGCTCATGGTCGGGCGCACGCCGGAGTATCTCGGCAAGAAGATCGCCGGCCGGGAAGTAAAATTCGCGTCGCTCTACTTGCTGACCACACCGACACTGATATTGAGCGGCACGGCGCTGGCGATGGCGTTACCCGGTGAACGAGCCAGCATGCTCAACTCTGGCCCGCACGGGCTTTCCGAGGTCCTGTACGCCTTCACCTCGGCGGCGAACAACAATGGCTCAGCCTTCGCCGGGCTCAGCGTCAACACCACCTGGTACAACACCGTGCTCGGCGTCGTGATGCTGCTTGGCCGGCTGCTGCCAATGGTGTTCGTCCTCGGCCTCGCCGGCTCTCTCGCCAAACAGCGACCCGTGCCCGCTTCGGCCGGAACCCTTCCCACGCACAGACCCCTTTTCATCGGATTGCTGACTGGAGTGACCGTCATCGTGGTCGCGCTGACCTACTTCCCGGCCATGGCCCTCGGGCCGCTCGCGGAAGGGCTGCACTGACATGTCCACCATCACCGAACCCAATAGCCGCAAGAAGATCCAGGGCGGTCTGCTGGATCCGAAACAGCTGTTTCGCTCGCTTCCTGACGCGGCGAAGAAGCTGAACCCGCTCACCCTCTACCGCAACCCGGTCATGTTCATCGTCGAGATCGGCTCGGTGTTCACGACCGTGCTGGCGATCCGTGACCACACCAGCTTCGCCATCCAGATCACCATCTGGCTCTGGCTGACTGTGGTGTTCGCCAACCTGGCCGAGGCCGTGGCCGAAGGGCGCGGCAAGGCACAGGCCGAGGCGCTGCGCCGGGCCAAGACCGATCTGGTTGCGCGCCGCATCTCCGGCTGGGACCCGAAAAAGCCTGCCGAGCAGCTGTCCGAGCAGCCGGTACCGGCCCCTCAGCTTGCCGAGGGAGACATCGTCGTCTGCGAAGCCGGCGATTTCATCCCCGGTGACGGCGAGGTCATCGACGGCGTCGCCTCGGTGGACGAGTCGGCGATCACGGGCGAATCCGCGCCCGTCATCCGGGAGTCCGGCGGCGACCGCTCAGGCGTCACCGGCGGGACGAAGGTGCTGTCCGACCGGTTCGTCGTACGCATCACCCAGAAGCCGGGGGAGAGCTTCATCGATCGGATGATCGCCCTCGTCGAAGGTGCGAGCCGGCAGAAGACGCCCAACGAGATCGCGTTGAACATCCTGCTCGCCTCGCTGACGATCATCTTCCTGCTGGCCGTGGCGACCCTGCAGCCGCTCGCTATCTTCTCCAAGACGCAGCAGCCGGGTCTGCCCGACACCTCGGCACTCGGCGCCAACGGTGTCACCGGAATCGTGCTGGTATCGCTGCTGGTTTGCCTCATCCCGACGACCATCGGAGCGCTGCTCTCGGCCATCGGCATTGCCGGGATGGACCGGCTGGTGCAGCGCAACGTGCTCGCGATGTCCGGTCGTGCGGTGGAGGCCGCCGGGGACGTCGACACGCTCCTGCTCGACAAGACCGGGACCATCACCCTCGGTAACCGCCAGGCGAGCGAGTTCATCGCCGTCGGCACCATCAAAAAGGCGGATCTCGCTGATGCCGCTCAGCTCTCATCGCTGTCGGACGAGACGCCTGAGGGTCGCAGCATCGTCGTGCTTGCCAAGGAGGCGTACGGGCTGCGCGAACGGCAGGCCGGCGAGTTGACGCACGCCAGCTTCGTGCCGTTCAGTGCTGCGACCCGGATGAGCGGGGTCGATCTGTCGGCCAACGGTTCGGCGGCCCGCCAGATCCGCAAGGGTGCGGCGGGGTCCGTGATGGCGTGGGTACGCGAGCAGGGCGGCGAAGTTCCGCCGGAGACGGCGGAGATCGTCGATGGCATCTCGGCCGCGGGAGGCACGCCGCTGGTGGTGGCCGAGGCCACCGAGGGGGCGACCCGCGTACTCGGGGTCATTCACCTCAAGGACGTGGTGAAAGCCGGGATGCGCGAGCGTTTCGACGAGTTGCGAGCCATGGGGATCCGCACCGTGATGATCACGGGCGACAACCCGCGTACGGCCCGGGCCATCGCCGAGGAGGCCGGCGTCGACGACTTCCTCGCGGAGGCCAAGCCCGAGGACAAGATGGCCCTGATCCGCAAGGAGCAGGAGGGCGGCAAGCTCGTCGCGATGACCGGCGACGGTACGAACGATGCGCCGGCCCTTGCGCAGGCTGACGTCGGCGTCGCGATGAACTCGGGGACCTCGGCGGCCAAAGAGGCCGGCAACATGGTCGACCTCGACTCCAACCCGACGAAGCTGATCGAGATCGTCGAAATCGGCAAGCAACTGTTGATTACGCGGGGCTCGCTGACCACGTTTTCGATAGCCAACGATGTCGCGAAGTACTTCGCGATCATCCCGGCGATGTTTGCCGGCGTTTACCACGGTCTCAACAAGCTGAACATCATGCACCTGCATTCGCCGCAGTCGGCGATCCTGTCGGCCGTCATCTTCAACGCTCTCATCATCATCGGGCTGATCCCGCTGGCGTTGCGGGGAGTGCGCTACACGCCGCGCAGCGCGTCGCAGATGCTGCGGCGAAACATCTACATCTACGGCGTCGGCGGCCTGATCGCCCCGTTCGTCGGCATCAAAGTCATCGACCTCCTGATCCAATTCATCCCAGGGATCCGATAGCCATGGCACGTTTGCTTCCTGCGATTCGCCAGCATCTCGCGGCGCTGCGGATCCTGCTCATCTTCACGGTCGTTTTGGGGATGCTGTATCCGCTTGCGGTGACGACCGTTGCGCAGATTCCGGGCCTGAAATCCAAAGCTGACGGCTCACTTGTGTCCAGCAACGGCAGGGTGGTCGGCTCCACGCTGATCGGCCAGTCGTTCACTGACAGCAAGGGCAATCCGCTGGTGCAGTACGTTCAGTCACGGCCATCGGCCGCGGGGGCGGGCTACGACCCGACCGCGTCGAGCGCCTCGAACCTTGGGCCGGAATCCATCGTAGATACGCTGCCGGACCCCTCCGCGGCGGACGACACCGGCAAGCAGTCCCTGCTTACGCTCGTCTGCAGTCGCAGCCTGGCGGTCGGCACGCTCGAGGGCGTCGACGGCTCGCGTCCGTTCTGCACGCCGGGAGGTGTCGGTGCGGTGCTGGCTGTCTTCTACGCGGGGCCGGGCTACGCGGGGCCGGTAAAGCGTGCCGTGAGCGTGAATGAAGCATGCCCGGCGAAGCCGTTCCTGGCGACGTACCGAGGCGTGAAAGTGCAGTGCGCGACGTTCGGGCAGGACTACTCCAAGGGCAAGGTGATCCCGATCCGCGGCAACGCACCAGCTCACCCGGCCGTGCCCGCCGACGCTGTCACAGCGTCCGGATCGGGCCTTGACCCCGACATCAGCCCGGCATACGCCAGACTGCAGGCACCCCGTATCGCGAAGGCGCGGGGCATCACGGCGCAGCAAGTCCTTGGGGTGATCGCAAAGTACGAATCAGGCCGCGGATTGGGCTTCCTCGGCGACCCGACGGTCAACGTGTTGCAGGTCAACCTGGCCCTTGACCGCAGCTATCCGTACCACCGGAACTAGTCACAGGAGATGGACTTGGGACGCGGCCGGCTTCGGGTCTATCTCGGCGCAGCACCCGGCGTCGGAAAGACCATGGCGATGCTCGATGAGGGGCATCGCCGGGCCGGTCGCGGTACCGACGTGGTCGTCGGTTTCGCGGAGACGCACGGACGGCCCCGGACCGCCGAAAAGCTCGACGGGCTCGAGTTGGTGGCACGCAAGGACATGAGCTACCGGGGTTCGAGCTTCACCGAAATGGACGTCGATGCCGTACTGACGCGCAAGCCCCAGGTGGCCCTCGTCGACGAGCTCGCCCATACCAACGTGCCGGGTTCGGCGCGCGAAAAGCGTTGGCAGGACGTCGAATTGCTGCTCGAGGCCGGCATCGACGTCATCAGCACAGTCAACATCCAGCATCTGGAATCGGTCAACGACGTCGTCGAGGCCATCACCGGCATCCCGCAGCGCGAGACGGTGCCGGATTCGGTCGTGCGGGCGGCGGACCAGGTCGAGCTTGTCGACATGACTCCGGAGGCGCTGCGGCGGCGGATGGCTCACGGCAACGTCTACGCCCCCGAAAAGGTGGACGCCGCGCTCTCCAACTACTTCCGGACCGGCAACCTGACGGCGCTGCGCGAGCTGGCACTGCTGTGGCTCGCCGACTCGGTCGACGAGGGTCTGCAGCGCTACCGCGAGCAACACGGGATCGACCGGACCTGGGAGACCCGCGAGCGGGTAGTGGTCGCGCTGACGGGGGGTCCCGAGGGGGAAACCTTGCTCCGCCGCGGCGCACGTATCGCCGCCCGCGCCACCGGCGGGGAAATGCTCGCCGTCCACGTCGCCCGCAGCGACGGGCTGGCTGGTGCGAGCATCGCCGCGCTCGCGTCGCAGCGACTGCTCGCCGAATCGTTGGGCGGCAGCTTCCATTCGGTCATCGGCGACGACATCCCGCGGGCGCTGCTGGACTTTGCGCGGGCCCACAATGCGACGCAGGTCGTGCTCGGCGGAAGCCGGCGGTCGCCGTTGCGTGCGGCGCTGACCGGTGCCGGCGTCGGCCAAACCGTCACCCGCATGTCCGGGCCCATCGACGTCCACATGGTGAGCCACGACTACATCGGCAAGGGCCGCGTACTCCCGAAGCTCGTTGGTGGGCTGACCCCTCGCCGGCGCCTGCTTGGCGCCGGGATCGGCGTCGTCCTGCTGGTCGTCCTCACGCTCTTGCTGACGGGGCTGCGCAGCGATGCGTCACTCGCGAGCGACGCGCTGCTCTTCCTGGTGGCGGTCGTGGTGGTGGCCCTAGTCGGAGGTATCTACCCGGCCATCGCCGCGGCGGTCGCCAGCGCGCTGCTCATCAACTGGTACTTCACCCCGCCGCTGCACAGCTTCACGATTCACAGCGTCAATGACGTCATCGGCCTGATTGCGTACGTCATCGTCGCGGCCCTCGTCAGCACCATCGTGGACATTGCCGCCCGGCGCCGCCGCGAGGCCGCGCGGGCCAGCGCCGAGGCGGAGACGCTGTTCACGCTCGCGGGCAGCCTCTTACGGGGCGAGCAGGCCTTGCCGGCGCTGCTAGATCGGGTCCTGGAGACGTTTGGGATGAACGCGGTCAGCTTGCTGCGCCGGACGAATGAGGCTCCCGGCAGCGAAGGCGGAATGCCGCAGGCGATGCGAACGGGCACCCTGCGCGGCACGTGGATCTGCCTGGCGAGCGTCGGCGATCAGCCATGCATGCAGCCGGAAGAAGGCGACATCGAGGTGCCCGTCGCCGACGATCTGGCACTGGTGCTGCGTGGTCGCCCGCTGCCCGCCGAAGACCGTCGGGTGCTGGCGGCTTTCGCCGCGGAAGTGGCGGTGGCCTACCAGCAGCGAGAGCTTCGAGAGGCAGCCGCTGCAGCGGTTCCCGCCCGGGAGGCCGACCGCATGCGTACGGCCCTGCTGAACGCCGTCAGCCACGACCTGCGCAGCCCGCTGGCTATTGCCAAAGCGACCATCACGAGCCTGCGATCACCGGACGTCGACTGGACCGACGCGGACCGCCAACAACTGCTGGCGAGCGCCGACTCGGCCCTGGACCGCCTGACCGAGCTCGTCACTAACCTGCTGGACCTCTCGCGGCTGCAGGCCGGCGTCCTGTCGGTGTTCCCGCGCCCGCTGGGACTGGAAGACGTTGCAAGCCTCACGGTCGATCATCTCGGGGCTCCGGCCGGAGCCGTCGAGGTCGACGTCCCGACCGATCTGCCGGAGGTGATGGCCGATGCCGGATTGCTGGATCGGGTCATTGCCAACGTCGTGCAGAACGCCATGCGCTACAGCCCGCGGGACGTCCCCGTGCGGCTGGCAGGCAGTGCGCACGGGGCGATCGTGGAACTGCGGGTGATCGACCGCGGTCCGGGCATTCCCGAGGACGACCGAGAGCAGGCGTTTGCCCCCTTCCAGCGGCGCGACGACTTGTCGACAAGCGGCAGCCCGGGGGTTGGGCTCGGGCTCGCGATCGCGCGCGGTTTCACCGAGGCGATGGGCGGGTCGCTGGCCATGGAAGACACCCCCGGCGGCGGGCTGACAATGGTGATCTCACTTCCCGTCGCAGTTCCCATCGCATCGGAGGCCAGCGCGTGAGCGACGCCCAAACGCACATCCTGGTCGTCGAGGACGATCCGGAGATGAGCCGGGCGCTGGCCCTGAACCTGACCGCGCGGGGCTATCGGGTCACGACGGCAACTGACGGCACCGCAGCGCTCAATGCGGCGGCGGCGGCGATGCCGGACGTCATCGTGCTGGACCTGGGACTGCCCGACCTCGACGGCATGGACATCATCCGGGCGATTCGCGGCTACTCGCGTACGCCGATCGTCGTGCTGTCGGGGCGTACCAGCAGCGGCGACAAGGTTGACGCACTCGAAGCGGGTGCCGACGACTACGTCACCAAGCCGTTCGACGTCAACGAGCTGGTCGCCAGGCTGCGCGCCGCCACCCGCCGGGCGAACGTCGAGGACACCCACGCCGTGATCCGGGTCGGCACGACGACTGTCGACATGGCCGCGAAGTCCGCCGAGCGAGTAGGCGCGGACGGGCAGCCGGAGCGGGTGACGCTGACCCCTACGGAGTGGCACCTGCTTGAGGCGCTGGTGACGCATCCGGGTCGGCTCATCAGCCAGTCGGCGCTGCTGGCGGAGCTACGCGGCCAGCAGGGTTACACCGACAGCAGCTACTTGCGCATCTACATCGGGCAGCTGCGCCGCAAGCTCGAGCCTGAGCCGAGCCGGCCGCGCCACCTGATCACCGAGCCGGGAATGGGTTACCGCTTCCAGCCCTGAGCCGCTCAGTGCACGTATGCGTGTAGCCCGGTCATGAGCGCGGCCAACCCCACCTTGGCGTCGGCGAACAGCATGGCCGTCTTGGGGTTGGAGTACAGCTCGTTGTCGATGCCCGCGTAGCCGTGGCCGAGGGAGCGCTTGATGACGATGACGCTCTTCGCGTGGTCGACGTCCATGATCGGCATTCCGGAGACGGCGTTGCCGGGACGGCGGGCGGCGGGGTTGGTGACGTCGTTGGCGCCGACCACCAGCACCACGTCCGTACGCGCGAACTCGGGGTTGGTCTCCTCGAGGTCCTTCAGCTGCTCGTACGGGGCGTTGGCTTCCGCGAGCAACACGTTCATGTGGCCCGGCATGCGCCCGGCGACCGGGTGGATGCCGTAGCTGACCTCGATCCCGTGCTCGGTAAGCGCCTGCGCAAGCTCGACGACCTCATGCTGCGCCTGCGCCGCCGCGAGCCCGTAACCGGGGACGATGATCACCTTGCTGGCGTACGCGAGTTGCAGGCTGGCATCGTCGACCGTCACCTCGCGGACCGACGTGCTTGCGCCGCCCAGGGGATCGATGCCGGTGCTGTCTGCGGTGCCGAAACCGCCGGCAATGATGTTGAACAGCGAGCGATTCATGGCGTCGGCCATGAGCTTTGTCAGGATGCCGCCGGCCGCGCCGACCAGGGCGCCCGCAATGATCAGCGGAGTGCTGTGGATGACGAAGCCAGCCATCGCGACGGCCGTGCCGGTGAACGCGTTGAGCAGCGAGATGACGACCGGCATGTCGGCGCCGCCGATCGGCAGCGTGACGAGGATGCCGAGTCCGAGCGCCGCGACGGCAAGGATCCAGAGCATCGCGATACCGCCGTGACCGGACGCGTATGCGATCCCGCTTCCGGCGGCGGCCAGGGCGAGCACCAGGTTCAGGACGCGACCGCCCGGGAACGAGAGTGGCTGGCCCGGAATGACTCCGGCTAGCTTCCCGCCCGCGATGAGCGAGCCCGAAAACGTGATGCCGCCGATCAGCAGGTCCAGCGATGTGGTGACCGTCGTACTCACCGGAAGTGCTGACAGGCCAACGGATTTGGCGTGGGGGATCGCATCGCCGAACGCGATGAGCGCTGCCGCGCCGCCGCCGACCGCGTTGAAGAGGCTGACCAGCTGCGGCATCGCCGTCATCTTGACGCGCCGCGCCGCGAGCAGCCCGCCGACAGCGCCGGCAATGGCCCCGACGGCGAGGGTGAGGGCGGCGACCGCCGTCATCACGTGGTCGTGAGCGAGCAGGGCGATCGTGGTCACGACCGCGAGGGCCATTCCGGCGGCCGATAGCTGGTTGCCGCGGCGGGCGGACGACGGGGCGGTCATCAGATGCAGCCCGATGATGAAGCTCGCCGCCGCCAGCAGGTAGAGGCTGTGTACGGCGGTGTCGAAGCCGGTCATGAGGCGCCTGCGCGATCGTGGGTGTCGTCGGCCGGAATGGGCCGGGGGTGTGGGCGGAACATTTCGAGCATCCGGTCGGTGACGACGTAGCCGCCGACCACGTTCATCGCGGCGAACGCTGCGGCGACGAAGAGCAACACGTAGCCAAGGACCGAATTCGTGGTGGCCGCCAACACCATAACGCCAACCAGAACCACGCCGTGGATAGCGTTGGAGCCGGACATCAACGGCGTGTGCAGCGTTGCGGGAACCTCACGAATCACCTCGAACCCGACCAGCAGGCTGAGGACGAAAACGGTGATATCGGCGAACAGGAGCGGAGTCATCCGTTCCCTTCCTTCTCGGTGCCGGGATGGGTGGGGGAGTCGGGTTTGTTCAGCAGCCGGCTGACTGCTGGATGGACGACCTCGCCGTCGCGAGAGACGAGCACCCCGGCGACGATCTCGTCGTCCGGGTCCAAGCTGAGAGCGCCGTCGTGGACCAGGTGGGCCAGCAGGGCAGCGATGTTGCGCGAGTACGCCATCGAGGCCGCTTTCGGCACCGTGGACGGCAAATTGCCGGCGCCGATGATGCTGACGCCGTTTGGGGTGACGATGGTGGTGTCGCAGACCGATCCCTCGACGTTTCCGCCCAGTTCGGAGGAAGCGATGTCGACGATCACGGAACCGGCCTTCATGGCGGCGAGCGCGGTCGCCGAGACCAGGACCGGGGGGCGTCGCCCGGGGACCTGCGCGGTCGTGATGACCACGTCGAACTTGCTGATGGCCGCATTGAGGGCGTCCTGCTGCGCCTGCCGCTCGTCCTGGGTCAGCTCGCGCGCGTAACCGCCCTCACCCGTTGCTTTCACCCTGGTGTCGAGGTCCAGGAAAGCGGCCCCGGTGGACAGCACATCGGCGCGGGCGGCGTCGCGGATGTCGTAACCGGTGACGACGGCGCCGAGCCGACGCGCTGTGCCGATCGCCTGCAGGCCGGCCACTCCGGCGCCGATCACCAACACCCGGGCCGGGCGCATCGTGCCTGCCGCCGTCATGAACATCGGGAAGTAACCGCCGTAGGCGTCAGCGCCAACCAGCCCGGCTTTGTAGCCGGCGACGTTGGCCTGCGAGGTGAGGGCATCCATCGACTGGGCGCGGCTCAACGTCCGGGGCAGGCCGTCCAGGCTGAGCGCGGTCACCTTGGCTTCGGCGAGCTCGCGGGCAAGTTCGGGGTCGGTCAGCGGCGCCAGCATGCCGATGAGCACCTGGCCCGGGCGTAGCAGGGCGCGATCCTCGGGGTCCGGCGGCTGGATGCAGACCAGCACATCGGACTGGCGGTAGACCTCGCGCTTGGTCAGCACCCGAGCTCCGGCGGCGACGTAGCCGGCGTCCGGGGACCAGGCGTTCGCACCGGCGTCCTCGCAGGCCAGAACCTCGTGCCCGGCCAGCCGCAGCCGCTTGACGCCATCAGGCGTGAGGGCCACCCGGCGCTCGCCTGCGGCGCTTTCGCGTACGACTCCGACAACCAGGCTCGTCATCGGTCGTGCTCGACACTCGCGGCCATCGTAGGAAGCTCCATTCGGCAGTCTTCGGCCGCACACAGCGACGGCATCACTGACACCCTTCGCCCGACGCGATGGCGCAGATAGCGACAAAGTTCCCGGCGATCGCTGGACCTTGGTCCTGCCTGCCTGCCGGTCGCTAGCCTGATGCTGGAGCTCGGGCGGCCGATCGGATGCCGAAAGGCGGATCCGGCGCCACCTCGTCATGAGGTTCCGAGGCGTCACGACGAGGCAGGCGGAGGGCAAAGGATGACGGGGACCGTGGCCGGCCTTGGAAACGAAAGCGAGACCACGGAGCCCGACCTGTCGCGGCTACGCTCGCCCGCACTGCTGGGCAAGGTGATGTCGGCCGCGGCGGCCGCCAAACTCATCGCACCCGGCGCTCGTATCGGCATGAGCGGGTTCACCGGCGCCGGCCATCCCAAAGCAATCCCCGGAGCGCTCGCGGAGCGCATGCGCGCTGCCACCGCACGGGGGGAGCACTTTCAGGTCGACGTCTGGACCGGCGCGTCCACCGCGCCGGATCTGGACGGCGCGCTGGCTGCCGTCAACGGCATCGAAATGCGCATGCCCTACCAGTCCGATCCGGTCATCCGGGCGAAGATCAACGCCGGCCTGCTGGATTACCTGGACGTGCATCTCTCCCACGTCGCGCAGATGGTGTGGGAGGGCTTCTTCGGCCACCTCGACCTTGCGGTCATCGAGGTTTCCGGGATCACCGAGGACGGCCACCTGATCCCATCCTCGTCCGTCGGCAACAACAAAACCTGGATCGATCAGGCCGACCGCGTGATCCTCGAGGTGAACTCCTGGCAACCCGCCGAGCTCGACGGGATGCACGACATCTACTACGGCACCCGGCTGCCACCGAACCGTATGCCGCTGCAGATCACGCAGACTTCCGACCGGATCGGAGTGCCGTACTTTCACTGCCCGCCGGAAAAGATCGTGGCCATCGTGCCGACCTACGCGCCCGACCACATGCCCACGTTCAAGCCGGCGGATAAAATGTCCCTCGCGATCGCCCACCATGTCCTGGAGTTCCTGGCCCACGAGGTGAAGCGCGGGCGGCTACCCGCCACGCTGCTTCCACTGCAGTCCGGTGTGGGAAACATCGCCAACGCGGTTCTCGCCGGGCTCGACGAGGGTCCGTTCCGCCCGCTGACCGCGTATTCGGAGGTCATCCAGGACGGCATGCTGCAGATGCTTCGGTCGGGCACTTTGAGCATCGCCTCGGCGTCCGCGTTGTCGCTCAGCGCCGAGTATCTAGCGGAGTTTCGCGACAACTTGTCCTTTTATCGCAACCGAATCATCCTGCGGCCACAGGAGATCAGCAATCATCCTGAGGTGATCCGCCGGCTGGGATGCCTGGCGATGAACGGGATGATCGAGGCCGACATCTACGGAAACGTCAATTCCACCCACGTGATGGGCTCGAGCATCCAGAACGGCATCGGCGGCTCCGGCGACTTCGCCCGCAACGCCTACATCTCCATTTTCATGACGCCTTCGGTGGCCAAGCAGGGGGCGATTTCCTGCATCGTCCCGATGGCCAGCCATGTCGACCACACCGAGCACGACGTCCACGTGCTCGTCACCGAGCAGGGGCTGGCCGATCTGCGCGGCCTGCCGCCGCGCCGCCGCGCGCAGCAGGTCATCGACCGCTGCGCCCACCCGGACTATCGACCACTGCTGCAGGACTATTTCGACCGGGCCACCCGCGACGCCAAAGGCAAGCACACGCCGCACATCCTCGGGGAGGCGCTGTCCTGGCACGAGCGCTTCCTGGCGCGGGGGAGCATGCGACCCACATAGCGGTCAGCGAAGAGGCGCTCGACGGTGAGATCACAGGTCGCTTTCCCGAGCTGGTGTCTGCTCTCTGGACTGATTCCCCGGGCGGCGCCAGTGCCAGCGGGGTCTCTGTGACGCCGAGGCAGTGGCGCTGGGTCGACCGGCAGCCCGCTCGGCTACGGCCGCGCTACCAGAGCTCGTCGATGTACCTGTCCGTTTCGACGACGGTCGCGACAACGGCGCAGCGAAAGCGATCTGTGCGAGACCGGTCTTGGCGCCCGCCAGTACGAGGTTTGTGAGCTTCTTGCGCAAGGCACCGGGAGCGCCCAGTTCCAGGGGCCGTAGCCCGCTGACCCGCGTCCATGTCATGAAGTGATCGAAGCAGAGCCGCTGCGCATTGGCATCTGCCGGGGGATGGCGCAGGCTGTTGAGTCGCAGGGCTGCTTATGGAGGTAACCGACTTGACCGCGTCCGCAACACCCGCATTGCCGAGCTACGCCTCGGGAACGTCAACGAGTCCGCTGCTCGGCGACACGATCGGAACGAACCTCGATCGAACCGCGGCCCGCCACGGAGATCGCGACGCCCTCATCGACGTGTCGACGGGCAAGCGCTGGACGTACACGGAGTTCGTCGCCGACGTGGACGCGGTCGCGCTAGGCCTGCTGGATCTCGGGGTCGACACGGGTGATCGGGTTGGCATCTGGTCGCCGAACTGCGCGGAGTGGACTCTTGTGCAGTACGCGACGGCCAAGATCGGCGCGATCCTGGTCAACATCAACCCTGCGTACCGAACCCACGAGCTCGCGTTCGTCCTTCGCCACTCCGGGGTCAGCACGCTCATCGCGATGCCGAGCTTCAAGTCTTCGGACTACGCGGCGATGATCGACGACGTCCGAGCCGAGTGCCCGGCACTCGAGCGGGTCGTGCTGTTCGGCCGGCCCGAGTGGGATTCGCTGTTGGCGACCGGGCAAATCGGCGACCGCGCGCAACTGGCGGCCATCGGGCAGATGCTGGGCCCCGACGACCCGATCAACATTCAATTCACGTCAGGCACAACCGGGTTCCCGAAGGGCGCGACTCTGTCGCACCACAACATCCTCAACAACGGCTACTTCGTCGGCGAGCTCTGCCACTACTCCGAGGTCGACCGGATCTGCATTCCGGTGCCCTTCTACCACTGCTTCGGCATGGTGATGGGCAATCTGGCCGCCACGAGTCACGGTGCCTGCATGGTGATCCCGGCGCCGGCCTTCGACCCGGCGGCGAGCCTCGCCGCAGTCGCATCCGAACGCTGCACCTCGCTCTACGGCGTGCCCACCATGTTCATCGCCGAGCTGAACGACCCGGGCTTCGAGACGTACGACCTCTCGTCGCTGCGCACCGGAATCATGGCCGGATCGCCCTGCCCGGTGGAGGTCATGAAGCAGGCCATCGAGCGGATGGGGATGCGCGAGGTGGCCATCTGCTACGGGATGACGGAGACGTCACCCGTCTCCACGCAGACCCGGGTGGACGATTCGATCGACCGGCGCGTGTCGACCGTGGGCCAGGTCCTTCCACACCTCGAGGTCAAGGTGGTCGATCCGGTGACCGGCCTGACCGTGCCGCGCGGCGCGGCAGGCGAGTTCTGCACCCGCGGCTACAGCGTCATGCTCGGCTACTGGGAGGAGCCGCAGAAGACGGCTGAATCCATCGACGGCGCGCGGTGGATGCACACCGGGGATCTCGCGGTCATGGACGACGAGGGCTACCTCAGCATCACCGGCCGTATCAAGGACATGGTCATCCGCGGCGGCGAGAACATCTATCCGCGCGAGATCGAAGAGTTCCTCTACACACACGCGGACATCGTCGATGCGCAGGTGATCGGCGTCCCCGATGAGCGCTACGGCGAGGAGCTCATGGCGTGGATACGGCTGCGGCCGGGAGCCGACGAGATCACCGCGGAATCGCTGCGCGCGTTCTGCACCGGACGGCTCGCGCACTACAAGATCCCGCGCTACGTCCGCATCGTCGACGCCTTCCCGATGACGGTCACCGGCAAGGTGCGCAAAGTGGAGATGCGCGAAGTGTCGGTGGAGATTTTCGGACTCGGCTTCGGATCGGACATAACCCAGTAATCGTCGCTAAGTCTTACCGACAATTACTGGGTTTGCGCGCGGCGCCGAGGCCGATAGCCCGCGCCCAGAGCTCGGTGAGCGTATGGACGGCCACCTCCGCGTCGACGGCCTCGCCGAGGTCCAGCCAGACGTGGGCGAAGTGTTCGACCATTCCCCCCAGCGCGATCGCCGTCGGGCGCAGCGGCAGGTCGAGCGTGATCACCCCGTCGCTGGCGAGGCGGGTGAGGCCGTCCTCGAGCCGGCGTACGAAATCTTCCCGCATTTCCAGGGTGAGTGGGCGCAGCGATGGGTCGTCGATGGCGGCCTGTTCGAGCACGCGCAGCAGCCGGGAGTTGCGCGCCCACGCGTCGAGGTAGAGCCGATTTGCCGCTTCGATACGCGCGTACGCATCCAGCCCGGCCTGATCACCCACGCGCGTGTCGACGAACATCTCGCCGACTACGGTGCGGGACACCTCGCGTAGCAGCGCAGCCTTGGAGTCGAAGTACGTGTAGAACGTGCCGTGCGAGACTCCAGCTCGATCGGCGACCAGATCGATGCGCGCAGGACCGTAGCCAACTTCCTCGAACACCTCGCGACCGGCGGCCAGCAAGGCAGCGCGCGTACGCCGGCCGCGGCTGGTCGAGGGTCGGCCGGCCAGGGCGACGGGAGAGGCCGCCACTACAGGCCCATGCGCTTGGCGATGATCTCGTTCAGGATCTCGTTGGTGCCGCCGCCGATCCCGAGGATGCGGGCGTCGCGGTAGTGGCGCTCGACCTCGCTGTCACGCATGTAGCCCATGCCGCCATGCAGTTGCACGGCTTCGTTCACGGCGAAGTCACAGGCGTAGACCGCCGTGTTCTTGGCCATCGACACCTCGCGGACGACGTCTTCGCCGGCCGCCCAACGGCACGCTGCGGAGCGTACGAACGTGCGGGCCACCTCGGTCTGGCGAGCCATCTCGACGAGCTTGTGACGCACCACCTGGCGGCTGGAAAGCGGCCGACCGAACGTCTCCCGCGTGCGCACCCAGTCCAGCGTGAGATCCAGGCAGCGCTGCGCGACCGCGTATGCCTGCACGGCCATCGACAGCCGTTCGGACTGGAATTGCTGCATGATCTGGATGAACCCCTCGCCCTGGGCACCGACGAGATTGGCGGCGGGCACGCGTACCTCGACAAAGGACAGCTCTGCGGTGTCGGAGCAGCGCCAGCCCATCTTCTCCAACCGCCGGCTGACGGTAAAGCCGGGCGTGCCCCTTTCGATGACGAGCAGCGAGATGCCGCCGTAACCTTCGCCGCCGGTGCGTACGGCCGTCGTAACGAAGTCCGCACGGACGCCCGAGGTGATGTACGTCTTGGCGCCGTTGACGACGTAATGGTCACCGTCTCGTACGGCGCGCGTCGAGAGCCCGGCAACGTCGGACCCCGTGTCGGGCTCCGTGACGCCGAGGGATCCGATCAGCTCGCCGCGCAGCGTCGGAGCGACGAAGCGGCTTTTCAGATCGTCGGTCCCGTTGCGGACGATCGAGGGCAGCGCGATGCCGTGGGTGAAGAGCGAGGCGATGAGTCCCGTCGATGCGCCTGCAGCGATCATGGCTTCCGTGAGGTGCATGGACGCCAGCGGATCGTCGATGCCGCCGAGGGATTCCGGGAAACCCGCGCCCAGCAGGCCGACATCGGCGGCCGCCAGGTGCAGCGACCGCGGGAGCTCCCCAAGCTCTTCCCAGCCGGCGAGGTGCGGCACGATCTCCCGGCGGGTGAAGTCGGCGGCGAGCCGGCGCAGGGCCGCGCGCTCCGGGGTGTCCCAGGCGACCGGTTCGAGCGTCGATCGCGTCGTCGAACTTGTCAGCAGAGTCTCCTGGATCGCGGTCATGGCCCTCCTCGCTGGTCGCCCCTTGCGGGCTGGTGGCAGGCCTAGGGTGCTGCTAACCTGACGCCACCGTCAACTGTGACGCCCGCAAGACGCCCGCCTGCAGCGCTGGAGGCACCTCGGTGGATGAGCCGCTGGTCCGGTTGGACCTGCCCGTAGCTTCGGCAGGCTCCGACGGCAGGGCCACGATCACGCTGGACTCGCCGCACAACCGCAATGCCCTTTCGCGGCGGCTGCTTTCCGAACTCGCTGCCGCTCTCGACGCCGCCGTCGAGCATCCCGCGACCCGGGTCATCGTGCTTACCGGCGCCGGGCCGGTGTTCTGCTCCGGCGCCGACCTCAAGGAGCAGCGCGCGGCGGCTGAGCCCGGCGGAGCCGCCGCGGGGGTCGGGGGCCTGCCCGCGATCCTCACGAAGCTCTGGAGCTGCCCCCAGCCGGTGATCTGCCGGCTCAATGGGCTGGCGCGGGCCGGGGGAGTCGGCCTGTTCTCCGCCTGTGACCTCGTCGTCGCGCCGACCGGGGTGAGCTTCTCCTTCACCGAGGTTCGGCTGGGACTGGTGCCCGCCATCATCGCCGTCCCGGTGCTTCGCCGGGTGGCGACCCAGGCCGTCCACCGGCTTTTCCTGACCGGCGAGGTCATGGATACGTACGCCGCACAGGAGATCGGGCTCGTCGATGAGGTTGGCCCCGAGTTCGAGCTCGATGCGACGGTCGATCGCCTGATCGGGATGCTCGTGCGGGGCGGTCCGGAAGCGCTGGCCCTGACCAAGCAACTGCGCGCGGTGGCCTCTCAAACGCCCGAGGAGGCCTTTGCGTGGCTCGAGCCGATGTCCGCCTCGCGCTTTGCCTCCGCCGAGGGCCGGGAGGGGATGAGCGCGCGCATCGAGAAGCGCGATCCCGCCTGGATTCCCGACCGCTACCGATCCGCTTGACAGGGGTGCCGAATGGTCCACTTCACCGAGGAACATTACGCCTTCCGCAAGATGGTGCGCGACGTGGTCGAGCGGGAGCTCGCCCCCCGCGTCGATGAGTGGGAGCGCGAGGGCATGTTCCCCGCGCATGAGGTCTTCGGCCGGTTGGGAGCTTTGGGCCTGCTAGGACTCGAGTACGACCCCGCGTACGGCGGCCAGGGCGCCGACCACCTCTACACCGTCATCCTCTGCGAGGAGCTGTCCGCGATGGGCTGCGGAGGCGTCCCGATGGCCGTCGGCGTGCAGACGATGATGGCCACCCCATCGCTGGCCCAGTTCGGCTCCGAGGACCTGAAGCAGCGCTACCTTGCACCGGCGATCCGCGGCGAGATGGTGACCGCGATTGGTGTCACCGAGCCTGATGCGGGCTCCGATGTGGCGTCGATCCGGACCAAAGCCGTACGCGATGGCGACGACTGGGTCATCAATGGACGCAAGCTCTACATCACCAACGGTGTGCAGGCCGACTGGGTCTGCCTCCTGGCTCGTACGTCCGAGGCCACCGAAGGCAGGGGCCACCGGGGGATGAGCCAGCTCATCGTGCCGACGACGACCCCCGGGTTCCGGGTCTCGCGCAAGCTCGACAAGCTCGGCCAGCGCTCGTCCGACACTGCGGAGCTGGTACTGGACGACGTCCGGGTGCCGCTCGAAAACACCATCGGCACCGAGGGTCGGGGCTTCCAGCAGCAGATGGCGCAGTTCGTCGTCGAGCGCATGTTCGCCGCGTATACCGCGGTCGGCTCGCAGCAGCGGGCGCTCGACCGTACCCGCGACTACTTGCGGCAGCGCATGTCGTTCGGGCAGCCGCTGATCGCCAACCAGTACATCGCGTTTCGCCTTGCCGAACTCGCCGCCGAGGTGGATCTCCTACGCCAGTACAACTACTCGACCGCCGAGGCCTTCATGTGCGGCGAAAACACCACCCGCCAGGCGACGATCGCGAAGCTGAAGGCTGGCCGGCTGTCACGAGAGGTGGCTGACGCGTGCATGCAGTTCCACGGCGGCATCGGCTACATGGAAGAGACCTGGACAGCGCGCTTCTTTCGCGACTCGCGACTCACGTCGATCGGCGGCGGGGCGGATGAGGTGATGCTGCAAGTGCTCGCGGCGATCGACGGCTTCACCCCGTAGCAAAGTAAGCCCGCTGCTAACCTGACGCCGCCGTCAACTCTGGAGCTGAATCCATGGCCGACCCCCAGCTCGTCCTCGACCTGCTCGATGACCTCGCTGCCGAGTCGAACGACCTTGACGCGATCGTGGCCGGAGTGGCCGAGGACCGCTGGTTCCTGCCCACACCGGCCGCCGGCTGGGACGTTCGCGATGCGATCACGCACCTGCATCAGACCGACCTGGACGGGTTGCTGGCCCTTCACGATCCTGCGGGCTTTGCGCGCGTTCTGGCGGTCGCAACCGAGGCCGAGCTGGACCCGTCAACGGTCGGTCACGTCGAGGGCACCGTCTCCTCCGGCCGCAGCGTCGCGCCTGCGGTGCTGCTCGACGCGTGGAGGGCCGACCGGGCCCGGCTCGCCGATGCCTTGCGCGCCTGGGAGCCCAGTGTCCGGATCTCGTGGTTCGGGCCGCCGATGAGCGTGGCGTCCTTCATTTCTGCGCGGCTCATGGAGACCTGGGCACACGGGCAGGACGTCGTCGACGCGCTCGGTGCGGATCGGGTGCCGACGGCGCGGTTGCGTCACGTGGCGGAGATCGGGATCCGGGCCCGGCCGTTCGCGTATGCAGTCAATGGCCTTGCTCTGCCGGCAGATCCGGTCCGCGTCGAGCTGCAGGCCCCGGGCGGCGAGGTGTGGACGTGGGGCCCGGCAGCTGCGTCCGATGTGGTCCGGGGACCGGCGCTGGACTTCTGCTTGCTGGTCACCCAGCGCCGCCACCTTGCGGACCTGACGCTGGAGGCGGTGGGCGCAGGGGCCGCCGAATGGTTGCCGATGGCGCAGGCTTTTGCGGGCCCTCGTGGCGGCGGCCGGGAGCCTATGCATCCCGCGGAGGACGTGCCGAAATGAGCGCGCCGCTGATCGTCGCGAACTGCTCGGGTTTCTACGGCGATCGCCTCGCTGCGATGCGCGAGCAGCTCGACGGCGGTCCGGTTGATGTCGTGACCGGCGACTACCTCGCCGAGCTCACCATGCTGATTCTTGGCCGGCAACGCGCGAAAGATCCCGCTGCGGGTTACGCGCGCACTTTCGTCCGCCAGCTCGAAGGGTGCCTGGCGGACGCGCTGGACCGCGGGGTGCGCATCGTCTCCAACGCCGGAGGGCTCAACCCGCAAGGCTTGGCTGACGCCGTACGGGAGCTGGCGACCCGGCTTGGGGTCAACGTCGCAGTGGCCACCGTCAGCGGCGATGATCTGTTGCCCCGGTGGGACCAACTGGTCGCGGCAAGCCGGATCGTCGGCGGTGACTCACCACCCGGCGAGCCCGAACCTGCCCCATCGGCCGGCGCCCATCCGATGACCGCCAACGCCTATTTGGGTTGCGCCGGGATCGTGCGTGCGCTCTCGGCAGGTGCCCAGGTGGTGGTCACCGGGCGGGTCACCGACGCGAGTCTGGTGGTGGGGCCGGCCGCTTGGCATCACGGCTGGTCGATGGGCGAGCTGGACGCGCTGGCGGGCGCTACGGTTGCCGGTCATCTGCTGGAGTGCGGCGCTCAGGCGACGGGTGGAAATTTCAGCCTCTATGCCGATTTGCTCGACGCGCCTGGCGCCGATCCGGGCCTGCTGGACCACGTGGGATTCCCGTTGGCAGAGGTCGCGGCGGACGGCAGCTGCATCATCACCAAGCACCCTGGGACAGGCGGCGCCGTGACCGTGGCGACGGTGACCGAGCAGCTGCTCTACGAGTGCACCGGGATCGCGTACGGGGGCCCCGACGTCGTGAGCCGTTTCGACACCGTGCGCCTGACGCAGGAGGCGCCGGATCGGGTACGCGTCAGCGGCGTCCAGGGCGATCCGCCGGGATCCTGGCTCAAGGTTTCCACCAACCGACTCGGCGGCTTCCGCACCAGCATGACGGTGCCACTGACCGGTCTCGACATCGAGCGCAAAGCTGAGCTCTTGCAGCGGCAATTGGCCGGTCCGCTGGCTGCCGTCGAAGAAGCCACGGTCACGCTGGCGCGCACCGATCGTGCCGACGGAACCAGCCAGGAAGAGGCCGGCGCGCTGCTACATTTCACGGTCAAGGATCCCGATCCGGCGAAGGTGGGCCGCGCGTTTTCGGGGCCGGTCGTCGAGAGCGCACTAGCCAGCATCCCGGGCTTTTTCGTTACTGCGCCTCCGGGTGACGCGCAGCCCTACGGGGTCTACGCGCCCGCGTGGGTGCGGCGGGATGCGGTCCGCGAATCCGTGGCCCTCGAGGGGGATCCGCTCGACCTGCTACCGCCCGCGGGGATGTCCCTTCCCGCGCAGAGGAGGTCGCTCCCAGCGGTGCCTTCGTACGACCTCGCGGCGCCCGCCCGGCGGGTGCCACTCGGCGTGGTGGCCGGCGCCCGCAGCGGCGACAAGGGGGGCGCCTGCACGCTCGGGGTCTACACCCGTACCGACGCGGCCTACGGCTGGCTGGCGACGTACCTCACGTGCGAGCGAGTCGCCGAACTGCTACCCGAGACGCGTGGCCTGCCCATGACCCGCGAAGAACTGCCCAACGTACGGTCGCTGCTCTTCCAACTCCCCGGCCTGCTCGGCCAGGGCGTCGCCGCTGCGACCCGCTTCGACCCGCAGGCCAAGGCGGTCGGTGAGTGGTTGCGCTCGCGCACCGTCGACGTCCCGCTGGCGCTGCTGGAAGGCGGGTCATGAGCGTCCTCGCCAGCCGCTTCGTCGCGAGCGAGACCACCGCGGCCAACCGCGATGCCTTGCTACGCCTGCTATCTGCGCTCGATGAGGAGCGTGGCAAGGTCAATGCCGGCGGCGGCGAGAAGTACGTGCAGCGCCACCGGGACCGCGGCAAGCTGCCCGCCCGCGAGCGCATCGAGTTGCTCCTCGATCGCGACAGTCCCTTTCTCGAGCTGAGCCCGTTCGCGGCCTGGGGTACGACGTATCCGGTGGGCGCCAGCACTGTCACCGGCATCGGGGTCGTCGAGGGCGTCGAGGTCCTCATCAATGCCAACGATCCGACCGTGCGCGGAGGTGCGACCAATCCGTTCACCCTGCGCAAGCTCGGCCGCGCTGCGGAGATCGCCCGCGAGAACCGGCTGCCGTACGTCAATCTGGTCGAGTCTGGCGGTGCCGATCTGCCGACGCAGGCGGAGATCTTCATCCCGGGCGGTCGTGGGTTTCGCGATCTGACGACGCTGTCGGCCGCCGGAATCCCCACGATCGCACTGGTGTTCGGCAACTCGACCGCGGGCGGCGCGTACATCCCTGGCATGAGCGACTACGCCGTCATGGTCGACGGTCGAGCGAAGGTGTTTCTGGCCGGCCCGCCGCTGGTGAAGATGGCAACCGGTGAGGACGCCGACGACGAGTCGCTCGGCGGCGCCGGAATGCACGCCCGGATCTCCGGCAGCGCTGACCATCTCGCCGTCGACGAGGTCGACGCGATTCGCCTGGGGCGCCAGATCATTCGCAACCTCAACTGGCGCAAACGCGGGCGTGGTCCGGTCCTGACGGCCGATCCGCCGCGCTACGACGAGGACGAGTTGCTCGATCTCGCTCCGGCGGACGTGAAGGTCCCGGTCGATCCGCGGGAGATCGTCGGGCGCATCGTCGACGGCAGCCGGTTCGACGAGCACAAGCCGCTCTACGGCACGTCGCTTGTCACGGGCTGGGCGAGCATCCACGGCTATCCGATCGGGATCCTCGCTAACGCGCGAGGCGTGCTCTTTCGGGAGGAATCGGAGAAGGCGGCGCAGTTCATTCAGCTGGCGAATCAGAGCGACACCCCTTTGCTGTTCCTGCAGAACACGACGGGCTACATGGTCGGCACCGACTACGAGCAGGGCGGCATCATCAAGGCCGGCTCGCAGATGATCAACGCCGTCTCCAACAGCAAGGTGCCGCATCTGACCGTCACGCTCGGGGCATCCTACGGAGCCGGCAACTACGGCATGTGTGGGCGGGCGTACGGGCCCCGGTTCCTTTTCACGTGGCCGAATGCGAAGAGTGCCGTCATGGGGCCGGCGCAGCTCGCCGGCGTGCTGGACATCGTCGGGCGCCAAAGCGCCGCCGCGCGCGGGGCGCCTTACGACGAGGATGCCGCAGCCGCCATGCGGGCCATGGTCGAGGAGCAGATCGACGCCGAGTCACTCGCGCTGTACCTGTCGGCCCGGCTTTACGACGACGGCATCATCGACCCGCGCGACACCCGTACGGTGCTCGGCTTCGCGTTGTCGGCCATCGACTCGCAGGAGATCGAAGGCGTCCACGGCGGTTTCGGGGTGTTCCGGCTGTGAGTGCCCGGCAGGGTCTGCTGAGCTGCGTTCTGGTCGCCAATCGCGGTGAGATCGCGCGGCGCGTCTTTCGCAGTGCGGCGGCGCGCGGGATGCGCACCGTCGCGGTCTACAGCGATGCCGACGAACACGCCCCGTTCGTACGCGAGGCTGACGTCGCCGTGCGCCTTCCCGGCTCGGCTCCCAGCGAGACCTACCTGCGCGGCGGTCTCGTCATTGCGGCGGCGCAGCGGGCGGGCGCCGATTGCGTGCATCCCGGTTACGGTTTCCTGTCGGAGAGCGCCGCCTTCGCGCGCGAGGTCGAAGCCGCCGGACTGGTCTGGATCGGGCCGCCCGCGGCAGCGATCGAGGCGATGGGTTCCAAGCTGGCGGCCAAGACGCTGATGGCGGAAGCGGGCGTACCGACGGCGCGCGCGGTCGACGCGACAGGGCTGTCCGGCGAGGCGCTGCTCGAGGCCGCTGACGGCGTGGGCTACCCGTTGCTCGTGAAGGCGTCTTTCGGTGGCGGTGGGCGCGGGATGCGTGCGGTTGGTGGCCGGGACGAGGTCATCGATGCGGTCGCCTCAGCGCAGCGCGAGGCCGCATCGGCGTTTGGTGATGGGACAGTGTTTCTCGAGCGGCTCATCACGCCCGCGCGTCATGTCGAAGTGCAGATCTTCGGCGACACGTTCGGCAGCGTGGTCGCCCTCCACGAGCGCGAATGCTCCATCCAGCGCCGCCACCAGAAGGTCATCGAGGAAGCTCCGTCGCCCGCCGTCGACGAGGCGCTTCGGGCACGGCTGTGCGCGGCAGCCGCGCGGGCCGGCGAAGCGATCGGTTACGTGGGAGCGGGAACCGTCGAATTCCTGCTGGCGCCCAGTGGTGAGTTCTTCTTCCTGGAGGTCAACACCCGGTTGCAGGTCGAACATCCGGTGACCGAGGCCGTCACCGGGCTCGATCTCGTAGACCTGCAGTTCGAGGTTGCCGCCGGAAGGCCGCTGCCGTCGCAGGCGCGCGAACCCGAACTGGTGGGCGCGGCGATCGAAGTGCGTTTGTACGCTGAAGATCCGCAGCGCGACTGGCTTCCCCAGGCGGGAATGCTGGACGGCTTTGCCTTTGACGGCGTCACGACGTTCGGCGGGGTGGGCCTGCAGCCCGGCGGGGGTGTGGTGCGCGGGGTGCGGCTCGACAGCGGGGTCGAGGCCGGCGGGACGATCGGGGTCGCGTACGACCCGATGCTCGCGAAGGTCATCGTCTGGGCGCCCGACCGCGCAGCCGCGAGCGCCATATTGGCGTCCGCGCTGCGACAGGCAGAACTCAGCGGTGTCGTGACGAATCGCGATCTGCTCGTGCGCATTCTCCAATCGCCGCAGTGGCTTTCGGGTGACACGGACACCGATTTCCTGGAACGGGTGGGGTTGGCGACGCTGGCGGAGCCCCTCATCGGCGGGGCGCAACTGCCGGCGTACGCGCTCGCGGCGGCGCTCGGGCAGGCTGCCCTTCGGCGAGCGGGCGCGCGCGTCCTCGGCGGCGTTCCCAGCGGCTGGCGCAACAACCCGAGCGTGCCGCAATCGGTGACCTATGCGCACGGGTTCGGCGCGGACGAGGTCCAGGTTCGTTATAGCTACGGACGCTCGGGATTGTCAGCGTTCGTCGACGGATTGGCGATGGAGGCCACCGTCGTAGCGACGGAACCGGCGACCGGGCAACGAGTCCGGGTCACGTTGGAGACCGATGGGCTACGCCGCGCGTACGAGGTCCACGCCGTCAGCGAGGAGACGCCGGCGGCCTCGGGACCGGTTGCGCGGGTCCACGTGAAGGGTCCCGATGGGGCCGTTTCGCTGCAGGAGGTTCCGCGCTTTCCAGAGCCTTCGGCGCAAGTGGCGCCGGGGTCGCTGACCGCGGCGATGCCCGGGTCGGTGGTGCGAGTCATGGTGGCCGAGGGCGACGTCGTGAGCGCGGGTCAGGCGCTCGTCGTACTCGAAGCCATGAAGATGGAGCACACGCTGGTCGCTCCGGGCCCCGGGACCGTCGCCTCCGTAGCTGTCGAGGTGGGCAGCCACGTCGAGACGGGCGGCCTGCTGGCGGTCATCACGTTGGTTGACTGAATACAGCGGCTGGATGAGTTGGTGTGCGTTAGTCCAGCCTGCGCAATCCTCACCCGAGAGTCGACCCGCGCGGCGAGGGGCCGGCCCCATTCGCCCCTCGACGCTTCGGTGCAGCCGTCTCGGCGGGTCGCGTACCTAACGGCGAGCGGCTGAAGGTCGCGACCGGCACCATTAGCTGAATCACGCGTCTTGCTGCTGAACGCCCAGGCCCTCGGCCTGGGCGCTTATCGTGCCCTGAGAGGGTGTCGGCCAGTCAGACCTCGCGCGGCGCCCCGCTCGCCACCGAGCGCCCGGCGAGATAGCCGAACGTCATCGCGGGACCGATCGTCCCGCCGCCACCGGGATACGCGCCGCCGAAGACGCAAGCAGATGCGTTGCCGGCTGCGTAGAGACCCGGGATGGGCACGCCTCCTTGCGCCAGCACGCGAGCACTGCTGTCGATACGCGGGCCGCCACTCGTGCCGAGGGTGCCGTTGCGCAGTTCGACCGCGTAGAACGGCGGTTTGGTGACCGGGCGCAGGCAGGCGGCGGGGGTCGGGCCGCCGGTCATGAAGGCCTCCCACCAGAAGGTGCCGCGGTGGAAGTCGGAGTCCTCGCCGGCCGCGACGTGCTCGTTCCAGCGCGTGATGGTGGCTTCGAGGCGCTCCGGCGGGATGCCGATCTGCTCGGCCAGCGCTGCCAACGTGGGCGCCTGCGCGATCCAGTCGGGTGCCGGTTGCCCGGGCATGACGGTGGGCAACACCATCGCCCCGTTCTTCACGCGCTGGTCGAAGATGAGCCAGGTCGGCGGCTCGTTGGGATAGTCGACGCCCACGGGGTCGTAGCTGGTCAGGGTTTTCGGGAAGTCCTGATAGGTCGCACCTTCGTTGACGAACCGGTCACCGTGTCGGTTGACGATGACGACGCCTGGCGTGCTGCGAATCGATGCCATCTGCGGAACGGCTCGCCCATCGAGTTCGAAGCCGGGCTCCAGCAGCGCCGGCTGCCCCCAGAAGGCGCGCATGTTGGCCAGGCTTGCCCCGGCCTGCATGGCCATCCGGTGACCGTCGCCCTCGTTGTAAGGCGGGCTCAGCGGCATCAGCCGCTGGCCGATGAACCCAGCGACCATCTCCTCGTTCCACTCGAAACCGCCGCAGGCGAGCACCACCCCCTTGCGGGCGCCGATCAGCTCCCTACCGGCACGCAGCCCGATGACTTCACCGTCGACGACGACAAGCTCCTGCCCGGGCGTCCCGAGCTTGACCTCGACGCCGCGATCGAGCAGGCCCTTGAAGAGCGAGGACACCAGAGCAGAACCGAGCACCCGGATGTCGGCGTCCTGCCGGCTCTGCGCGAGCGCCTCGTCCGGCAGGTCGGTGCCGATCAGGAATTTGCCGCCCTCTTCCATCGTCAGCCACGGCAGGTGAGGGCTGGTGCGTACGCGCGGCGCCCATTCGCCGAGTTCCGTGCGGGCGTCGAAGGGCACCGGTTCGATCGAGCGCCCAGCCGGTTTCCCGCCGGGCTGATCGGCGTAGTAGTCGGAAAACGTGGGCGGTGCGCTCATCCGCAGCGGCGTCTTGGTCTCGAGGTAATCGAGCATCTCCGCAGCGGTGTCGACGTACGTCTCGACCAGCGCCGGATCCGGTTCGGTGCCCAGCGCCAAGCGGCGGATGTACGTGAGCGCATCCTCGCGGGTGTCGCTGCCGCCGACGTCGGCCAGGTGCTTGTTCAGCGGGATCCACGGCATGCCGCCGGACACCCCGGTGGTGCCACCGATGAGATCGGCCTTCTCGAGCAGGAGGACCTGCGCGCCCCCGTCGTGCGCCAACGTGGCCGCAGTCAACCCGGCAGCGCCCGATCCCAGCACGACGACATCCACCACGCGGTCCCACTGCGGACGGCTGGTAATCACGGGGTACCTCCAACCCGCCGCCGGCGGCTCCGACGGCTGCGCCCCGCACGTTAGGACATCCCGGCGCCCGCCGCGACACCGGTCCCCGCAAGCAGCGTGGTGGACACTGAGCCGCTGCTCGATCGCGTCATCGGCCTGAGCGGACGTCATCCGGCCTGGTGAAGCTCAGGCGGGGCTGAGTACGGCAGCAACGTGACCCGCGCGTACGCAATCCGACGGGGTCGGGCGCCCGCTGCGGGGATCGCGATCCAAGTCGCGCAACCCGGCGTGTCACCGCCTGGGTCGCGACCCCCACACCGAACGCGAATCAGACTCGGTATTGCTTCAAATCGACGCCATTGAGTTTCTCGTAGGTACGCAGCCGCATCCGGAACCGGCCGTTGTCACCCCATCCGGTTCCCCAGCTGTTGACATACGTAATGACGCTGTTGAAGGCGTCCTTGCTGTCGAGTTCGACCCCGACAGCTTCGATTTCGTGACCCCCGGCGACCCCGCTGGACGCCCAGTTCGGATCGGCGTCGATGAAGCCATCCTTGTCGGGGTTGAAGAATGCCTTGTACCAAGGCATGCCTTGCAGCACGGGGCCGTTCTGCAACAGCCGCAGGAATCCGTGGGCCGTCCGGGCAAAGCGATAGCCCTGGATGACTCCCCGTGATTTGAGCACCTTGCAGATGGCCAGCCCTGAGGAGCCGGTGTCGTCAGGAGGGTAGGTGCCGGGATAGCCGTCGACCACGGTGGCGTCCTTGTAGAGCTGGATCGCGAAGTCCTCGCCCGCCTTTGCGTCGTCCGCGGCCGGTAGGACAGCCTTTCCGGCCGCGTCGTAGAACGGCTGGGTTCCGAGCGATCCGGTGCCCGCGTTGCCCGTGCAGTTGTGCACGCCGATGCCCTCGGCGACGTACGAGTGATCACCCTCAACGGTTAGGTCATAGACCGGCCCGACGTAGTCCTCGAGATGCATCGCGCGGACTTTGCGCCAAACGTGGGCTTCATCCTGCGTGCTGTAGTTCTTCGAGCGCTCGGTAGCCGTCGCGATCTCCCAGCGCCACCGTCGGGTCGCGGCGTACTTGTTCTGGACGGGGGCGACGTGCCGGATGACGGGCCGGTAGCCGAGGGCCTGCGCGATGTCGTACATGCCAATGGCGAGTTCGCGGCTGATCGTGACGCCGACGTGCTCGGGGTTGCGCAGGCGCTGGTGCCCGTCGCCGTCACGCCAGCCGCTGAAGACAGCGGCTAGGAATTCTCGCGGTCCCCCTGCGAGCGTGGGGTGGAGGCGCTTGAGTCCGGCACCGTTGCCGCACAGCGACGAGAGCAAGCGAGTCCAGGCTGTGCCGTATACGGCCACCTTGAACCCGTTGTGCGTAGGGATCTCGCGAGTGGCTGCGGTGACGCCGTAGTCGGCGAGGATTGAGACGATCTCGTCGCCGAGGGTGTCTCGCTCGTCGATGTGCAGGGACCACACAGCCTTTCCCGAGTCGCAGTTGCCTTCGGCAAGGAAAAGCCCAATGAGACGGCCGAATCGCTCGGTCAGCTCAATCTTCTCGGGGAGTTCGTGCGCGGTCGCGTTGAGGCCGCGGCGACCGGGGATTCCCTGCCAGCGATTTCCCCGGACGAGTCGGTGGCTCGCTTGGGTGACATGTTCGGCCGTCATGACATGGGCGCTCTCGCCGAAGGTGTACTTCGGCAACGCGACGGCATCGCCGATACGGAGCTCGGCTGCCGGAACGTAGCCACGAGCGGTCAGGACTGGGTGCTCGCGAGTCATCCGCAGATGCGCATGCCCCCACAACTGGAGCCGAAGCAGACCGCCCTCCTCGTCGCGCAGAATCGTGCGAATCACGCGTCCAGTGCCGGCCTCGGCGGTGACGACGTGCTCACCCAAGCGCACGTCTTCGATCGCGCGCTCGGAGCCGTCTGCCATGCGGACGTGGGTGCCGGGGGGGAAGCAACTTCCTAGCTGACCCTGGTCAAGAACGGCGAGAACCCTCTCGTACTCCTGGGATTTGAGCGGCCCGCTGCTCATCTCCTCGACGCTGTTCTCCACCATGTGCACGAGGCTGCGTGCATCGAGCCACATATTGCGGCCCAGCCGCATTCCTTCCTGCACGTCCTCTTCGAACTTGAGGTACAGCTGGCCGCTCTCCAAAAGACCGCTGAACACGAGCTTCACCGACTTTCTACCCAGGCCCCGAGCTTTTCGGCCACACCCTTGCACGATTGATCGTCGGTCGCCAGATGCCAATTCATCGGGTGGCGTAGCTTCGGCGACTGTGGAACTCGGTCCGGCAGATTCCGGTACGCGGCGAGACGCCCGCGTGGGCGAGGAGCTCGTTGTCGCGCTGCCGGAGAATCCGACCACCGGCTATCGCTGGTACCCCGATATCGACCCTGAGCTGCTGGAGCCGGTCGACGACCGCAACGAGGGCCCAGTCGAGCGTCGCGGCGCCTCCGGCACGCGCTACAGCACCTTCAGAGCGCTCCGTCCGGGTTCGACCAGCTTGCGGATGATCATGAAGCGCTCCTGGGAAGCTGAGCACGTCGAGGAGTTCAGGGTCGACCTCGAGATCTCCGCCTGAACAGAGCGGACACGGCTGGCTACGCTCTTGGTGTGGATGTGATCGCCAGGAACAATGTCCTGGTCAGTGGTCGTGCTGACGGCCAGCCGATAATTTTCGCGCACGGATTCGGGTGCGACCAGAACATGTGGCGGTTTGTGGCCCCCCGATTTGAAGCAGATTTTCGGGTGGTGCTTTTCGATCACATCGGCGCTGGGGGATCAGCGGCCTCCGAGTACGACCCCGGGCGCTACTCCACGCTAGCCGGCTATGCCGACGACGTGGTCGCGATCTGCGACGCTCTTGACCTGACGGACGTCGTGTTCGTCGGTCATTCCGTCTCGGCGATGATCGGGCTGCTCGCATCGCTCGCTGCCCCCGGTCGGTTCGCCAAACTCGTGCTGGTGGGTCCCTCGCCGTGCTACATCAACGGACCCGGCTATACCGGGGGATTCTCCGCCGAGGACATCAGCGAGTTGCTGGACTCTTTGGAGAGCAACTACCTCGGTTGGTCCGCCCAGCTGGCTCCGGTCATCATGGGCAACCCTGAGCGTCCCGAATTGGGCCAGGAACTGACCGCGAGTTTCTGTCGCAGCGATCCGGGGATCGCCCAGCGCTTCGCCCGGGTGACCTTCATGTCCGACAACCGCGCCGACCTGGCGAGGGTGGGCGTACCGACTCTGGTGTTGCAGTGTGCGAATGACGTCATCGCTCCGACGTCGGTAGGTGAGTACGTGCGCGATCACATCCCAGGCGCCGAAATGGTGCTGCTGAATGCGACCGGACATTGCCCCAACCTCAGTGCACCCGACGAGACGGCGGCGGCGATCGCCGGTTTTGTGGGTGCGGGCGTGCGGGGGTGACGTGAGCGGCGCAGGGGCGCCGGAGCCCTTCTTCGACGCGCTGCTGGATGACGACCCGGAAAAGCTCTACGACCGTGCGCCGTGCGGGTACCTTTCGACGACACCCGACGGCTTGATCATCAAGGTCAACCAGACGCTGCTGACGCTCACCGGCTACCAACGTGAACAGCTCGTCGGCGAGCTGACGTTCGCTCAACTGTTGACTGCCGGTGGCCGGATCTACCACGAGACCCACTACGCGCCAATGTTGCGGATGCAAGGCAGCGCTCGGGAGATCGCGCTGGAGATCGTGTGCGCTGACGGTCGGCGAATTCCGGTTCTCGTCAACGCCGTGCTGGACAGCGACTCGCAAGGGCGGCCCACCGTCGTCCGAGCAGCGGTGTTCGACGCGACCGAGCGGCGCGGCTACGAGCGCGAACTGCTGCGCGCGAAGCAGCGCGCCGAGTCCTCTGAGGCCCGCGCGACCGCTCTCGCGCGAACTCTGCAGCAGACCTTGATTCCGCCTAGCCCACCAGACATTCCGGGGCTCGACGTGGCGGCCAGATACCGGCCCGCCGGCAACGGCGAGGAGGTCGGCGGCGACTTCTACGACATCTTCCAGATCGCCGCGGAGGACTGGGCCGTTGCCGTCGGAGACGTCCGCGGCAAGGGAGTCGATGCGGCCGTCGTGACGGCGCTGGCGCGCTACACGCTGCGGGCCGCGGCCATTCAGCTCCCCTCACCGTCGAAGGCGCTGGCCTCGCTGAACGACGTCCTCCTCCGCCACGAGACCGATCGCTTCTGCACCGTCGTGCTGCTGCGGCTGCGCACCCTTCGAGGTGTGTGGAGCGCGACCTTCAGTGCCGGGGGTCATCCGCTGCCGCTGCTGGCCCGTGCTGGTATGGCGCCAGCCACCATTGGCGAGCCGGGGTCGCTGCTGGGCGTCCTCGACGAGCCCGTCTTGCATGATGCGCAGCTCGAACTGAGTCCGGGTGACTCACTCACACTCTTCACCGACGGAGTGACCGAGGGCCGTCGTGGCCGCGATTTCTACGGCGACGAACGGTTGGCTCGCGTGGTCGGGGTCGGCGCTGGGGACACCCAGGCGGATGCCCGGACCATCGCTGATGGGGTGCTTGACGATGTGCTGGAATTCCAGCTCGGGAATCCCAGTGATGACATCGCCATCGTCGTGGTACGCGTGCCATCCTCATGACCATGGAGGCGCCAGCCACGCTCGACTACGACGTCGACCTGGCGATGGATGAACCTGGACCCAAAGTTCGCCGATCCGGGCCGAAAGCCCCTGGCTGATGTCACAGTCCGGTTGAAGATTCCTTGTCACGTCGCCGACCGATGACCCGATAGAGATGACCCGATAGAAGGGTCAGGTGACGCGGAGCGTGGGAGGTGTGGCGTGTCGGTGCTGGTGGCGTACGCGACCCGGCGGGGTGCCGTGCGCGGACTCGCCGAGCGCATCGCTGAGATGCTGCGTGATCAGGACATCCCGGTGGACCTGCGCCGGCTGAGTGGCTACGAGACGTTGGCCGATTACGACGCGGTGGTGTTGGGCAGCGCCGTCTACGCCGGCGACTGGCTGGGCGAGGCCACCATGTTCACGACGCGCAACGCCGCATGGCTTGCCGAGCGCCCGGTCTGGACCTTCTCCGTCGGGCGGCTGTGTGACGTTGACCAGGTGCGCCCCGGTGTGACTGGTCGCGACCAACGCTTCTTCGTGCTCTCCGCCTTCGAGCGTGAGGTCTTCCGATCGGCGGGTGGCCGGTGCGGGGGCTTGCGCGACTGGCCGGAGATCGATACGTGGGCGTACGACATTGCCCAACAGATTGCCCAACAGATTGCCCAGGAGATTGCCCAGGAGATCGACCCGCAGACGACCCAACCGTTGATCCTGGCGGGGCGCGGCAACTGACGATCGGTCCTGCGCGCGATGGTCCGCAATCCGACAGTTCGCTGGTCCTCCCGTCAGGTCTGCGGCGATACTTCCCTCACGCGGCGCGCCAGCCGCGTGCTCTCGCAGCAAGGGGACGGCGCCCATGCCCGCCTGGCAGCTCGACGGCTTCGACGAATTACGCGAGCTCGGCATCGGTGGCGGCGGTCGCGTCGTGTTGGCTCGTCATGGCGAGACGGGCACTCTCGTCGCGATCAAGTACCTCGCCGCCTGGCTGGTCGAGTCCCGCGAGCGACTCGCCGCCTTCCGCTCCGAGGCGCAGCTCATGGCAGGCCTGGTCGACGCCAACCTGGTCACGATGTACGAGTACGTCGAGACCGACGCCGGCGCCGCCATCGTGATGGAGCTGATCGACGGGGTCGCCTTGCGCGCGATGCTCGAAAATCGCGGGCCGCTGAGCCCGCAGGCAGCTCTGACCTTGTTGAAAGGTTCGCTGCTCGGCCTCGCCGTGCTGCACCGCCAGGGCGTGGTGCACCGGGACTACAAGCCCGAAAACGTCATGGTGGATGCCGCCGGATCCACCAAGCTGGTGGACTACGGGATCGCCGCACCCGTCGGTGAAAGCGCAGGAATTGCCGGCACCCCGCTGTACATGGCGCCCGAGCAGTGGGTAGGCGGGCCGAGCACTGCCGCCTCCGACGTCTACGCCGCCAGCGCGACCTTCGTTGAGTGCCTCACGGGCCGGACCATTTTCGACGCGACGACAGTGGATGCGCTGCGCTACAAGCATCTGACATCGGCCCCGACACTCGAGGGGCTGCCGGACTCGATCCGGGGTATCGCGGAGGCAGGCCTGGCGAAGGATCCGGCACTACGCATCAGTGATGCCGCCGTCCTGGTGGAGCGCCTCGAAGCCGCTGCCGGGCAAACCTACGGCGAAGACTGGGAAGCCACCGGTCGCCAGCAGCTGGCTCGACGGGCCGCGTTGCTCGCACTGCTTTTCCCGCGTAGCCGGATGAAGGTCAGCGATCGGGCGCTGGCTCGTACCGACCTGGGGCAGGGCGACGGCTGGGGCGGCGCTGCGGCTACCCGCCGGAGCCTGTGGGAGCGACCGGCCGGGCGTTCGGCCAGGGGCGGGGGCCGTCCCTGGGGAGCCGCGACGCTTGCGGTCGCGGCGGCACTGATCGTGGCCGCTGGTGGTGCCATTGGGGCTTTTGCGCGGGCCGCTGATGAGTCAGCAGCGAACTCTGCGCCGCCCGGCCTGCATCAGCTTCCGCCGATCGCGTTGGTGGCCGCCCCCACTGCGACGCCGACCCTGCCCAGCGCAAGCCCGACGCCGACGCCGACGCCGGCCGCTGCCTCGCCGACACCCATGATCGTTCCCACTACGCCGCCGCCCGCCCCGGCTCCGGCCGTCACTTCCGCGCCGCCGATTGCCCCGCCGGTTCCGTCGCCGGTTCCGTCGCCGACGCCCAACCCGACACCGGGCCTGACGAGATCGCCGGGCCCAGCGGCTGTCACGCCGTCGGGTCCGTCGCCCTCGCCTTCCCCCTCGCCCGACAAGGGGCCTTCGACCCCGCCGACGAAGGGGGGATGAATGAACACCCCCGGCGAGCTTCCTGAACCCCCGGTGACCGAGACCATCAAGCTGTCGGGGCAGGCGGCGGTGGGCTCGCCGGCCGTCACCACCACGATGCCGGTGCAGCGCGCCCAGTCGCCGCGCACTCCGGTCGTGGAGCTGTTGCGCTTTGGTCCGGGCGTACCGGCGGTCGCGCCGGTCGCGGCGGTCGCGGGCGCGGAACCGGGCGCGATGCCGCGCCGTCGCAAGGCGGCCGTACTGTCCGCAGCTTTCACGCTCGCGGTCGTGATGTTCGTCGTCTGGTTCCTGTGGCCCGCAGGACCTTTGCGGGTACGAAGCCTGACCATCGCGCAGCCTGCCACCGTGTCGTGCGGGGGGGACGCCGACGTGTCGGCGATGGTCTCGACCAACGGCAACCCGGGAACCCTGCGCTACCGCTGGGAGCGCGGCGACGGCCAACGGTCCGGGACCCTGCGGCAGAGCCTTTCGTCCGGCCAACGTTCCGCTTCGCTACACCTGCTCTGGCGGTTCATTGGCACGGGTACGTACGCCGCCACCGCTATCGTGCAATTACTAGGACCGACCCCAGCAAGCGCAACCGCGCACTTCAGCTACCGCTGCAGCACCGGTTCCGCCGGATGAAAGGACTGCCGCGATGAGTTCCGCCACCTCACCGGCCACGGAGCAAGGCACCGAGAAGGACGCCTTGCGCGCCCGACGCGACGACATACGGCTGGCACATCTGCGGCCGGCTGATGAGCGTCCCCCCTCGTCTGCGCGGGGCCTGCATCACACCGCCCTCATCAGCAGCGACGTCGAACGCACGGTGCGCTTCTATCAGGACGTTCTCGAGTTCCCACTCACGGAGCTCATCGAGAACCGCGACTATCCCGGCTCGTCGCACTTCTTTTTCGACATAGGCAACGGCAATCTGCTGGCTTTTTTCGACTTTCCGGGGCTGGAGGTGGGGCCTTACGCGGAGGTCCTTGGAGGTCTGCACCACGTGGCGATCTCGGTGGCGCCCGAACGTTGGACCCGTCTCGTTGCCAATCTGGCGGCGGCCGGGGTGGACCACGAGGTCCACAGCACGGTGTCCGTCTACTTTCGCGATCCCGATGGGGCACGGCTGGAGCTGATCGCCGACCCGCTGGGGCAGATGTACGGCTCCAAGGTGCTGTGACCTTTCCGGGGGCGGTAGCGGCCCATAAGCTTCCATGAGCATGGGGAAGAGTGCGAGTGTCAGGGCTGGCGCCGTCCGATCGCAGCGCGAGCCGAAGGCGCGCGCTGCGACCTCGCTGACCGTGCGGCAGAGCGCGCCGCAGGCCCTTGACAAGGCCGATTACGAGAAGGAGCTCCTGCGCCTGCAAACCGAGCTGGTCCGCATGCAGGAATGGGTCGTCGCGCAGGGGCTGCGGGTGATGGTCATCTTCGAGGGCCGTGACACCGCCGGTAAGGGCGGGACCATCAAGCGGATCATCGAGCGGCTCAATGCCCGCCATTTCCGAGTGGTCGCGCTGGGCACACCCACGGAGCGCGAACGTACCCAGTGGTACTTCCAGCGTTATGTGGCCCACCTGCCGGCGGCGGGAGAGATCGTCCTGTTCGACCGCAGCTGGTACAACCGCGCCGGTGTCGAGAAGGTCATGGGTTTTTGCACCGACGAGGAGCACGAGGAGTTCTTCCGCACCTGCCCGCAATTGGAACGGGCTCTGGTGCGTTCCGGGATCATCCTCGTCAAATACTGGCTGTCGCTGAGCGATGAGGAGCAGGAGCGGCGCTTCATCGAGCGGATCAACAATCCCGGCAAGCGCTGGAAGCTCAGCCCGATGGATCTGGAGGCGAGAGCGCGCTGGGTCGACTACGCGGAGGCCAAGGATGAGATGTTCTCCTACACGGACATCAAGGAAGCCCCCTGGTATGTCGTCGACGCAAACGACAAGCGGACCGCCCGGCTCAATCTGATGAGCCACCTGCTTGAGGTGGTGCCCTACCAGTTGCTGCCTCACGAGGACATCAAGCTGCCGACCCGTCAGCAACGCGCCTACGCTCGGCCTCCGGTGGACTCTCAGACCTGGGTTCCGAACCGTTACTCCTTCCGATGATGCGGCGTCCGACCTCCCGCCCCGGGACGCGGTAGTTCAGTGCACAAATACATCATCATGGGAATCCAGGGCAGCGGAAAAGGTACGCAGGCCAAGTTGCTCGCCGCCGACCTGGGGCTCGAACACATCAGCGTCGGCGACATCTTCCGGTGGAACGTTCAGCACCACACGAAGATCGGCGCCCAAGTGAAGCGCACCATTGCCGAAGGCCATCTCGTTGGCGACGACCTCGTCGAGGCCGTGGTGCGTGACCGGCTGGCGGCTCACGACTGGAATTACGGCTTCATCATCGACGGGTTCCCGCGCAACGCCCGCCAGGCCGAGTTCTTCCTGGAGACCTACGACATCGACGGCGTCATCAACCTGCAACTCGCTGACGACGAAGTGCAACGCCGGGTGCTGGCGCGGCGGCTGTGCTCGCAGTGCGGGCTGGACTACAACCTCATCTTCAGCAGACCCCAGCAGGACGGCCTCTGCGACGTGTGCCAGGGCACGCTGGTCGCCCGCGCTGACGACAATCCCGAAGCACTCGCCGTGAGGGTAGCCGCCTACTATGAACAGACCCGCCCGCTGATCGAGATCTTCCAGCGCAAGGAGTTCGTGGCGACGGTGAACGCCGCGCAGCCAGCGGCCGACGTGCAAGCAGCGATCCGGGCCAGATTTCAGATCCCCGCAGGTCAGAGCAGCTAGTGCCTTCCGGGCTCCGGGTCGATGGGCGGGACCAAGGACCCGCCGGGATAAGTCGGAAGGCTGCAGCCCCGTCGCCCGCGGACCGGTTTCATAGTGCTGTGGGGGATGCTGGCGCGTACGGGCAGTGCGGCCCCTGCGTCAGGGAGTCGCTCTCCGGCCCGCCGACGGGAGCGCGACCATGACCGGCCCGAGAGATGTCACCCCGCTGCCCGACCTGCTGCACGGGCGTTCCCGGACCGGACCCACCCGTACGAACCGTCCGCTGTACGTCGACCTCTTGCCACCCTGCAATGCCGGATGCCCGGCCGGGGAAAACATTCAGGCCTGGCTCTCCCATACGAAGGCTGGCCGTCACGAGCAGGCCTGGCGGGAACTGACCACCGACAACCCGCTGCCCGCGATTCATGGCCGGGTCTGCTATCACCCGTGCGAGAGCGTCTGTAACCGGGCCGAGCTGGACAGCGCCGTGTCGATCCATTCCGTCGAGCGCTTTCTTGGCGACCTGGCCATCGAGCGCGGCTGGGCGTTCGACCCTCCGCCGCCGTCCACGGGCAAGCGGGTCCTCGTCATCGGCGCCGGGCCCAGCGGGCTATCGGCTGCGTATCACCTGGCGCGGCTCGGTCATGAGGTCGAGATTCGCGACTCGAGCGACGAGCCCGGCGGGATGATGCGCTACGGCATCCCGTCCTACCGGCTACCGCGCGAGGTGCTCGGTGCGGAGCTGGCCCGCATCACGGCCTTCGGGGTGACGATGACGTGTGGGCACCGGGTGACCGACCTCGCCGCAGAGCGGGCGCAGGGGCGTTTCGACGCGGTGTTCGTCGCCATCGGTGCCCACCTCGCTAAGCGGGTCGACATCCCCGCCCGCGACGCCGGGACGATGGTCGACGCCGTAGCTTTCCTGCGCAGTGTCGCTTCCGGCGAGCGTCCCGTGATCGGGCGCCGGGTGGCTGTGTACGGAGGTGGCAACACCGCGATGGACGCAGCGCGAGTGGCCCGCCGGCTCGGGGCAGATGAGGCGGTCGTCGTCTACCGGCGCACGCGGGAACAGATGCCCGCGCATGCCGACGAGGCCGAAGATGCTGAGCGCGAAGGCGTTCGCATGAACTGGCTGCGTACCATCACCGCCTTTGACGGGCCGCAGCTTCAGGTCGAGGTCATGGAGCTCAACGACGCGGGCTTTCCGCAGCCGACAGGACGGTTCGAGAAGTTGGCCGCCGACACTGTCATCCTCGCGCTAGGGCAGGAAGCGGATTCCGGCTTCATGAGGGCACTGCCGGGAGTGGTGTTCGATCCCGACGGGACCGTCCAGGTGTCCGCGTCGCTGATGACCGGGTGTCCGGGCGTCTTCGCGGGGGGCGACATGGTCCCCAGCGAGCGGACGGTCACGGTCGGCGTAGGCCACGGCAAGAAGGCCGCCCGGCACATCGACGCGTGGCTGCGCGGGGCAAGCCCGGAGCTGAAAACCAAGCATCCGGTTGCCGGCTTCGATCTGCTTCATCCCTGGTATTTCGGAGATGCCGCCCGCCGGCCCCAACCCGAGCTCGCCCCTGATGACCGGGTCGCGGGGTTCGAGGAAGTGGTTGGCGGACTGTCCGAACAGGGTGCGGTGTACGAGGCCGCGCGCTGCCTGTCGTGCGGCAATTGCTTCGAATGCGACGGCTGCCTCGCCGCCTGCCCGGAAGATGCCGTCATCAAGCTCGGAAAGGGTCATCGCTACCGGTTCGATCTCGACCAGTGCACCGGCTGCGGCGCCTGCTATCAGCAGTGTCCGGTGCACGCAATCGAGCTGATCCCGGAGCCGGACATGTTGGCGCGCCCCACCTCCGACATGTCTTCCCCCTTTCCCGCACCGCAGCCAGGGACCCCGTGATGCGCGCGACGATCGACGGCAACGAGGCTGCGGCGTACGTGGCCTACCGGCTCAATGAGGTCTGCTGCATCTATCCCATCACCCCGTCATCGCCGATGGCAGAGCTGGCCGACGAGTGGTCGAGTCACGGCCAGCCCAACCTCTGGGGCAATGTCCCGACCGTCGTGCAAATGCAGAGCGAGGGAGGGGCCGCCGGCGCGCTGCACGGTTCGCTGCAGAGCGGGGCGCTGTCCACGACCTTCACGGCATCCCAAGGCCTGCTGCTGATGGTGCCCAACATGTACAAGATTGCGGGGGAGCTGACGTCGGCCGTCATTCATGTCGCCGCCCGTTCGCTTGCGGCGCAGGGACTTTCCATCTTCGGCGATCATTCAGACGTCATGGCCGTACGCCAGACTGGCTTCGCGCTGCTGGCCGCCGCGTCGGTTCAGGAGGCCCATGACCTGTCGTTGATTGCGCAGGCCGCGACTCTTCGTACCCGGGTACCTTTCGTGCACTTCTTCGACGGCTTCCGCACGTCACACGAGCTGAATACGATCAACCTGATGACGGATGATGATCTACGCGCGCTGGTCCCGGAGGAGCTGGTGCTGGCGCACCGCGCGCGGGCCCTGTCGCCCGAGCGGCCCTTCATCCGCGGGACCGCACAAAACCCCGATGTCTACTTCCAGGCCCGCGAGACGGTGAATCCGTTCTACGCGCGCACCCCGCAGGTCGTCGAGGAGCTGATGGCGAGCCTCGGGGAGCGCACCGGACGGCCCATGCACATTGTCGAGTACGCCGGTCATCCCGAGGCGGAACGGGTGCTGGTCGTCATGGGCTCGGGTGCCGAGACCGTCGGTGAGACGGTTGCCGCTTTGACGGCGCGCGGCGAACGGGTGGGCGTCGTTCAGGTACGCCTGTACCGGCCGTTTCCGGCCGAAGCGCTGCTGGCCGCGCTGCCCGCGAGCGTGCGGAAGATCGGTGTCCTCGACCGTACGAAGGAGCCCGGCTCGCAGGGTGAGCCGCTCTACCTCGACGTCGTTTCTGCCCTCTCCGAAGCCCATGCGGACGGCGAACTCGAGGTCATGCCGCGGGTCATCGGAGGCCGCTATGGCCTGTCGTCCAAGGAATTCACGCCAGCCATGGTCGCCGGCGTCTTTGATGAACTTCGGCTCGAGCGCCCACGGCGACGCTTCACGATCGGCATCGACGACGATGTCTCAGGCACCAGCCTTCCGTACGACCCGTCCTTCGACATCGAGCCCGACGACACCGTCCGAGCGGTCTTCTTCGGCCTCGGATCCGACGGAACGGTCGGGGCGAACAAGAACACGATCAAGATCCTCGGCGGCGAGGCGGACCTGAATGCTCAGGGCTACTTCGTGTACGACTCGAAGAAGTCCGGATCCCAGACGGTGTCGCATTTGCGCTTCGGGCCGCGCCCGATCCGAGCGGCGTATCTCGTTGGCAACGCCAGCTTCGTGGGGTGCCACCACTTCGGTCTGCTGGAGCAGCTCGACGTGCTCGGCCGCGCGGCGCCCGGCGCGACCCTGCTGCTGAACTGCCGCTACGCCGCAGACACCGTCTGGGAGGCGCTTCCGCGCGTCGTCCAGGAGCAGATCGTCGCCAAGAAGATCGAGGTCTACGCCATCGACGCGGGCCGGATCGCCCGTGAGGTGGGTCTGGCCGGGCGCACCAATGTCGTTCTGCAGACGTGCTTTTTCGCTATCTCCGGAGTGCTGCCGAGAGAGGCGGCGATCGCGCGCATCAAGGATTCGATTTCCAAGACTTACGGCAAGCGCGGCGCCGACGTGGTCCAGCGCAATCAGGACGCGGTCGATCGTTCGCTGTCCGGGTTGCACAAGATCGAGATTCTGTCGGCGGCGACCTCGACTCGTGAGCTGCTGCTGATCGTGCCGGCTCACGCGCCGGAGTTCGTACGCACGGTCACGGCGGAGATGCTGGCGGGGCGCGGGGATGCGCTGCCGGTGAGCGCCTTGCCGGTGGATGGGACCTATCCCAGCGGCACAGCGGCTTTCGAGAAGCGCAACATCTCCGAGCAGGTTGCGGTGTGGGATGCCGATTCCTGCATCCAGTGCGGCAATTGCAGCTTCGTGTGCCCGCACAGCGTGATCCGCTCCCGCTATTACGAGCAGGACCAGCTGGCGGGTGCCCCGGAGCAATTTCGGTCGGCTCCGCTCAACGCGGTCGGGTTGCCGGACAGCCGTTACACGCTGCAGGTGTACGTCGAGGACTGCACCGGATGTGGCCTGTGCGTCGAGGCCTGCCCGGTCATCGAGCCGGGCGAGCCGGTGACGAAGGCGATCAACCTCGGGGCCCGCGAGCCGATCGTCGCCGCCGAGCGGGAGAACGTCGCCTTCTTCGAGAGCCTGCCTTTGATGGACCGCTCCCGGGTCGACTTCGGCACCGTACGCGGGACCCAATTCCTCGAACCACTCTTCGAGTTTTCCGGCGCCTGCGCGGGGTGCGGTGAAACCCCCTACGTGAAGCTGCTTTCACAGCTTTTCGGTGACCGGCTGATGGTCGCCAACGCCACCGGATGCTCCTCTATCTACGGCGGAAACCTGCCGACTACGCCGTGGACCACCGACGCCGCCGGACGCGGGCCGGCGTGGTCCAACTCGCTCTTTGAGGACAACGCCGAGTTCGGCCTGGGGTTCCGGCTGGCGGCGGACACGCACGCGACTCTCGCCCAGCGTCGGCTTCGCGAGCTGCGTAGCACGGTGGGCCCCGAGCTGGTCGACGCGCTCCTGTCGGCGCCGCAGGTCCACGAATCGGAGCTGCGCGAGCAACGCGAGCGGGTATCGGAACTGAAAAACCGGCTGCAGGAGCTGGGGGAGGAGCACAGCGGCGCGGTCAACGACCTGCTGAGCGTTGCCGACGACCTGGTGCGGCGCAGCGTCTGGATTGTCGGGGGTGACGGTTGGGCGTATGACATCGGCTCCGGCGGGCTCGATCACGTGCTCGCCTCCGGGCGAAACGTCAACGTGCTCGTGCTCGACACTGAGGTCTACTCCAACACCGGCGGTCAGATGTCGAAGTCGACCCCCCTCGGTGCCATCGCAAAGTTCGCTGCCGGTGGGAAGACAGTCGGCAAGAAAGACCTTGCGTTGCAGGTGATGGCGTACGGCACTGTTTACGTGGCACGGGTCGCGATGGGAGCCGATCCGCAGCAGACGTTGGAGGCCTTCCGGGAAGCCGAGGCCTACGACGGCCCCTCGCTCATCATCGCGTACAGCCATTGCATCGCCCACGGCATCGACATGAAAGACGGGCTGGATCAGCAGTATCGCGCGGCGGCGAGCGGGCATTGGCCACTCGTGCGCTACGACCCGATGTTGCGCAAGGGCGGGAGTTCGCCGTTCCTGCTCGACTCGCCGCGCCCGCGACTGTCGCTGGCCGACTACCGCCGCGGCGAGCTGCGATTTCGGGCACCGGCCGCGGTCGACCCGGCCGAGGCCGAGCGGCAGCTGGCGCTGGCCGAAGAGGCCGTCGTGCAGCGCTGGCAGGTCTATGAGGAGATGGCTGCCCGCGGGGCCGGTGACTTCCCGGCGGACACGCGACCGGAAAAGGATTCGTGATGGATCTGTCCACGCGCTACCTGGGGCTGATCTTGCGCAATCCCCTGGTCGCTTCGGCGTCGCCGCTGTCGCGCACTGTCGATGACGTACGCCGCCTTGCCGATGCCGGGATCGGCGCGATCGTGCTCTACTCCCTGTTCGAGGAGCAGGTTCGGCGGGAGGCGCAAGAAAGCGCCCGGCTCGCCGAAGCCGGATCGGAGAGTTTCGCCGAATCGCTGTCCTACTTTCCCGCAGCGGCGCAGGAGGACCCGGGGGCCCGTCCTTATCTGAGCCTGCTGGAACGGTCGGTGCGGGCGGTGGACATCCCGGTGATCGCCAGCCTTAACGGGGTCACGCCGGGCAGCTGGGCGGGTCACGCCAGGTCCATGCAGGACGCGGGCGCCGCCGCCCTCGAGCTCAACATTTACTACCTGCCGGCCGATCCGAGGATCAGCGGCCGCGATGTCGAGCAGCGCTACCTCGACGTGCTGGCCCGGGTACGCGAGAGCGTGACAGTGCCGATCGCCGTGAAGTTGAGCCCCCAGTTCAGCTCGATCGGCGATATGGCGAGGCGGCTCGATGAAGCGGGTGCCGACGCCCTGGTGCTCTTCAACCGGTACTTCCATCCCGAAGTCGATCCGGAGACGTTCGCGGTCCGGCCCGCCATCGGGCTTTCCATCCCCGCCGAGGCGCGTCTGCCACGGAGCTGGATCGCCCTGCTTTACGGCAAGGTCAGAGCTTCGCTGGCCGCGACGACGGGCGTCGACGGTGTGTCTGACGTGGCGTCGTATCTGCTCGCGGGGGCGGACGTGGTGATGACTGCTTCGGCGCTCATGCGCCACGGCGTCGGGCATGCGGAGGTGCTCATCGACGGACTGTCGGATTGGTTGCAGCGTAAGGGATTCAGCAGCTGCGACGAGGTGCGCGGGATGTTCTCGGCGCGGTCGCTGTCAGCGCCGGGGGAGTCCGACGCGACGGCCCGTGAACGTGAGGGATATGTCGAGACGCTCAGCGACGCGAACCTCGGTTCGTTCGGGCCCTGGTAGGCACCCTCCGGGCTATCCGAGGTAGAGCGAGCGCAGCCGGGCGAGTTCCGCGGCGTTGGGGGCGCGGTACGCACCAGTGACCCCGGCATGCATGACGCCGATCTCGTCGTGACCGAGGCCGAGCGCATGACCGAATTCGTGGGCCACGTCCTGCAGCGCCTGCAGGCCGTTCATCCGGGGGTTGTTGGCGAGCTGGATCAGGATGGTCGATGGCTTGCCGGGGGTGGACCCCTGCCAGGTCAGGCCGACCTCAGGCTGGCCTCCGGAGGTGGGGAGCTTGGTGACTTCCACGATGTGCACGCAGTTGAGCGAGGAGACGCACTTTCCGTACGTCACGGGAAGCCCCCAGCTGGCCACCGCGGCCTGCACCGGCCAGGCGCTGCTGGTGTCGTCCTGCACGACGACGGTCGGATATCGGCCGGCGGTATGCGACATCGGATTGCCAAACGTCGTCGTGCCCGCGTAGCTGGATCCCGGTGTGGCGCAGGCACCGAGTGCAGCGATGGCGAGCGGCACAGCAAAGGCGACATGGCGCAGCTTCACGAGTGGACTCCGATGGGGTCAGGGCACGGGTCGGTCCGGCATGAGCTCGGAGGGACCACTGCCCCGACCCGCTCAACGGGTCAAGGTGGAGCCCCGAGGTGTCCACCCTCGGGCCGTTGCGGCCGCCGGGGATGTAAGGCCCGGCTCGACTGCACAGGGATAACGGGCTCGCGTTGGCGTTCTGTTGTCGGCCGAACGGGTGACGCGCGGTGCTTTCGGCCCATCGCCCGGCCCATCGCCCGGCCCGTGTGGCGGCGAACGGCGTGGGCTGCCACTTTCACGCGACATACCAACGATCTGGGGTCGCAGCAGAACATGGCGGAGAGGTCGTTCACGGGGCGCTACCGGTCCGCTGAGCACGCCAAATGGACCCGAACTGAGCCAATAATCATCGGCTGACCAGCCGGTCACGTCGAGTGACTTTTGGCCCGGTTCTCGGTGACAGAGGCCCGCCCTGGGCTGGCAAATGGGGCGGACACTGAGCCCAGGACGTTGATCGTCGAAGGAGGAGACCATGAGGGTCGAGCGGTTTGACGGGCTGAGCCCGGATCTTCAATTCGACGAATTCCTTGCCAGTCGGGATGGCGTCGCCTCGCTTCATGACACCGAGGCCGAAGCCGGGGATGAATGTGGCCTGGACGACCTTTACGACATGGACCGGCTCGAGGCGCTCCAGCTCGGCGTCGCCCTTGACGACATCGACGGCATTCAGCCGCGACTCGCGTAGCCCGTTACGGCTTAGGAACCAGCCGCTTCAGCGGCTCTCGGAAAGCTGCGGCACGGGCTCGCCGGCGGCCGGAAGGTCAGACCCGGAACACGGCCGGTCCGCCCTGGTATGGCCGAGTACGACGAGGACGTCGCCCTGCCAGCGGCCGCGCCACGACCGTCCGCACACCCGGCAGTTGGCGCGGGGACGTTTTGCCATGAGTGAACTATCGCCGCCGGGTGTGAAGGCAAGAGTCGATGAGGTGAAATCTCGCCCCGACCGGGTGAAAGTCGCCTTCGAGCGCGCCCGCAGGTGGCCTAGGGACGCCGCGCGAGCGCGAGCAGCGCGATGTCGTCGTCGACCGTCGTCCGCGCGAGCCCTGCCAGCAGCCGGTCACACAGGACCTCAAGGTCCGTCCCTGAGGTGAGAACGGCGTCCGCCAGCCGTTCGAGCCCCACGTCGAGACTCTCCCGGCGACGCTCGATCAGGCCATCGGTCGCCAGCACGATGAGCGCGTCATCCGGCAGCGCGAAGCTGGCCGTCGGCGGCGGCGGACCCGGCAGGCCGAGGAGCAAGCCGGAGGTCTCCAGGAAGGTCGCTGCTCCTTCGCTGACCAGCAGCGGCGGCAGGTGGCCCGCATTGGCAAATGTCACGGTCTTGCGGTCCGGGTCGATTCGCAACACGACGGCGGTCGCGGTCTTCTCTGGATGACCCCGAACCAGCAGGTCGTTCAGCCGCGACAGGATGCCGGCGGGAGTTTGGCCTTCCATGGCGTACGCGCGCAGCGAGTAGCGCAACTCCGCCATCGTCGTCGCGGCCTGCAGCGAGTGGCCCTGAACGTCGCCGATCGCGACGCAGACCGAATCATCCGGCAGGACGAATGCGTCGAAGAAGTCGCCGCCGACAGAAGCGTGTTCGCTCGACGCGTTGTACCGGGCGGCGAACTCGAGCCCGGGTACGGTCGGCAACCGCTCGGGGAGCAGGCTTTTCTGCAGCGTCAGGGCGATGCGATGTTCCTCGTGAAAGAGCCGCAGGTTCTCCAGGGCCACGGCTACGGACTGGCCCAGCTGCCGCAGCAGCAACGGATCGCCGTCGCGGTCAAGGTATCCGGCAGGTTCGACGGCGGCAGCGCGGCCGTCAGAGCGCGAGCCGACGGTGGCCACCAGCACCGCGCCGACGATGGAACCCGACCGCGCCTGCAGCGTTGAGACAAGCAGATCGGAGCCCGGAGCCCCCGGCAGAATCTGCGGGACGGCGGCCAGCCGAAGCTCGTCGCGATGGACGACGCCGGTGTCGATGACGGCACCGGCGGAGCCGAGTGCCGCCGTCAGCGTCTGCGCGATCGCGTCGACGACTTCCGGGGAGATCACCTCAGGTTCGGCGGGCAGGCCATCGGCGGCGACGCGTACGTACGCCGCTTGGACGGCCTCGATCGCCGCGACGATCGTGACTTCGGTACCGAAGATCTCAGCGGCCCCGTCGGCGGCGGCCGCCAGCAGCCCGCCGAGCGTATCGGCGCGGTTCACGCTGAGTGTGGTCGAGGTGAGAGCGCCGAGCTGGCGAGCCAGCCGCTCGGCCTTGCGCCGTGCGGCGGAATAGCGCAGGAGCCCGGCGACGGTCGCGATCAGCTCCTCCGGTTCGACCGGCTCCACAAGGTAGCCATCGGCGCCCGAGGTGAGGCCGCGTGTGCGGTCGGCCACCTCGACCGCCGTCGCGGTGAGGTGCAGCACCGGGATGGCCGCCGTCTTCGGGGATTCCTTCAGGATTCGGCAGACTTCGAAGCCGCTTATGTCTGGCAGGTTCACGTCCAGCACGACCGCGTCGACGTCGCTGTCGGCCAGGCTGAGCGCCTCGGCGCCGGTGGCTGCTTCCACCACCCGGTAGCCCGCCGTGCGCAGCCAGCCGCCAAGCTCGGAGTGGCCGCTCTCGGTGTCGTCCACCAGCAGGATGCGGCCGAGCGTGTCGGTCACGGGCGTACTCCCCGTGGTGACACCGCGGCGTCAGCACGGCGGTGGTGGCGGATCGCGAAGACTTCTTGTTCGTGACCGTTCTGCATTGTTAGCGGCGGGGTCGTGGCAGGCACCAGTGAGGCTCCTCTCGCGACCGCGGCGAGTCCGGACAGGTTGGCCATCCCGCATCCTGTCCGCAAGACACCGAAGCTAAGGTCTGCGGCTGTAATCCTGCCATTGAAATCACGCCGAAACCGAACCTCCAGCTGGTTACTACCAGATCGTCCCGCTTTGCGGGCTTTGCGGGCTTTGCGGCTGGTTGCGCTGCAAGCCGCATTACGTCGGTGCAAATCGCTGCCCCGCGTCCAGGCGCAGGCATTGGCCGTTGAGCATCGGATTGTCGATGATCGCCAGCGCCAGCTTCGCGTACTCATCCGGACGCCCCATCCGCTTCGGGAAGGCCGCGTCGCGCACGAGCGCGGTTGCCATCTCATCCGGGATGCCTTCGGTGATACCGGTCGAAAACAGGCTGGGGGCGATAGCCAGGACCCGGATGCCGAGTGATCCGTGATCGCGCGCCATCGTCAGGCACATGCCGGCGATGGCCGCCTTCGCCGCGCTGTAGGCCACCCGCCCGATCTGCCCTTCAAAGGCCGCGATCGAGGCGGTGTTGATGATGACGCCGCGCTCGTCGTCCTCGGGCTCGTTGGTGCTCATGTGGAAGGCGGCGAGCCGGCTGATGTTGAAGGTTGCCACGGTGCTCAGGTCAAGGACGTTGCGAAAGCTCTCCAGGTCGTGCGGTCCGCTCTTGGACAGCGTCCGCTTGGCGATGCCGCCGCCGGCCGTCGTCACTACGGCGTGCAGGCCCCCCATGTCCGACACGGCCGCTGCCAGGATCTGCTCGACCCCCTCGAAATCCGTGACATCGCACTCGTGGAACGCGCCGCCGCAGCCGGCGGCCACCGCAGCGCTGCCCGAGCCCGGACGATCGATGACCGTGACGTCTGCTCCGCGGGCCGCGAGCGTTGCCGACGTGCACGACGGCGCGGTGCCGGTCGCGGCCGCTCGGATGGTGATGCACATGTCGCCGTCGTCATAGAGGTGAACACCCGGATCCGTTCGGCCACTGGCTCGCCATCGCCTCCCTCGGCAGCCCGCTGATCAGCCGTTGCAGCTGCCCACCTGTCGCATGCCGGGCAAGCCGATATACCGCTCCTCATCATCCGCGGTCGGGACCCCGCTGATCGCCGATGACCCGGCTCGCTCGCGCCACCAGCACCACGTTGGCTGCGGACGGTGCTTCGAGGGCATCAGCGAGGGGCAGCGCGAGCAGGCACAGGTCGGCAGGCTCGCCAGGCCGCACCGTGCGTACGGCCCCTCCCGGATCCTCGGCGCGGCTGAGGTAGCCGGCCAAAGTTGTCCTGGGGTCAACGCGTTCGTCGGCTCCGACGACCCGGCCGCTCTCGGTCTTTCGACTGGCCGCGGCGGCAATGGTGCGCCAGGGGTCGAGGTCGCCGAATGGGGCGTCACTCGAGGGTGCAACGGCCACCCCGGCGTCGAGCAGGGAGCAATACGGGTAGAGCCCGGGCAGGTCCTGCGGATCGACGTCGGCCAGGTAGTCGTCGCCGCGATCGCTGATGAACGAGGGCTGGGTGACGACCCGCAGTCCGGCTGCGGCCAGGATGCCTCTCGCCTCGGTTGGTACGACTGCCGCATGCTCGATCCGGTCGCCCTCGAGGTGCCCGGCGGCGTCGAGGGCTGCCAGCGTCAGCAACAGCGCCTCGCGCGTCACGCAATGGACGGCCACCGGTCGACGTGCCGCATGTGCGGACGCAATCTGCGCGACCAGTTCGTCCAAGCCCGGTAAGTCGTGGTCACTCAGCAAGAGCTTGCGGGGCCCCAGTCGTAGCGACGTGAGCAGCGCTGGACCATCCGGAGCGCCAAGGAGAACGACATCCAGCGGCAAGAGTCCGGAGCCAACGGCGTGCGCCAGCAATGCCATGCCGGTCTCGTCCAGGTCTGGCGTCGCATCGGTGACGCCGGTGATCCCGCAACCAATGAGCCGTCGTGCCACAACGCCAAGGTCGGGTACGGGGGAGTCCGCTGTGGTTTCGCGTAATCGGGCATCCCATCTCCAGAGCCGACCGGTCAGCCGCCCCGAGGCGTCGCGCTCGACATCCGGGTCGGTCTCTGCGTCCAGGCCGGCGGCATCGAGGGCGACCGAGTTGAGGATCCAGAGCGCACCCCCGCGGTGTTGAACACGCACCGGACGGTCGGCGACGATTGCGTCGAGCCGATCTCGGGTGAGCTCGCCTGCCACGCTTTCGTGATAGCCGGTTCCGCGGATCCATGCTCCAGTTGCCGCTGCCTGCCGAGCGTCCGCCAGCGCCGCGTCGAATTCGGCGTTGTCGCGAACCGTCGGAGGACCCAGCGTGACGGAGTGCAGGGCGGCGGCGAGCGCCAGCAGGTGAATGTGGTGGTCGTGCAGGCCCGGGAGCAGGGCTCCGCCGGCCGCGTCGACGAGCGTTTCCCCCGGTCTGCGTTCGAGCCACAGGGCTACGGCGGTGATCAGTCCACCCTGCGTCCTGACGTCGACGCGCCGCCCGTCGACCTCGGCGTCCGTGAAGAGCAGGCCGGGGACTGGAGATGCATCGGCGTGCCGGCCGGAGCAAGATGGCGGCATGTCAGCGAACCCTTCCCCTGCATCAGTGATCGAGCGCGACCGTATCTACGTCGGCGGCGCCTGGGTGCCGAGCGGAGGTGACAACGTCCTTGACGTGGTGGATTCGGCGACCGAGCAGGTCATGGGTCACGTGCCAGACGGGACGGCAGCCGACGTCGATGCGGCCGTCGCAGCGGCCAAGGCGGCCTTTCCCGGCTGGTCACAAACGCCCGCGTCGGAGCGTGCCGCCCTGCTGTCGAAAGTGGCCGGGGCGCTGTCCTCCCGCAGCGATGAAATCGCCCGGCTGATCGCGCGCGAGGTCGGGATGCCGGTGCGGCTCGCGGCGGCGATCCAGGTCGGCCTGCCCACGGGCACGTTCGCCAGCTCGGCGGGGCTGCTGGAGACCTTTGAGTTCGAGTCGCAGCTGGGCAACTCGCTGATCGTGCGCGAGCCGGTGGGCGTCGTGGGAGCGATTACGCCCTGGAACTTCCCCCTGCACCAGATCGCCGCGAAGGTGGCGCCCGCGCTCGCCGTCGGCTGCACGGTCGTCCTCAAGCCGAGCGAGGTCGCGCCGCTGAACGCATTCGTGCTCGCCGAGATCTTTGACGAGATCGGCTTTCCGGCCGGCGTCTTCAACCTGGTGTGTGGCTCTGGCGGCGTTGTCGGCGAGGCGATTGCCGGCCACCCGGACATTGACATGGTCTCGTTCACCGGCTCGACGCGGGCCGGTCGGCGGGTGACCGAGCTGGCGGCGTCCTCGGTCAAGAAGGTCGCGCTCGAGCTAGGGGGCAAGAGTCCCAACGTGCTGCTGCCGGACGCGCCTTTCGAGAAGGCGGCCGGGGATGCGGTGATGAAGGCGTTCCTGAATTCCGGTCAGACCTGCTCGGCCCTGACCCGGCTCGTCGTCCCGCGCGAGCGGCTGGCCGAGGTGGAGCAGATCGTCACGACTGCCGCGCAGATGGTCGTTGTGGGGGATCCGCTCGCCGATGGGCCGACCGGACTCGGCAGCCAGCTCGGCCCGCTCGTCAGCGCTGCTCAGCGCGAGCGTGTACGCGGCTACATCCGCAAGGGTGTGGAAGAGGGCGCTCGCTTGCTCATCGGAGGCCCAGAAGCGCCTGAGGGGCTGGAGACGGGTTACTACGTGCGGCCCACGGTCTTCTCCGACGTCACGCCCGACATGACGATCGCGCAGGAGGAGATCTTCGGCCCGGTCCTGGTGATCCAGCCCTACGACGATGAGGAGCAGGCCGTCGCCATCGCGAACGACACCGTCTACGGCCTGGCCGGCGGTGTCTGGTCGGCCGATCCTGACCACGCGAAAGCCGTGGCCCGCCGCATCAGGGCCGGCCAGGTGGAAGTCAACGGTGGCCGGTTCAACCCAACGGCACCGTTCGGCGGGTACAAGCAGTCCGGCGTCGGCCGCGAGTACGGGGCGATCGGCTTTGAAGAGTTCCTGGAGACCAAGTCGATGCAGCTATAGGCGCAGTGAGCCGGGCGCGACACCTTGCGGCCGCTGCCACTCACTGCCAAGACCACATAATGACGGATGGCCATCTTCTCATCCGGGGCTGCCGAAACCTCGGGATCGCTGCTGTCGCTCTGGTCGCGTGACTCGATCCTGAGCATCGGTTCGCGCGGTTCCATCCTGTCGGTCGGGAGTGTGGGATCGATCGCGTCGTTCGGGAGCTGCGGTTCGATCGCCTCGCTGCTCTCGATCGGCTCGTTCGCCGGCCTGGGCTCGGTGATGTCGTCTTCCTCTCGCTGGTCGCTCATGTCGCACCAGTCGATCGGCGGTGTGATGGACCAGCAGGCGAGTGGCGCGTACCCACTCCCGCCGGCTCTGATCGCCGCCGGCGCGGTTGTGGCCGTCCTCCTGGCGATCCGCGACGCCTCCAGGAGGCATTCCAGCCCGAAATTGGCTGGGCAGTTGACGACGGCCGGCTGGGGTGAAAGCGGTGCGTGACTACTTCGACCGGTTCTGGCCGGCCGGGCTGCGTCAGCTCGGAAAAGCCGCCGAACTCGGCGAGTCCGATGACGTGGTCCCAGAGCCGGGCGGCATCGGCCTCGTTCGGCAGCCGGCTGATGACCGGGCCGAAGAGGGCCACGCCCTCGGGGGGTCGAAAGTGCAGGATCGGGGTGCCGACGTCCTTTCCGGTGAGCGCCAGCGCCTGGTCGGTCTCGGCGCGAATCTCGGCGTCCCACGACTCGTCGTCCAGCGCGGCCGAGAGCGTCGCGGGCAGTCTGGCGGCCGCGAGGACGGGATCCACCAGTGCGGCGCCGGCTGGATCGCTCCACTGCCGGGAGGTGTCCCAGAGCACGGCGCCGATTTCGACGTACAGCCTGGCGACCGCCTCGCGACCATGATCCGCTCGAGTACGCGCTGCGAGCCGTAGCAGCTTGAGCCCGGCCAGGTGGAAGCCCGCGTATTCCGGCGGGAAACGCGAGCCGTAGTCGACGTCCTGATTGACGAAGCGCAGCGAGATGAATCGCCAGTCCACCGTGTAGTGACGCTGTTCGGCGACCATCCGGACCCATTTGCTCGTCATCCAGGCGAAGGGGCAGATCGGATCGAAATAGAAGTGCAGGTCGGCTTCCCGCGTCGGGTCAGGTGCAGGCTGGTTCATGGACCGACCGTAGCCAGCTACGTAACGACCCGCTTCTTCAGGGTCAGGGTCCCGTGCTAGAACGTCTGGCGTGGACCGCCGGCGATGGCTACGACGTCACTGGTGGGATAGCTGTCGAATCCGCAGAATGGAGTCGCCGGCGGGATTCCTTAGCCGCGGCGGCGGCGCGCGGCCGAACCGAGGTGGCCGGCGAACCGGCGCCCCCAGGTCGTTACCCCGTCAAGTCCGGCCGTCAGGTCATACCAGCCGTCATCGTGCTGTAGCGGCTGGAAGAGCAATTGTTTGCTGCTGCGCGCCGGGACGCGATGGGCGGCAGATACACCGAGCCGGCTGCTCACGTGAAACGAGCGGGTGACTCCGTCCGCGCTGTGAAGCACGAGTCGCACGGTCGGGGTATCAGGTGCGCCGGTGACCTCAATGGACGCGTCAACCACCGCCTGCGTGCTGGCCGTGTCGCCGGCCAGTCGGCGCAGAAAACCGTCGGGTCCGTGGACGGCGATGTCATAGCTGCCGCCGTCGCTGGTAGCAAGCTCAGCTGCCTTTTGCTCGCCCGGGTCGAGGTCATGGCGGACCGGCTCGGCGGTCAGATGGTGAGAGCAGACGGCGAGCTGCAGGGGACTCGTTCCGGTATTCACCAGCTGCAGGCGCAGGACGCCTCCGTCCACTACGGCGCAGGCGGCGGCGGCCGGGCCGGCAGAACGCGCCGACGGGAGGGGAATGGCGGCGGCGCGGCGGAGCGCAGGTTCGGTCATACCGCTCCAAGTCGAGCGTGAGGTTTAAGGGCTCTTCACAGTCTCGCCGTGTCCGGTTGCGCTCCCTTTGAGCGCAGGAGAACGGGACGTGAACCTTGGGCGGCCATCCGTTGCCTCGGCCCGAATTGGCCTGCGTGCTCAACGCAGCCGGTAGAGGTTCTCCCCGGCGTTCGGTATGACGAGGGTGTCGGTGTCTCGCGCCCACTCTGCGGGGTCGACCGACGCTGGATTCCGATAGCCGAGGTTGATCGAGCGGGTCAGTTCCTCGGGTATGGCGGTCGCCAGGGTGACCGTGACGCGAGCGCGCTCGCCGACCTCGGCGTCGTAAGTTCCGGCGCCATGCAGGTGCGTGGAGTGCGCGAGATCGCCCCAGTGCTCATCCTTGAACCGGTCCCACTGCCCGACGTAATAGTCCCGGCAGTGGTAGCCGATGCGCGCGATGGCTGGGTGGGTGGCGGCGACCTTCGAGATGTGCGGTGCGTACAACACGACTTCCCCGCCGTCAGCGACGACGGGCTCCACCTTGTAGAAGCCTTTCGCGCCGGTCCACAGGTCGTCGTACTTCGTGGGGATGATGGACAGCACGCGGCGTACGGGCGCGTCGAGATATCGGATGTGGGTCTGCGCCGAGACGTCGGCGGCCGCGTCCCAGGCGGTGGCCGGGTCGCCGAAAGCCATGGAGTGCAGGGCATCCGAGCCGGATTCGGTGACGACGCAGAACGCCAGCCGCTCGCCGGGGACCATCGCAGCTGCCTCGTTGATCAGCGCTCGCACCGGGGTGATGCCCCGGGTTCCGATGATCTCGCGGCTGGTGATCAGGGCGCCGAGCCAATGGGAGAGATCGATCAGCTCGCGCCCGGAGACTCCGGGGAACAGGTACTTGTTGCCCCCCGAAAAGCCAGCGACCTCATGGGGAAACACCGGGCTCAGGATGAGCGTGACGTCGTGGTCGACGACGGCCCGGTTGATGCGTACCCGAGCGGCCTGGTGCAGCAACCCGCGCGACAGCTCAGCAATGCGCTCGGCGCCGAGCGTTCCGACCTCCGCGAAGGTGTCCGGATCCCACCAGGCGTGGGTCCGGACCAAGATGCCGGGGTAGCGCTCGGCGCCGGCTCCCAGCGGGTAGCCGAGATGGGCGGCCAGGGCAGCCTCGCCCATCTCGCCGTGGGTTCCGAGCGCGACCAGGACGGTGAGTCGGCTGACCCGGCCATGGAGGGCACCATGAACGGCCGACAGGAGCAGGGGGAGCGGGCAACTTCGGGTGGCATCCGGGACGAGAATGCAGACGCTGCGGCCGTCGAGGTCCGCGGCCGCGAGCTGCTCGCTGACGAAATCGCGTACCTGGGCGTCGGTCAGCTGCTCGTCCGGCCCGCCGATGCGGGCCACCGAAGCGGCCGGAGCTACCGAACTCACGGTCACATCCACTCCCGGTCCTGCTCATCGCCGGCGGCGGCGGTTGCGTCGCTTCGACAAAGCGGAAACCATACGCCGGTGATCTCGGACGGTGTTCGGCTGACGCTCGACCCGGACCGCTTGCTTCCGGCTGAGCCCGGCGAGCGTGAGATCGCGCGGCGGCTCTACGAGGGCATACGCAACCTCCCGTTGATCAGCCCGCACGGTCATGTCGATCCGCGGCTGCTGCTGGCGAACGAGCCCTTTCCCGATCCGACTACGCTGCTGGTGACGCCCGACCACTACGTCACGCGTTTGCTTCACGCCGACGGGGTGGGACTGGAGGAACTCGGCGTCGGCCAGAGCCCACTCTCGGCGGATGCCGCCCGCCGCGGCTGGCGTTTGCTGTGCGAACGGTGGCCGCTCTTTCGCGGGACGCCGGTGCGCTTCTGGCTGGAGGCCGAGCTTTCCGAAATTTTCGGTGTCACCGTCCGACCCTCGGCGCGGACCGCCGATGCCATCTATGACCAGATCGCGTCCTGCCTCGCGGCCGACGCCTATCGCCCGCGCGCCCTCTACCGACGCTTCGGCCTCTCGGTGCTTGCGACCACCGACGATCCGGCGTCGCAGCTGTCCAGTCACGCGGCGCTCGCCGCCGACCCGACCTGGACGGGACGCGTCATCCCCACGTTCCGGCCCGACCGCTATCTGGAACCGGCTGCGCCGAGGTGGGCCACTGCTGTCGACGGGTTGGGCGCTGCCGCGGACGCGGACGTCGGCGATTTCTCCGGCTACCTACGCGCGCTGGAGCAACGACGCCGCCATTTCATCGCCCACGGTGCGGTGTCCGCGGATCACAGTCACGCCGACGTGGGGACGGACCCGCTCGAGCCGGCCGAGGCGGCGCGGATCTACCGGGAGGCGCGCGCCGGCCGCGTAAACACCAACGAGGCAAAGGCTTTCCGTCGCCATATGATGCTCGAGATGGCCCGGATGTCGTGCGATGACGGACTGGTGATGACGCTGCATCCGGGCGTGCGGCGCCATCATCACCGGCCGACTTTCGAACGATTCGGCGCCGACACCGGCCACGACATTCCGATCCGGGTCGAGTTCACGGATGCGTTGCGACCCCTGCTCGAGCGCTACGGCACGTACCCGGGGTTCCACCTTGTCGCTTTCACACTGGATGAGACGGTGTGGTCGCGTGAGCTGGCTCCACTCGCCGCGTTCTACCCGGCGCTGTTCATCGGAGTCCCGTGGTGGTTTCTGGATGCACCCGACGCGATCCGCCGATTCCGGGCCGCCGTCACCGAGACGGCCGGCTTCTCGCGAACGTCCGGATTCGTTGATGACACGCGGGCTTTCTGCTCGATTCCAGCTCGTCACGACATGTCACGCCGACTCGATGCCGGCTACCTGAGCCGGCTCGTCGTCGAGCACCGACTGGACGAGGGCGAAGCGTCAGAGGTGGCTGTCGACCTGGTGGCCGGGCGTCCGGCAGCCGTCTTCAGACTGTGAAGACCGGCGGGCTCTCGCGGGCGAACGATCGGACTCTCCGCGCGTACCCGGTGCGGTTGGTGCACCTCGGCCTCGGCAGCTTCTTCCGGGCGCATCAGGCTTGGTACACCGGCCGCGCCCTGGACGCGTCGCAGTGGGGTTACGCGGCATTCGCGGGCCGTGGCGGCTCGCTCGCCGGCGACCTGGCTGCGCAGGACGGCCTTTACACGCTGGTCACCCGGGCGAGCGATGAGGACCGCTTCGAGCTGGTCACCAGCCTCTCGCGGACACACCCGGCCGATGACCACGCGGCCTGGCTGCAGCACTTTCGCTCCCCTGCGCTCAGCGCCGTCACGCTGACGATCACCGAGGCGGGATACTTCAGCAGACCGCTCGGCGGGCTGGCCGCGGACCGGCCCGAGATCCGGGCGGATCTCGAAGCCTTGCGGCGGGATCGGACGGCGCGGGTGCGCACGGCGCCGGCCCGGTTGGTCGCCGGTTTTGCGGCCCGACACCAGGCAGATGCGGGCCCAATCGCCCTGGTGCCTTGCGACAACATGGCGGGTAACGGGGTCATCGCCGAGCGGGTCGTAACAGATCTTGCCGAACTGCTGGATCCCCGGCTGGCCGAGTGGATCACCGCGTCCGTCGGGGTCGTGACGACCGTTGTCGATCGCATCACCCCGCGTCCGGCGCCCGGCGACGCGGATGCCGTCCGGTCCGGCACGGGCTGGCTGGACCGCTACCCCGTGGTCACGGAACCCTTTAGCGAATGGGTGTTTGCCGGTGAGTTCCCTGCGGGCCGGCCGAGCTGGGAGTCGGCGGGGGCCACCATCACCACTGACGTCACGCCGTACGAGCAACGCAAGCTCTGGCTGCTGAACGGAGCCCATTCACTGCTGGCATATGCGGGCTCGATGCGCGGGCACCGCACCGTCGCAGAAGCCGTTGGTGACGGCGTGTGCCGCGGTTGGCTCGAGGAATGGTGGGCGCAGGCCGCGCCGCACCTTGGTCAGGATCCCGCCGAGGTGCAGGCGTACCGTAGCGCGCTGCTGGAGCGGTTCGCCAATCCTCGAATCCATCACCAGTTGGGCCAGATCGCGGCCGACGGCTCGCAGAAACTGCCGATCCGGATTCTTCCGGTACTACGGGCCGAACGCACGGCCGGCCGGATGCCGGAGGGGGCGATTCGGGTACTCGCGGCGTGGATCTGCTGCCTACGCGGGCTCGGCGCCGCTACGGTCGACGTGCGTGCCGCGCAGTTGTCGGCGCAGGCCGCCGGCGCGCTCCCGATGGCCGCGCGGCGCATCCTGGGCGAGCTCGACGCGGCGCTGGGAGACGATGCAGATCTGGTCGCCGCGGTAGCGCAGACGTGCGCGCAACTCGCGTCTGCGGCCGCGTCCTGACCTAGTTTTACTGACGCCTAGACGGGCAGTTTCACCACCCGGCGCGTGACGCTCCCTCGCCGCCGACATGCGTCCCGGGCGGCGCGCTCCACCAGCAGCGGTACGAACTGTCGTAGCCGAGCCCCGGCGAGTTTACGGGCGGCGGCATCGACGATCTGGCGGACCTCGATCGGGGCCAAATCCGGGTGGGCGATGCGCATCCGTTCGATGAGGTGCTCGTACTCGTCGTACGTGACGTCCGGCAGGCAATCGGTGGTGTCAGTCATGAAACGTCTGCCCCCTCAGGGTTTTCGGCCACTTGAGCACATAACGAGACGCTCCTGCTGAGTAGGGACGTTGGTCCCGCCCCGCCACATCGGGTTGATCGGACAGGTGCAATCGCCTACGGTTAAAGGGATTTGAACCATCCCGGCGTGGCGCTCGTCGACGACGTCATCTCCGCCGGCGGGTCGATCTCGTCGTGACGCTCGGGCACATCCCCGTCTTCAGGCCTGACGGCGCGGGAGGCCGGACGCCCGCCGGGTGTCACTAGGCCTGGTGGGTCACGAGCCTGCAGATGTGGCCTGCGGCGGCGCCTGCGCGGGGCCGGGAACAGATGCGCCCTGGCTTGAACCATCGTCGGTGTTCGGCGACGTGCTTCCATCGTCCGTGACGGAGCCGGTCGAGCCGGTCGAGCCGGAGGTCGCATGGGCACGGGCCGCCATGGTGGCGGCGCGGGCCGCTGCGGCCACGATGCCAGTCGCTGCGACGCACACGATGGTGAGCCCGGCCGTGATTGAGGAGATGCGACGGAAGCCGCGCTCGCGGGCATCAACGGCCCGGGTGATCGGTGACTGGCGAGCTGCGCTGCGCATGTCAGCCGCCATCGTGTTGCTCGGCGGGAACGTGACCGCTCCAACTGTTGGATGGGGTGACGGCTGCCGCCAGGGCCACTCCGGCCACCAGCGTCAGCACCAGGACCCAGGTGCGGGTCGCCCGCCGCGGCGTTCTTGCCCGTCGGGCGGCGGTGCCACGAGGTGCTCCGCGCCACTCCTGCACGGTCAGGCGAAGGCTCTCTGCGATGTGCCCGAGGAAATGCACCGTCATCAATGCCACCCAGACGATGAAACTGCCTTTGTGGAGCGTAAGCAGCGTGCCGGCGTCGCCAGGCTTGCGGGTCAGCAGCAGGACGCCGGTCGCCATCATCGCGGCGGTAGCGATGACAAGCGGGGGAGCGAGCATTCGTAGGAACATCGGCGGGGGACCACGCCGAACGTAGGCCTCGCTGCGGCCGTAGTACCGGACGAAGCGATAGGTCGTGGTGGCGATCTTCAGCGCAATCGGCGTCACCAGCAACAGTCCGATGAAGATGTGGATGGTGATCAGCGAGCGGACCGACAGGATCGTGAGTCCCTCAATCGCGAGCAGGACCGTGAGCAGCAATCCGTTGGCGGCGGTGAGTTTCGCGTTGCCGTCCACGCCGTGGTCCGAGGCAGCCAGGGGCACGGCAGTGCCCGGCTCGGACGCCGTACGCTGCCGGGTCGGATCCGGATCCACGATGGCCATACCCGTACTGTCGGCCGCTGATCTCAGAATGAACTCAGAGCCGCCGCTGGCGTCCCGCGCACGGCGCGGGGCTTGGCGCTGCCCGGGCCATGGGCCAGAGTCCTCTGCGTGACGAGATTTCCCACCAGCCTGCCGCTCGCTCGCACCCCGTCCCCCATGGACGCGCCCACGCTCGGGTGGGGGATCATCGGGACCGGTGGGATCGCCGGTCAGTTCGTCCAGGCCCTGCAGCGCCACACGGGGCAAGAGGTAGTAGCGGTCGGCTCGCGTACCGCAGAGCGGGCCGAGGCATTCGCTCGCCGCACGGGTGTCGAGCACTCCTACGGCTCCTACCAACAACTTGTCGAGGCGCCCGGAGTTGACGTCGTGTACGTCGCATCACCACACAGCGAGCACCGTGACCATGCGCTGTTGGCCATCCAGGCGGGTCGACACGTGCTCGTGGAGAAGGCGTTCACCCGCACCGCCACCGAAGCGCGCGAGGTGATGGATGCGGCCGCGCAGGCCGGAGTCGTGGCGATGGAGGCGATGTGGACACGCTTCCTGCCGCAGACCGACGTGCTCCGGCAGCTGCTCGCCGACGGCGTTCTCGGCCGGATCGAGACCGTGCTCGCTGACCATGGGCAGTACTTCGCGTTCGACGCCGACCATCGACTGTTCGCACCCGCCCTGGCTGGCGGCGCCCTGTTGGATCTCGGTATCTATCCGGTTTCGTTCGCCCACCTCGTGCTGGGACTTCCGGATTCGATGACCGCTGTCGGCGACCTTGCTGCGACGGGGGTCGATGCGCAGGTGTCGGCGGTCCTGCGTACGCGCCACAGTCACGCCCTCATCAACACCACGCTCAAAGCCCGCACCCCCACGACCGCCGCGATCGCAGGGACCGACGCCCTGCTGGCGCTGTCCGGGCCTTTCTACGCGCCGGCCGTACTCACACTCGAGGACCGGCGGAGCGACCGTCGCCTCGAGCGCCCGCGTGACTCGATTGCGTGGCATCTGGCGCTGTGCCATGAGGCGGCGCATCTGGCGTCTCTGATCGCAGAGGGTGCAGCGCAGTCGCCACTCCTACCTGCCGACGAGACCGTCGAGATCATGTCGACGATGGATTTCCTGCGGCAATCTGTCGGCGCGCTGCTGCCCGGAGAGTTGCCTGCTCATCGCTCTCCGTGAGCAGATTTCCACCCAAACTGGGTCATGGGGCGCATGCCGTCAGGCCGCAGTGTGGCTGCCAGTCACGTTTTGCGTTCACTCGGTCACACGGCGTACGATCGCCCTGATCGATCGGCGTCGGGAGAGTGGACGCTGCGCGGAACGGCCTGCTGGATCACGGCCTGCTCGACGCTCAGAGCGTCATGTCGGGAGGTTCTCCCGGCGGACGTCCCCACCGACAGCTGGTTGCACCCATGACGGTCACCCTTTCCCATCCGCCTGCCCAGCGTGACCCTCTGACGAATCGGGCGTCCGCCGCCAGCCCTTTTCCCACCTTGGCGAAAGTCCCCTCTGGCGTGGCTGGTCTTGACGAGGTGACGGGAGGCGGGCTTCCGCAGGGTCGCAGCACCCTCGTCTGTGGGCCCGCGGGTTGCGGAAAGACGCTGCTGGGCATGGAGTTTCTGGTCCGCGGAATCACCGAGTTCGGCGACCCTGGAGTCTTCATGGCGTTCGAGGAGACGACCGCAGACCTGTGCGCCAACGTCGCATCGCTCGGCTTTGATCTCCCGCAGCTGCAGGCGGACGGGATGCTGGTCCTCGACCACGTCAACATGCAGGCGCCGGTCTTGGACGAGACGGGTGAGTGGGACCTCGAGGCGCTGTTCATCAGGCTCGGGTCCGCGATCGATCAGGTCGGTGCCAAGCGCGTAGTGCTCGACACCATCGAGAACCTGTTCGGGTCCTTCTCCGACACGGCGACGGTGCGCTCAGAGCTTCGCCGGCTGTTCGCCTGGCTGAAGGACCGCGGAGTCACTTCCGTCATCACCGGCGAGCGCGGCGACGGGACCCTGACCCGCCACGGCATCGAGGAGTACGTCTCCGACTGCGTCATCGTGCTCGATCACCGGGTGTCCGAGCAGACGTCGACCCGACGGCTGCGGGTGCTCAAATACCGTGGCTCCTTGCACGGCACGAATGAGTACCCGTTTTTCATCGGCGCCCGCGGTGTGTCGGTGCTGCCGATCACGTCGCTCGGGTTGCACCACTCTGTGTCCGACGAGCGGATCTCGACGGGGATCCCGCGCCTTGACGGAATGCTCGGCGGCTCCGGTGTCTTTCGGGGCAGCTCCGTCCTTGTCAGCGGGACGACTGGCACCGGCAAGTCCACCATGGCCGCGCAGGTCTGTGACGCCGCCTGCGCGCGCGGCGAGCGCGCCCTGTACGTCGCCTTCGAGGAGTCGGCACCGCAAATCATCCGCAACATGGCGTCTGTCGGCATGAACCTGGCCCGGTGGATCGAGGCCGGCTTGCTGGAATTCCACTGCGTACGGCCGAGCCTGCTGGGCTTGGAAGCTCACCTGTTCGCCATCCAGGAGCTCGTCACGGACTTTCAGCCCACCCTCGTCGTCATGGACCCGATCTCCGATCTGATGGGGGCCGGGCGGGACGCCGAGGTGGCGGCGATGCTGACTCGCCAGATCGATTATCTGAAGGCGCGGTCCATCACTGCTTTCTTCGTGGGCCTTAACAGTGGCGCCGACATCGACGGTTCCGATCAAGCGATTGCCTCGCTGATCGACACCTGGCTGCTGGTCAAGCCCATCGAAGGTAACGGCGAGCGTAACCGCGCCCTCTACATCCTGAAGTCGCGCGGGATGCCTCACTCCAACCAGGTCCGTGAATTCCTCATCACCGACCACGGCATTCAGCTTGCTGACGTCTACGTGGGCCCGCAGCACGTCCTCACCGGTTCCGCGCGCGCTGCGCAGGAGGCCGACGAACGCCTGAAGGCGACCGACCGCTTGCACGACTTGGAGCAACGCAAGCTCAATCTCGAACGCCGGCGCAAGTCCGTCGAGGCGCAGGCGGCCATCATGTGGCGCGAATTCGAGGCCGAGGCGGATGTGGTCGATCGGCTGCTACGCCAGGGCTCGACGGCCGGAGTCGAGCGGGCCGAGCAGCGAGTGGAACAGGGTCGGCTGCGCAGCGCCGACAGTGTGGAATCCAATAGTCGCGGCGCGAATCTCCCGGTGTCGTCGGAATGATGAGTGACGAGCAAGGCATCCTGGCCCATACCGGTACCGAGGTGTGGCACCTGCGCCTCTACGTCGCCGGCGCTTCACCGAAGTCACTGAAGGCATTTGCGAACCTGCGGCGCCTCTGTGAAGCCCATCTGGCCGGGCGATATGAGATCGAGATCATCGATCTTGTCAAGCGCCCGATGCTGGCTCAAAGCGATGACATCGTGGCGATCCCGACCCTGGTACGCGCCTTGCCCGCGCCGATGCGCAAGATCATTGGCGACCTGTCCAACACCGATCGCGTGCTGCTGAGCCTGCAAGCTGAAGGGCCCGCGACGTGAGCCCGGACGGGATCACTGCCGGCGGCCGCGTCGTCCCGGAAGCCTTGCCCGTGGACGACGGCGAAACGCTTCAAGAGTTCGAGCGGGCACTCGTCGAACTGGGGACGGCGCGTTACGACCTGACGCTGTTTGTGGCCGGAGCGTCCGCCCTGTCAGCCCGGGCTGTGGCCGACGTCCGCGCCTTGTGTGAGGCGTACTTGCGCGATCGCTATGAGCTTGTGGTGGTGGACGTCTACCGCAACCCCGACCTCGTCACCAGCCGCGGAGTGCTTGCCTCACCAACGCTGATAAAGGACTTCCCGCTTCCCAAGCGCGTCCTCGTGGGTGATCTGTCGAACACGTCCCGGGTCCTGTTGGCGCTTGACGTCGAACCGCTCGTCGTTCAACCGGAGCAGGCATAGCTGTGACTGGTGCGCCGGCGCCTCGCCAAGGCGGCCAAAACAGTCAGGGCCGTGACACCGCTATGCCTGCCCTGCGTGCGCAAACGTTGCTACGCGGCAACCACGACCTCGGCGAACGCCTTCGTGCTGCCCAGCGGGAACTTGCTGACTTTGCGGGCACCCAGCTCAGGTTGCTCGAAGCCGAGGAGACGCTGCGCGCCATACGCCTCGGTGAGGTCGACGCGCTGGTTGTCAACAGCAGCGCACCCGGGGCGCAGGTCTTCACGCTGTCCAGCGCCGATCGGCCGTACCGAATCTTTGTGGAAAACATGCAGGAGGGCGCCGTCACGCTGTCGAGCGCCGGTGTCGTCCTGTACGCCAACCAGCGGCTCGGGGATCTGCTGGGTTGTCAGGTCTCGGACGTGATCGCCAAGCAAATGGTCGATTTCGTGAGCCCCCCCAGCGCAGCCGTCTTCCTGGCAGCTATGAGTCCGACCATCGTCGCCACGACGCTCGACCTCGAGCTTCGGCGCCCGAACGGCGACGTGGTGGCGGCGCATGTGGGGATCTGCCGGCTCGACGTCGATGGCGAGATCCTCACGTGTCTGACGTTCACCGACCTCACTGCGGAGCATTCGCTGCTGCAGCAGGTACGCGCCAGTCAGCAACGCTTCGAGGCGCTCTACAAGGGCGCGCCGGTGCCCGCCTTCACCTGGCAGAGCAGCCGTTCCGGGCTCATCCTCATCGACTACAACGAGGCCGCGGACACGCAGACCGGCGGCCATGCCGCGGACGCGCTCGGCCTTTCGGCCAACGCGTACTACCGCCACAATCCCGGGCTCCTGGCCGATCTGAACCGCTGCCTTCGTGAACAGATCGTGATCGAGGCGCAGACCGTCAGCCAGGCCGAAGCTCCGGGATCGCAATTGCACCTGCGCGTCACGATGGTCCCGGTTCCGCCCGACCTGGTCGTCGTGCACACCGAGGACGTCACCGAGAGCTGGCGCGCCGAGCGTGCACTTCGGGCCAGCGAGGAGCGCTACCGCACCATCGTCGAAAATGCCCAGGAGGGCATCAGCATCCTGGACGGCGACGGTTGCTTCACGTTCGCCAACCCGCGCACAGCAGCGCTGCTTGGGCATGACGTCGAGGAGCTGACCGGAACTAACGCATCCCTGCTGCTCGGCACATCGCCGCCGCAGCCACCAGGCGGGAGCGGGCCGCACTCGCCGGTGGCCGCATCGAAGTACGAAGTGCTGGCCATGCGACCGGACGGCAGCAACATCAACCTGCTTGTCTCGACCGCGCCGATCCTGCTGGCCGGCGACGGTGCCGCGGGTTCGTTGTGCATGATCTCCGACGTCACCGGCCTGCGCCAGGCCGAGGCGGAGTTGGCCCACTGGGCGCTGCATGATCCGCTGACCGGGCTGCCGAACCGGGCGTTGCTCGTCGATCGCATTGATCAGGCACTGGCCCGAGGCCATCGCACCACCGGATCGGTCGCCGCGTTGTTCTGCGACGTCGACGGCTTCAAGGACGTCAACGACTCCTTCGGCCACCACACCGGCGATGAAGTGCTGCAAGTGGTGGCCGAGCGCCTGCGCGCCGCGGTCCGCCCGTCGGACACCGTAGCCCGGATCGGAGGCGACGAGTTCGTCGTGCTGTGCGAGGGTCTGGAGGGTGAGTCGACGGCGTTCGGTATCGCCTCCCGGGTGCTCGGCCTGGTGGAGCAGCCGCTCAAGGTGGACGGCCGCGAGCTCGCGCTCTCGGTGAGCGTCGGGGTCGCCTTCGCCATCTCTGACGATGCGGCGGAGTTGCTTCGCAACGCGGACGCCGCCATGTACCTGGCGAAGCAGCGCGGACGCAATCGGGCCGAACTCTTCGACGAGAAACTGCGCAAGGTCGCCTCCGACCGCATCAGCCTCATGGCCGACCTGCGTCATGCCGTCGCCCGCAACGAGCTCAGGTTGCACTACCAGCCGGTCTTCTCGCTGGAAGGGGAGCATTTGCTCGGTGTCGAGGCGCTCGTCCGCTGGGAGCACCCGGTCCTTGGACTGCTGCCCCCCGACGCCTTCATTCCGGACGCCGAGCGGGCCGGCCTCATCGGCGACATTGGCGCCTGGGTGTTGCAGGCATCCTGCCGCCAGGCCGCGCTCTGGTCCACCATGGGCCCGCAGGGGAGCCCTCTGCACATGGCCGTCAACGTGTCGGCGCGCCAACTCGCCCGCGGCAGTGGTCTGGTTCAGCTGGTCGCCGACGCGCTTGGCGAGGCGCAGATCGATCCCGCGACGCTCATTCTCGAAGTCACGGAAAGCGTCGTCATGGATGACGCCGAGGCCGCGCTGGGCATGCTTACGGAGCTGAAACAGCTCGGTGTGCGGCTGGCCATCGACGACTTCGGTACCGGCTATTCCAGCCTCGTCTATCTGAAGCGTTTCCCGGTTGATCAGCTCAAGGTGGACCGTTCCTTCGTCAGCGGGCTCGACAGCAACCCCGATGATTCCGCGATCGTCGCCAGCGTGGTCAGCCTGGCGCGCGCGGTGGGCATCGTCGCCATCGCTGAGGGGGTCGAAACGGTGGAGCAACTCGCGGCGCTGCAGCGCCTGGGATGCGGCTTCGGCCAGGGCTACTTGTGGAGCCGTCCGGTGCCGCCGGAAGAACTCGATGACCAGATGCGATCCGGAACGTTTGCCAAACCCGGCATGATCGACGTGGGGTAGACAGAACCACGTTGTTGGAGGTCCAGCCGCCGTGTCGACCTTGATCCGCTCACATGATGTTGTTTCGGAGCTCGATACGCCGTCCGGACCATGGTCATGTGAGCGTTGATCTTGAAGTGGGTCAGGGGGCTACGACGCGCACCGGCAGCGGCGTCGTGTGCTGCGGGTCGATGACCTCTCCGAAGATGGGCCACACCACGTCTGACAGCTGGCTGATGATGGCCAGCAGCAGGTCATCGGCGGTGACAATGCCGACCACGGATCCTGCGTTCACCACCGGCAGCCGGCGAAACTTGCGCTCGGCCAGCGCCTGCGAGGCATCAGCCATATCCGCGTTGGCGTCGATGGTGACCGGCTGCATGGTCATGACGGAGTCGATACGCGCGTCGCTGCCGAAACCCGCTGCGACGCCTCTGACCACAATGTCGCGGTCGGTCACGATGCCAGTGAGCTGGCCCCCTTCCACTACAAGCAGGGCGCCAACGCCGGCGTCCTCCATGAGCCTTGCAGCCTTGGCCAAGGAGGTGGCCGGGACGACGGTGATGGCTGGGCCTCTGATGAGATCGGTGACGCGCACGTCAGGCTCCGTTTCGCTGATGCGGACATTCCTCGACATCGCGATCGTCCGCCCGCACGCGGCCTCGGCGGTAGAGGCCCGCGACCGAGCGACCAGGGACCTTTGTCCGGCGCCGTGACGCCCGCCCGGGTCCTGACCTTCGGCCCTGCCAGCCGCCGCCGCGGCGGGCTTGCCTTGGCGGCGATGTCTACGACGCGCTCGGCCGGGGGCCAGACCCCGACGAGAGAGATGACATCATCGCCGACCGGGTTCGTACGCGGCTCGGACCGATCATCAAGGCCCTCGACATCCCGCGCGTTCACGTGAGGGTCCATGACCACGTCGTGATGCTGTACGCCGTGTAGTTCCCTTGCTGCACGAGAGGCTGCTGCGATCAGACACCCGGCCCTCCGAAGGAGTGCGCCACCAGCGATCTGCCTAGGGTGCGCCGGACGTTCTCATCGTTCGATACCGCCGTCCCGGCGCGTCGTAGCTGGCGGCGAGGAGCCATTTGTATCCGCCTGAGGTGCGTCGGTGCCCGTGCGGACCACGTGACCGCCGCGCGCACGACGGCCGCCTACACCGATGAGGTGCAAGCGGCCGCAGCGATTGCAGGTTCCGAACCGAGCCTGGCTGCCGCCAGGTCAAACAGGCCCGGTTCGGAAGTCGGGTTAGGCATTTCTGGCTACTCCTAGCAAAACCCATGGAGTCCGTGCTCGCGAGGGTCGAATGCCCGTCACCAGCAGGGACCAACGGACAGGGGGACGCGGCCGCCTGATGCGGCGTTGTGAAGTGCTGCTCAACAGTGTCGCTGTCAGGATGGCCGAGAGTCGCTGCCGGAGCGGGTGGACGCCGGTATGGCAGCTATGGGGGCCGCGCAGCCGGCGATCAGCAGTGCGCCGCCAAGCGCGAGTGCGGTGGCCGTGACCGAGACTCGTCGAGCGGAACGCGGAGTCACTTGCTTCGCATCCATCCAGGCGACAGCTATCGCGCGCGGTGCGCTCCATGAGGCATCGGCTACCGAGGCGTAGCTCTTGACCCGAATGCAGCAACCGGCTGTGCAGCCGCAGCCCGGGATGGTGCCAAGATTCGGTCGTGGACTGGTCGTGGCTCGTCGGCAGCTACCACGAGCAGATCGTGGCCTCGGGAAAGCAGCCGGTCCTGCTGCTGCTTGTCGGCCTGGTCGGTGGGTTCGGGTTCATTCGCACGAGTACGCGCATGATCCGGGCCCAGGTGAAGTGGTGGCCGGGCAACGTATCCGCCAGTGGCGTGCATCTGCATCACGAGGTGTTCGGCGTCGTGCTGATGCTCGGCTCGGGTGCGATCAGCTTCGGGGTCAGCTCCATCCACCCATGGCGCGACCTGCTCGGCTTGCTCTTCGGGATCGGCGCCGGGCTCGTACTGGATGAATTTGCGCTGCTCCTGCGCCTGTCGGATGTCTACTGGTCAAAAGAGGGCCGCACCTCCATTGACGCGGTCATCGTGGCGGTGGTCCTGACCGGAATGCTGCTGGTACGCGCAGCACCGTTCGGCGTCGATGACCTACGGCCCGCGGAGGCCTCCACCCGATGGGTGGTCGTCGGCGTCGTCGTCGTGAACCTCGTCCTCACCCTCGTCACCGCGCTGAAAGGCAAGTTCTGGCTGGCGCTGCTGAGCACGTTCGTCACGTTCGTGGGGATTGTCGGCGCGCTAAGGCTCGCCACGCCCGGCAGCCCCTGGGCGCGGCGACGTTACGACGCTGACGAGATCGAACGCGCGCGGCGGCGGGCCGCGCCGTGGGATCATCGCAAGCAACGCATCGTGTCGCTCATCGGCGGCTCGCCGAGTCCGGAATCAGCAGGTTCCGGCGATCGCTAGCGTCGCGGGCTGAGGGCCCCGTCGGTCGGCTGAGCCGGGATGCCTGCCCGCTCACCAACGGACTCGCCGGTGAGGGCATCAGCGATTTCGAAGGTCCAGTCGCGTACCGCGGCCCAGTCGCGAAAGTCGCCGTCTTCGGCATGTACCACCTTGACCATGGCCCGTTCGACCAGGCTGAGCTCCGAATGCTCGATGCGTCCTGCGAACACCCGGTGCTCGCGCGCGTCAGTGGCCCGCAACACGCCCTCGACGTCGATCGTGTCCTTGTCAGGTTTGGGTGGGTTACCGATCGGCCCGGATGAGAACAACCAGACGGGCAGCTTGCGCAAGGCGGCGGAGTGGGTGTCCACGAAGGTCGTTGCGGGCTCGATCCAGTGGCCGCCGTAGACGGCGCTACCGATGATGACGGCGTCGTAGTCCTCCAGGCTTGTGACGTCGCCGGGCGGGCAGAACTCGGCGTAGACCCCACGCGAGCGCAAGCCGAGTTCGATCTCCCTGCCGATCGCTTCCGTGGAGCCGTGCTTGCTGGCGGCAGTAACGAGGATGTTCACGGGAATCCCTTTCTCCATCGGCGTTTCGCGGCCCGAGCGGCAGGCTCACCCACAAGAGAGCTACGTCTGCTCGTCCAACGTCGTCGCGCGTCGCGGCGCACAATAGGGCCTTCGGTCCTGATGTGATCAACGCGATGAAGGGTTTACCGATGAGTTGCGTACGCCCGCTTCGTCTTTATCCGGAGTTGGCCATCATGAGCCAGCCCATCGAGAACGGGGGTTCGGCCACATGAGCCAGCTCGCAGTCACCGAGCGTTCCGACGACCAGCTGGAGCAGTACCGCGGCGAGCTGCGGGGCTACTGCTACCGGATGCTGGGATCGGCCTTCGATGCGGACGATGCGGTGCAGGATGCGCTGGTCAAGGCCTGGCAGGGCTTCGACCGGTTCGAAGGCCGGTCGTCATTACGCTCGTGGCTCTACCGGATCGCCACCAACGTCTGCCTGGACACCCTGCGTAGCCGTGAGCGGCGGGCACTGCCGATGGACCTTTCATCGCCGGTCCCGGCGACGACCGATCCCGGCACCCCGCTTCCCGATTCGATCTGGATCGAGCCGATGCCCGATTCTGACGTTGTCCCGCTGGAAGCCGACCCGGCGCAGCGCGCGGTCTTCCAGGATTCGGTGCGCCTCGCGTTCATAGCCGCCTTGCAGACCCTTCCGGCCCGCCAGCGCGCCGTCCTGATCCTGCGAGAAGTCCTGTGCTGGCAGGCGTCCGAGGTCGCCGAACTCCTCGATACGAGCGTGGCGTCGGTCAACAGCGCGCTGCAGCGCGCCCGCGCCACCCTCGGCTCGAGCCAGCTCAGCAGCGACGACCGTGCGGAACCGCGGGGCGAGGCCGAGCAGGCCCTGCTGGCGCGCTACGTCGAGGCGTTCGAGGCGTACGACATCCCTTCGCTCGTCTCGCTCTTGCACGAGGACGCGAGCATCTCGATGCCGCCGCTGGCGCTCTGGCTACGGGGACGCGCCGACCTGAAGGCCTGGTACCTCGGGTTCGGCATCGGCTGCCGCGGCTCGCGTTTGGTGCCGACCGTCGCGAACGGGTGTCCGGCGTTCGGACAGTATCGGGTCTCTCCTGAGGGTGGATTCGAGCCTTGGTCGATCCAGGTCGTCGAGCTTTCAGCCGGGCAGATCGTCCACGTCCACCATTTTCTGGACACTGCGCTGTTCGCCCGCTTCGGGCTGCCGGCACAGCTTTAGAGCCGCCTGTCGGCGGGGCTCGCAGGGCCGCCGAGGCTCCGGTTGCCGACGACCTGATCCAGCCCGGTGAACGTCAGCAGCGTCGTCAGCGCTGTCCATTGCTCGCCGTCGGCGCGGATGTCGAGCCGGGCCTCATAGCGCCGGGCCAGCAGGTGCAGCTGGGCCAGCAGGTCGACGACACTGAGATCGATGGGTCCGGCCACCCGGCAACTGATTCCTCCGACGCCGGCGGACAACACGGCGCGCACCCGATCGCACACCAGGCGGGCTTCGCGCGGCGACACGGGCCCGTTGAGCGCGACGAAGCCGCGACCTGCCGGATGTTCAGCAGGCGACATGACGCGGACCTCCCTTCGGGCTCGTACCAGGGAAGACGTGCGTGCGCGCAGAAAGTCATCGGGCTACTCATGGGGCCGCACTGGCGCCCGCGGGTCAGCTTCTACGCTTGCGGTGCCAACTCGCCATGGCGCCTTGCAATTCGTCCTCGGTCAGGGCCGAGCTGCCGAGCTGCCCGCGGCCGGGAGCGACCCGTACCCCATCGAGGATGAGGTCGAGATAGCGCTGCCACGCGTCAGGGCGGATCTCGTGGGTGTAAAGCGACAGCGAGCTCAGCATCAGCAGGATGACCGACAGGTCAGCGGGTTCGACGTCGCGCCGCGCGGCGCCCTGCTCTTGCGCCCGCTCCAGCATGCTGGCCAGCAGCGGCATGAGCGCGTCGCGGGCTGATGCCACCCGCTCCTGCCCGTAACCGCTGCCGTGCAGTATCTCCTGCAGCCCGCGGTTCACGGCCTGCAGGCTGGCGACGGAGCGCAGGAAGCCCACCAGCGCGCTCCACGCGTCGGGCTGGGAGCAGGCGAATTCCGCGAGCTCGGTGAGCTGCTTGACCTTGTCCTCGAACAGCGCTTCTACGAGCGCTTCCTTGTCCGGGAAGCGGCGGTAGACGGTGCCGACCCCGACGCCCGCATGTTCGGCGATGTCGTGAAGCGTCGCGTCGAGCCCGTAGCTGGCGAACACCTCGGCGGCGGCCGCCAAAATGCGCGCCCGGTTGCGCTCGGCGTCAGCGCGCAGCGGGCGTTCGTCGGATGTTGTCGACGTCACGTCCCGATCATATCGCCGAAACGGACTAGTCATGTCCGCTTGAGCTACAGTCGCGGTACCGGACGGCCGATGTCCGCTTACAACGCTTCGCCGCAGTCCGCCAAGTTTTTCGGAGGGGCCATGAGCACGCTCGACCAGGCACAACGAGGGCTGGCTGCCCGCGTTGGGAGCTCCCATGACGTTCGGGCGCCGCGCAGCGGGGCGATCCTGGTCATCCTGCTGCTGGCCCAACTGATGATCGTGCTCGACGCGACCGTCGTGAACATCGCGCTGCCGAGCGCTCAGAAGGCGTTGCATTTCAGCACGGCTAACCGGCAGTGGATCGTGACTGCGTATTCGCTGAGCTTCGGCAGCCTTCTGCTGCTCGGCGGGAAGCTTTCCGATCTGTTCGGCCGCAAGCGGACGCTGATGATCGGCCTCGTCGGATTCGCCGTCGCGTCGGCGGTCGGGGGAGCGGCTTCCGGCTTCGGCATGCTGGTCGTGGCTCGGGCCGCCCAGGGCGTCTTCGGCGCGCTGCTCGCGCCGTCCATCCTGGCCCTGCTGAGCACCACGTTCACCGAGTCGAAGTCGCGCGCCCGAGCGTTCGGAATTTTTGGTGCCGTCTCCGGCGCCGGCGGCGCGGTCGGCCTGCTCCTCGGGGGCGTTCTCACCGAGTACCTGTCCTGGCGCTGGTGCCTCTACGTCAACCTGGTCATGGCGGCCGTGACGGTGGCCGGAGCGCTCATTTTCATCCCTCGCCACAAGTCCACGACGGCTCGTCCCAAGTTGGACGTCCCAGGCGCACTCGCGGTGACGCTCGGCCTCGTCGGCATCGTGTACGGCCTCGGCCACGCCGAGTCGGGCGGCTGGAGCAGCGTCGCCACCATCGGCCCGATCGTCTTCGGCGCCATCGCGCTCGTCGCGTTCGCCCTGCTGGAATCGCGGGTCCCGAACCCGCTTCTGCCGCTTCGCGTCGTGCTCGACCGCACCCGCGGGGGCGCCTACCTCTCGATCGGGATCGTGGGTGCCGGAATCTTTGCGGTGTTCCTGTTCCTCAGCTACTTCATGTCACAAACGCTGGGATTCAGCCCGGTGGGAACCGGCCTCGGCTTCCTTCCGATGATCTTCGCCTTGACCGGCACGACCGTCACGCTCGGAGCGCGCCTCGTGCCACGTTTCGGGCCGCGGCCGATGATGTCCGCGGGCATGGCAATCGCGGCCGGCGGCATGCTCCTGTTGGGTCGCCTCACCGTCGGCAGTGGTTACGCGGGCGGGGTGTTGCCGGGCCTGCTGGTCGTCGGCGCTGGGCTGGGCCTGGTGTTCGCGCCCGCCATCAACGCCTCGACCGCCGGGGTCCGTTTCGAGGACTCCGGTGTTGCTTCCGCCATGGTGAATGTGGGGCAGCAGATCGGCGGTTCGATCGGTACGGCGTTGCTGAGCACGCTGGCGGCAGACGCGGCCACCAGCTACCTGAGCGCACACGCACCGACCCCGGCGGTCATCGCCGAGGCCAGCCTGCGCTCGTACACGACCGCCTTCACCGCTGCCGCGATCATCTTCGTGCTCGGGGCCATCGTGGTCGCACTGCTCATTAAGCGCGGACCGCTGCTGATCGAGGACGGGGCGGCGGCACCGGTTCACGTCGGATAGACGCGGGTCAGCCGGGCCACCTCGGCGCCATTGGCGTTGAACAGGACGAGAGTTTGGCCGTCGAAGCGCAGCCGGCGGGCGTCGTAAAGCCAGTCGTTCACCGGGGCGCCATCGCATGCGATTTGGGTCATGACCCCCCGGTGGCGACAAACTCGCCGCCTGGCCCCATGACCCAGCGGCCGGCGGTGCTGTTGCAGCCGTCCGTTGCGTTATAGCGTCCGTTGGCGACGAAGACGACCTGCGGGTGGGTCCGGTATGTGTGGTCGGCCGGGATCCAGCGGCCCGTCAGCGCCGCCGGGGTCAGGGCGGGCGAGGGCGTCCTCGCCGACGCGGGCGACTTCGCCGGCGAGCTGGAGCATCCCACCAGGGCGACCGCGGTCGCGCCCACGAGCCACCGTCGCGCCGTCATCGCACCCTCGCCGAAAGGTTGAGGAAATGGTCGAGATCTGCGCCGCCAGCGACATCTTCCTCAACCTTTTGGTTTCCCGCATCGTCATAGCGCGCCTCAGACATAGCGGCGTCGCAGGCGCCGGTATCCGAGCAGACTGAGAAGGCCGAGCGCGCCCAAGACGAGCACAGCGAGCAGTAGCGGACCGGCCACCGTGATGAGCGCTTGCAGTCCCGTGTTGAAGCCGTGAACCGCGTCGTGGAACGCCTTGGAGAAGCCGCTCCGATGGTGGGTCGCTGGGGCCGGCGACGCGCCGCCAGTCTGCGCGACGCTCACGGCCAGCGTGGCGAGATCGGACGTGTCAGCCAGCAGCTTCTGCTGACCTTGGAGCTGTTCGATCTGGGTCTGGACGGGCTGGATCTGCTGTTGCACCGCGAGCGTGTCGCCGATCGTGGTGGCCTTGGAAAGCAGGGTCAGAAATGTCGCGCGGGTCTGGGTGAGCGCGTTGATGCGCGCCCCGAGGTCGACGTATTCGGCCGTGACGTCACGCGCTTGCGTGCTCGTGGATGTGACCTTTCCGATGTGCCGGACCTGGCCCAGCACCGAACTGAAACTGGCGACCGGAACGCGCAGCGTGCTCGTACCCGAGGGGGTGTCCGCCCCGGAATCGATGCGGCTTTCCGAAAGGTAGCCGCCAACTCCGGTCGCGATGGCGCTGAGACGATCGAGCGTGGGTTGCACCTTGCCGCGTGCGACCTCCAGGGAGACCTGCCCGGTCTGCACCACTCGCGAGGCGCGCGCCGGCACCTGCGCACTCGTGGAGCCGGATTTGCCCACCCCTGCGGCGGCGGTCGGAAGCGAAAGGGTCCCGTCCGTGCTACTTCCCGCCGAACTGGAGGACGGGGACGAGGAAGAGGACGAGTCCGGGCGATGAGAACTCGATACGGCGAGCCCCAACGCGGCCACCAGGACCACCGCGGCGGCGCAGGCACCACCGATGCGCAGCAGGCGGCGACGGGGCCAGAGGGGCGGCGTGAGCCGCTGGGAAGTCAGCCCCTCCTGATCCGTGCGCTCGATGACGCGCCGGGCTCCGCCGCCGGCGGGCGGCGATTCAGAGGCCGCCTCGTGCAGCAGGTGTCGTAGCCGTTCGCCGTCCATACGTTCCACGGTGATCCCGCCCGTCCCGGTCGTCTGTTCCAGCTATCAGCCAGAGACAGACGCGGGGGTAGGATGGAACGTTGCTCAGAAGTGCAGATCGAACCGGGTCGAGGAGCAGGCGTTCACGACCGGCTGCACGTCCGCGAGCCACTGCTTGGTGACGCCGTTGACCGTGGCGACGATCGTGTAATGCGAGCCGCCCTGCAGGGTGGTGACGTGGTACGTGCCGAGGCCCGGGTCGACCTTGCCCTCGTTCATGCCGAGGATCGGGGCGTTGTCCGCCGCGGTGGACCAGGCGTTGGTGATCCCGCGGGTGGCCGTCCAGAGGGTGTTGCCCTGTTAGATGTAGCCCCGCAGCGTTCCGGTGGTCCCGCCCGGCTGCCCATGCACTTTGGATTTTCGGATTAGTCCTGGTCTTCCCCTGGCGGGGAGGCCCGTTCCGGGCTGAAAATTTGCAACGTGGGTGCCCGCAGACGTCGTTGCTCCTTGGTCCGTGTGAGGCCGTGGATTAGTCGGGCGCTGGGAGCTGCGTTTGTGGGTT
>JBBRSE010000001.1:0-212258 GCA_038245655.1 Mycobacteriales bacterium | reverse complement strand
CTCTACGAGGTTTTCCGGAAGCGAGCGGTACCGTCGGGGACCGTCCGGCCCACCCTCGATGTCACTGGTGTCAAACGGATATGCCATCATTTCGCCTTTCTCTCAGGCCGGGTTTTCGGAACCGAACCAGAATTCCCGTATCAGGGCAGTGGAAGGTCTGCGTCAAGGCCCGCCGCCGCCATCGCGGAATATTGCTCGGCGACGCTGTGGGCCATGATGACGACGTCCTGAAGCCGTCCTTGGCGATCACGGATGTGGTCACAAAGGATCGCTTCGATGTCGAAGCCAAGTCCGGTGAACATCCCAATTGCTGACTGCTGTGTGGCAACGACCTCGACGATGACCTTCTCGAGACCCCGGCGTACGGCTTGCTGCAGCGCATGTTTGGCCAGCACGTTGCCGACACCCTGACCGCGTTTGGCTGGATGGACGACGAGTCGGAGATCGCCGACGTGGCTGGACCACCCAGCGAGGGGGAGCACCGCAACGATCCCCAGCACGGTCCCGCCCTCATCGGTCCCCACCCAGCGGCGACCACGTTCGTCTTCGGCAGCCCAACCCGCCACCGTTGCCTCGCTGAGGTCTTCTTTGATGAACGTTCGATCCAGTTCGGACAGATCCCGCAGGAAACGCGCGACGTCATCGAGGTTTTCCCGGGTTAGCTCCTCAACCTGCATGCGAGTGCCTCAGCTCCGCCTGCTCGCTGCGGCGCTGCAGAAAGTCGATGATTGTGGGAATGGTGACTTTGGCGGCAGTTCGGCCGACGACCAGTCCGATGTGGCCGGCGTCGAGCACGAGCTCTTCGGTGTCTGTCGAGCCCACCAGCCCGAGAATTGGGCGGGCAGCGGCTGGGGGCACAATGTTGTCGCGGGAGGCCAGCACGTTGAGGAGCGGATAGCGCAGGTCTGCCAGCGTGACGGCCTCGCCGCCCAGCCGGACGGTCCCCTCCACCATCCCGTTTTCTTGCAGGAGCATCTCGCCGATCTGGCGGGCGGCAGCGCCGGGGAACGGCACGTGGTCGCCGATCCAGTGGGTCATCGCCTGGTAGGCGACGACATAGTCATCTTTCCAGAGGTTTTCGAGCAGATTGGCGTACTGGACGGCGTCCGCGGTCGGCGTGAGGAGCCGGAAGCCCTGCCGGATCACCGCGGCGGGCACGTTACCTGTTTCGTCCAGCACCCAGTCGACGTTGAGGTGCGAAAGTTCGGCGAAGGGCATCTGGCGGAAGTCGACCGGTGTGGCCATGGTTGCGAGGCTGCGTACCGGCAAATCGGGGTGATGGGCCGCCGAAAGCAGAAGAAGGGTGCCGCCGAGGCAGTATCCGACGACGTTCAGCTGTCGGACACCGGAGACCTCGCACGCCCGCGCAAGCGCTGCGGGCAGGTATTCGTCCACGTAGCTCTCCAGCGTATTGCCGGCATCTCGCTCGTCGGCAACCCCCCAGTCGAGCAGGAAGACATCGAAGCCAGCAGCTGTCAACTGCTCGATGAAGCTGTTGCCCGGCGAGAGGTCGAGGATGTAACTGTGGCTCACCAGGCTCCCCACGAGGATCACCGGCGGGCTCCAGGTGACCGCGTCGTTGCGGTAGCGCCACAGCTGAGCCCGGTCGCGCTGCCAGACCACATCCTTCGGGGTCAGGCCGACTCCGGGCCGTGGGACCCCAGCAGCCAACTTTATGCCGTTACGGGCGCGAAGGGCGTCGCGTTCGACCTCCCTTCGGATTCTCGTGACCACGTCCATCGGTGTCGGTAGACGGGGGACCCAGCTGGCGTTCGGCACGATCACTGTCCCTTCCTTCGGCTTCGATGGCGTGCTTCATCGTTTGCAGGTCATGGTCCAACATGGTGACTTGCCCTCGCAGGCGAGCCAGATCGGTCCGCGTGGGCAGGTTGGCCAGATGCCACAGGTTGCCTAGCTGGCGCTCGACGTTGTTACGAGTCGCGGATTGAATCTTCAGAAGTGTGCTTCCGGTCCTGGCGAACGTCGTCGTCTGCACGAAGCGCTCAAGAGGCACCCCGACGAGCCGTTCGAGCCGGTCAAACCCGCTTTTCCACAGCGGCTTGCCCATCAGGTGGACGCATCCAGTTCGATACCGGAGGTGTCCGTCGGCGATGCAACGCCGTCCGGCTGCGCTGCCTCGCGAAGGAAGTCGCGGACCAGGACGGCGGTCGGCTGCGCCAACTCCATGAGAAAAAGATGACCACCGCCGCGGATAACTTCGAGGCGGGCGCCCGGGAGGAGCCGGGCAAGGATGCGTCCGTTAAGCAGCGGTACCAGCGGGTCGTCGTCTCCAGCGAGGACGAGCGTTGGCTGGCGAAGGGTCCTGAGCCACGGCACCATCGTCCACCCCTGGACAGCCCAGAGCTGGTGGCGGTATCCCCGCCCGGATGGCGGTCGCGCTAACCGGGCAGCCAGATAGTGGTCGGGGACGCCGGCGGCTCGCCCTCCGTACAGGCGGTCCGCTCCGGCGAGGGAATAGTTGGCGTCGTGATAGCGCCGCGGCGTGGCCAGCTTGATCAGCGCACTCGGCTTCCCTGGCACGCCACCCAGTCCGGGCATGCCCGGGAAGGTTGCGGCGAGCACGAGACGGCGGACGCGGTCGGGAGCCTGTCGAGTCAACTGCTGGGCGAGCGCGCCGCCAAATGACACGCCGAGCACGTCGACGCGTCCGTAGCCGAGCTCGTCCAGAAGGTGCTCGACCATTCGCGCGAGCCCTCTCATGCGGCGCGGTCGCGGCAGATCTGCCGACTCGCCCGTGCCCGGTGCATCAAAGGTGATCGTCTGGAAACCCAAGGCCTCCAGCTCACGGTCGAACGGGTCCCACATTTCGATGTTGCCGCCCACCCCCATGATCAGCAGTAAGGGTGGCCCATCGCCCCTTATGCGGACTCGCAGGCGCACCCCGTCGACATCAACGAACCGAAAGGCTCCCGGGGGGGTGAGGTCGGCGCTCATGACCTACTCACGCGCCGGGGGTCGATGCTGGCGCCGGTGAAGGTGCTAGGCGCGATGGCGATGTGCACGTGTGAAGACCTCCAAGCCTGAGTTGGAAAGGTAACTGACCGGGCAGCCGATCGAACAGCCGTGCGTCCTGATCCGGCAGGACCTTTGGTCGTTACGGCAACGGCTGCTAAGCGCCTACCCTCACTACGTGGGATTTTCCCAGAGCGAGCACAGCCGCGACCTCCAGGACCGCCTCTCTCGATTCCTCGAGGACTGCAGGACAAGCTCGTTGTCACCGGACGGAAGCTAGTGCGGGACCTGGCAGTGCGCGGCTACCACGACCATGAGGGACACGGCGAGCTCCCTTCGACGGGGCGCGCGTGATGGCGGCGAACCGGCTCGGGCCAGAAGGCGCGGAGTTCGCCATCGCGCAGAGCAGGCTCAGCCTAGGCCGAGTCCAGCACTGCATGCGCGTGATCGGCATGGCCGCGTGGGCGGTGAGCAGACGGTGAGCGGCAAGCGGGTAGCGCTGGGCGACGGGTCAATCGTCTTGATACGGCAGGTTCAACCCCGCGACGCTCCGCTCTTGGCCGACGGCTTCGCTAGGTTGAGTGCCGAATCCCGCCGGTTGCGCTTCCTGACCAGCAAATCCGAGCTGTTCCCGGCGGAGCTGCGCTACTTCACTGAGATCGACCACCACAACCACGAGGCGCTTGGCGCGCTGGACCAAGTCGACGGGCGCGGCTTGGGCATCGCTCGCTACATCCGTCAGGCCAGCGATCCGGAAGCCGCCGAAATTGCCGTCGTCGTCGTTGACGACTGGCAACGCCGCGGACTCGGCACCGAACTGCTGAATCGGCTGACTGATCGTGCCCGCCGAGAAGGCATTCGCCGTTTCACGGCGCTTGTTGCGGCCGACAATGTGGGCGTCGCCCGATTGCTGGGAGATATCGGCGACGTTCGCACTACCAAGCGCGGGTCCGGCACCGTCGAATATGAGATCGCAATTCCCCCCCATGGTCTCGGCGACGGACTAAGAACAATGATGCGTGCTTTCGGGCGGCGGCAACTCAAATCCCCACCGCCGATCCAAGAAGCACTGGCTGCACTCGTACCCGACCGATTCCCACCCCGCGAGGAGTAGTTGCGGACGGCTCCGGTTTGGAAGTCCCAGTGCTTTGTCCTTCTGGGCTCGCAGGCTTTCAGGCCAGCAGGACCCGGGTCCAGGCGTCGATGACCCAGGAAGCGAATTCGGCGGGACTCCAGTGGCGCTCGTGGACAAGCAACACCCAGTACTCGGCGGCGTTCATGCTCCAAATGATGTCGGCGACCTGATCGTCCGAAAGCTCCGCGCGCAGCTCCCCGGTGGAGCGCAGGTCGACGGCGAACATGCGCATGTTCTTCGCGCGTCGGGCTGAGATCTCGGCCCACAAAGCGGCGCAGTCCTGATCGGTTGTTGCAGCGTCCCGTAGCGCCAGATAGATCGGCGCCATCCGCTCCTGGATGGCGGTGATCGCCTCGGCGTAGATCGAGATCTTCTCGAGCGCGGTAGCCGCGGCAGCGATCCGAACGACGTAGTCGCGCTGCTCGGCGGGCACGGCCTGTCCGGTGCCGGAGATCGCCGCTTCGACGAGTTCCCGCAGCAGCGCGGGTTTTCGCCCCACGGCGGCGTAAACGGTGTCGACCGAGACGCGCGCCTCGGCCGCGATCTGGGCAATCGTCGTCACGGTGTACCCGTTGGCGATGAACAGCTCCCTGGCGGCATCCAGCACGGCGGTGCGGGTCGCGGCAGCCTGCTCGAGCCGCCGCGGCGAGTGGTAGCTCCGTTTGCCACCCGGCTGATCCTTGACGTCGTCGCTCATCGGCCGTACGGTCACCCTATTCATCCGAAGATTGTTCGGGTCAATATATCGCGAGGTGTCCAAATGGTCTACGCCTACATCCAGGACGTCCCCATCGGGGAGGAGTTGTATCGCCGCATCATCGAAAACATCGGCCCCGAGCCGATCGCAGGCGCCTTGCTGCACCTGTGCGTTCGGGAGCCTGACGGGCGGCTGCGCTACATCGACGTCTGGGAGTCCGAAGAGGCCTGCGCCCAAGCGTTCGACCAAGTCATCCACCCGGCGGTCAATGCTGCCTTCGGTGGCGAGCGACCGGCCGGCGAGCCCACCGTTCATCGTCTCGACGTCATCCACGCCAGCGGTGCGCTGCTGCACACGAGCGGGGCTTGACTCGGTCTGCAACCCGCCGCACCGACTGCATTCGCCATCCGCTACGAGAGAGACCCTCATGAAGAAGCCACACGTGAGCACAATCTTCATCGCAGTAACCGCCACAGGATGCCTGTTGCTCAGCGCGTGCGGGAAAGGTTCGTGGTCGGCGCTCGCTCCCGGCGCAGCGAGCAGCTCAGCCCGCAGCGCCGCTCCGGTGGCGAAGGACGCCGCGGGCAACTCGACACAAGCTTGCTCGCCGGTGACAGAGCAGGACGCCGCCAAAGCACTAGGAAAGGATCCGGGTCGGGGTCAGGCGCTGTCCCAAAGCGGCGCTAGCTCTTGTACCTACGGCGCCTACCCCGCGCTCGTCAGGGTCAATGTCGTGCCTGGGCTGGGCAAGGCCGCATTCTTGCATGCGCGGGGACTGGCGCCGAAGGTTGAGCTGGTCGACGTCCCAGGGATTGGCGACTCGGCATTCGGCGTGTTTGCAGGTCCGGCCGCCAGCATCGAGTTCTACAAAGGCCAGGCTTTGGTGGTGATCCTCCTGGAGACCACTGGGTCGGGCTCATCATCCGAGGCGCGGGCGAAAGCGGTCGCCAAGCGGGCGGCCAGCCGGCTCTGACAAACCCTCACCGGGGCGCTGAAGACACCGCATCGAACTTTCGAGCGGCCCTGGCACCATGCCAGACGATCCGCAGTGGGGAGCCCCCCCGGAATCACCTATTCGATAGGGTGTTTCGGGGTTCGGTAGAGGGCGGCTCCGGCGGTGATGCCGGCCCCTGCGGCGAGCAGCAGAACGTTGCTCCCGGCCTGGATGCGTCGTGCGGAGAGCGCTTCGTGGAGCGCCCCGATGAGCGCTGCGGTGTGGGTCCGGCTGTCGTGTGCGACGCATATCCGCTGCGCCGGAAAGCCGAGGTGCGAGGCCAGCGTGGCGGTGAAATCGGGGTGGGGCGGTGCGGCAAGAACAAGGTCAACGTCGGCGAGATCGACGGACGCGACGTCCAGGCACTCGCGAGCCACCTTCGCGGCGGCGACGGCGAACTGTTCGTCTGCCGTCGCAGAATGCTCGACCCGGAGCACATTGCGTCCCTTTTCGACGCTGACCGTCGAGCGGTAGGACTCGGCGTCGTCGAAGAAGTTGGCCCACCGGACCTTGCCGAGCCCGGACTCGTCGTCGCTCCACCGGCACAGCAGCGCACCACCGGCAGCCGCGAAGGGGAAATCCTTGCTCAAGCCGTGGCCCGGGTTGGCGTCGCTGGCGACCACGAGTACGCGTTGCGCCGTGCCCGCGCGAAGAAACCCGTCAGCAATTTGGAGCGCCGTGAGTACCCCGCAGACCCCGTTGGACAGGTCGAAGGAGAATGTGCCGTGAGTGTCCGGGTGGGGATCTTCGGTGTTGGCGCCGATGTCCTCCTGAATGAGCGCTGCTAGGGCAGGTTCTCCAAGGTTTCGGTCGCGGTAGAGGCCGGCGTTGATGAGCAGGTCCACATCGTTCGGCGGGCAGCCCGCCGCTTCGAGGCAGGTGCGGGAGGCAGATACGGCCAGGCGCAAAGCGCTGTGGCGGGTTCGCCATCCGTGGCTAATGAAGCTTTGGTGGTCAATGATCGTGCCCATGGCTGGCTAACAACTCCTCGTCGACTGTGAGTAGCACGATGCCGATCTCCAGGCCCGACGCCAGAGCGATCAACGCAACGGTTTCCCCGGGCTGAATCCGGCCGGCCTCCATCTCCTCGATGAGGGCAACGGTGTGGCTGGTCGACGCTGTGTTGCCGTATCGGTCGACGGTGATGACGGCGTCGTTGCGGGGTCCATCGCCGAGCTCCTCGGTGATGCCAGCCATGATTTTGCGCACCGCGCGGGCGGATGTCTGATGGGTGATCACCTGGTCGATATCGGTGATCGCGATGCCGGCGGCGTCGAGTACCTCCTGCAGCAGCACGGGGGTAGCCGCGATCGCCACCTTTTGTAGCTCCCGCGATTTGGTGAACATGCGGGCGCCCGGTTCGCCGCTGCTGGGATAGGCCAGACACAGGCGGCTGTGGTCGGCCACCGTCGTGAATCCGGCCACGCTGATTCCTTTGACGCCCTCGGGTGCGCGCTCAAGCAGAAGCGCGGCTCCGGCGTCGCCCAGCGTCAGTGATGCGAGTTCGCGGCTCATGATGTTGCGGACGTGCAGCGCCGCGTTCGTACCGAGTTGTGAGATGTATTCGCCGCTCACCACGAGGCCGCGTTCGACCAGACCCTGCCGTATCCAGTTGTTGAGAACTGTCACGGCGGAGAGCATGCCCGCGCATGCGTTGGACAGGTCGAACGTCATGGCGTTCGTCGCGCCGATGGCGTGGGCCACGGCAATGCTCATCGTGGGTTCAAGCCATTGGGTGAGGCCGTCACGGAATTTCGTGATGCTGCAGCTGATCACCACGTCGAGCGCGTCGGCGGACTGACCCGAGCGCTGAAGGCAGTCGAGGGCGGCCGCCGTGGCGAGGTTGTAGGAATCGTCCTCGCCGGTGGACACGCGCCGCTCATGGATGCCCGTCAGGCGTTCCAGGTCGATGTGCGTACGGTGGCGCGTCGTCGCCATCAGCTCGTCGGTCGTGAGATGTTTCGACGGTAGGTGGCGCCCGGCGCTTACGACCCGCGCTCGGTAGGGCGCTCGGTCACCATCCGGACCTGTCTCCATGACGAGCCAGTTCTTGACCATGTAATGACCTCCACCAGCAGCCTCCACACCAGCCCTCTCGCGAGCCAGAGCAGAAAGGCCCGAACGACGCCGCCCATTTCTGGGGGACCTTCGGCACTGTCGCCCGGTAGTCCGTTTCAGGAAGGGGCGCATACATGGATAGCGACGTCTGCTTTCGTCGTCGAGGTCAACACCCGCTACCTCCATGTCCGCGGCGCCGCGAGCAATCCCGACGGCCATGCACAACGCGGCAGGGCCCCGGGCATTAATCTGGCGAGGACGACGGACGAGATCGACCAATCTCGGAGGGCTAATGCCGAGCGAGGAACGTGGCTCACAGCCAGCTGACGTTTTTGTCGCGTTCGGAGTCAGCGGCGATCTGGCCCGCAAGATGACGTTCGTGTCGCTGTACCAGCTTGAGCGTCGCAACTTGTTGAACTGCCCGATTGTCGGAGTGGCAGCGGAGAGTTGGACGGACGACGATCTTCGCCAACGCGCGTCGGAGTCGGTCACGGCCGCGCTCGGTGAAGCCAAGCCCGACAAAGACGTCCTCAGCCGGCTATGCCGGCGAATGACGTACGTCGGTGGCGACTTCAGCGACTCCGCGACGTTCGCCGCTGTCGCCAGCGCGATCGACAAGTCCGCGGCGCCGGTGTTCTACCTGGAGATCCCGCCGTCATTATTCGGCCGAGTCGTGGAAGGCCTGTCCGCGGCGGGACTCACCAAAAACGCGCGCGTTGTGGTCGAGAAACCCTTTGGCCACGATCTGCAGTCTGCTCAGGAACTCAACGGGCGGCTGCGTTCGGTCCTCGCCGAGACCCAGCTCTACAGGATCGATCACTTCCTCGGAAAGCTTTCCGTGCAGGACATCCTTCACCTGCGGTTTGCCAACACCGTGCTAGAGCCACTTTGGAACCGCAACTATGTCAGCAGTGTCCAGATCACAATGGCGGAAAGTTTCGGCGTCGAGGGCCGAGGCGGCTTCTACGATCATGTTGGTTGCCTTCGCGATGTCGTACAGAACCATCTGATGCAAGTGCTAGCGATGGTCGCCATGGAACCTCCGGCGCGCGGCGATCTGGAATCGCTGTCCAACCGCAAGCGCGACGTGTTCGCGGCCATGCCGGCGGCCCAGCCCAGTCACTACGTGCGCGGCCAGTACGACGGGTACCGCCAGGTCGCCGGCGTCGCAGCCGACTCAACGGTCGAGACCTACGCTGCCCTGCGGCTGGAGATCGACAACTGGCGCTGGTCTGGCGTGCCGTTCTTCCTGCGGGCCGGCAAGTCGCTGCCGCTCAGCCAGACCGAAGTACGCCTGGTCTTCAAAACCCCGCCCTCCCTCGGCTTCTCGGCATCAGACGAGGACGTCGACCCCAACCAGATCGTGCTGCTCATCGATCCGCGTCCCGGCGCACGCTGGGTCCTGCACGCCAAGCGCAGCGACGGGCCTGGACTGCGCCCGATCGAGCTAGACGTCGACTTCAACAGTGCCGGCGAACGCATCCCCGCCCCATATGAAGAACTGCTGTACGCCGCCATGCAGGGCGACCAGAGCCACTTCACTCGCGAGGACTCGGTCGAGGAGACCTGGAGAATCCTCGACCCCCTGCTCGCCTCGACCGAGCAAGCCGGGCCCTACGCACCTGGAACATGGGGCCCAGCCGCCGCCGAACACCTGACCAACGACTTCGGCGGATGGCACCAACCATGGCAGCTTCCCAAGCCGACGAACTGACACGGCGACGCGAGATTCGTCGATGGCCGAGACTGCCCGGCCCTGCTACCGCCGGTGTTGCAGCGAGCGACGTGCGGGATGGGCGCGACTGGTGGCTATCGCTCGAGGTAGGTCTCGATTCCCGCGGCGACCCCGTCGGCGGCTCGCTGCCGCCACGCCGGGTCCTTGACGTGAAGCGCGTCCGCTGCGTTTCGCATGTTCGCGCATTCGATGAAGACCTTCGGAACGTGAGACAGGTTCAGCCCACCCAAGTCGTTGCGGGTGATGAGCCCCTGCTTGGCGACGTAGTCGGCGAAGGGTTCATCGGTGGCGCGGGCGAAAGCTGAGCGGACGTCCAGCGCAAGCTGCGTCGACGGCGCGAGTATGGCTGCGTTGCCGCCGTCCGGGGCCGGCGCCGGCGCGATGACGTGGAACCCGGACCCGCTGGCGGGGCCGCCGTCGGCGTGGATCGATATCGCGACGTTGGCGTGCGCTTCGTTGCCGATCGCCGCCCGCTCATTGACGCAGGGGCCGACCCCGGCAGAGTTGGCGCGCGTCAGGATGACCCGCGCTCCCTTCTGCCGCAGCAGCGTAGCGGCCCGATCAGCGAGGTCGAGCGTGAACGCGTACTCCGGGTAGCCGTCATCGGTTTGGGTACCGGCGGTGTCGCACGCTTTGAGGAAACCGCCGGCGTCGACCCGGCGGTTGATGATGGCAGAGGCGCCGGCGTTGCCCCCGTTGTGCCCGGGGTCGATGACGACGGTGCGCCCGGTCAAGGGCAACCGCGACGCCGCAGGGGACAACGGGGCGGTCGTCGGGGGCCGCGAAGGTGGGATGTGGAGGCTCGCGGGTGCCGACGGCGCCTGCACTGACCTTGCCCCCGAACGGGGTGGACGCTCGCTGGAAGCTGGTCCGCCGGAGCAGCCAGCGAGAGTTACCGCTGCCACAGCGGGCGCGAGAAAGAACGAACGGAAGCATGCGATTCGCCGGCGCACGACTGATGATCCCTTTGTGTTCGCGGCACGTTACGGAGCGCGGAAACAGCCTTCGCTCGCCCGTCGCCTCCGTGACTGTCTCACGTGCGGAGCTTGGACAACTAGTTTTGCGCTGCAAACGCCTCCTGCTGGCGCCGTGACCGCGCGATACTCGGCGATATGGCGCTGGCTCCGCTCAGGTCGACGGACCCCGCAAGGTACGGCCCGTACCAATTGCAGGGCCGTCTCGGGGCCGGCGGGATGGGCGTTGTTTACCTGGCCTTTGGGCCGGACGGCGGGCCCGTTGCGCTCAAGGTGCTGCAGCCGGTGTTGGCCGAGGATCGGGAGTACAGAGTCCGCTTTGTCCGGGAAGTCAACGCCGCTCGGCTCGTAGACAGCCCATTTGTAGCCCGCGTCGTCGCTGCCGAAACGGACTCAGACGCGTTGTGGATGGCGACGGAGTACGTGGAAGGTGCGACGCTCGCCCACGCCGTCGAGTCCAACGGTCCGGTGCCGGCCGATCGGTTGCGCGGGTTGGCTGTCGACCTTGCCCGCGGGGTCGCAACCATGCACGCGGTGGGTTTGGTGCATCGAGACCTCAAGCCCGCGAACGTCGTCCTGGCTTGGAGCGGTCCGAAGCTCATCGATTTCGGCATTGCCAAGCACGAAGGTACGACAGACCTGACCCAGACCGGCGTCACAGTCGGGTCGCTTCTTTGGATGAGCCCGGAAGTCCTGAACGGGCACGTGGCACTACGCGCCAGCGACATTTTCGCCTGGGGGCTGTGCGTTGCCTTCGCCGGAACGGGCCGGCCGCCATTCGGCGCCGGAAATCCCCAGGCCGTGGCGTATCGGATCGGCAACGAGCCGCCCGACTTGCGCGGACTGCCGCCCGAGTTGGCTCCTTTAATCGCTCTGGCGCTCGCCAAGGACCCGGACGGCCGCCCTGACGCCGATCAGCTATGCGCTTCGTTGGGTGACCGCGCGCACCAGGTCACCGCGGTCGCGATCCCCCGTCCGGAGGGAGGCTGGACGGGACCCACGCCAGCGACTCCCGCCACCGCTGAGGCGACACCTCCAGCCCCCCCACCACCTCCGAACTGGCAGCAGTCGCCTACGCCGACCCTTCCGCCGCCTCCCGGCTACACCCCGGGGCCGCCACAGAAGCCCCTGCGGATCCCGCCGCCCGCGCAGAGGCGTCGGCAGCTACTCGTACCGCTGCTCGTGCTCGGCGCGTTGGTTGTCGCCGCAGCCGTCGCGATTGCGATTCTCGCTACCAGGTCGGGCTCGCCGAAGCCGCCTCCTGCCACGGCGGCGCCCAGCGGGTCAGCCACTCCTACTCCCACGTCACCGACACCAACACCGACCCCGACGTCCAGCGGTCCGTCATCCCCGGTCAGCGCAGCGAGGGCCCTGGACACGCTGCTCACGGACTCTGCGCGAAGCCGGGCGAACGTGGTCGCCGCAGTCAGTTCGGCCCAGTCCTGCATCGACCCTTCGGGCGCAGCCGCCACGCTGCGGCAAGCGGCCGCCGGCCGAGCCGAGGAACTGCAGCGACTGCAACTGATCAGCCTTTCGTCGATCGACCCGGAGCACTCCCTGACAAACGCTTTAACTGACGCATTGACCGAGTCGCGAGCCGCCGACTTGTCGTTCGCCGCGTGGGCGAATGGGGCCGTGGGATGCTCCGGCAGCGCCTTGCTCGATGCGAACTTCGCTGCGGCGAACCAGTCGTCGATGTCCGCTACGGCCGCCAAGCAGTCGTTCATCAACCTTTGGAACCCCATCGCCCAGAAGTACGGGCTCACGCTCCGACAGGACTCGGATCTCTGATTTTGGCGTTTGGCACGCGCGGACGTGGAGCCGTGTCTTCGCAGCCGCCACCCTGGTCCGCCATGACCCAGCAAGACGACGAAACCAGTCCTGACCGACGTGAAACGTCGGAGGACTGGTCCGTGCCCCCGGCAGGATTCGAACCTGCGCCACCGCCTCCGGAGGGCGTTTCAGGCACCGCGCGGACCTGCGCCGATTCAGCGAAAAGCCCCTCTGACCTGCATAAGTAGCGTTTGACAGCGTTGGCTGCCGTTGGCCGTTTACGGTTCTCTTGCGGACTTTCTGCGGACTTTCTGCGGACTCGCGGACGCCGATAACCCGTACACGGCCTCTGCTGCTATGCCGACGGTCGGGGGGCCTGCGCAATCGGGGGTCCCCCCGCAGGGGTCAGGGCGACGGCGAGCTCGCTGGCGGGTGGGGGGGACCCAAACTTTTCACACCACGGACCCCCATCGGTACAGGGCCACTGATCTCCCCGCGACCTGAAACGCCTGGGTTAACCTTGGGTTGAGGGGGTGCTGTTGTGGCTGCGAAGTCCGTTCCGCCGCCGGGCATTCCGGAGCCTCCTGCTGGTGCCCAGGAGGCCGGTAGGCGCCTTTGGCTGGCTGTCTTGACGTCGTATGACCTGGCCGAGCATGAGCTTGTCCTGCTGCGGCAGGCAGCCGCGCGGCGAGCCGTGCCCGCGAGGTCGAAGTGACCGCAGGTCTCGGTGACCAGTCCGCCGCCGTCGTCGCGTTCGTCGGACAGCACCCGGACGGTGTGACCGCTGCCGAAGTGACGGAACGCCTTGGGCTACCGGATGCGCGTCAGTATTTGTGGCGCGCAGCTAACGCGGGGCGTCTGCGGAAGGTGAGCCGCGCGGAAAGATGAGCCCCGTGGGGCCCATGCTTAAGGCTTCACCCCGACCACGAAAGGATTGGGTTATGAATGACCCCAGCGCAGGCGACGTGCCGCCCCGCGACGTCGTCCCGCCGAGGGGCCTGACCCGGGAGTTTGTGCTCGCCATGAACGACGCGGTCGGGAAGCCCGTCGACATCACCACGCCGGGGTCGTTCGCCGTTGACGTCGACGGGCTTCCGGCGGGTGTCGGCCCGTCCGAAACCCACACCGCGCCGTTGACCGTCTCACTCAGCCGCGCCGAGCTCGAGCAGGTCGGGTTGACTCCGGCCGACGTGCCAAACATCAACGTCCGCGTCGGCTCGACGTCAGGCAAACCCAGGCGTCGTGCGAACTTTGCGGCGAACGTGGCGTCGGCACGCCGTACGTGTTCTCCGTCGCGTACGTGTTCGACCCCAACGAGATCTGGGAGACTCACATCTGCGTCAGCTGCGCCGCCGCTACTGCTCCCGAGCGCCGGGCTCGCATCATCCGTCACGCAGCCGACTGCGAGCGGTTAGCCGTCATTTACGACGCCGACGCCGCATCCGATGATCTCCAGCTCACCCCCGGCGCGGAGGACGCCGCCGACACCGTCCGGCAACTCGCCGAACATCTGCGGGAGTTCGCCGACGCGAGATTCATCCCGGTTGCCGACGACGACCATTCAGGCGGCGGTTACATCCCGGAGCACCGCGCAGGTGCGTCATGAAGGCACTCACCCACTGGCAGGCACCGCCACCCGCCCGCTACGGCGAACCGTTGTGCGGACCGCCCCCGACAAACGGGCGGCTCTACTGGGTCATGACCCACGCCCGGGACGATGACCTCATAACCTGCCCGGCCTGCCAGGTCAAAGGACCCGCTCTCGACGCTTGGAAGCGCCGTGTCCGCGACCGGACGCGGCCCGAGTGGTGGCACCTACCGGAACTCGCCGAACGCAGTAGTGACTCGTGAGCACCACGGCCGACCCAAAGCCGTCACGAAAGGTTACGCAGACGCCGTGCGCTACCTGCCGAAAGAAGTTCAAGCCTCGCAGAGCCGATCAGCGTTACTGCTCAGGTGCGTGCCGGCAGCAGGCCCACCGTGCACGCGCCGATCTGGCTGACATCGACCAGCAGATTGAGGACACCCGTCGGCACTACTGGGATCTTGTCCGGCGGAAGGGTCAGGCGCAGGGCGAGGCAATGTCACAGGTCGTAACGGCTGAGGCCCAGTTCGTCGACGTCGAAGGCAACGTCTACATGGGGGGGCCGACCGGAGGGCTCGACCCTGCCGACCGTCGGCTTGTCGGCCGGACGACCCCGCACCGTCCGGGCTGGGCAGCCTGGGGACTGGAAGCGGCTGGGCCACCGCCCCCGCCCCCGCCCCCGAGCGCGGAGGCCGGCAGCCAATGAACTTGCGGCCGGTGGGTTCGCGTCACCCGCTGCCGCCGTTGCCATTGCCGGTCGCGGGATCGAAGGCGGGACGCTCCCACCGCGGACACCGTCCCGGCTGCCCGCCGGCCGCACCCCGCGGTCGCCGATATCTGCGAACACCTGCAGGCCCAGGTGACGGCGGACGGGCCACTGGTGCTGGGGAAGGCGCATCCTGCCCTGGTCGAGCTGCGAATGCAGCGCATCCTGCTGGCCAGGCTGATTGTGGCGCTGCGTGTGCCGCTCGGCGACGAGGATGCGGAAGGTGCGGAACGGTTGCAGTACCGGCGGTCGAGCAGACCCGACAGCGCCACGAATACGAGACGGTGTGCGGCGCCCGAGAAGTCCGGCTCGGCCAGGCCGTCGACGGCGGCCGACGCGTCGGGGACGTCGAGCAACATGGCGCAGCCGAGCAGAGCGGCTTCGGCTTCGGGCGCGGCCGGCGGCTCGACGAGCGGGAGGTCGTTGCTCACGCCCCTTCGCCGCCGTCGTCGTCGGGTGGCGGCTCGAGCAACGTCCGGGCGAGGCGGCGGTACGCCGCGGTTTCTCGTCGACGACCTCGCCGCACACGTTGTAGGGAAGCCTGCTGACGGGCTGGTGTTCGCCGGTGTTCGCAGCGGTGGGGCGCTGCGCGTCCGGGTGTTCCGGCGGGCGGCGTTCGACCGGGCGGCCGCGGCCATCCAGCTCGAGGGATTGCATCCGCACGAGCTGCGCCACACGGCGGCGAGCCTGGCTATCGCCTCCGGCGCCAACGTCAAGGTCGTCCAGCAGATGCTCGGGCACAAGTCGGCGACCATGACGCTCGACCTGTACGGCCACCTGTTCGGCGACCAGCTCGACGAGGTCGCCGAGCGGATGGACGCCGCTGCGACGGTGGCTCGCGGACTTCTTGCGGACTCTCTGCGGACTGAGTGCCTAATCCGGCCTTTGGCGCGACCCGCTGAGACCGCCTGAAACCGGCCTCTAGCTGGGCTTTTGCTCCGGTGCCCCCGGCAGGATTCGAACCTGCGCCACCGCCTCCGGAGGGCGGTGCTCTATCCCCTGAGCTACGGGGGCCTGAACTGCAGAAGTCACCGTATCAGCGGGCCTCGCTTACGCTGACCGCGATGACCATCCAGCCAGTTCACCCCGAGCCAGCCGAGCAGGCCCCCGTCCGGGTCCTCGTGGTCGACGACGATGCGGTCATTCGTCAGCTGATCACGATGAACCTGGAACTCGAGGGCTTCGAGGTGCACGAGGCGGTGGACGGCGAGGACGCGCTACGGAGGGTGATCGAGGTCGATCCGACGGTCATTACGCTCGACATCATGATGCCGAAGCTGGACGGCTGGGACGCCGCCGCGAGACTGCGCAGCGATCCAGCGACCGCTCACGTCAAGGTTGTTTTGCTGTCGGCGCGAGCCCAGGAGGCCGACGTGCGACGCGGTACCCGGCTCGGTGTAGACGCGTATCTGACGAAGCCGTTCGACCCCGACGATCTCGTCGATGTCGTGCGCCGGCTCGCCGGGCTCCCCGCATGAAGCGCGCCCTCGCCGTCGCCGTCTTGGCTCTGCTGACGGCGTGCGGAAGCTCCAAGAAAGCCGATACCAAAATCGCGGGTGTGACGACGGTCAACGGCCTGCCGCACGATCACTTCGCCGGGGTGCACCTGACCTACACCCGCACGCCGCCCCTCGGCGGCGACCACAGCCCGTACGCCCTCAATTGCGACATCTATACGTCCCCGGTGCCCAACGAGAATGCCGTCCACTCGCTGGAGCACGGCGGGGTCTGGCTTACGTACCTGCCGGGCGTCGACCCCACCCCGCTCGCCAACCTGACCGACATCGACCCGGCCTACGTGCTGGTCTCGCCCTATCCCGGGCAGCCGTCCAAGGTGATCGCGACGGCCTGGGGGCTGCAACTGCGGGTTGATTCAGCCACCGATCCGCGGCTCAAGGCCTTCGTCGAGACCTACCACGCGGGCGGCCAGGGCGGCGAGAAGGGCGCTGCTTGCAGCGGAGTCACCCCAGCGCAAGCCCAGCAGGTGTTCGCCCAGGGAGCGCCGCCGGCCCAGAAGGCGCCGCCCGTTCCGGCCGACAAACCCACCGGCTGATCCAGCGCGCGACTGGTCCCTGGCTCGCCTCCGCCCGCACCTCCCATCCCGCGTCGATACCCTCGACACATGACTCCGGCCGATCTCGCCGTCGCCCTGCGCACGGTCGTGGAAGAAGCCGTCGCGGCGGGCGAGTTCGACGCTGTCATTCCCGATGAGGTCCACGTAGAGCGTCCGCGCAACAAGGCTCACGGCGATTACGCCAGCAACGTCGCGCTGATCCTGGCGAAAGCCGCCCGCCGGCCGCCGCGTGAGATCGCCGAGATCCTGGCTGCGCGGTTGCGCCTGGTCGATGGGATCGCTCGCGTTGATGTCGCCGGACCGGGCTTCCTCAACGTCACGTTCACCAGCCTCGGCGGCGCCGTGACGGCGATCCTGGCGGCGGGCCCGGAGTACGGCAACAACGACGCGGCGGCCAAGGAGCGCATCAACCTCGAGTTCGTCAGCGCCAACCCCACCGGCCCGATTCACGTGGGCGGCACCCGTTGGGCGGCCGTCGGAGATGCGCTCGGCCGGCTGCTCACGGCGAGCGGCGCTGAGGTCACCCGCGAGTACTACGTGAACGACGCGGGCGCCCAGATCGACCGGTTCGCCGAGTCGCAGCTAGCCGTCGCCAAGGGCGAGCCGATCCCCGAAAACGGTTACGCCGGCGGCTATATCGCCGAGGTCGCCGCTCGCGTCCTGTGGACCCACCCGGACCTTCCCAACGAGCCGGCCGATGCCGTGCTCGACACTTTCCGCTCTGCGGGTGTCGAGCAGATGCTGGCCAGCATCCGAGCGTCCCTCGACGGCTTCGATGTCCACTTCGACGTGTGGTTCTCCGAGCGTTCACTCGCCAGTTCGGGTGCCGTCGAGCACGCGCTGGACCGGCTGCGGGCCGAGCGTCACACCTACGGGGCGGATGGCGCGCTCTGGCTGCGCACGTCGGACTTCGGCGACGACAAGGACCGGGTGCTGGTCAAGTCCGACGGCTCCACCTCGTATTTCACGTCGGATGCGGCGTATTACCTGGACAAGCGCGAGCGCGGGTTCGACCGCTGCATCTACATGCTCGGCGCCGATCACCACGGTTACGTGGGCCGGCTTCGCGCGATGGCCGCCTGTTTCGGCGACGACCCCAGCCAGACTCTTGAGATCCTCATCGGGCAGCTCGTCAACGTGATGCGCGGCGGCGAGCCGGTGCGGATGAGCAAGCGGGCTGGCAACTTCATCACCCTCGACGATCTGGTCGAGCTCGTCGGCGTCGATGCGGCGCGCTACTCGCTGGCTCGGGCGTCGGTGGACACGACGCTCGACCTCGACGTCGACCTTTTGGCCAGCCGCACCAATGCCAACCCGGTCTACTACGTCCAGTATGCGCACGCCCGGCTGTCCAGCCTGCTGCGCAATGCTCTGGAACTGGGGCTGGCGCTCGATCCGGGCGCCGACGTCACCCTGCTGACTCACCCGCGTGAGGGTGATCTGTTACGCGCTCTGGCTGAGTTCCCGCGCATCGTGGCCTCCGCGGCGGCGGCTCGGGCTCCACACCGGGTCGCGCGTTACCTGGAGGAGCTGGCCGGCACCTACCACCGCTTCTACGACGATTGCCGCGTATTGCCGCAGGGAGACGACGAGGCCGGGCCGCTGACTTTCGCGCGCCTTTTGCTAGTGGAGGCCACCCGCGTCGTCATTGCCAATGGGCTCGGCCTGCTTGGCGTGAGTGCTCCGGAACGCATGTGATGCACCTCGATCCGCTGGTGTGGCCGCGCACGGCGCGCTTGGACGACGACGGGGTTCTCGTCGTCGCGGGTCGGCGTGTCGATGAGCTGGCCGCCGAGTACGGCACCCCGCTGCTGGTGCTGGACGAGGCCGATTTCCGGGCGCGCTGTCGCGAATACCGGGAGGCGTTCGGTCCTGGCGCGACGGTCTACTACGCCGGCAAGGCATTCCTCAGCCGGGCCATCGCGCGCTGGGTCGACGAAGAGGGCCTGTCGCTCGACGTCTGCACCGGAGGGGAGCTCGCCGTCGCCGAGAGCGCCGGCTTCCCCGCCGCCCGGATCACCTTTCACGGCAACAACAAATCGGTCGCCGAGCTGCGCCGCGCCGTGGTGTACGGCGTCGGGCGCATCGCGCTCGATTCCAGTGAGGAGATCGAGCGACTGGCCACGGTCGCCGCCGCTGCGGGCCTGCGCCAGCGGGTCTACGTTCGCGTGACCCCGGGGGTCGAGGCCCACACTCACGAGTACGTGTCCACCGGCCAGGAGGATCAGAAGTTCGGCTTCTCGCTGTCCTCGGGCGCTGCCGAAGCCGCTGTCCGCCAGGTGCTGTCGCATCCGGAATCGCTCGAGCTGGTAGGGCTTCACGCCCATATCGGCTCGCAGATCTTCGACACGGCGGGCTTCCGGCTGGCGGCGCAGCGGCTCATCAGCCTGCTCGCAGCCATCCGCACTGCGTATGACGTCGAGCTGCCCGAGCTTGACCTCGGCGGCGGCTTCGGTATCGCGTACACCAGCGAAGACGCGCCGCCCGACATTGCGGAGATGGCGGAGCGGATGCTCGCGCTCGTGGCGAAGGCCTGTGCCGATGTGGGGCTGGCCGTTCCGCACCTCGCCGTGGAGCCAGGGCGGGCGATTTCCGGCCCGGGCACGGTCACGGTCTATGAGGTCGGCACCGTAAAGGACTTGCCGGGCCTGCGTACCTACGTGAGCGTTGACGGCGGCATGAGCGACAACATCCGCCCGGCGCTCTACGGCGCGCGATACACCGCGGCCCTGGTTTCGCGCGCCAGCACGGCGCCGACGCATGTCGTCACCGTTGTCGGAAAGCACTGTGAGAGCGGAGATCTGGTTGCTCCGGACGTGTCCTTGCCGGCCGACCTGCGGCCCGGCGACCTGCTTGCCCTCGCCTCCAGCGGCGCCTATCACCGTTCCATGGCCAGCAATTACAACCACGTTCCGCGGCCGCCGGTGATTGCGGTACGCGATGGCTCGACCCGGGTGTTGATCCGCCGGGAGACCGAGGACGACCTGCTGGCCCTGGATCTCGGATGAGCGCACACAACCCGGCGCCCGACGCCCCCGCCGGCCCCGCCGTGCCCGCGCCCGGTCCACCGCTGCGCGTCGCCCTGCTCGGATGCGGCGTCGTCGGGAGCGAGGTCGTGCGCCAGCTCGACCGGCACGCCGTGGAGCTCGCCCAGCGCGTCGGTGCGCCGCTCGAGATCGCCGGGATTGCGGTACGCCGGCCGCAGCGCCCCCGCCAGCTACCGGTCGATCCGTCGCTGTTCACCGCCGACGCTGCTGGTCTGGTCAGCCGTGACGACGTCGACATCGTCATCGAGGTCGTCGGCGGTATAGAGCCGGCGCGCAGCTGGATGCTCGCGGCGCTGGCCAGCGGCAAGAGCGTCGTCAGTGCCAATAAAGCGTTGCTCGCCCAGGATGGCGCCGCCCTGCACGACGCGGCCGCGGCCGCCGGTGTCGACCTCTATTACGAGGCCAGCGTCGCCGGCGCCATCCCGCTGCTGCGGCCGTTGCGCGAGAGCCTGAGCGGCGACCGGATCCACCGCGTGCTCGGCATTGTCAACGGCACGACCAACTACATCCTGACCCGCATGGACGAGACGAGTGCGAGCTTCTCCGAGGCCCTGGAAGAGGCGACCGCGTTGGGCTACGCCGAAGCGGATCCGACCGCCGACGTCGACGGGTTCGACGCGGCGAGCAAGGCGGCGATCCTCGCATCGCTCGCTTTTCACACTCGGGTACGCGCGTCCGACGTCTACCGCGAAGGCATCGGCGCGGTCACGACGTCAGACATGCTCAGCGCCCGTGCCATGGGCGCCACCGTCAAGCTGCTGGCCATCGCCGAGCGCGCCTCCACCGAGAGCGGCATAAGCGTGCGCGTACACCCCGCGATGATCCCGCTGAGCCACCCGCTCGCGAGCGTGCGCGAGGCGTACAACGCGGTCTTCGTGGAGGCCGAGGCGGCCGGTTCGATGATGTTCTACGGTCGCGGCGCGGGCGGCGCTCCGACGGCTTCTGCCGTCCTGGGCGACCTGATTACGGTGGCGCGCAACCGGCGTGGCGGTGGTCACGGATCACGGGAGTCGGCGTACGCAAACCTGCCGGCCCTGCCGATGGGGCGCACCCTGACCCGCTATCACATCTCCCTCGATGTGGCCGACAAAGCCGGTGTGCTTGCTGCCGTCGCCAACTCGTTCGCGTCCAACGACGTGAGCATTCAGAGCGTGCGGCAAGAGGGGCGCGGTGACGATGCGTCGCTCGTGCTCGTCAGTCACACGGCGACCGATGCCGCACTGGCCGCCACCGTCGATGAACTCCGCGAGCTCGACGTCGTTCGAGCCGTCGCCAGCGTCATGAGAGTGGAGGGCGAGACATGACCGTCACCGCCGCCGCACGTCACAGCGCAGCTACCCCGGCGCAGGCGCCTGCTGGTCCGACCGCTGGACCGCCGACCGGCTCGCGTGCCTGGCGCGGGGTCATCGAGGAGTACCGCGATCGTCTCGTCGGCGTCACGGACGACACCCCGGTGATCACATTGCGCGAAGGCGGTACCCCGCTGGTCCTCGCTGGTTACCTTTCCGAGCGCACCGGATGCGAGGTCCATCTCAAGGTCGAGGGCGCCAATCCCACCGGTTCGTTCAAGGACCGCGGCATGACGATGGCGATCAGCAAGGCCGTCGAGGCCGGTAGCCAGGCGGTCATCTGCGCGAGTACGGGAAACACGTCAGCCTCAGCCGCGGCGTATGCCGCGCGGGCCGGGCTGACCTGCGCCGTGCTCGTACCCACCGGCAAGATCGCGCTCGGCAAGCTGGCGCAGGCCCTGGTTCACGGCGCGAAGCTGCTCGAAGTGGTGGGCAACTTCGACGACTGCCTGCGCCTGGCCCGCGACCTGTCCGAGCAGTACCCGGTCACCCTGGTCAACAGTGTCAACCCGGATCGCATCGAAGGACAGAAGACGGCGGCGTTCGAAGTGTGCGATGCACTCGGTGGACCGCCGGCAGTGCACTGCCTTCCGGTGGGCAACGCGGGCAACATCACGGCGTACTGGCGCGGCTACACCGAGCTGGCGGCCGAGGCCGGCGCTGGGAGCTCGCGTCCGCGGATGCTGGGATTCCAGGCTGCCGGGGCGGCCCCGATCGTCCGCGGCGAGCGGGTCGCCGCGCCGTCCACCATCGCGACCGCCATTCGCATCGGCAACCCGGCGTCATGGCAGCAGGCGCTCGCGGCGCGAGACGAGTCCGGCGGCGCCATCCTGGCGGTGAGCGACCGCGAGATCCTGGCCGCCTACAAGCTGCTCGCGACCCGCGAGGGCGTCTTCGTCGAGCCCTCGAGCGCCGCCAGCGTGGCCGGTTTCCTCAATGCCTGTCGGGACGGGTTGATCGCTCCCGGCGAGCGCGTCGTGTGCACGGTCACCGGTCATGGCCTGAAGGATCCGGACTGGGCCATAAGCGGGGCCGCCAAACCGACCAGCGTCCCGCCAGATGCTGTCATCGCCGCCGCCAAGCTCGGGCTGGCTTAGCGGGTGGTGCCAGCTTCGTCGGGGGTCGTCCCGTTGGTGCAGGTGCGGGTGCAGGTTCCGGCGACGAGCGCCAACCTCGGACCCGGATTCGACGCCCTCGGGCTCGCGTTGGGGATGTACGACGAGCTGACGCTGCGGGTGAGCGGGCGGCCGGGCCTGCGTATCCAGGCCTATGGCGATGCCCCCACCGACGAGACCAACCTGGTCGCCCAGGCCGCCCGGGCCGGCTTCGCCGCATCAGGGGCACAGCCGCTCGGATTGGAAATGGAGTACTCCGCGCGCATTCCGCATGCGCGGGGACTGGGCTCCTCCGCGGCGGCGATCTGTGCGGGAGTCACCGGGGCGCTCGCGCTGAACGGCATCCGTGATCGCGAGCTTGCGCTGCGCATAGCGTTCTCCCTCGAGCGCCATCCGGACAACATCGCGGCCGCGCTGTACGGCGGGCTGACCATCGCGTGGATCGGCGGCATCGGCGAGCCTTCCGCAGTACGCCTGACCCCGGCACGGGGAGTCGTTCCGGTCGCGTTCATCCCCGAGCGACGCACCTCGACGGCTGCGTCGCGCGGCGCCCTCCCGGAATCGGTGCCTCACGTCGACGCCGCCCGTAACGCCGGCCGATCGGCGTTGCTCGTCGCCGCGCTGACCAGCAATCCTCGCGAACTGTTCGCGGCGACCGAGGACCGACTGCATCAGCCCTACCGGCTGCCGGCCATCCCTGAAGGCGCCGCTCTGCTCGCTCGGCTGCGCGCGGCCGGAGTGCCCGCCGTGCTTTCCGGGTCCGGTCCCACCATCCTTGCGCTATGCCGCGACAGCGCCGAGTCGGCGGTGGCGCACGGGTTGGCCGCCGGTGGCTACGAGCCGTGCGAGCTGACGGTCGATCTTGACGGCACCAGCTGTAGCGCCGCGGATCGGGACCGATAGACGGGTGCAAGCTGGTGGCGGCGACAAGGAGCCGGGCGGCGCGGAATATCCGTCTGCGTCCGTGTTGTTGTGCGCTGCGTCTCGGTTGGCGGTATGCTGAGCAGTAGCAACCGGCTCCGGCCGGGTTTGCGCCTCCCACCAGATTCACCCGGAGCGAGATTTTTCCGATCTTCGCCAGGGGAGCACCCTGCGGGCTTCGTTAGCCGATAGGCGCGCTTGAAATCACAGGCCGCTGCCAGGCACACGTCCCCAAAGTCGATCCCTGCATGAACTTTTTCCTGCACACGTATTGCCCGCACCAGTAACAAAGGTTCCGTCATACCGACCGGAGTCGCCGGTCTGAGAGGTTGTTACCTTGAGCGAACCCACCGATCTGCTGCCCGGGACCGCTCCCGAGCCGGAAGCCGCAGGGGCCGCGACCCGCCGCCGCCGCGCCACCGGTCTTGCTGGGATGCTTCTTCCCGAGTTGCAGTCGCTGGCCGGCTCTCTGCGCATTTCAGGCACTGCCCGCATGCGCAAGGGCGAGCTTATTGCCGCCATCCAGCTGGCCCAGGCGTCCGGCGGCGCATCGTCCGCGGCGCCGAAAGCGTCTGCCACTGCCGCTTCAGGGTCTTCGGGGTCCGCTCGTGAAGCGCGGCCGCAGACCGGAAATAGCGCCGCCGCGTCGAATGACGCGAATAGGGGCGCCAATGCCGTCATCGACGCCGCGCCAAACCAGACGACCGAGAATGGCTCCGCCTCTCGCCGGGAAAGCAATGGCCGCAACGCGCAATCGCCGGCCGTCACCTCGGCAAGCGCGCCCGTAGGTAGCGCAGATGCCGCGGCGGACTCCGCAGACTCTGCCGCAGACGGCACCCGCCGCCGCCGCCGGACGAGCAGCCGTCCGACCGGAAGCCCGCAAGACGCCCCGAGCGAGAGCACCCCGAGCGGCGAGTCGGGCAACCAGTCGGGAAGTGACCGGCTGCCTGAGGAGACGCGCGCCGCGTCGACCGACACGCGACAGGAAAGCCAGCGCCAAGAAGGCCAGCGCCAGGGCGGCGAACGTCATGACCGCCAGAGCAACGACCGCGGCGACCGCCAGCAGGGTTCCCAGCAGCGCGATCGCCAGCAGGGTGACCGCCAGCAGGGCAACCGTGACCAGCAGGGCAACCGTGACCAGCAGGGCAACCGCAGCCAAGGCAGCCAGGGCGGTCAAGGTGCTCAGGGCGGTGGCCAGGGCCCGCAGGGTCAAGATCGCCAGCAGGGCGGCCAGAATTCTCAGAACGACTTCGATGAGTTCGGCGGCAGCCGCCGCCGTGGGCGGTTCAGGGAGCGGCGGCCGCGCAACGGGCGTCCCGGTGGCCAGGGCGGTCAGGGCGGCGCCTACAACGAGGCCGAGCCCGTCATCCGCGAAGACGACGTTCTTGTGCCAATCGCCGGGATCCTGGACATCCTGGAGAGCTACGCCTTCGTGCGTACCACCGGCTACCTGACCGGCCCCAACGACGTTTACGTCAGCCTTGCCCAGGTCCGCCGCTACGGCCTGCGTCGCGGTGACGCCATCACCGGCGCCGTCCGCCAGCCGCAGGAGGGCGAGAAGAAAGACAAGTACAACGCGATGGTGCGCCTGGACACCGTCAACGGCCTGGACCCGGAAGAGGCGCGAACGCGTCCCGAGTTCACCAAGCTCACCCCGCTCTACCCCAATGAGCGGCTGCGCCTGGAGACCGAGTCCAACATCCTCACCACCCGCGTCATCGACCTGGTCATGCCCCTCGGTAAGGGTCAGCGGGCCCTGATCGTCAGCCCGCCCAAGGCCGGCAAGACGATGGTGCTGCAGGCGATTGCTAACGCGATCACGACCAACAACCCCGAGTGCCACCTGATGGTGGTGCTGGTCGACGAGCGGCCTGAAGAGGTCACCGACATGCAGCGCTCGGTCAAGGGCGAGGTCATCGCCAGCACGTTCGACCGTCCGCCGTCCGACCACACCAGCGTCGCCGAGCTGTCGATCGAGCGTGCGAAGCGGCTGGTGGAGATGGGCCACGACGTTGTGGTGCTGCTCGATTCCATCACCCGCCTCGGCCGGGCCTACAACCTGGCCGCGCCCACCAGCGGCCGGATCCTGTCCGGTGGTGTCGACTCGACGGCGCTCTACCCGCCGAAGCGCTTCCTCGGCGCCGCCCGCAACATCGAACACGGTGGATCGCTGACCATCCTCGCCACCGCGCTCGTCGAGACCGGCAGCACGATGGACACGGTCATCTTCGAAGAGTTCAAGGGCACCGGTAACGCCGAGCTGAAGCTCGACCGGCGGATCGCTGACAAGCGCATCTTCCCGGCGGTCGACGTCGACGCGTCCGGTACGCGCAAGGAGGAGCTGCTGCTCAGCCCCGAAGAGCTTTCGATCACCTACAAGCTGCGCCGGGTGCTGCACGCGCTCGACTCGCAGCAGGGGATCGAGCTGCTGATCGACCGGTTGAAGCAGTCACGCACGAATTACGAGTTCCTTATGCAGATTGCCAAGACCACCCCCGGAGAATGAGCGCCGGCTGACCATCGATCCGCAGTGCGGGACCGGGCGGCATAGCACGGCGCGCGCACACGTTAAGCTGGCTGGACGGTTCCGGTTCACCCCGTGATCTCGGGGACCCGGCGGCCGACGAGAGAGGAATCTCATGAAGCCTGACATCCACCCTGCCTACGTGGAGACCACCGTGGTCTGCTCGTGCGGGGAGACCTTCACTACGCGGAGCACCGCAACCAGCGGCAATATTCACGCCGATGTTTGCTCGCAGTGCCACCCCTTCTACACCGGCAAGCAAAAGATCCTCGACGTCGGCGGCCGGGTCGAGAAGTTCGAGCGTCGCTTCGGCAAGCGCGTCGCAGGTCAGACGGCCGGCGGCAAATAGTTTCGCAGACGGCGCCCACCCCCACGCTGGGGCGGGCGCCGTTCCGCTGTCCGGCGTCAGGTCTTCGGAAAGGGCGGGAGCATGGCACAACTGGCTGACCAGAGTTCTGGCTCGCCCGCGCTTGCCGCGATGCTCGCTGAGCACGCCGAGATCGAGCGTGAACTGGCTGATCCGGCCGTCCACGCCGATCAGGCGCGCGCGCGTGCCCTCGGCCGGCGGTATGCGGAGCTGACCCAGATCGCGGAGGTGGCGCGCGACCTCGCCAACACCCGTGACGACTGGGGCGCCGCCAAGGAGCTCGCCCCGGAAGACGCCAGCTTTGCCGCCGAGGCGGAGAAGCTCGCCGAGCGTGAGCTGGTCCTCGCCGAGCGGCTGCAGGAGTTGCTGCTGCCGCGTGACCCCGATGACTCCAAGGACGCGATCCTGGAGATCAAGGCCGGGGAAGGCGGTGAGGAGTCGGCGCTGTTTGCGGGCGATCTGTTGCGCATGTATCTGCGCTTCGCCGAGCGCAGCGGGTGGATCGCCGAGGTGCTCGACGTCACCGAAAGTGATCTCGGTGGCTACAAGGACATCAGCGTTGCGATTCGCGCCAAGGGTTCCGATCCCCACGGCGTCTACGGCCGGCTGAAGTACGAGGCGGGTGTCCATCGCGTCCAGCGCGTGCCGGTGACCGAGTCGCAGGGCCGGCTGCACACCAGCGCGGCCGGCGTGCACGTGCTGCCCGAAGCCGAAGATGTCGATGTCGCGGTCGATCCGAACGACCTGCGGATCGACGTGTTTCGCTCTTCCGGCCCGGGCGGTCAGAGCGTCAACACGACCGACTCTGCGGTGCGGATCACCCATCTGCCGACCGGCACCGTCGTCTCCTGTCAGAACGAGAAGAGCCAGCTGCAGAACAAGGAGTCGGCGCTGCGCATCCTGCGCGCCCGGCTGCTGGCCCAAGCGCGGGAAGTGGCGGCGGCCGCTGCCGGTGCCAGCCGGGCGGCTCAGGTGCGCACAGTGGATCGAAGCGAGCGCGTACGCACCTACAACTACAAGGAAAACCGCATCTCCGACCATCGCGTCGGCTACACGGCCTACAACCTCGATCGTGTCCTTGACGGCGAGCTGGATCCGGTGCTCGACGTGCTCCACCGCGCCGACATGGAGCGCCTGCTCGCGCAGGCCGCCGGGTCGTGATCGATCGAGCGGTAATGCGGGAGGCGATCGCGCAGGCAGCGCGGCAGTTGGCGACCGCAGGCGTGCCGAGTCCGCGCCACGACGCCGAGGCGCTGGCGGCTCATGTGCTCGGCGTCTCGCGCAACCGGTTGGTGTTGGTCGACCCCGATACCTTCGGCGACGTCTGGCGCGAGTACGAGAGTGCTGTCGCCCGCCGGGCCGCGCGGGAGCCGTTGCAGCACCTGACCGGCCGCGCGCCGTTTCGCCACCTCGAGCTTGCCGTCGGCCCGGGCGTACTCATCCCGCGCCCGGAAACGGAGCTGCTGGTCGATGCCGCGCTGGATTGGTTACGCGTCCGCGGCCGGCCCGCGCCGCGTGTCGTCGACCTCGGCACTGGGAGCGGCGCGATCGCGCTCGCCATCGCCGACGAATGGCCGCGATCGCGGGTGTGGGCGGTCGAGCGTGATCCGGCGGCGCTCACTTGGGCTGCGCGCAATATTGCGGCGACCGGGCTGGCCGTCGAGCTGGTGGCAGCAGACCTGGTCGACGCGTTGCCCGAGCTGGACAGCACCATCGATCTGGTGCTCGCCAACCCGCCGTACCTGCCGACCTCGTTACGCGCGTCGCTGGAGCCCGAGGTCCGTGACCACGAACCGGCTGACGCACTTTTCGCCGGACCGGACCCGCTCCGCGCGGTCCGTGACGTTTCGGCCGCGGCGCGCAGACTGCTGAGCTGCGGCGGTCTAGCGGTGGTGGAGCACGGCTCTGACCAGGGCGAGAGCGCCCCGGCCTGTTTCGTCGCGGGGTGGGAGCAGGTCACTGACCGGCTTGATCTCGCGGGACGTCCTCGATACCTCACGGCGGTGCGTTCATGAGCTCTTCCCCTACCGAGTCCGCCGATAGGCGGGCTCCGGACCTCATCAGCGAGCTGGTCTACGACTGCGCCGATCCGCTGCGGCGGGCGGCGGGCCTGGCCGCCGCTGAGCGGACGATCGCCGCGGGCGAGCTGGTGGTCTTGCCCACCGACACCGTGTACGGCATCGCAGCCGACGCCTTCTCCCCGCACGCGGTCGCCCGGCTGTTGGCGGCCAAGCGGCGCGGACGCGACATGCCCGTGCCGGTCCTGGTGGGCTCCTGGAACACCCTCGACGGACTGGTCGATCACGTTCCGGCGCAGGTCGATGCGCTGCGCTGCGCGTTCTGGCCGGGCGGGTTGACGCTCGTTGTCCGTCACGCCCTGTCGCTCGCCTGGGATCTCGGCGATGCTGACGGCACCGTGGCCGTACGGATGCCGCTGCACCCGGTAGCCATCGAACTGCTGGCGCGCACCGGGCCGCTCGCTGTTTCCAGCGCTAACGTCTCGGGGCGTTCTCCCGCCGTTGCTGCCGCCGAGGCGCTCTCCCAGTTCGGCGACGATGTCTCGGTGTATCTCGACGGCGGGACGTCGGCCGATCCGCTGCCTTCGACGATCGTCGACTGCACTGTGACCCCGCCCCGGCTCCTGCGCGCCGGAGCCGTGTCGCTGGAGGAGTTGCGCACCGAGGTACCCGACCTGCAGGAGTAGCGACCCGCGCGCCGAACCTGCCCCCGACGGTGCGCTCTGCTGCCGCTCTGACTGAATCCTCGCCCGTACGATGGTGCTGCTCATCCGCCCGGCGAGGAGGCCCCCATCGTGTCCGACACCACCGCAGCCGTGCCCACCGGTGCCGCCGACGATCACAGCGTGCAGGCGGCGCGTGCTGCCCTTGCCGCGCGCGGTTCCCAGCCGTTCTGGGGTCCGGATTTCGGCGCTCTGGCAGCGTCCGACCCGCAGATCGCTGAGGTGTTGCTGGACGAGATCGACCGCGCCCGCGGCGGCCTGCAGTTGATCGCCAGCGAGAACTTCACGTCACCTTCCGTGCTTGCGGCCTTGGGTTCGACCTTGTCGAACAAGTACGCCGAGGGCTACCCGGGCCGGCGCTACTACGGCGGCTGCGCCGTGGTTGACCGCGCGGAGGAGCTGGGCATCGCCCGGGCGAAGGAGCTTTTCGGGGCCCAACACGCAAATCTGCAGCCACACAGCGGTGCCAGCGCCAACCTCGCGGCGTACGCGGCCCTGCTCACCCCCGGCGACACGGTGCTCGCCATGTCGCTGCCTCACGGCGGCCACCTGACTCACGGCAGCAAGGTCAATTTCAGCGGCGCCTGGTTCAACGTCGTCGGCTACGGAGTGCGCGAAGACACCGAGGTCATTGACTACGACCAGGTCCGTCAGCTCGCGATCGAAAATCGTCCGAAGATGATCATTTGCGGAGCCACGGCCTACCCGCGACTCATCGATTTCGCCGCCTTCCGGTCGATCGCCGACGAGGTGGGCGCCTGGCTCATGGTCGACGCAGCCCACTTCATCGGACTCGTTGCGGGCAAGGCGATCCCGAGCCCGGTGCCGTATGCCGATGTCGTGACCTTCACCACTCACAAGGTGCTGCGCGGCCCGCGCGGCGGAATGATCCTGTCGACCGAGGAGCTCGCCAAGAAGATCGATAAAGCGGTGTTCCCGTTCAGCCAGGGCGGTCCGTTGATGCACGCGGTCGCCGCCAAGGCCGTCGCACTCGCCGAGGCCGCCACCCCGGGCTACCAGCTTTATGCCCGTCAGGTCATCGCTAACGCCCAAGCGTTGGCCGACGGGCTCGCGGCCGAGGGGCTGCGGCCGGTCAGCGGCGGCACCGACACCCACCTCGCGCTGCTCGACCTGCGCGAGCTCGGCGTCACCGGCACCGAAGCGGAAAACCGGGCTGACGCAGCACGGATCACGCTCAACAAGAACGCGATCCCGTACGATCCAGAGCCGCCGGCGGTGGCCTCCGGCATCCGGGTCGGCACCCCGTCGGTCACCACCCAGGGCATGGGCGAGGGGGAGATGAAGGAGGTCGCCAGCCTGATCGGGCGCGCCGTTCGTGAGCCGGCGGCAGCCGCGGAGATCGCGGCAGCGGTGAGCAGCCTCGTGGCGCGCTTCCCGATCTACCCGAGTTGAGGCTTTCGGGACGCCACCATGGAGCCGTCGCATGACGGGGGCGATGCGCGGATAGCACCGCGAGAGACGAGGCAGGGTGCGCGAGTACATCCTGGTCTTTCTCGTTTCGGCGACCGTCACTTTCCTGGTCACGCCACTGACGAGACGGCTGGCCACGCGCATCGGTGCGATGGCGACACCGCGCGATCGCGATGTCCACGTCATTCCGACCCCGCGCCTCGGGGGCCTGGCCATGTATGCGGGGCTCGCTGCCGGCCTGCTCGTGGCCGGCCAGTTGCCGTTCCTGTCGTCGGTGTCGCGGGCGTACGGCGAGCCACGGGCCGTGCTCTTCGCCGGCGCGTTGATCTGCCTGCTCGGCGCCGTCGACGACAAGTGGCCGATCGACGCGGTGACCAAGCTCGCCGGTCAGGTGGCGGCGGCGAGCGTCATGGTGTTGCTCGGGATCCAACTGTCGTTCGCGATCCTGCCGAACGGCAATACCGCGAGTCTCGGCTCGGAGACGGCGGTGCCGCTCACGGTGCTGCTCACCGTCGTGCTGGTCAACGCCATGAACTTCGTCGACGGGCTGGACGGCCTGGCGGCCGGGGTGGCGGCCATCGCGGCACTCGCCGAGTTCGCCTACAGCTATCACATCTCGGTCACCAACGGCCTTTACCGCGCGACTCCCGCGACCTTGCTGGCCGTGGCGACGGCTGGCGTCTGCATCGGTTTCCTACCGCACAATTTCAATCCCGCCCGCCAGTTCATGGGCGACTCGGGGTCGATGCTGATCGGACTGCTGCTCGCCGCCACTGTCACCTCGGTGACCGGCGAGGTGTCCTACGGAGGCATCGCCGGGGCCGACCGGCTGCCGTCGCTGATCCCCCTCTTTGTTCCCTTGCTGGTGCTTGCCGTGCCCTTCGTCGACCTGTTGCTGGCGGTCGTGCGCCGCACCCGCGCGCGCCGGTCCCCGTTCAGCCCAGACAAGATGCACCTGCATCACCGTCTGCTCGAGATCGGCCATTCCCACGTCCGCGCGGTGCTGCTGCTGTGGTTCTGGGCTGCGCTGCTCGGCTTCGGCGGGGTCATCGCGCAATTCTCCAGCGAGCCGCTCACCATCGTCCTGGTGGTGACCGGGCTCGCCGGGCTCTCGCTGGTGGTCGTACGCATGCCGGGGCGAGCGGGACGATGACTGTGAAGAGGGCCGAACGGTGAACCGCAACGACCGGCCGCCGACGACGCTGACCCCGCTCGGCCTGACCCTGCGCGCCGGGCTGTCGGGAGTCGCGGGGACCGCTCCCTTCGCGCTCGCGCTGTCGACCGGACTGGCCGGCGTGCGCGGCCTGCTGAGCTCGCTCATCGGGCTGGCGTTGGTGGCGGTCTTCTTTCTGGTCAGCATGGTGCTCGTCGAGCGCGCCAACACAGTGGGGCCGGCGCTCACGCTCCCGGTCGCGTTGACGGTCTACGGGATCAAGGTTGTCGTCCTCGGCGTGATCGTCTTCGGCACCGACGCCGTGTCACATCTGAACGCGCCGGCCTTCTGCTGGTCGGTCGTGGGGGCCACGCTCGGCTGGCTCGTCGCCCACGCGGTGGCGGTCTGGCGAACCCGGATGCCCTACGTCGTGATCCCGCCGCCGCAGGACGCTTCACCGGAGCCGTCTGCCGCACCGGAGGGGGGCACCCGCGCCGCTCAATAAGTGACGCCGCAGATGTGATTCTTGTTGCGGATGTGTTGCCAGGTGCTGGTCAAGAGGCCCTGACCACTTGGTAGGGTGACATTGTCATGAAGCCGCCGCCGCACGACCGGCAGGGCCACAGCGATGCCAACGCCACAGAAATTACTGGGGTGCTGGTTGCTGGTCCTGCCTTGTGGGCGGCGGTTGGCTATGGGCTAGACCGCTGGTTTGGCACCCATTTCCTGGTCATGATCGGCCTCATCCTCGGGGCCGCGGCCGGTGTGTACCTCGTCTACGTGAAGTGGGGCAGGACGGTGAACGGCGGGTGAGGCTCGTGGCCGAAGGAACGGGCTTTCAGGACAAACATCCCATCGGTACGCAGTCCTTTGACTTCAAATCGTTCACTGACTTCACGCTCTTCGGACTCCACATCCATTTCACCCGCATCTACACGCTGGTGCTGTTCGCCGCGCTCGTCGTCGGGGTGTTCTTCTGGGCGGCATTCCGCAACCCGAAGCTGGTTCCGGGCAAGCTGCAGTGGGCCGGAGAGACGGTCTACAACTTCATTCGCGATGGCGTCGCGGGCGAAGTCATCGGACCCAAGGGCCTGCGTTTCGCCCCTTACCTCGCGACCCTCTTTTGCTTCATTTTCGTCAACAACCTGTTCGAGATCTTGCCGCTGGCTCAGGTGCCGGTCAACTCGCGGATCGCGTTTCCGCTGATGCTGGCCGTGCTCACGTGGCTGATTTACAACTACCTCGGAATTCGCAAGAAGGGCTTGCTGGGTTACCTCAAGGGGATCGCGTTCCCGCCCGGGGTTCCGTGGTTCGTGCTCATCATCGTGACCCCGATCGAGCTGATCTCGCAGCTGATCCTGCAGCCCTTCACCCTGGCCATCCGGCTCTTTGCCAACATGTTCGCCGGCCACCTGCTGCTGCTTGTGTTCTTCTCCGGTGCCATTTACCTGTTCGGTAATGGCGGCGCCGGGTACGGGTTTGGCGCTGTCTCGTTCTTGATGTCGATCCTGCTCACCGGATTCGAGCTCATCGTTATCGCTCTGCAGGCATACGTCTTCACCGTTCTGACCTCCGTGTACATCTCAAACGCGATGGCGGAGGAGCACTGATTTGCCTGCGGCAAATGCCTGCCAGGCCAACCCCCCTATGAGGAGGACCCGACAGACATGTTGATTGAAGCGGCGACCACGGGTGTCACTGGAAGTCTCGGCTCCATCGGCTACGGTCTCGCGGCCATCGGCCCCGCGATCGGCGTGGGTCTGGTTTTCGCGGCCTACATCAACTCGACGGCTCGCCAGCCCGAGAGCGCGGGCCTGACCCGTACCTACCTGTTCCTCGGTTTCGCACTCGCCGAGGCGCTGGCCCTGATCGGCCTCATCGTGCCGTTCGTGTTCGGTAAGTGAGCTGGTAGTGACCGGCTCGCTCTTCCTTGCTGCGGCGGAGAACACGAACCCGCTGGTCCCTGCCGGCGGCGAGATCATCATTGGATTCATCTCCTTCGGCGCGCTGGTCTTCATCCTGATGAAGACCGCCTTTCCGCGCGCGGAGCAGGCCTACCGCGATCGCCGCGATGCGATCGAGGGCGGCTTGGAGCGCGCCGCGAAGGCGCAGCAGGAGGCTCAGCAGGCGCTCGAGCAGTATCGGGCGCAGCTGGCCGAGGCTCGCCAGGACGCGGGCCGGATCCGGGAGCAGGCAAACGCTGACGCTGCCGCGATCAAGCGCGAGATGGAGCAGAAGGTCGCCCTGGAGCGCGAGGAGCGGCTGCGCGCATTCGCCGAGCAGCTCGGTCAGCAGCGTGCGCAGGCGGTCTCCCAGCTGCGCTCCGAGGTCGGGTCGATCGCGATGGAGCTCGCGGAGCGGATCGTCGGCCACGAGCTGTCGGGCGACCAGCGCCAGCGTGAGCTCGTTGATGACTTCATCGCCGGTCTCGAGGCCGCCCCGGTTGACGCTTCCGCCGAGCCTTCAGTGGCAGGGAGCTGACAATGGAGGGCAATAGCCGGGCGAGCTTGGCGCATGCGCGCGCCCGGCTCGATGAGCTGGCGGGGGCCGGTGCTTCGGGGGACGAGGACCCGGGTGTCATCTCACGCACGGTTGCCCGGTTGCGGGGAGAGCCCTCGGATTTGCAGTCGGCGTCGGATCAGCTGTACGCCACCGCAGACCTCCTGACCAAGGAGGTCTCGCTGCGGCGCGCGCTGGCTGACCCGGGCCTACCGGAAGAGATACGCCGGGGCCTGCTCGAGCGAGTGCTGGGCGGTCAGGTCGACGAACTGGCCCTTGACGTGCTGCGCACGATCGTCAGCGCTCGCTGGTCGCGGCCCGCAGACCTGCTTGCAGCCATCGAAAACCTGGGGGCGGAAGCCCTGCTGGCGAGCGAGCAGACCATCGGCTCCCTGGACGAGGTCGAAGACGAGCTCTTCCGGTTCGCCCGAATCGTCGACCGCACCCCGCGCCTGTCGCTGGCGCTGTCCGACCGGGGCCTTCCGGCCGACCGCAAGACCGCCCTGCTTGATCGCCTGCTTGATGATCGGGTGCGCCCGGCGACCAGGCGCCTGATCGGCCGGGTCATGACCAACCCGCGGGGTCGTGGCGTCGGCCGCGAGATCGAGGCGCTCGCTGATCTCGCCTCGCAGCGTCGCAAGCGTTCCATCGCGATCGTGACCGTCGCCCACCCGATTGACGACGAACAGGCTGACCGGCTGCGCGCCGCGATCGCCCGGGCCTTCGGTACGGAGGTCGTGCTGCAGGTCGTCATTGATGAGTCCGTGATTGGCGGCGTTTCGGTACGCATCGGCGACGAGATCGTCGATGGCACGATCCTGCGCCGGTTGGCCGAGGCCAAGCGCCAGCTGCGGCAGTAAGTCGTCCCGCCGGTTTGCGAGGCGGCTAGCGCCTCGCGCCGGATCAAGGCCGCTGACTTTGCTCGGCGGCCCCGATTCCACCGTCCAGCTCCAGCCAAATCCCGTTACGAACCGGCCCCTTCGAAGAGACAAACGAGGCCCGCCATGACCGAACTTTCCATCCGACCCGATGAGATCCGCGACGCGCTTCGCGAGTTCGTGGAGTCCTACGATCCGAGCTCCGGCGAGCGCGAAGAGATCGGGCGCGTCATCGAGACCGGTGACGGCATCGCGACCGTCGAGGGTCTGGCGCGCACGATGACCAACGAGCTGCTCGAGTTCGAAGGCGGGGTACTCGGTCTCGCGCAGAACCTCGACATCGGCGAGATCGGCGTCGTCATCCTCGGCGATGCCCAGCACATCGAAGAGGGCACCGAGGTCCGGCGTACCGGCGAGATCCTCTCGGTGCCGGTGGGCGACGGCTACCTCGGCCGGGTTGTCGACGCCTTGGGCGATCCGATCGACGGACTCGGCGAGATCGTCACCACCGAGCGCCGCGCGCTCGAATTGCAGGCGCCGACCGTCGTGCAGCGTCAGCCGGTGAAGGAGCCGCTGCAGACCGGCATCAAGGCCATCGACGCCATGACGGCGATCGGGCGGGGTCAGCGCCAGCTGATCATCGGCGACCGGCAGACCGGCAAGAGTGCCGTCGCCATCGACGCGATCATCAACCAGCGCGAGAACTGGGCTACCGGCGACCCGAAGCAGCAGGTCAAGTGCATCTACGTGGCGATCGGCCAGAAGGGCTCGACCATCGCCGCTGTCCGGGGGGCGCTGGAAGAGGTCGGTGCGATGGAGTACACGACGATCGTCGCTGCGCCGGCCAGCCAGCCGGCCGGCTTCAAGTACCTGGCTCCGTACACCGGCTCGGCCATCGGCCAGCACTGGATGTACCAGGGGCAGCACGTCCTGATCGTCTTCGATGACCTTTCCAAGCAGGCCGAGGCCTACCGGTCGATCTCGCTCTTGCTTCGTCGCCCGCCGGGGCGGGAGGCCTACCCGGGCGACGTCTTCTACTTGCACTCGCGGCTGCTCGAGCGTTGCGCCAAGCTGTCCGACGATCTCGGTGGCGGCTCGATGACCGGGCTGCCGATCATCGAGACCAAGGGCAACGACGTCTCCGCGTACATCCCGACCAACGTCATCTCGATCACCGACGGCCAGATCTTCCTGGAGACCGACCTGTTCAACCAGGGCGTGCGCCCCGCCATCAACGTCGGCATCTCGGTGTCCCGGGTCGGCGGTAACGCGCAGATCAAGGCCATGAAGTCAGTGGCCGGCCGGTTGCGACTCGACCTCGCCCAGTACCGCGACCTGGAGTCGTTCGCCGCCTTCGGTTCCGACCTGGACAAGGCGTCGAAGGCCCAGCTCGAGCGTGGCCAGCGCCTCGTTGAGCTGCTCAAGCAGCCGCAGTACTCGCCCTTCCCGGTCGAGCACCAGGTCGTGTCGATCTGGCTAGGCACCACCGGTCAGCTCGATATCGTGCCGGTGGAGGACGTGCGTCGCTTCGAGCGTGAGTTCCTGGAATTCGTCGGCCGCCGCCACGAGGGCATCTTCGGCGCCATCCTGTCCTCCGGCAAGCTCGAGGACAGCACCGTCGATTCGCTGCACGACGCCATCAAAGAGTTCCACCGCGATTTCGAGAAGAGCGGCGGCGGCACCCTCGAGACGGTCGCGGAGCAGGAAGAGGACGAGGCCGAGCAAGTCGAGCGTAGCCAGGAGTCGATCAAGCGCCACACTCACGACTCCGAGCACTCAGGCGATTCTCACTCGAGCGCCGACTCCGACGCGCAAGACAGCTGACCTGACATGCCAGCTCAGCTTCGCGTCTACCGGCGCCGGATCAAATCCGTCCAGTCGACCAAGAAGATCACCCGCGCGATGGAGCTCATCGCCGCTTCGCGCATCGCCAAGGCGCGGCAGCGGGTGAAAGCGTCCAAGCCGTACGCGGAAGAGATCACCCGCGTGATCACGGCGGTGGCGAGCCAGACCAACGTCGACCATCCGCTGACGACCGAGCGCGCCAAGCCGACCCGAGCGGCGGTACTGGTCGTGACCAGCGACCGCGGGCTGGCCGGGGCCTACAGCTCCAATGCCTTGAAGACCGCCGAGGTGTTGTACGAGGCCCTGCACGAGGAGGGCAAGGAGTCCGCCATCTGTGCGGTCGGCCGCAAGGCCGTGGGCTACTACCGGTTCCGGGGTCGCAAGGTGGAGCAGGAGTTTACCGGCTTCTCCGAGCAGCCGAATTACGAGAACGCGAAAGCGGTCGCCGACGCGTTGATCGAGCGCTTCGTCCAGTCGACCGATGAGGGCGGCGTCGATGAGATCCACCTCGTTTTCACCCAGTTCCGCAGCATGATGTCCCAGCGCGCGGTGGCCCACCGCATCCTGCCGATGGTGATCGAGGAGACCAGCGAAGCGCCCAAGGATGGGCCGCTTCCGCTGTATGAGTTCGAGCCGTCCGCGGAAGCGGTGCTCGACGCGCTGCTGCCGCGTTACGTCGAAAGCCGGGTCTTCGCCGCACTGCTCGAATCGGCGGCCTCGGAGTCGGCGGCTCGGCGCCGGGCGATGAAGTCGGCAACGGACAACGCAGAAGAGCTCATCAAGTCGCTCACGCGAGCGGCCAACTCGGCCCGCCAGGCCGAGATCACCCAAGAGATCAGTGAGATCGTCGGCGGCGCCAACGCGCTGGCGGATTCAGGAGGCTGAAGATGACCGTCACAGAGCACGAGCACTACACCCCGGCGGCAGAGGGCGGGATCGGGCGCGTCGCCCGGGTGATCGGGCCGGTCGTCGACGTCGAGTTCGCTCCCGACGAGATGCCTGAGCTCTTCAACGCGCTGCACGTCGACCGGACGATCGGCGACGAGACCAAGACACTGACCCTCGAGGTCGCCAACCACATCGGCGACAACACGGTCCGGGCCATCTCGCTGAACCCGACCGACGGCCTGGTCCGTGGTGCCGCCGTCCAGGACACCGGATTTCCGATCACGGTTCCGGTCGGTGATGTGACCAAGGGCCACGTCTTCAACGCGCTCGGCGAACCGATGGACGTCGACATCTCCGAGCTGGACATCCAGGAGCGCTGGCCGATCCACCGCCAGTCGCCGCCCTTCGACGAGCTCGAGTCGAAGACTGAGATGATGGTCACCGGCATCAAGGTCATCGACCTGCTCGCGCCCTACGTCGTCGGCGGCAAGATCGGCTTGTTCGGCGGAGCCGGCGTCGGCAAGACCGTCATCATCCAGGAGATGATTCGCCGGGTCGCCAAGGAGTTCGGCGGCGTTTCGGTGTTCGCCGGGGTGGGGGAGCGTACCCGCGAGGGCAACGACCTCTTCCTTGAGATGGAGGAGGCCGATGTCCTCAAGGACACGGCGCTCGTCTTCGGGCAGATGGATGAGCCGCCGGGCACCCGGCTTCGGGTCGCGCTGTCCGCGCTGACGATGGCCGAGTACTTCCGCGACGTGCAGGGGCAGGACGTGCTGCTGTTCATCGACAACATCTTCCGGTTCACCCAGGCCGGCTCAGAGGTCTCGACCCTGCTCGGCCGGATGCCGAGCGCGGTGGGTTACCAGCCGACCCTGGCCGATGAGATGGGCGTCCTGCAGGAGCGCATCACCTCGACGCGAGGTCACTCGATCACCTCGATCCAGGCGATTTACGTCCCCGCCGACGACCTGACCGACCCGGCCCCCGCCACCACCTTCACCCATCTCGACGCCACGACGAACCTCTCGCGGGCCATCTCCGAGCTGGGCATCTACCCGGCCGTCGATCCCCTGGACTCGACCTCGCGCATCCTCGATGCCCGTTATGTCGGCGAGCGTCACTACAACGTCGCCCAGCGGGTGAAGGAGATCCTGCAGCGCTACAACGATCTGCAGGACATCATCGCCATCCTCGGTATCGACGAGCTTTCCGAAGAGGACAAGGTCGCCGTCAACCGGGCGCGGCGCATCCAGCGCTTCCTGTCGCAGCCGTTCTTCGTCGCCGAGCAGTTCACCGGCATCCCGGGCAAGTTCACCCCGCTGGACGAGACGATCGAGTCCTTCGAGAAGCTCTGCAACGGCGATTACGACGATCTGCCTGAGCAGGCCTTCTTCATGTGCGGTGGTATCGAGGACGCGGTCGAGAAGGCCAAGGCGCTGCGCTCCGACGACGAGTAAGCAGCAAATGGGGGGCCGTTTCACCCGTTGAGGTGGCTATACCTGCGCGCGGGCAAGCCGATGTGCAGGTATGGCGTGCGCTGCTTACTCCGCCTACCCTGCGCCCTTCGCGACGTCCCTCGAGGCGCCGACCGGGGCCCGGGGTAAGTGGGCTGCGCGCCGCCGCCGCGTGCCCACTGTGCTCGCGCCGGCGCTCCCCGCGCTGATCCTGCTCGCCGTCACGACGGCTGGCACGGTCGACCCGCCGCGCTCCGGCCTGGAGAGCCAGCTGCACCTCACCGCCGTCACCACGACCGTCACCCCCCGCTGACCCCTCATGATCAACGCTGCAATGATCATGAGTTGAGCCCGGATTTGGCTCCGAAGTCATGATCATTGCAGCGTTGATCTTCGGCGGGGTCGGTAGGCTAGGGACATGGCGATGAGGGTGGCAGTGGTATCTCCCGAGCAGGAAGTCTGGTCGGGTGAGGCGGAGATGGTGATCGCTCGCACGCTGGACGGGGAGATCGGTGTCCTCGAGGGCCACATCCCGCTGCTGGGAGTCCTGTCCGAAGACGGAGAGGTCCGCATCCAGACCGGCGGCAACGAGGTGACCGCCAAGGTCAGCGGCGGATTCCTGTCCGTCACCAAAGCGGGCGTGAGCATCCTCGCGGAGCGCGCCGAGCTGGCCTAACAGTTACGCCGGCCACCCGAGCGCTCAGCGCTCGCCTCCTGGTCGCCACAGGATGTCGCCGCCCGGATTCGCGATGCGGGCCAGAATGAAGATCAGGTCGCTGAGCCGGTTCAGGTAGAGCACGGGCGTGCGATTCGTACGCTCCGGGTCACTTTCGAGCAAGGCCCAGGTGGCTCGCTCGGCGCGCCGGACGATGGTACGGACCTGGTGCAGCAGCGCGGCGCCTGGCGTTCCACCCGGCAGGATGAAGGACGTCAGCGCGGCAAGCCGAGCGTTGTACTCATCGCACGCCGCCTCCAGCCGCTCCACATCGACGTCACGGATGCGCAGCGGCGGATACGCCGGGTCGGGCGCGACCGGCGTGCACAGGTCGGCGCCGACGTCGAACAGATCGTTTTGGATACGCGTAAGCAGTTCGACAAGGTCCGCAGGAAGGCCGCCGAGGGCGATCGCCACCCCGATCGCCGAGTTCGCCTCGTCCACGTCGGCGAAGGCGGTCAGCCGTGGATCGGTCTTGGCCACCCGGCTCATGTCGCCGAGCGCGGTCGTGCCGTCGTCGCCGGTCTTGGTGTAGATGCGGGTCAGGTGAATGCTCACGGGGCGACGATACGGCCCGGCCGGCTTCCGCCGCCCGGCGCAAAGGTGCCCTTTCGCGCGACGCGCCCCTACAGTGGCGGCGTGGAGCGATTCCTGGTCGGTGGCGGTGTACGGCTGGCCGGTGAGGTCGCGGTCCACGGTGCGAAGAACTCCGCGCTCAAGCTGATGGCCGCCACCCTGCTCGCGGAGGGCAGGACGACGCTGTCGTCGGTCCCGGACATTCTCGACGTCGACATCATGGGCGAGGTGCTGCGCCGCCTCGGGTGCACGGTCGAACACGTCCTCAGCCGCGAAGGTGGGGTGGCGGACGCCAGCGGCGGGACGGTGACGGTCGACGTACCCGCTCAGGTGGGCACCGAGGCCGACTACGACCTCGTACGCCGGATGCGGGCCAGCATCGCGGTGCTCGGCCCGCTGGTCGCTCGGCGCGGTGAGGCGAAGGTCGCCCTTCCCGGCGGCGACGCGATCGGCAGCCGTGGCCTGGACATGCACGTCAGCGGGCTGCAGAAGCTGGGCGCCACGGTCGAGTCGGAGCACGGCTTTCTCATCGCGCGCGCCGACCGGCTGCGCGGCGCGACGATCTGGCTGGATTTCCCCAGCGTCGGCGCCACCGAGAACCTGCTGATGGCCGCCGTGCTCGCCAAGGGCACGACCGTCATCGACAACGCGGCTCGCGAGCCGGAGATTGTCGACCTTTGCGATCTGCTGAGCAGCATGGGCGCGCAGCTGTCCGGTGTGGGGTCCTCGACGCTGGAGATCGAGGGGGTCGAGGGCCTGCATCCCGCCCCTGACGTGCACGAGACGGTTCCGGATCGCATCGTCGCCGGCACCTTTGCCGTCGGCGCGGTGATGACCCAGGGTGACGTCACTGTGCGGGGTAGTCGCGTCGATCACCTGGAGATCCTGCTCGACAAGCTGGTCAGCGCCGGCGCTTCGGTCGAGGTGGAGCTCGGCTCATCGGGATTTCGGGTCGCGTGTGACCGCCGGCCGCGTGCGGCCGACGTCGTGACGCTGCCGTATCCGGGATTCCCGACCGATCTGCAGCCGGCGATGATCGCCCTGGCCTCGGTGAGCGAGGGCGTGGCGATGGTCACCGAAAACGTCTTCGAGGCCCGTTTCGCGTTCTGCGACGAGCTGACCAGGCTCGGCGCTGACGTTCGCACCGATGGTCACCACGCGGTGATTCGGGGCCGCACCCGGCTGTCCGGGGCTCCGGTACGCGCACCGGACATTCGGGCGGGAGCGGCCCTGGTTCTTGCCGGGCTGGTGGCGGAGGGCGAAACCGAAGTCCTCGACGTGCGCCACATCGATCGCGGCTACGTGCGGTTCGACGAGCAACTGCGCCGCTTGGGTGCCACGGTGTCGCGCGAAACGGCGCCGGACGACCTCGACGGCTGACTGCTGCCACTTGGTGACGTAGGCCCGGACTTCCGATCTCCGGCAAAACGGATCACACCGGATGTTCAGCGCTGGGAACTTGTCGCCGACATGACAATGCGACTACCTGTCGGGGCGAATGTGCGAGTGTAATATCACACTCAGCTCTGGAAGGCATCACCGGTCATGCCGTGATGCCAGCACACTGAGAGGCCCCGATGATCCGCTGCATCGAGACGGCACCAGGTGAATTTGAATTGAGCGGTCGCGTCGACGTCACGACCGTGGCTGACTTGCGAACCGCACTGGCAAAGTCGGTGGATTCCGCAGTCCCGCTGGCCGCCGTCTCCGGTGCCGCAATCCGGATTAACGTCGCTGATCTCGAGCTTGTTGACGCCGCTGGCCTGGGCGCGCTTGTCGCCGCGCACCGTCGGGCCGGCCGCGCCGGGCTCGGTTTTTCACTCGTCAACGTGCCGGATCCGCTTTCGCGCCTGCTTTTCATCAGCCGCCTCTATCGCGTGATCTCGATTGAGCAGTCGCAGGTAGGGCTGCGCCGCGAGCTCACCCCGCGCCCCCGCCAGTCCAGTTTCGACCCGCAGGGCGCGATTCTCGCCTGACCTGGCTTTGACCCATCGCGAGTCGATCCTTTTCTGAGCTGCTCGCCCACTGTTACCGCCCGGTAAAGTTCGGGCATGAGCGGGCAACGTGACAAGCCCTGGGTGATGCGCACGTACGCAGGCCACTCCTCGGCCAAGGCATCGAACGATCTTTACCGCCGTAACCTCGCGAAGGGCCAGACCGGCCTGTCGGTCGCGTTCGACCTGCCGACCCAGACCGGCTACGACCCGGACAGCGAGCGAGCCCGCGGCGAGGTCGGCAAGGTCGGAGTGCCGGTCGCATCCCTTGCCGATATGCGGCAGCTCTTTGACGGCATCCCCCTCGGGGAGATGAACACGTCCATGACTATTAACGCGCCGGCGATGTGGCTGCTGGCGCTCTACCAGGTGGTCGCCGAGGAGCAGGCTTCGGCCGCCGGCGAGGATCCGGCCGCCGTCGTGCACCGGCTTACCGGCACCACGCAGAACGACATCATCAAGGAGTACCTGTCGCGGGGGACCTACGTGTTCCCGCCGGCTCCGTCGCTGCGGCTGATCAGCGACATGATCGCGTACTCGGTGACCGAGATCCCCAAGTGGAATCCGATCAACATCTGCTCCTACCACCTGCAGGAAGCGGGGGCGACCCCTCAGCAGGAGCTGGCGTATGCCATGTGCACCGCGATCGCTGTGCTCGACAGCGTCCGCCATGCCGGTCAGGTGCCGCCGGAGCGTTTCGGCGAGGTGTGCGCCCGGATCTCCTTCTTCGTCAACGCGGGGGTGCGTTTCGTCGAGGAGATGTGCAAGATGCGCGCTTTCGGCCGGCTCTGGGACGAGCTGCTGACGACCCGCTACGGCGTGCAGGACCCCAAACACCGCCGCTTTCGCTACGGGGTGCAGGTCAATTCGCTCGGGCTGACCGAGGCGCAGCCGGAGAACAACGTCATCCGCATCGTGCTCGAATCGCTCGGCGTCACGCTGTCCAAGGACGCCCGGGCTCGCGCGCTGCAGCTGCCGGCCTGGAACGAGGCGCTCGGGCTGCCGCGGCCGTGGGACCAGCAATGGTCGCTGCGGATCCAGCAGATTCTGGCGTTTGAGACCGACCTGCTCGAGTACGGCGACCTGTTCGAGGGGTCTGTCGTCGTGGAGAAGCGCGTAGGGGAGCTGGTCTCGGCGGCGCAGGAGGAGATCGACCGCGTGCAGGCCATGGGCGGGGCGGTGGCCGCCGTCGAATCCGGCTACATGAAGTCGCAGCTGGTGACGGCCCACTCTGAGCGCCGCCGGCGTATCGAGGCCGGCGAGGATGTCGTCGTCGGCGTCAACAGGTTCACCACCACCGAGCCCAACCCGCTGACCGCCGACCTGGAGACGGTGATCCAGACCGTCGACCCGGCGACCGAGGCGGCCCAGATCGCTTCGATACGCGCGTGGCGAGCCGCCCGCGACTCGGCCCCGGTCGAGGCGGCGCTGGCGGGCCTTCGCGACGCGGCGAAGACCGACGAGAATCTGATGGTCGCCACGCTCGCCTGCGCCCGCGCCGGCGTCACGACCGGGGAATGGTCCGGCGCCCTGCGCGAAGTTTTCGGGGAGTATCGGGCGCCCACCGGCGTCTCCAGCGCGGCGGTATCAGGCGCCAATGCCGGCGCCGAGATTGCGGAGGTGCGCGCGCTCGTCCGCCGCACCGGGGACGAGCTCGGACGCAGGCTGAAGATGCTGGTCGGTAAGCCGGGGCTGGACGGTCACAGCAACGGTGCGGAGCAGATTGCCGTACGGGCGCGCGATGTCGGCTTTGAGGTCATCTACCAGGGCATTCGCCTGACGCCCGCGCAGATCGTCAGCGCCGCTTCCCAGGAAGATGTCCACGTCGTCGGGTTGTCGATCCTGTCCGGTTCGCACCTCGAGCTGGTGCCCGACGTGCTCCGCGGGCTGGCGGAGGCCGGTCTGGACGACATCCCGGTGGTCGTTGGCGGAATTGTGCCCGATGCGGACGCCCGCCGCCTGCGGGAGATGGGCGTCGCTGCCGTCTACACACCCAAGGACTTCGGGATCACCGACATCATGCGCAGCATCGTCGGGATCATCCGCAAGGGGGCCGGTCTGCCGGAAAGCTAGGCTGGCCGGCGTGCGGCTCGTCATAGCTCAGTGCACCGTTGATTACGCGGGCAAGCTCACGGCGCATTTGCCGAGCGCGATCCGCCTGCTCATGGTGAAGGCTGACGGGTCGGTCTCGATCCATGCCGACGACCGGGCGTACAAGCCGCTGAACTGGATGAGTCCGCCCTGCGTGCTCACCGAGGAAGAGACCGGCTGGCGCGTCGTCAACAAGGCCGGCGAGCAGCTGGTCATCACGATTGACGACGTGTTGCACGATTCCAGCCACCATCTGGGGATCGATCCGGGCTTGGTGAAAGACGGAGTCGAGGCGCACCTGCAGGTCCTGCTCGCCGAACACTGCGGCACGATCGAGGCGGGTCTGCGCCTGGTCCGCCGTGAATACGACACCGGGATCGGGCCGGTGGACCTGCTGTGCCGGGATGCCAGTGGTGCCAGCGTCGCCATCGAGATCAAGCGCCGCGGCGAGATCGACGGCGTGGAGCAGCTGACCCGCTACCTGGCGCGGATGGCGGCCGACCCGCTCCTGCCCCAGCCAGTACGCGGCCTGTTCGTCGCTCAGGCGATCACGCCGCAGGCCCGCCTGCTCGCCTCGGACCGGGGGATCGGCTGCGTCACCGTCGACTACGACGCGCTGCGCGGGTTCGCTCCGACCATCCCCACGCTGTTCTGAGCCCGCACCCCGACCGTCCGGCAGTCTGAAAGACTGAAGGCGGCGCCGTCGCAGAAGCCGGCGCCGTCATCGGAAGGTGGAGAGATGGCTCGGGCATTTCAAAAGGCGGGGATCGTCGGCGTCGGCACCATGGGGGCCGGAATCGCGGAGGTGCTGGCCAAGGCCGGGCTTGACGTGGTCGGCGTCGAGATCGACGAGGCGGGCGTCAAGCGCGGACGCGAACACCTTGAACATTCCACCGAGCGCGCGGTCCGGCGTGGCAAGCTGACCGAGGAAGAGCGCACGGCGCTGCTGGCCCGGGTTCAGCTGGGCACGTCGCTGGATGAGCTGGCCGATGTCGACATCGTGATCGAGGCGATTCCGGAGCATCTGGAAGCCAAGCAGGCGCTCTTTCGTGAGCTCGATGCCCTGTGCCCCGCCACCACCATCTTGGCCACCAACACATCAGCGCTGTCAGTGACCGAGCTGGCGGCGGCGACGCATCGCCCATCGCTCGTCATCGGGCTGCACTGGTTCAACCCGGCCCCGGTAATGGGCCTCGTCGAGGTGATCAGCACCGTCATGACGGACAGCCAGGTCACGGCCGATGTCGAGAGCCTCATCGGGGTGGTCGGCAAGACCGACGTCACGGCCGGCGACCGCGCCGGCTTCATCGCCAACGCGCTGCTGTTTCCCTACCTCAACAATGCGGTTCGCATGCTCGAGGGCCGCTACGCCACCCGTGAGGACCTTGACGCGGCTATGCGTTTCGGCTGCGGCCACCCGATGGGTCCGCTGGCCCTGCTCGACCTCATCGGCCTTGACAGCGCGTACGAGATTCTCGACACGATCTACCATGAATCACGCGACCACCTCCACGCGCCGGCACCGCTGCTCAAGCAACTCGTCGCCGCGGGGATGCATGGCCGCAAGACGGGCCGCGGCTTCTACACCTACGCAGCTGCGCACTCGTCGCAGATCGTGCCGGACGGTGGCGGAGCGGCTGCGGGCGGCGCGGCAGCCCGCCCGGTGCGCTCGGTCGGGGTGATCGGCACCGGGACGATGGCCAGCGGCATCGCCGAGGTGCTCGCGAAGGCGGGTTACGACGTTATCCTGCGCGCCCGCAGCGAGGAGAAGGCCGCCGCCGTGCGCGCCAAGGTCACCACCTCCCTCGACAAGGCGGTTGCCCGCGGAAAGCTCTCCGAGGCCGATCGCGACGCGGCTCTGGGCCGGCTGACCGGTACGACCGAGCTGGATGATCTCGCTCAGTGCGATCTCGTCATCGAAGCCGTGGTGGAGGAGCTGGGCGTGAAACGCGCGCTCTTCGGCGCCCTGGACGAGATCATGAAGCCGGGTGCGGTCCTCGCCACGACCACGTCGAGCCTTCCGGTGATCGAGTGCGCGACGGCCACCTCGCGTCCCGCCGATGTCGTCGGTATGCACTGGTTCAATCCCGCGCAGGCGATGAAGCTCATCGAGGTCGTCCCGACGGTGGTGTCGGCCGCTGACGCGATCGCCACCGTGCGAGAGGTGGCGGTTTCCGCGGGCAAGGCTCCGGTCAGCTGCGCTGACCGCGCCGGATTCATCGTTAACGCGCTGCTCTTTCCCTATCTGAATGACGCCGTGCGAATGCTCGAGCAGCACTACGCCACCGCTGATGACATCGACGCGGCGATGAAGGTGGGTTGCGGGCATCCCATGGGTCCCTTCGAGCTCATGGATGTCGTCGGTCTGGACGTCACCTTGGCGATTCAGCAGACGCTTTACCTGGAGTTCCGTGAGCCGGGAGACGCCCCCGCGCCACTGCTGGAGCATCTGGTGCGCGCGGGGTATCTCGGGCGCAAGACAAAGCGGGGCTTCCGCGACTACAGCCGCCGCTGAATGGACGATGAGTGTGGCGCTGGAAAAAGCTGTGGAAGTGCTCGTTCGGTTGTCCTAGCTCAAACCAACAATGCGCGTGCCATAGTTGCTTTGGGTCCATAGTTGGTGCAATCCTCTAGGTATGACCCAGCGCACGGTGGTAACCCTGGAAGATGATCTCACCGGTGAAGTAGCCCACGAGACTGTGAGTTTCGCGCTCGATGGGCGGGCGTACGAGATCGATCTGTCCGACGAGAATGCTGCCGTGCTTCGTGAACTCCTCGCTCAATACGTGGCTGCAGCGCGCCGGGCAGGCCGGGTCAATGTTCCTGTCGCGCGCCGGGGCAGCCCGCTGCGTCATGTGGCTACCGAGGTGGATCCGGCAGCAGTGCGTGCCTGGGCGGCTTCGAATGGCTACGACGTGAGCCCGCGCGGGCGGATCAGCCGAGCCGTTCAAGACGCATTCCGGGCGGCGATGGGCTAAGTCGGGCTTCATCCGCCGTATTTTTTTCCGGCTTGGGGCTGCCGCATTCCGGCAAGCCCCAAGCCCTGTTTTGTGCTCGCTTCGTCCGCCGTCCGCGGGAAAGGCTCGCACTGTAGAGGTTCCGGCCGCGCTTTGACCGCTAGGGAGCGGATCCCGGAAATACTTATCCGATACCGCCAATCACACTCCGGCCTTAAACCGAAGCCGGCGGAATCGGCGTACTCGGTACCGGCTCGCCCAGGCGCCCGGGTGAGATGATTACCTGGTGCCTTTCACGCTGACCCAGGCAAGCGCCACCGCTCTCGTTCAGGATGCCTATCGCGTCGTCGGTGATGTCACTGCTCTCCTGCGGGGCGTCACGACCGATCCACGGGTGACGCAGGCGGCGAAGGTCGAAGCGAGCGCTGCGCTGGCCTATCTGGTGTCCGGCCGCGGCCGCATTCCGAGTTTCGTGCCGGTAGCCGGCAGGTTGGACGAGCTGGCCGTCGCGGCGTTTGCCGTGCGTCGCCTGCTGGCCGCCGCCGGCGAGCCGGTCCTTCGTAGCCACTGGCGCGGCAGCGCCCGCGGGCTTGACGCCGTGCTGGCTTTCACGACCGCGCTGGCCGCACCCGGTGGCCGTTGGCGGCGGATGGCGGTTGCCGGGGCCGCGACGTCGTTCGTACGGGATCGGCTGGGATCGAAGTCCCCCGCAGCCGCCCGCGGGCAAGGTTCGGTCCAGCCCCCGCGGCCCCGCTCGGTGCGTCCGGGTGCCGGTCGGGTGGTCGAAGGGGAGGTGCTCGCGCGCCGTGAGTCCCGCCGGTGAAGTCCCGGGGAACCGAGCAGCCGGAGTGGATATCGCGTCCGGTACGCGGCCGCGACGCCGGCAAGGTCTATCGCTGCCCCGGCTGCGACCACGAAATCCCGATCGGGCAGCCGCACGTCGTGGCCTGGCCGGTCGGCTGGTATGAGGGCGCCGACGCGCGGCGTCACTGGCACACCCCCTGCTGGCGGGCGGGGGGCGCGGCACCGCAAAGGTGGCAGCCGAATCGGACGCCGAGACACCGTTAGCGACCTGCTTTCGGCAGCTAAGGTCACGCGTGTGCCACCGATCCGCGCCAACACGGTGCTGCCCGCGGATCGCCGTTCACTCCGGCTCCAGACCGCCGACGGGCTCTCATTGGTCGCGGAGTTGGCTCTTCCGCTCGATCGGCCACCCGTGGCGACCCTGCTCTGCCTGCATCCGCTGCCCACCCACGGTGGGTCCATGGACAGCCATCTGTTGCGCAAGGCCGCTTGGCGGCTTCCGGCGCTCGCGGGTCTGGCGGTCCTGCGGTTCAACACCCGGGGGACGCAGAGCCCCGAGGGGCGCTCCGAAGGAGCCTTCGACGACGCCGAATCCGAGCGCTTCGACGTCGCGGCAGCGATCGAATATGCCGAGTTCCGGGAGCTACCGGCACCCTGGCTGCTCGGCTGGTCCTTCGGAACCGACCTGATCCTGCGTTACGGCTGCGATCCGGCGGTCCGCGGGGCGGTCCTGCTGAGCCCGCCGCTGCGCTTCGCCACCGATTCCGATCTCGATGCCTGGGCCCGGTTCGGTCGGCCACTGACGGCGGTCGTACCCGAGTTCGACGACTACCTGCAGCCGCCGGAGGCACGGCGCCGGTTTGCCCGGGTGCCGCAGGCCAGTGTGGTCGGCGTCGCCGGCGCCTACCACCTGTTCGTGGGGCGCACCGAGGACGCCTTCGACGCCGTAGTGCAGGCTGTGCTCGGGGCGGACGGCGCCACCATCACACCCCTTCCGCGCGAGTACGAGGAGAGCGAACCATGACCTCACTGTTTGACTTGACGGGGCGCACAGCCTTGATCACGGGGGCCAGCCGCGGGATCGGACGCGCAATCGCGCTGGGCTTTGCCGCTGCTGGGGCGGATCTCGCCCTGGCCGCCCGCGATGTCGCGGCGCTCGAGCAGGTGCGCTCCGAGGTGGAGGCGCTGGGCCGCAAGGCGGTCGTCATCCCCGCCGACGTCATGGACGTCGAGTCGATCAAGGCGATGTCCGACTCCGCCGTGGCGCAGCTGGGCGGCGTCGACATCCTGGTCAACAATGCCGGCGGCAGCTCGTACATGGGCCCCTTCACCACCCTGCGCTTCTCCGGGTGGGCGAAAACCATGCGCCTGAATGTCGACTCGATCTTCCATGCCTGTCAGGCCATCGGCCCCCACATGATCGAGCGCGGAAAAGGCTCGATCATCAACGTCGCTTCGGTGGCCGCGCTCGTGGCGACTCCCGAGCTCGCGCCGTACGGAGCGAGCAAGGCTGCCGTCCTGTCGCTCACCAAGACGCTGGCCGTGGAATGGGGCGGCGTGGGGATCCGGGTCAACGCACTGTGCCCGGGTTGGACGCGCACCGACCTGAACTCCGACCTTTGGGGCGACGAGCAGATCTCCACCGCCATGATGGAGCGCGTGCCGCTCGGCCGCTGGGCCGCCCCGGAGGAGATGGTGGGCCCAGCCGTGTTCCTCGCGTCAGACGCGTCGTCGTACCTGACGGGGCAGGCCCTCGTCGTCGATGGCGGTCAGACCGCAGACTGACCAGCCGCCGTGCGCGGGGTCAGCCAGCTACTTGCGGCGGGTGTCGGCGGATCGGCGGGTAGCCGGGGTGCCTGCGTATTCGTCGTCATGGGCCGGATCGAAGCCGGGCTCGTCGTACTCCGCAGCCGAATATTCGGGCTGGTCGTAACCGGTATCGGCCGGCAGTGAGACGTGTGATGCCACGGGCGGGTCATCCGCCGGGGGCTCTTGGATGGAGATTGCCGGGGTCAGCGCCTGCGAGAGCGCGTCGTGCAGGCGCGAAAGCTGAGCGTTGACGGCATCGCGCTGGCGCTCGAGCTCCGCGAGCCGGCGGCCGGCGGCGCGCTCCTCGTCGGCGGCCTGCTGCCGAACGCGGGCCAGGAGGCTGTCGGCCTCGGCCTGGGCGTCAGCGACGATCTGGTTTGCCTGGGCCTCGGCCTCACGAATGCGCTGGCCGTGGACGCGATCGGCATCGATGGCTGCCTGGCGGGCATCAGCCAGCAGCTCGTCGGCCTCGCGGGTGCGCTGCACTCGGATCTCGGTGCCCTGCTCCTCGGCGAGATTCAGGATCTGGGTGATCCGGTCGCCGAGCTCGTTCCACTGGGGTCGGCCCAGCTCCAGCGCTTCCCGGGCGGCCTCGGCCTCCGCGGAAGCGGTCGCTGCGACCTGTTCGGCAGCGTCGCGCGCGATCTCGGCATTGCGTAGCTGATCCTCCAACCAGCCGAGGTGGTTTTCGACCTGATCACGGTCGTAACCACGGCGTACCAGCTCGAAAGCCGGGCCACCTTCCTCAGGAGAGCGAAGTGGCAGCAGGTCGGTGTGCTCGCTCATAGGGGGTACTGTGCCACGCTTCGCGGCTGTGGTACGCGTGCCGCGCAGGGCTTTTGGTTACTTCTGCGTGGACTTTCTGCTAACCGGCGATCTCGGGCGGGACTGGACCCCTGCTAGAGACCCCTACTAGGCTCCACGGAACCGGTTGATGGCGGTCAGGTGCGTTTCGCGCATCGCCGTGTCACGCACGCCGAGTCCCTCCTGCGGCGCCAGGCACAACACGCCCACCTTGCCCTGGTGCAAGTTGCGGTGGACGTCGTACGCCGCCTGGCCGACTTCTTCCATCGGGTACGCACGCGAGAGCGTCGGGTGGATCAGGCCGCGCGCGATCAGCCGGTTGGCTTCGGACGCCTCCCGGTAGTTGGCGAAATGGGAGCCGACGATGCGCTTGAGGTTCATCCAGAGGTAACGGTTGTCGTACTCGTGAAGAAACCCGCTGGTCGAGGCACAGGTCACGATCGTGCCGCCGCGCCGCGCGACGTAGACGGAGGCGCCGAACGTCTCGCGTCCGGGGTGCTCGAAGACGATGTCGGCGTCGTCGCCGCCGGTGAGCTTGCGGATCAGCTTTCCCAGCCGCTGCCACTCCTTCGGGTCCTGGGTCTGCTCGTCCTTCCAGAATGTGAAACCTTCGCCTGTCTGCTCCGAGCGGTCGATCACCAGATCGGCGCCCATCTTGCGGCAGAGCTCAGCCTTCTCCGGTGAGGAGACGACGCACACCGGAATGCCGCCGCCGTTGATGGCCATCTGCGTCGCGTAGGACCCGAGGCCGCCGCTCGCGCCCCAGATGAGGACGACGTCGCCCTGCTTCATACTGGCGCCGTTCTTGCCGACCAGCTGGCGGTAGGCGGTGGAGTTGACCAGCCCGGGGCAGGCCGCCTCCTCCCAGGTCAGGTGGGCCGGCTTGGGCATGAGCTGGTTGGACTTGACCAGCGCCAGCTCGGCGAGGCCGCCGAAGTTGGTCTCGAAGCCCCAGATGCGCTGCTCGGGATCCATCATCGTGTCGTTGTGACCGTCGGGACGCTCGAGCTCGACCGACAGGCAGTGGGCGACGACCTCATCGCCGGGTTTCCAGGCGTGGACGCCCGGCCCGGTGCGAAGGACGACACCGGACAGGTCGGAGCCGACGACGTGATAGGCAAGGTCGTGGCGCTTGCCCATGCGGCCGGTGCGCCCGTAGCGCTCCAGGAAGCCGAAGGTCGACACTGGCTCGAAGATCGAGGTCCACACCGTGTTGTAGTTCACCGAGCTCGCCATGACGGCGACGATCGCCTCGCCCGGTCCGAGCTCGGGGGTGGCTACCTCGTCGATGTGCAGGGACTTGCGGGGGTCCTTGTCCCGGGAGGCGAGACCGTCGAACATCGTGGTCTCGTCCTTGCGTACGACGACCCCGCGGTAGGTGTCCGGCACCTCGATGGTGCCGAACTGCTCCGCAGGGGTGTCACCAGCGAGGATGGCCTCGGTGATCTCTTTGATGGACAAGAACGCCTCCTGATGCTGATGGATCGCCGGGAATGTTACCGGCCGGTCATATAGGTGCGGGCGGGCGACAATCCGCCGGCCTCAGCGGGCAACCGTTGACGATGGCACCGCGTCCAACATGGCGTGACGGTGGTGTCGGAAGCGGCGTTCGGCGGCCAGTGCGGCGGGTTTGGAAATACGGTGCTGGCCGTGGCCACCCGCCGGTTCGTTGCGCGCACCACCGCGCCGGTCGCCGTCACCGACCCGGCTGCGCGAGACGCGGCCGACGATGTCCAGCCCGAACCGGTCGCGTCCGTGCTGAGCGCCCGTGCCGCCGAGGAACTGCTGACGACGCTCTACGTCGCGGAGTACAGCCGGCTGCTGCGGTTGGCCGCCCTGCTGCTGGACGATCTCGGCAGCTGCGAGGACGTCGTCCAGGAGGCGTACCTCAAGGTGCACGCGGCGCTAACCGGGCCGAAACCGCGGCTGCGCGACGATGAGAAGGCACTCGCGTACCTGCGGCAGACCGTCGTCAACCTCGCTCGCTCGTCGCTGCGCCGCCGGCTGGTCGTTCGCAAGCACGCCCCGCGCCCGATGCCTGATGCCCCGAGTGCCGAGGAGGGCGCGTACGCCCAGGTGGAGCGCACCGCGGTGGTGAAGGCGCTGCGGGACCTGCCGCGCCGGCAGCGGGAGGCCGTCGTGCTGCGTTACTACGGCGACCTGACCGAGGCTGCTGCGGCGGCTGTCATGGGGGTCAGTACGGGTGCGGTCAAGGCGTACACCTCTCGCGGCCTGGCGGCGCTCACGCTGGCGCTGGAGGAACTGCGATGAGTGACGGCATGCGTGACCTGATCCCCGACGAGACGCATCCGCGGGCGGACGCCGTACGCCGCCTGCTGACCGAAGCGGTCGAGCCGGTCGAGCCCGCGCCGGGAGCGCAAGCGCGCCTGCTGGCCAGAGCACGCAAGCAGCGGCGCCGGGCGTACGAACGGCCAGGGCGGCTGCGCTGGGCAGGCGGTGCGCTTGCCGCCACGGCCGTCGTGGTGGCCGGGAGCGTGTATTTCGCCGGCAAGTCGGGTCAGGAGAGCAATAGCTCGGCCGCCTCCAGCCCTGGCGGCACCACGAGCGCTGCGGCCTCCCGCGCGCCTGAAGCAGCTCCCAATGCCGGCGGCCCCACGACTTCGGGGGGCCTGCGTTTGGGCACTGCCACATCCCCGCTCAGTCCGGACCAGCAGGCGTTGCGTGATTTGGCGGCGAGGTCGGCGGCTGGAGCCCCCGTTCCCAAAGCTGCCACGCAGGGGAGTACTTCTTTCGACCAGAGCATGAATCCCGACACGCTCACGCTCGAGGGCTCGACGCTGGTGGCCCGGCTGTCCCCCGGCGACGTGCAGCGGGTGGCGCTTCCGGCCGTGGGTATCGGGGCGCGCGTGCTCGGAGTGGCACTGATCGATTCCGGTTCCGGGGGGCAGGTCCCGGTCGTGTTCGTCCGCTTGCAGGCGCGGGTCGGCTACACCCAGGACACGCTCGTCGGCGACGTCGGCGGCCGGCTGGCGGTCCTGCAGCTCAGCTCGAAGTCCGTCCTGCTCGTCCGTGACGCCGGGCACGCGTATTCGTGCGCGGGACCGTTGCTGATCAGCCAGGGGTCCTCGCGTAGCTACGTCGTGGCGGGCGCCTCGCTCGAGACCGCGGACACTCGGCTGGCCGCCGCCCGTCCGGCCTCTCCGGGCTGCGACTTCGGGTAGTTCGCTGCTGGGTCAAGCGCACCACTGGCCGTGCTCGCCCGGATGCCCGCGTGGCAGCTCGATCGACACCAGCAAGGCCGCGACCGGGCTGCGATCCTTGGCGTCAAAGCCGAAGATCTCGACCTCGGTCAGTCGTGAGCGACGGGTCAGTCCGGCGAGATGGGTGGTCCCGCCGGCCGGCAGCGGGATCCCTACGTCGGGAGCCTCGACCGGCGGTTGGCGGGCGAAGACGCCGCGCGGGCGGTCAGGTCGCCCGACCCGCAGGACCAGATCGCGCTCCAGGGCATTGCTGACCTCGACAAAGACGCGACCGCCTCGGTAGGCCTCGGCGGTGACAGCTTGCGGCACCGCTGCCAGCCCGCCGCGGGCGTCGTCGCCCTCCGGGTGGGTGCACCACATTCCCGACATGCGCAGCGAGTCGCGGGTGTAGTCCACCAGCCGCAACAAGCCGTCGTCGGCGTCGTGGAAGTAGACCGGGCCCAGCCCGAGCCGCCGCTCGCCGTAGGCGCGGCCGGGAGCTATCGCGTCCGGATCCAGTGCGTCGTCGGCCGGAAAGACGATCGTCGCGTCCAGATCGACCATCCCGTCGTCGGACACTTCGAGGCGCTCCACCTCGAGTTCGCCCACCTGCTGCAGGACGCCTTCCCGGGTGCGGTCAGAATCGACCAGCGAGCCGGCCAGCGTCGCCAAGGCCAGGTCGTCGCCGTACACCGACAGGCTGCCGGGCACCGTGCTCCGGTCGCGCAGCGATTCCAGCCACTCCAGCGTGGCGGCTTCCAGCAGCTCCGGGCTCACGCCGGCGCAACCGCCTGGACCAGCTCGGTCAGCACGCCACCGGTGTCCTTCGGATGCAGGAAGGCGATGCTGGCCCCCATCGAACCGTGTCGCGGCCGCTCATCGACCAGCCGGACGCCGGTGCCGGCGATCGTCGCCAGCGCCTGCGTGACATCGGTCACTCCGTAGCCGATGTGGTGCACCCCAGGACCGTTTTTCGCGAGGAACTTGCCGACGGGCGAATCCTCCCGTAACGGCTCGAGCAGCTGGATGTAGGAGCCGCCTCCGTGGGCCGGGTCGCCTTCGGCGGGAGGGGCCACGACCAGCATGGCCTCGTGTACGCCCTGGGTTTCGTTGGTCTCCCGTGAGGTCACGGTGAGGCCGTAGGTGGTTTCGTACCAGCCGATGGCGTCGTCGAGGTTGCGGACGGCGATGCCGACGTGGTCGATACGGGTGAACAGCGGTAGCGGATACGTCACAGCCCCGTATCCTGGCATCTTCCTGCAGAGTCGCACGAGGAGTTGTTCATGCCCGGTTCCGTGATCGTCGCTGGCGCCCGTACCCCCATTGGCAAGCTTTCGGGCTCGCTGAAGAGCTTTACGGCCATGGATCTTGGAGGGTTCGCCATCAAGGCGGCGCTCGAGCGGGCCGGAATCACGGGTGATGCCGTCGAATACGTGATCATGGGCCACGTCATCCAGGCCGGCGCCGGGCAGATCACCGCCCGCCAGGCCGCGATCAAGGGCGGCATCCCGATGACCGTCCCGGCGCTCACGGTCAACAAGGTCTGCCTGTCGGGCCTCAACGCGATCGCTCTCGCCGATCTCTACATCTCCAGCGGCCAGTACGATGTCGTCGTCGCCGGCGGCATGGAATCGATGACCAACGGCCCGCACCTTCTCCCGGGCGCTCGCGCCGGCTACCGCTACGGCGACGGCACGCTCGTCGACGCCACCGCTCATGACGCGCTTTTCTGCGCATTCGACGAGGTCGCGATGGGCGAGTCGACCGAGAAGTACAACGCCCGCCTCGGCATCAGTCGCGTCGAGCAGGACGAGTTCAGCGCCCGCTCCCACGAGCGCGCCGCCGCCGCCATGAAGGAGGGTCGCTACGACGCCGAGCTCGTCCCCGTGCAGATCCCCCAGCGCAAGGGCGACCCGCTGGTAGTCAGCGAAGACGAGGGCGTGCGACCTGGTACGACCGCCGACAGCCTCGGCAAGCTGCGTCCCGCGTTTGCGGCGGACGGCACCATCACCGCAGGGTCTGCCTCGCAGATCTCCGACGGTGGCTGCGCGCTCGTCATCATGTCGCGACGCAAGGCCGAGGAGCTCGGCGCGCCGATCCTCGCTGAGATCGGGGCGGCTGGCTTCGTCGCCGGCCCCGATGCGTCGTTGCAGTCGCAGCCGGCCAACGCCATCGCCGCGGCCCTCGCCAAGGAGGGGCTTACTCCCGCCGATCTCGATCTCGTGGAGATCAACGAGGCCTTCGCGTCGGTGGGCATCCAGTCGATGCGCGACCTCGGGCTCGACGCTGACAAGGTCAACGTCGACGGCGGCGCCATCGCCCTCGGCCACCCGGTCGGCATGTCCGGCGCTCGTATCGCGCTGCACCTCGCGCTGGAGCTGGGTCGTCGCGGCGGCGGGGTCGGCGCTGCCGGCCTTTGCGGCGGCGGCGGCCAGGGCGACGCCCTCATCCTGCGGGTCGCGGGCTGAGCGAGGTCGGCCGGCGCGCCACTTTCGCGTGATGGCGCTCCGCCGGGACGAGCCGCTTCCGGAGCTGGTAGCAGCGGCGCGCGAGGGAAGCCCGCGCGCCGTGGCTCGGCTGATCTCCCTCGTCGAGGACGCCTCGCCGCGGCTGCGCGAGGCGATGGAGATGCTCGCGCCTTTGTGTGGTGGCGCCCAGGTCATCGGGCTGACGGGTGCGCCCGGGGTCGGGAAGTCGACGACGACCGGGGCGCTCGTCAGCGCGTATCGGCGCCGCGGCCAGCGGGTCGGGGTGCTGGCCATCGATCCGTCCTCGCCATTCAGCGGCGGGGCGTTGCTCGGCGATCGCGTACGCATGCAGGACCACGCGACCGACTCCGGCGTCTTCATCCGGTCCATGGCGTCTCGGGGGCAGCTCGGCGGGCTGTCCTGGGCCACCCCGCAGGCCCTACGGGTGCTCGACGCCGCGGGCTGTGACGTGGTGCTGATCGAGACTGTCGGCGTGGGGCAGGCCGAGGTGGAGATCGCCTCGCTGGCCGATTCGACCGTGGTGCTGCTCGCGCCGGGAATGGGCGATGCGATCCAGGCGGCGAAGGCCGGAATCCTCGAAGTGGCCGACGTTTTCATCGTCAACAAGGCCGATCGCGATGGCGCCGACCAGACCGTCCGTGAGCTCAAAGGCATGCTGTCGCTCGGGTTCAGCAATGTCGTGGGCGGTGGCTGGAGGCCTCCGGTCTGCAAGACGGTCGCGGCCCGGGCCGAGGGCATCGACGAGGTCGTCGACGCGCTGGAAAAGCACGCGGACTGGCTGGCTAAGAGCGGGGAGCGCGAGCGGCGGCGCGCCCGGCGCGCTCGCGGTGAGATCGAGGCGATCGCCCTCACGGCCTTGCGATCTCGCATGGACGAGTTGCGTGGCCGGGCGGCGCTCGGGCAGCTTGCGGTTGACGTGGCCGAGGGGCGGCTCGATCCGTACTCCGCCGCTGATCGGCTCATCGAGGGCGTCACCGCCTGAGGTTTGGTGCGGTGGGCGCGCGCTCAGGCCTCCGGCGCGATCGGCGGGCTGCGCCGCAGCAGCGCTCCCACCGAGTCGACAAAAGCCCGAACGTCGAGCGGCAGTTGCGTCACCTGATGCGCCCCGGCGGCCCGCAGCCGCAGGTGGACCCGAGGGTCCGTGTCGACCGTAAGCACGATCTTCGGGACGAGCGCCGACAGCAGATCCCCCCCGAGCCGATGCAGCAGTTCGGTGCCCACCGCGTCGGGAAGGTCGGCGTCGAGGATCACGACCGACGGCTGCCGGCGGCGGATGGCGTCGAGGGCCAGCGCGGCCCGCGGGATGGAGACGACTTCGGCGCCGAGGCGGTTGCGCAGCGCCTGGGACACCAGCGCCCGAGCGTCCGGGTCGGCACTCACATGAAGCACGACCGCGGCGGCCGGCCCGCTGGCGTCCGCCGCTGACAGCTCGGCCAGCACCGAGGGCGCCACCGCCTCCAGGTCCAGGGCGAACGTCGACCCCGCGCCGAGCCGGCTGGATGCTGACAGCGTGCCGCCCATCGCGGTGGTGAGAGCCAGCGACAGCGCCAACCCGAGCCCGGTGCCCTCGACGCCGGTGCGTTCGGCACCCAACCGTTCAAACGGCCGAAAGAGCCGGTCGAGCTGCTCGGGCTCGATGCCCGGTCCGTCGTCGGCGACTTCGATACGCAAGTGGTCGGGTCCGCGGGCACTGACGCCCACCCGCACCGTGCCGCCCTCGCGGCCGTACTTCACGGCATTGCCGATGAGGTTCAGCAGGACCTGCCACAGCCGCCGCCGGTCGAGCAACGCGACCAGGTCGTCGGCCGGTTCGATGTAGCGGCGGATCCCGCGTTTCACGGCCAGCGGCTGGATCAGGTCCACGACGCCGCGCACCACCTCAAGCACGCGGACCGGTCCGACGTCGAGGTCGACCCCGCCGGTGCGTACCCGCGCCAGATCGAGCACGTCGTCGAGGACGGCCTGCATGTGGCGTCCCGCGGTGAGGATGCGTTCGATCCCGTCGCGCTGGTCGCGCGGCAGCTCCTCCAGCTCCAGCAGCTGTGCGAAGCCGAGTACGGCGTTCAGCGGGGTTCGCAGCTCGTGACCGAGTTGGGCGACGAACTGGTCGCGGGCCTCGAGCTCACGTTCGGCCTGCTCGCGTCGCCGGGTTTCCGCGAGTGACCGGAAGACCAGCAGGTATCCGGGTGGATGGTCGGCGCCTTCCGGTATCGCGTCGGGGGCCAGCAGCCCGGCGAAGACCTCGCTGTGACCGCTCACGTCCGTCAACCTGACGCGCCCCCGCCACGCGCCGGACGTTGCGATGTCGCGGGGGACATCTTCGCGCATCCGGTCCACCAGCCCGGGGGCCACGGACGCGACCGTCTTTTCCCACGGGTCGCCAATGGTGACCCGGTCGCCGAACAGGTCGAGCGCGACGGTGTTACCGGAAAGCAGCCGACCCTTGTTATCGAACCGCAGGACGACAGCGCCGAGCCAGTCGAGCCAATCGAAAAGGTCCCCCCGCACCGGGCAGATGCTATTCGGACGGCTGGTCGGGCGAGGCAGCGAGGAAATCGTCGATCTGCGAGCACACAAACGCGACGTCGTCCTCGCTGAGCGCGTGACTGCACGACAGCAGGACGCCGTATTGCATGACAGCGTCGGCATTCGGCAGACCACTCTCCGGCTGGCGGAAGGTGACCCCCTTCATGAACGGTTGGCGCGCCGCGTTACCGGTCCACACCGTCCGGGTGTCGATGCCGCGCTCGCCGAGGCCGGCCTGCAGGTCGGCGCGGGTGAATCCGGCGTCCGGACGGACCTGCAAGCAGTAGCTGAGCCAGGCCGTCTCGAGGTCCTCCTGCTGGCGCGGCGGCACGAAGTAGCGGTCTTGCGCGCGGAAATAGCTGCTGTACTGCGCGAAAGTGGCCTGACGGCGGGCGTGATTCTGCGGCAGCTTGCGAAGCTGCGCGCCGAGGAAGGCCGCGGAGATCTCAGACGGCAGGAAGTTCCAGCCGAGCTCGTCGAAAATGAACATGTTGTCGTAATGCAGGCCGTCGACGTCGGTCCAGAAGTTGTGCTCGCCGACCTTGGAGCCGTAAAGCTGTACTTCCGAACGCCGTCCCCAGCCGCGCAGCGTGAGGCAGCGGTCCCAAAGCGCGTCGTCGTCGAGGCACACCATGCCGCCCGAGCCGGCTCCGGTGACGATGTGGGACGGCGAGAAACTCGTGACGGTGATGTCGGCGCGAGCCGCCGTCGGCGTTCCCCGCAGGGTGGCCCCGAGCGCATCGCAGGAATCTTCGATCACCTTGAGCCCGTGGCGGTCGGCGACGCCGCGGATCACGTCCCAGTCCGGCGCATTGCCCGCCAGGTTGGGGATGAGGATCGCCCGGGTCTGCGGGCCGATTTCGGCTTCGATCGCCTTCGCGTCGACATTGAACGTGTCGGGCTCCACGTCGACGAAGACGGGCACGAGGCCGGCCCGTACGAGCGCCGAAAGGTCGGTGGAGAACGTGAGCGGCGAGGTGATGACCTCGCTCCCGCGGGGCAGATCGAGCAGTTCCACGGCCAGGAAAAGGGCGGCCGAACCCGAATCGACCATCACTCCATGACGTTTTCCGGTGAGCGCCGCCACCGTCTCCTCGGCCGCAGCGACGCTCTTGCCGATCCGGATGGCATTCGGCCCGCGCGAGAGGACCTCCAGCACCGAGTCGATCTCGTCCTGGTCGAAGACGGCGGTCGCGTACAGAATCCGTTCTTTGCCCGGGGCTTTGTCCTTGTCATTGCTCGTGGGCACGGCGTCGCCTTCTCTCGTCGAGGTTCCCGTGCTTGCCACTATGGCGTGACCCTCATCACAGGCAGCGGCCAGGGGGTGCGCGGGGCACACTGAACGCATGGCTGATGACGTGAGCGACGGGCGGGCCCGCTGGCAGCAGCGTTACGACGCGGCTCGGGTACGCGAAACCGACTTCACGACGCTCTCCGGCACCGAGGTCGATCCCGTCTACGGCCCGGCCGCCGGCACCGAACCGCCGGGATTCGAGCGCATCGGCTGGCCGGGGGAGTATCCGTACACGCGCGGACTGCACCCGACGGGCTACCGCGGCCGGTCGTGGACCATCCGCCAGTTCGCCGGCTACGGCAACGCCCGCCAGACGAACGAGCGCTACCGGATGATCCTGCGCGAGGGCGGCGGCGGGTTGTCGGTGGCCTTCGACATGCCGACGCTCATGGGCCGCGATTCCGACGACGACCGCGCCCTCGGCGAGGTCGGCCACTGCGGGGTTGCCATCGACAGCGCGGCCGACATGGAACTGCTTTTCGCCGGGATCCCGCTCGGCGACGTGACAACCTCGATGACCATCAGCGGGCCGGCCGTGCCCGTCTTCTGCATGTATGTCGTCGCCGCCGAGCGTCAGGGCGTCGACCCGGCGGTGTTGAACGGCACCCTGCAGACCGACATCTTCAAGGAGTACATCGCGCAGAAGGAGTGGCTCTATCCGCCCGAGCCGCACCTGCGGCTCATCGGCGACCTCATGGAGTACTGCACCGCCAACGTGCCGGCGTACAAACCGCTCTCCGTGTCGGGCTACCACATTCGCGAGGCCGGTTCGACGGCTGCCCAGGAGCTGGCATACACGCTGGCCGACGGTTTCGGCTACGTCGAGCTTGGCCTCTCGCGCGGGCTCGACGTCGACCTCTTCGCTCCAGGCCTGTCGTTCTTCTTCGACGCGCATATCGACTTCTTCGAGGAGATCGCGAAGTTTCGGGCGGCCCGCCGCATCTGGGCGCGCTGGATGCGCGACGTCTACGGCGCGCACACCGCCAGGGCCCAGTGGCTGCGCTTCCACACCCAGACCGCCGGCGTCTCCCTTACCGCGCAGCAGCCCGACAACAACATCGTGCGTACCTCCATCGAGGCGCTCGCCGCCGTGCTCGGCGGTACCAATTCGCTGCACACCAACGCTCTGGACGAGGTCCTCGCGCTACCGAGCGAGCGGGCGGCGCAGATCGCCTTGCGTACGCAATTGGTGCTCGCCGAGGAGACGGGCGTCGCGAACGTCGCCGACCCACTGGGCGGCTCCTGGTACGTCGAAGCCCTCACGGATGAGCTGGAGCGCCAGGCCGAAGCGATCTTCGAGCACATCCGCGGGTTCGGCGACGGGACCGTCGAGAACGCCATGACCAGCGGCATCCTGCGGGGCATCGAGACGGGCTGGTTCACGTCCGAGATCGCGGAGGCCGCCTTCCAGTACCAGACCGCGGTCGAGAAGGGCGAGAAGCGGATCGTCGGGGTCAACGTCTTTGCGGTCGACGACGAGAAGCCGTTGGAAATCTTGCGGGTCTCCTCTGAGGTGGAGCGCGAGCAGAACGCGGATCTGGCCTTGCGCCGCGCCGGCCGTGATGACGCCCTCGTGCAGCGGACTCTCGCCGAGTTGGTGACGACCGCCCGTGGCAGCGCCAACCTGGTGCCCCCGATGCTTGCGGCGGCCCGCGCCGAAGCGACCCTCGGCGAGATCTGCGGCGCTCTGCGTGACCTCTGGGGCAGCTACACCGAACCCCCCACCTTCTAACCATGATCAACGCTGCAACGATCATGACTTTGGAGCCAAAAAGGCCCTCAACTCATGATCATTGCAGCGTTGATCTTGAACGGGTGGCTCGGCGGGGAACACGGCGGGCGCAGGGTGCGGTTGGATGGAGGCGTGCGCCAATTCGATCCCACCAGCATCAACCTGCCCGGGGCTGTCGATCTGTCAGCCCATACGGCCCCCGCTAACGGCGGCTCGACCGCTGGAGGCGGCGCCAGCGTCATGGACGTCACCGAGGCGAGCTTCCAGACCGAGGTCGTCGACCGCAGTCGCACGGTTCCGGTCGTGCTCGACTTCTGGGCGTCCTGGTGCGGGCCCTGCCGCCAGCTCTCGCCGATCCTGGAGAAGCTCGCGGGGGAGGCCGACGGGAGCTGGGTCCTCGCGAAGATCGACGTCGACGCCAACCCGCGCCTCGCGCAGGCCGCGGCCGTGCAGGGCATTCCTGCGGTGAAGGCGGTCGTCGACGGGCAACTGGTCGCCGAGTTCACGGGGGCGCTGCCGGAGGGCCAGGTGCGCGGCTGGATCAACCAGATCGTGGCGCTCGCCAAGGAAGGCGGCCCGGCCCCTGAGGGGCAGGCGCCCGAGGACGGCGCTGCGCAGGACGGACCGCCGGAGCCGCCGCTGGACCCCGCGATCGAGGCGGCCTACCAGGCGCTGGAAGACGGAGACCTGGATACGGCGGCAGGCCACTTCCAGGCCAAGCTTAACGAGGCGCCCGAGGATCCCGAGGCGAAGAGCGGCCTGGCGCAGGTCAGCCTGGCCCGCCGGCTCGGCTCGATCGATCAGGCAGATCTGCAACGCCGGGTGCAGGCCGGCGACACCAGCCGGGAGACCCGGATGGAGGTCGCTGACCTGCTGGTGGCCAGCGGCGACGCCGACAACGGCCTGGCCGGGTTGATCGACCTCGTCAAGTCCAGCAGCGGTGACGAGCGTGAAGACGTACGCCAGCGGCTGCTCGAGTACTTCGACGTCCTGGGTGACCATCCAGCAGTCGCGCCGGCGCGCCGCGCGCTCGCCTCAGCCCTGTTCTGACCGGGCCCGGTGGGCCGGTCTACACCAGGATGCGTACCGGCGTGCCGAGCTTGAGGTGGAAGCGCACGTAGAGATCGGTGATGTCGGCGTTACGCAGCCGGATGCAGCCGTGGCTCGCATCGTGACCGATCACCTGCGGTTCATTGGTGCCATGCATGCCGATGACTCCCGTCCCACCGTTGAAATTGGTGAGCACGGAGGAGTATCCGGACAGCCCGTACGCGTAGGGGCCGTAATCACCGTTCGGGTTCGGTGGCTTCAGCAGCACCTTGATGAAGTACGTGCCGCCCGGAGTCGGGGTGTCGGCCTTTCCGACTGCGATCGGGTACGTCTTCGTCAGCACATTTTGCAGGTAAACCCGCAGCTGGTGGGCGGTGCGGGCGACGTCGACCCGGTAGTCATTGTCCTGGACGGTGACCTGGCTTCGGCGCACCCAACCGGTCTGACCGTTCGGGGAGAGCGGAAGGGACACCTTGAGCCATGCGCCCTGGTCCACCAGCACCAACGTGACCTGCGGCTGGTTGTAGTTGGTCGGGTCAGGATTGGGGAGCTGGTGGGTGAGCTGCCCGCCCGGCGTGGCATAGACCGGTAGGGAGGCGATTTTCGCCACCGCTACCTGTGCCGGAACGAACGCGGGTTTGGAGTCAGAACCGTTGCTGCTGACTGCGGCAATGACCACACCGACCGCGAGCAAGCCGATGACTCCCCATAACCAGCCTGGGATGAGCGCCCTGCGCTGATCGGTTTTGGGGTTCGCCATGTTGCGGAAATCGTAGCGCGTACGTAACCACTTTCACTGAGCGTCGTTGAGGTCACTGTGCGCCCCAGTCATGCATTCGCAGCCGTCCTTATGGCGACCAGCCTCGTAGCTGTCGCCGTACCCGCCTACGCAAACACCGCGACGGACCCCACCAGCGCCATTGCCGGCGCTGTCACCCCGGCCGGCACCGCCTCGGACAGCTCACCCAGCCCGTCGCCGAGCGCCTCCCCGAGTGCGAGCACGGGCAAGTCCTCCAGCACCTCGACACGCACCGCCAACTCCAACCCGCTGGCGGGGCTGCCGATCCCGCTGCCTGCCAGTGGCGCTGACCAGCTCACCTCCCTCCTCGGCCAGCTGAGTGCGCTCGGCGGAGGCAGCGCCGGCCTTCCGATCCCGGGCCTCGACACGCTCACCACGTGCGTACAGAACGAGCTGACCAAGGGCCCGGCGGCCGACGGCGCCAAGATCGAAGGCTGCTTCAGCAGCTTCTTCGAGACGCTCACCGGCGCCCCGCAGGCGAAGTGCCTCGACCCGCTGCTGCAGGGACTGATCGGCGCGTTGCAGGCACTGCCGACCGATCAGGGTAAGAAGCTCACCGCGTTCCTCACCGACCTGCCGACCACCCTGCAGGCGCTCCCGACCTGCCTGAGCCCGGCAACGTCGGAGAGCCCCTCGCCGACTCCGGTGGAATCCACCACCCAGGCAAGCGCGCCGGCCACCTCCGACCCGACGACCGCCGTACCCGTCTCGGCAACGCCGACCTTCACCGGCTGAGCCAGCAGGGCGTACTAGATCAACGCTCACATGATCATGGTCCTGGTCTCGACACGCCGCCCGGACCTAGATCATGTGAGCGTTGATCTTGAGGGGTCAGCCTTCCCAGCGAAGCCAGAGCGTGCCGAGCGGCGGGACCCGTAGCGACGCCGACTGCGGCAAGCCATGGTGGCTGACCGGCTCGGTATAGACGGCTCCGAGGTTGCCCACGCCGGAGCCCGCGTAGCGCTCGGCGTCGGTGTTGAGCACCTCTGCCCAGCGTCCGGCCCGCGGCAGGCCCAGCCGGTAGTTCTCGTGAGGGCCGCCCGAGAAGTTGGCGATGCACGCCAGCAGCGAGTCGGTTGATCCGTCGCCGCCACCGCTGCGCACGAACGAGAAGACGTTGCCGCTCGAGTCGTTGGCATCGATCCAGGCGAATCCGGCCGGATCGGTGTCACGGGTCCACATTGCCGGGGTGTCGCGGTAGACGGCATTCAGGTCGCGGACCAGTCGGGCGAGCCCGGCATGGTCGGGATTGTCGAGCAGCCACCAGTCGAGCGAGTGGCTCTCCGACCATTCCGACTCCTGGCCGAACTCGCTGCCCATGAAGAGCAGCTGCTTGCCGGGATGGGCCCACATGTAGGCGAGCAGGGCGCGCAGGTTTGCCAGCTGCTGCCAGCGGTCGCCCGGCATCTTGCGCAGCAGCGACCCCTTGCCGTGGACGACCTCGTCGTGAGAGATCGGCAGGACGTAATTCTCGGAGTACGCATAGACCATCGAAAACGTCATCTGATGGTGGTGATAGCTGCGGTGGATCGGCTCCTTGGAGACGTACTCCAGGGTGTCGTGCATCCATCCCATGTTCCATTTGAAGCCGAACCCGAGGCCGCCGAGGTGGGTCGGGCGTGTGACACCCGGCCAGGCGGTCGACTCCTCAGCGATCATCATGACGCCCGGGAACTCGCGGTACACCGTGGCGTTCGTTTCCTGCAGGAAAGCGACGGCTTGCAGATTCTCCCGGCCACCGAACTCGTTCGGTGCCCAGCCGCCCTCGGGACGGGAGTAGTCGAGGTAGAGCATCGACGCGACGGCATCGACCCGCAGGCCGTCGATGTGAAACTCCTCGAGCCAGTAGAGCGCGTTGGCCACCAGGAAGTTGCGCACCTCGCGGCGCCCGAAATCGAAGACGAACGTGCCCCAGTCGAGCTGCTCGCCCCGGCGCGGATCGGGGTGCTCGTAGAGCGGGGTCCCGTCAAAGCGGCCGAGGGCCCACTCGTCCTTCGGGAAATGGGCGGGCACCCAGTCCAGGATGACCCCGATGCCGGCCTGGTGAAGCGCGTCGACCAGGTGGCGGAACTCGTCGGGCGTACCGAAGCGGGAGGTCGGCGCGTAGTAGGACGTGACCTGATATCCCCACGAACCGCCGAAGGGGTGCTCGGCGACCGGCATCAGCTCGATGTGGGTGAAGCCGTGATCGCGTACGTAATTGACCAGCTCGTCGGCGAGTTCGCGGTAGCCGAGCCCGAGACGCCACGAGCCAAGGTGGACCTCGTAGATCGATACCGGCGCGGCGTGCCAGGCGGTCGCGGCGCGATGGCTGATCCAGCCCTCGTCGTCCCACGTGTAGTCGGATTCGGTGACGACGCTCGCGGTGGCCGGCGGCACTTCGGTACGCCGGGCGAGCGGGTCGGCCTTCTCGCGCCAGACGCTGTCGGACCCGAGGATCTGATACTTGTAGCTCGTCCCGGCGCCGACCTCCGGGACGAAGAGCTCCCAGATTCCCGAGGAGCCGAGCGAGCGCATCGGATGCGCCTTGCCGTCCCAGTAGTTCCAGTCCCCGGCCACCCGCACGCCGCGGGCATTGGGCGCCCACACGGCAAAGCTCGTACCGGTCACCCCGCCGTCGAAGCGCCGCACGTGAGACCCGAGCACGGTCCACAGCCGCTCGTGGCGTCCCTCGCCCAGTAGGTGCAGGTCAACGTCACCGAGGGTCGGCAGGAATCGGTAAGGATCGTCGACCGTGTACGTGGAATCGCCGTAGCTGACCTCGAGCCGGTAGTCGCGGCCCTGAGCGCCTTCGAGCACGGCCTGCCAGATCCCGCTCGGGTGGACCAGATGGGCCGACGCCCGCTCAGCTCCGTCCGCACCCGCGACGACCGTGACCGCAGTCGCGTCGGGGCGCAGGGTCCGGATGAGGAGTTGGCCTCCCAGCGGATGAGCACCCAGCACGCCATGGGGATCGTGGTGAGCACCTCCGACGACAGCCTCGAGGACGTCCATGGGCGGCGTGACCGAGGTGACCGGGTGGGGCGGCGCCGTGGGCGGCGGCACGGCAGGTGTCCTGCGGCGGTCGCGTGGCGGCATCAGGCAGCCCCGCCCTCGGTGGCGCCGACCGATTCGGGTCCGGCCTCGCCGGCCAGCCGCTCGATGGCCGCGAGGGGAATGGTCACCCAGGTGGGCCGGTGGCGTGCTTCGTACAACACTTCATACACCGCCTTGTCCAGCTCGAAGGTGTGCAGGAGCTGCGCCGAATCGCGCGGGTCGACGCCGGCGGCCGTGGCGTATCCGTCGCAGAAAGCCGCCCTGTTTCGCTGTGCCCACTCCCCTGCCCGGTACGCGAGATTTCCCTGCTCGACCCGGTCCTGGAGCAGGAAACGCGACGCGTAGTCAAAGCTGCGGAGCATGCCGGCGATGTCGCGCAGTGCGGACGCGGGCCTGATCCGTTCGGCGAGCGGGCGGGCCGGCTCGCCTTCGAAGTCCAGCAGCACCCATCCGGAGTCGATACGCAGGACCTGGCCCAGGTGATAGTCGCCGTGGATGCGCTGGGCGAGCACCGGCTCACCGATCGACGGCAGCGCCCCGAAGGTGCTGCGCAGGAAGGCCTCGAAAGGCGCCAGGCTCGGTACGACGTCCAGAGCCTCGGTGAGCTGAGCCAGGCTGCGTTGCGCAGAGTCGTCCAACTCCTGGGCGGTCGCGAACCGCGACGGCAGCCGCTCGGCGAGCATCGCGTGCACCTCGGCCGTCGCCGCTCCAAGTCGCTCGGACTCCCCGGCGAAGTCGCCGCCCACTTCATCCGCGTGCAGGTCGCCTTCGGCGAAAAGGTCCCGGACGCTGGCCAGCGCCAGCTTCCAGCCCTCGGAGCCCGACTTGAGGAACTGATAGCAGACGGCCAGCGTGGTGGGCTCGCCGTCGAGCAATCCCGCGATCCATCCAAGTGGCGCCGCGACGTGGGTGCTGCCGCCTTCGGCCAGGACGCGGGTGATCTCCAGATCAGGGTTGATCCCCGGCGCGATGCGGCGAAAGGCCTTCAGGATGTAGGAGTCGCCGAACACCAGGCTCGTGTTGGACTGCTCGGCGCCTATCCTGAGCCCCGGCAGCGAGTCGAGTTCCTGCATCGCGGTGCCCGAAAGATCGCCGGCCCGGCGCGAGGAGCGGATGAGGTCAAAGAATGCCGCGCTTCCGTCCGGCTCGTGCAGGGCGTCGTAGTAAAAGGGCGGGCCGCCCATGTCGTCGTCGGCGTGCGGCGGCGCGATCCTGGCGTATCCGCGCTCGTGGTCGAGGCTTTCGAGCTGGGTCACGGGTACCTGGTAGCGCTCGCTGGCGCCCTTACCGTCGGCGTAGCGCACCTCAATGATCACGTGGCGGACGACGTCGGACAGCGATTGGGCTTCGATCACCCGCATGCTCTCAACCGGTCGACCCTTGCCCGCGAACCAGCGTTGGCGCGGTATCCACTCGAGTAGCAGGTCCGTCAGACCGGGTAGCTCCGGCACCGGTGCGCTCATCGGGCGTAACCGCCTTCGTCACCGGCCGTGAGGGCGAACCAGAAGTGTCCGTGACCTGGCAGGGTCAGCAGGTACGGCAGGTCGCCGATATTCGGAAACGACACTTCTCCGGACATCTCCACGGGACGGTGGCCCGCGAAGCGGCGCAGGTCGAGCTCGACCGGCTGCGGGAAGCGCGACAGGTTGGCGACGCACAGCACCCGGTCGTCACCGAACTCGCGCACGTATGCGAGCACGCTCGGGTTGGACGCCCCCAGTTCCTCGTACGTGCCGAGCCCAAAGACGGGGTGGCGCTTGCGGATCTCGATCGTGCGTTTCGTCCACCACAGCAGCGAATCCGACTGGCGCATCTCGGCTTCGACGTTCAGGGCCTGGTAGCCGTAGACGGCATCCATGAGCACGGGTAGGTAGAGCCGGGCCGGGTCGCAGGTCGAGAAACCCGCATTGCGGTCCGGCGACCACTGCATCGGCGTGCGTACGCCATCGCGGTCACCGAGGTAGATGTTGTCGCCCATGCCGATCTCGTCGCCGTAGTACAGGACGGGCGATCCGGGCAGCGACATCAGCAGCGACGTGAAGAGCTCCATCTGATCGCGACTGTTGTCGAGCAGGGGGGCGAGCCGTCGGCGGATGCCGATATTGGCCTTCATGCGCGGGTCTTTGGCGTACTCGGAGTACATGTAGTCGCGCTCTTCGTCGGTGACCATTTCGAGCGTGAGCTCGTCGTGGTTACGCAGGAAGATGCCCCACTGGCAGTTGGCTGGGATCTTGGGGGTCTGGGCCATGATCTCGGAGATGGGATAGCGCGATTCGCGGCGCACGGCCATGAAGATGCGCGGCATCAGCGGGAAGTGGAACGCCATATGGCACTCATCCCCGCCGGTCTCGAAGTCCCCGAAGTATTCGACCACGTCACTCGGCCACTGGTTGGCCTCCGCCAGCAGCACCTTGTCGGCGTAGCGCGCGTCGACGTCCTTGCGCACCCGGCGCATGTACTCGTGGGTCTCGGGCAGATTCTCGCCGTTGGTCCCGTCACGCACGTACAGGTAGGGCACGGCGTCGAGGCGGAACCCGTCGAGCCCGATGTCGAGCCAGAAGCGCAGCACCTCGAGCATCGCGTCCTGCACGGCCCGGCTGTCGAAGTTCAGGTCCGGCTGGTGGGAGAAGAAGCGGTGCCAGTAGTACTGGCCGCGTACCGAATCCCAGGTCCAGTTCGACTTCTCGGTGTCGACGAAGATGATCCGGGCGTCGGGGTAGCGGTCGTCGGTATCGGACCACACGTAGAAGTCGCCGAACGGGCCGTCCGGATCCGAGCGCGACGCCTGAAACCAGGGGTGCTGATCGGAGGTGTGGTTCATGACCAGGTCGGCGATGACGCGCATGCCGCGCCGGTGGGCGCCGTCGACGAGTTCGACGAAGTCTCCGAGGTCGCCGAACTCGGGGAGCACCTTCAGGTAGTCGCTGATGTCGTAGCCGCCATCGCGCAGCGGCGACTCGTAGATCGGCAGGAGCCACAGGCAGTCGATGCCCAGCCATTGCAGGTAATCCAGCTTTGACGTGAGCCCGGAGAGGTCGCCGGTGCCGTCGCCGTTGGAGTCGGCGAAACCACGGATCAGCACCTCGTAGAAGACGGCGCGCTGATACCAGATCGGGTCGCGGCTCTCCTCGCCCGCGCTGCCGGTCTGCGGCAGCGGCGGAAGCTCGGGCAGCTGGCTGCCGGAGTCGTCGATGGCGGTCACCGGCGGTACTTCACGGAGAAGACGTGGGCGGGCTCGTAGAACGAATCCAGTCGCACGTAGTTGGCTTGCCCCCAGTTGTACGAGCTATCCGTCACCTCGTCGCACGCGTCGAACGTCTCACCCCAGTCGAGCCCGAGTGCCGGCATCTCCAGGTAAATGGTCGCCTCCCGCGCGGCGTGGGGGTCGAGGTTGACGACCACCAGCACGCAGTCGTCGGTGTCCTCGTCGCGCTTGGAGAACGCGAGCATCTGCGGCTGGTCGACGAAGTGGAACTGCAGGTTACGAAGCTGGTGCAGGGCCGGATGCTCGGAGCGGACCCGGTTCAGCATCTTAAGGTACGGGTTCAGCGGCGCCCTGCTGTAGTCGCGCGGGCGGTACTGGTACTTCTCCGAGTCCAGGTACTCCTCGCTCCCGGGCTTGACGGCGACGTGTTCGTACAGCTCGAAGCCGGAGTAGACGCCCCAGCTCGGGCTCATCATCGACGCCAGCACGGCGCGGATCTTGAACGCCGCCGGGCCTCCGTACTGCAGGAAGGCGTGCAGGATGTCCGGCGTATTCACGAAGAAGTTGGGCCGCATGTGCCACGCGGCTTCGACCAGCTCGTGGCCGTACTCCTCGAGCTCAGCCTTCTCGTTGCGCCAGGTGAAGTACGTGTACGACTGCGTGAAGCCGATGCTGCCGAGCGTGTGCATCATCGGCGGTCGGGTGAATGCCTCGGCCAGGAAGAGCACATCGGGATCGGTCTTCTTGATGTCGGCGATCAGCTCTTCCCAGAAGCGCACCGGCTTGGTGTGCGGGTTGTCGACCCGGAAGATCCGCACGCCGTGCGACATCCAATGGTGGACGACCCGGCGCACCTCGGCGTAGAGGCCGGCGTAGTCGTTGTCGAAGTTGATCGGGTAGATGTCCTGGTACTTCTTCGGCGGGTTCTCGGCGTACGCGATCGAGCCGTCGCTTTTCGTGGTGAACCACTCGGGGTGCTCTTTCGCCCACGGATGGTCCGGCGCGCATTGCAAGGCCAGGTCGAGCGCCACCTCCATCCCGAGCTCGCGGGTACGCGCCACGAAGGCGTCGAAGTCCGCCAGCGTGCCGAGATCCGGATGCACGGCATCGTGGCCGCCGAGCCGCGAACCGATCGCCCAGGGGCTGCCGGGATCATCCGGGCCGGGAGTAAGCGTGTTGTTGGGACCCTTGCGGTTGACCTCGCCGATCGGGGAGATGGGCGGCAGGTAGACAACGTCGAAGCCGAGGTCGGCGATGGCGGGCAGGCGCTTGGTCGCGGTGGCAAACGTCCCGGAGCGCGGCGGGTCGAGGCTGGCGCCCTCCGAGCGCGGGAAGAACTCATACCAGGACGAGTAGAGCGCCCGCTCCCGGTCGACGGTGATCTGGTACTCCGGGCTCGTCGTGAGCAGCTTGCGTAGCGGAGCCGCGTCGAGCGCCGCGACCAGGCCAGGCGCCAGCGAAGGCGCCAGCCGGTCGGCGATGTCCAGGAGATCCTCGTTGCGCAGCGTAGCGATCGCGTGGGCGAGGGCGGTCTGGTGCACCGGATCGATTCCGGGGAGGGTCACTTCGAGCAACTCGGCCCCGTCCTCGAGGTCGACGGCCATCTCGACGACGTCCTGACCCGCCTGCGCCTTGACCTCGACGGCGTGACGCCAGGTGGCGATCGGGTCGGCCCAGGCTTCGATCCGGAAAGTCCACACGCCCTGCTCGTGGCAGGTGATCGTCGTCTCGTAGCGGTCAGTGCCTGATCCGATGAACGCGAGCCGGCGGAAAACGCCCTCGCGACCCTCCGGATCGGTGACGACGACGTTCGCGCCGGCGAGGTCGTGCCCCTCGCGGAAAACGGTCGCAGACACCGGAATCTGCTGATCCACCACCGCCTTGGCAGGCCACTGGCCACACGAAACAACAGGTGAAACGTCGGAAATGACGATGCGCCCGATCACCGGGGGAACCCTACCCAGCCAAGGTGCATTCCTGGCAAACAGCGCCGAATCGCTTGCGCCGCCGGCTGCCGGGATCCCGCAATCTGGGGTGGTAGAGAGTGTTTGGTGGTGGCCATGTCGCCTGATGTGGTTCCTTTCCTCGCCGATCATCACTACGCTTCGACGACGCAAGGCCATCGACGTGGATGACCGGTCTCAGGCAGGCCGTCCGCCTCGTCCATGCACAACATCGGCCGGCGCCCACGGTGCGGGCCCCGCGAATACAGGAGGAAGCAGTGGGAGTCAGCCTTAGCAAGGGCGGCAACGTCTCGCTCAGCAAGGAAGCGCCCGGACTTACCGCGGTCATCGTGGGTCTCGGCTGGGACGTGCGCAGCACGACCGGTACGGACTTCGACCTCGACGCGAGCGCGATCATGTGCAACGCGGCCGGCAAAGTGGCCTCGGATGGCCAGTTCGTCTTCTTCAACAACCTGAAGAGCAGCGACGGCTCGGTCGAACACCAGGGTGACAACCTCACGGGTGCCGGCGAAGGCGACGACGAGCAGATCAAGGTCAATCTGGCCGGCGTCCCGGCCGACATCGACAAGATCGTCTTCCCGGTCTCCATCTACGACGCCGACAACCGCCAGCAGAACTTCGGCCAGGTGCGAAACGCGTTCATCCGCATCGTCAACCAGGCCGGTGAGGCCGAGCTCGCGCGTTATGACCTCAGCGAAGACGCCTCTACCGAGACCGCGATGGTCTTCGGCGAGCTGTACCGCGCGGGTGCCGAGTGGAAGTTCCGGGCCGTCGGCCAGGGCTACGCGGCAGGACTTCGCGGCATCGCTCAGGACTTCGGGGTCAGCGTCTAGCTCGTAGCTCCGTCCATCCGAAACGGTCGGCCCCGCAGCCGTCCGTGATCATCGTCTGACACGTGCTATCGGGTCGGGACCTCATGTGCAGGTTCCGGCCCGATCGCGCATTACTGGGAAAACCCTCGTTATCGGGAGCATCGCTTGCTGAGGACGTTCAGCTTTCCGCTCGGGGCCACGGTCGTCGGCCTCGCTCTGGCCGGCATCATCGGCGGCCCCAGGATCGCGCTCATCGTGGCGATCCTGGCCGTGCTGGAGATCTCGCTGTCGTTCGACAACGCGGTCGTCAACGCGACGATCTTGCGGCGTATGAGCCCGTGGTGGCAGCGCATCTTCCTGACCGTCGGCATCCTGATCGCCGTGTTCGGGATGCGCTTGATCTTCCCGGTCGCCGTCGTCTCCATCACGGCCCATATCGGGCCGGTGGAGGTCTTCCGGCTGGCGCTCGACCACCCGACCGCCTACGCCGACAAGCTCACGGCGGCCCACCCGGCGATCGCGGCCTTCGGTGGGATCTTCCTGTTGATGATCTTCCTGGACTACATGTTCGACGAGGAGCGCGAGATCCACTGGCTCGCCCCGATCGAGCGATTCCTCGGCAAGCTGGGTCGCCTGGACGTGCTGTCGACCGTCGTCGCCCTGGTCGCGCTGCTCGTCGTAGCCGAGGCGGCCACCCCCGCCGGCAAGGTCCAGCAGGTGCTCACCGCGGGCGTGGCCGGGCTCGCCGTCTACCTGGCCGTTCGCGGACTCGGCGACTACTTCGAGGAGCAGGGAGTCGGTGAGGAGGGCGAGGACGACGACGTCGAGAAGTCCGACGCGACGCACGACAGATCGGGCAAGCGACTGGCGGTCGGTCGCGCGGCGTTCTTCCTCTTCCTGTACCTCGAGCTCATCGACGCCTCGTTCTCCTTCGACGGCGTCGTCGGCGCGTTCGCCATCAGCCAGCAGATCTTCGTGATCGCCGCCGGCCTGGGCATCGGCGCGACCTACATCCGGTCACTGACCGTGTACCTGGTGCGTAAGGGCACGTTGCAGGAGTACATCTACCTGGAGCACGGTGCCCACTGGGCGATCGGGGCGCTGGCCGTTCTGCTGGCGATCAGCATCGAAAATGACATTCCTGAGGTCGTGACCGGGCTCATCGGAGTTGCCTTCATCGCCGCCGCTTACGTCAGCAGCCTTGCCGCCCGCCGAAAGCGCAACGAGCTGGCGTCCATCGCGCCCTGACGCAGCCGGAACCGCTACGGGATTGCGCCACTCGCCGTCCAGCCAGCCGTCATCTCCCGGACAGCCGAATCTCTGTTACTCGCCCTATCGATCGGTTAGCTTTCAGGTGCCGGTCACCCTCCGGCGCCGTCAGCCCGCCGTCAGCCCGCCGTTGCCGCCAGGGCGCGACGACCCGCTACGAAGTCATACGAGACCAGTTCCACCCGGCCTACCAGACGCCGTCGTCGCCAACTAGTCCACTCCGTCTACGCCAGCCCTTCCCCCCGCCCCGGCGGGTCGGCCGGTCACCAGGAGGTCCAAACGTGCGGCACTTCGCTCATCTGTCCCCGGCCCGCGAGGCGGCGCTCTTTCACCGTTGCCCCCAAGAGGTGGCTCCTGATGCCGATCGGCTGTCGCTGGCGACCGCTCTGGGGGCGACGCTCTACGCTCCGGGCACGCGATCCGGCCTCGCCGGCGACGCCCGAGCGCAGGGTGCGCGCGGAGTCACCAGCATGGTCTTCTGCCTGGAAGACGCGGTCGCTGACGATGATCTGGTGGCCGCCGAAGGAAACGTCGTGGCCGCTCTGGTCGAGCTCGACGGGCAGCCGTCGCTGCCATGGATTTTCGTGCGCATCCGCGATCTGGCGCAGCTGCGCCGGCTCGTGACCGGCCCGGCCGGGCGTTCCAGCGCACTGGCGGGCGTGGTTCTGCCGAAGTTCAGCGCGCTCACCGGGGGCGCCGAACTGCTGGCCGAGGTCGAGGCCGCTTCCGAGCGACTGGGCCGCCGGCTCTGGGCGATGCCCGTCCTCGAGAGCCCCGAGATCATTTACAACGAGGGTCGGCTCGAGTCGCTGATGGCCATCCGTGCGTTGGCCGACGCCTATCCCGACGTGGTGCTGGCGCTGCGGGTCGGCGCCACCGACCTGTGCGGGTTGTATGGGCTGAGGCGCGATCGAGACCTCACCATTTACGACATTGCCGTGGTGCGCGACTGCCTGGCCGACATCGTCAACGTCTGCGCGCGCGATGCTGCCCACGTCGTCACCGGTCCCGTGTGGGAGTACTTCGCCAATGCTGAGCGGCTGTTCGTCTCGCCGCTGCGGGTCACCCCCTTCGAGCAGGCGCACGAGGCGGAGTTGCGGCAATCACTCGTCTCGCGTGACCACGACCGGCTGATCCGCGAGGTCGTCCTCGACAAGGCCAATGGCCTGCTAGGCAAGACGATCATCCATCCGAGCCACGTCCCGGCCGTTCACGCGCTGATGGTGGTGACCCACGAGGAGTACACCGATGCGTGCATCGTCATGGACGGTGACGCCGGCGGGGTCCGCCGCAGCGACTACGGCAACAAGATGAACGAGGTGCGTCCGCACCGCGCCTGGGCACAGGTCGTCCTGCGCCGGGCTCACGCGTTCGGGGTGCTGCGACCGGGACACTCGTTCGTCGACGTCCTCGCCGCCCAGGTCGAGTCCGAGCCCACGCGCTCCGTTGCTGCGGTCCACCCGGCCCTCGCTGCCCATGCTGCCGGTCGTCCACTGGCCAGCCGTATCGGATGAGCGCAGGAGCCCTGCTACCAGCCCCGCCGTCACTGCCCGCTTCCGATCTCGGCTGGGTAGCGGCAGAGCTCGGTCTTTCCGTGACGTTGCCCCCCGGGGTCGCGCTAGCGCAGCTCGACGCGCTGGCCAGTCTCGCGCTGCGTCGCAATCCCCGCCGCGCTCACCTGCTGGTCAGTCGGGTCCTGGGCAAGCACCTGCCGGTCGATCCGCTGATCGCCCTGGACGCCGCCGCCCGCCTCGCGGCCCGGGTGACCGAGGCCATGCCGGCCGACCTGGCGGGCGCGGGTTCTCTGGCGCTCGGCTTCGCCGAGACCGCGACCGCGCTCGGTCAGGCGGTTGCGGCGGCCTTGCCGAATGCCGAGTGCGTGCTCTCGACTCGCCGGCCAGGCGTCCACACGATCTCGTTCTCCGAGGAACACTCGCACTCGGTCGCGCATCGAGTGCTGGCACCGGCAACCTTGCTGGCAATACCGCGACCGGTGGTGCTGGTCGACGACGAGCTCTCCAGCGGTCGTACGGCCGTCAACACGATCCGTGCACTGCATCGCCAGGCCACCCATCCGGCTTACGTGGTCGCGTCGCTGCTCGATCTGCGTCCGGCACCGGCGCGGGTCGAGTTCGACCAGCTGGCTGCCGAGCTGGGGGTGCCGGTGATTGCGGTGTCCCTGCTGCGCGGCGAGCTTCACGTGCCGCAAGACGCGCCAGAGCGGGTCGCGCCGCTCGTCGCGGCTGCCGATGGCCCTCAGCGGCTGGATCCACGCTGGCCGGCTGAGCGGTTCCTGGCCGGTTGGGCTGATGACGTGCGGCTGACCGCACGCCACGGGTGGAGCGCGACCGACGAGCGTGCGCTGCAGGACGCAGCGCAAGAGCTGGCCGGCCGGCTGGCAGCGGAGCTGATTGCGCGCGGCGCCCAACGCGTTCTCGTCCTCGGCACGGAGGAACTCATGTACGCGCCCATGCGGATCGCCGCGGCGCTCGGCCCCCTGCTCACCGGTGGCGTTGAGGTGCGCTACCAGTCGACGACGCGCTCGCCGGTGGCGCCGCTGGACCGCGCGGGCTATGCCGTGCGCTGCTCACTCGCGTTTCCGGCGCCGGATGAGCCGGGGCGCCAGAGCTTCGTCTACAACGTCAGGCCGGGCCGCCCAGATTCCATCGGCCAGGCCGGCGACCAGGCCGGCGACCAACCCGCCGACCACATCGTGGTGGTCACCGATGGCGGGCACACCGGTCCGATGGTCGACGCGCTGCGCGGCTGCGCGCCCGTCACCGAGGTTCTCTTGCGCGACGAAGTGTCCGGCGCGGGGGGCGCGCTGTGACCGGCGCGTTGCGGTCCGAACCGGTGCTCACGCCGCTGGGTTCGTACGACCCCGCCGACGTCACGTTTCTGCTGAAGGACCTCGGCGACGTCGCTATCGAGCGCCCGACGGACGAGCGCGAGGAGCTGATCCAGACCGGCACGCACTACGCGGAAATGCTGCCCGTCGAGTACCAGCCGCCGGCGGCTTACGTGCAGCTCTTCGAGGCGGCCCTGGAACGCTCTGCGCGAAGGCTGGCGGTGGCGGTCGGCGTGGTGGCCGAGCAGATCCGCGCTGTGAAGCCGGACCCGGTCCTGGTATCCCTGGCTCGTGCCGGCACTCCCATCGGTGTGCTGCTGCGGCGCTGGTTGGGCTGGCGTCACGGCCTCGACGTCCCGCACTATTCGGTGTCGATCGTGCGCGGTCGCGGCATCGATCAGGTGGCCATGCAGTGGTTGCTGCGCCGCCACGACGCCGGCGCGATCCAGTTCGTCGACGGCTGGACCGGCAAGGGCGCGATCAGCCGTGAGCTGACCGCGGCCGTAAACCCTCTCGGCCTCGACGACACCCTGGCCGTGCTTGCCGACCCGGGCCGCTGCGCGCCGGTCTTCGGGACGCGCGACGACTTCCTGATCCCTAGCGCCTGCCTGAACTCCACGGTCAGCGGACTCGTCAGCCGGACGGTATTGAACGATCGGCTGATCGGCCCGGACGACTTCCACGGCGCCAAGATGTACCGCGAACTGGCTGGCGGAGACGTCTCCCGACGCTACGTCGAGACGATCGAGGCAGCGTTCCCCGCCGCTGCCGACGAGGTCGCCGCCACCTGGCCGCTGCTCGCTGCCCGCGAAGGCACTCCGACCTGGGAAGGCTGGCGGGAGGCCCTGGCCGTGGCCGCCGAGTTCGGCATCACCGACCTGAACCTCGTCAAGCCCGGCGTTGGCGAGACCACCCGCGTGCTCCTGCGCCGCATCCCGGACCGCATCCTGATCTCGCCCGGCCACGAGGACGACCTGGAACACGTGCTGGTGCTCGCCGCGGAACGCGGCGTCGAGGTGACGACACGCAGCGGCCTCACCTTCTCGTGCATCGGTGTCATCAAGCCCAGGGAGGGCGGATGACCCCCTCGGCGCGCCTGGCTGCGGTCACCCTGCGCTGGCTGGTGGCCTGCGACCTGGATCAGACGCTGATCTACTCGCAGCGGGCATTCCGCTTGCCGGCCGGTGCGACCGAGCCGCCGCTGCGGATTGTGGAGCACCTGGACGGCGAGCCGCTCAGCTACCTCACCGAGCAGGCGTCCGCGGGGCTGCGTCAGCTCGCCCGCCGCGCCCCGCTGGTCCCGGTCACAACCCGGACGCTGGCGCAGTACCGCCGCGTCGACCTCGGGTTCGCCCCCGCCTACGCGATCGCTGCCAATGGCGGTCAGCTGCTGGTCGACGGCATTCCTGACCCGGGGTGGGAAGCTCACGTGCGGCGCCGCCTCGCCGCCTCCGGCAGCCCGCTGGGTGAGGTTCGAGAGCGCGTGCAGCGGCTCGCTGCCGAGGCGAGCGGGGGTGCCGGCTGGGTGCGGACCGTACGCGATGCTGACGGCTACTTCATCTACCTCGTCGCGACCGATCGTGCCGCGATTCCCGATCTCACGCAGCTTGCCTCCGAACTGGTTGCCGACGGCTGGACGCTCTCGGTTCAGGGCCGCAAGGTCTACCTGGTGCCGCAGGCGCTGACCAAGGAGGCCGCCCTGGCCGAGGTCCTGCGGCGCGCGGGCGCGCAGCGGCTGGCGGCAGCCGGAGACTCCTTGCTGGACTTGGGGATGCTGAGGGTGGCCGACGTCGCGGTACGTCCGGCGCACGGCGAGTTGCATGACCAGAACACGGCGCTTGCGCAGCTCCTCGTGACGCCGCGGGCGGGCCTGCTCGGCGGCGAGGACGTCGTGACGCTGCTCCACCGCGTTTTGGACGAGACAGTTCTGGACGGCGGCGCGCAAGCGACCGCTGCTGGTGACGCAGCCGGCGAGCAACGGGTGACTTCCGTAACGATGGCGTGACTTTTCGTGTTCAAAGCAGGGTGAGGGCAGAAGGGTTGGGCACAACCACACCGTGGAAACTGCGAGGCTAGAGCTGCCGGGTACTCCCGCCGCGCCCAGCGTCGCCCGCCTCTTCATCCGCAATCTGTGCGAGGAATGGGGCGCGTCCTCCGTCTGTGACGTCGCTGAGCTGCTGTCCAGCGAGCTCGTCACCAACGCGGTGATCCACGCCCGGTCCACCGTCGAGCTCGAAGCGGCGTATGACGACGCCAGTGATTCCGGCGTGCTTCGCATCGACGTCTATGACCGCGCACCCGGCGTCGTGAGCGAGACTCCGAACCCTGTGTCCATAGCGGCCGAAGGTGGCCGCGGGCTCGCTATCGTCGACCGGCTGGCCTGGCGGTGGGGCGTCGATCCGCTGGCCCAGGGCAAGCGGGTCTGGTTCACGCTGGTCACCGCACTGCCGACCCCAGGCGGCCCGCTCTCCGCCTGATTGACCTCGGCCGAGCCGTTGCCGCACGGCCATGAGCGGGTAGGGCAGGATCGCGGACGCCGGATGGAAGTTTCGGTACGTGCCCCGTCCGGCAGCGATCGGAAGGGGTGCGGTGATGGCAGGCGCAGACATCAACAACAAGTCAGATGCGCGGTCGCGAGCGACCGAGTTGGAACACCAGCTGGAGCAGCTCCTCGACGTCGAGCTGTTCGAGCCGCCAGCCGATTTCCGTCCCCACCGCCAGCCACCGTCAGCTTCGGGACACGACCGCCAGGCGATCGCCGACTTCTAGGTGGGAGGCCCTGTGGATACGGCCGGAACGAAGTTCTGGCTGCCGTCACACAGAGCCACCGGCGGCCCGAGGGGATAGCAACCCGGCGACACGCGAAACGGGGCCATTGCTCTCGCTGGCACTGTCACCCGATCCCCCCGGGCTGCCACAGCTCGATCCGGTTGCCCTCGGCGCGGGACCCGAAGTAGTCGGTCTCTGACTCGAACGTCGCGAACACCGTCGGCCCGGCTTCTTGATGCCACGTGCCGTTCTCATCGACGTCATGCCCAGGTAATTGCGATACCAGTCGCCCAGGGTCGGCGGGTTTGCGGCTCGCATGAAGTGTCCGCCAATTCCAAGCACGCGTTCCATTTCGCCATCGTCGGCGCTCATCTCGGCGCCCGGCGAGGCTCTCGGTCATTCCCACGGGTCGTCCTGGAGCTCCCTCAGGATGACGCAGGCTGCCTGACTCGCCCGGCGGCGCCCGCCGACTCGCGAGCGCACGTTTCATTCAGGTGACGGCTGGCCAGCCCGACGTGGGCACGCCGCGTACGGAGGCCGGACTCCCACTAGGCTTATCCCGTGTGAGAGCCCTCCGCCGCTTCACCGTCCGCGCGCGCCTCCCTGAGCCTTTGGCGGCCCTGTCCGAGCTGGTGCTGAACCTGCGCTGGTCCTGGCACCACGAGGCCCTCGATCTGTTCGAGTCCGTCGAACCGAGCGTCTGGCGCGACTGCCAGCACGATCCGGTACGCCTGCTCGGTCAGGTGCCGCCGCAGCGGCTGGAGCAGCTGGCCACCGATGAAGATTTCCTGCGTCGCCTTGCCGAGGCGGCGGCGGAGCTTGATGCCTACCTGACGACGCCGGGCTGGTATCAGGGCCTCGCATCGGCGCCGCGCGCGATCGCGTACTTCTCGCCGGAGTTCGGCATCACCGAGACGCTGCCGCAATACAGCGGTGGTCTCGGCATCCTCGCGGGCGATCACCTGAAGGCCGCGAGCGACCTCGGAGTGCCGATCATCGGCGTGGGCCTGTTGTATCGCGCGGGCTATTTCGTGCAGTCGTTGTCGGCCGACGGCTGGCAGCAGGAGCACTATCCCGGCCTCGACCCGCACGGCCTGCCGCTGACCCAGCTTCGTGACCTGAGCGGCGCGGTCGTCAAGGTGGGCGTGGGCGTTCCGGGCCGCACGATGTGGGCTCACGTGTGGACCGCGCAGGTCGGCCGGGTGCCGCTGCTCCTGCTCGACACCGATCTCGAGGACAACGAGCTGCGCGACCGCGGGGTCACCGACCGGCTCTATGGCGGCGCCAGCGACCATCGTCTGCTCCAGGAGATGCTGCTCGGCATCGGAGGCGTACGCGCTATCCGGGCCTGGTGCGGCGTGACCGGCAACCCGCAGCCGGAGGTCTTCCATACCAATGAGGGCCACGCAGGCTTCCAGGGTGTCGAGCGCATTCGCGAGTACGTCCTCTCCGGGCTCAGCTTCGACGAGGGTCTCGCGCTGACCCGCTCGGCCACCATCTTCACCACCCACACTCCCGTGCCCGCGGGCATCGACCGCTTCCCACGCGACCTGGTCGAGCGGCACTTCGGCCCGTCCAACCCCGATTACGCGCACCTGCCCGAGATGCCGCTGTCGCGCATCCTCGCGTTCGGCGCCGAAGACGATCCGACGATCTTCAACATGGCTCACAAGGGGCTGCGCCTAGCCCAGCGCGCCAACGGGGTGAGCCGCCTGCACGGCGAGGTCAGCCGGCAGATGTTCAAGGCGCTCTGGTCCGGCCTCGATGCCGCCGAGGTGCCCATCGGCTCGATCACTAACGGCGTTCACGCTCCGACGTGGACCGCGCGGTCGATGCGGGGCCTCGCCGAACGTCGTGCCACCTCGCGGCCGGGGTCGCACGCGCCGGAGGAGCGCGAGCTTTCCGACGAGCAACTGCTGGCGCTGCGCCACGATCTGCGCTCCGAGCTGGTCGATGAGGTACGCCGCCGGCTGCGGGTGTCGTGGCAGCAGCGCGGCGCGTCGCCGGCCGAGCTCGGCTGGGTCGACGACGTCTTTGACCCGAACGTGCTCACGATCGGTTTCGCGCGGCGCGTGCCGTCGTACAAGCGCCTGACCCTGATGCTGTCGGACCCGGAGCGCCTCACGCGGCTCCTGCTGCACCCCGAGCGTCCCATCCAGCTGGTCATCGCCGGCAAGGCACACCCGGCGGACGACGGCGGCAAGGAGCTCGTCCAGCAGATCGTGCGCTTCGCCGACAGCGAGGGCGTCCGCCACCGCATGGTCTTCCTGCCCGACTACGACATCGGCATGGCCCGCTTCCTGTACGGCGGCTGCGATGTGTGGCTCAACAATCCGCTGCGCCCGTTGGAGGCCTGCGGGACGAGCGGCATGAAGTCGGCGCTCAACGGCGGGCTCAACCTCTCCATCCGAGACGGCTGGTGGGATGAGATGTTCGACGGTCAGAACGGCTGGGCGATCCCGACCGCTGACGGGGTGACCGACCCGGGGCGCCGCGACAACCTCGAGGCGGCCGCGCTTTACGACCTGATCGAAAACGCCGTCGCGCCGCGCTTCTACGAGCGGCCGAGTCCGGTGCGCTGGGTCGGCATGGTCCGCCACACCCTTGCAACGCTCGGGCCTAAGGTGCTTGCCAGCCGGATGTTGCGGGACTACGTGACCGAGCTCTACGTGCCGGCCGGCCAGTCCGCACACGCGGTGTCCGGCAACGACTACGCCGGGGCGCGCGAGCTCGCCGCCTGGCGTCAGCGGGTCGTATCGGCCTGGCCGTCGGTGCTGGTCACCCACGTCGACACCACCGGCGAGGGCGAAACCCCGTCGCTCGGCTCGACCCTTCACGTGAGGGCCGTCGTGTCGCTGGGCGTGCTCGCGTCGGATGACGTCGACGTCCAGGCGGTGTACGGCAGGGTCGATGAGGCCGATGAGATCAACGGCGGCGGTTTTGTCTCGCTCCAGCCGGTGGGTCCGGGCGAGGGTGACCACGCGACGGCGTTCGAAGGTCCGGTCCCGCTCGCCAACACCGGCGCGTTCGGCTATGCGGTGCGCGTACTCCCTCACCACCGGCTGCTGGCGACAGAGGTCGAGCTGGGTCTGGTGGCGGTCCCGGCGAGCCGGACCGAAGGAGAGGCGCCGCCGAGCTGGTGAGCGCTCAGCCGAGCACCCTCAGCAGCCTTAGCGACTGGCCGGTGACCGGCAGCTGCTCGCCGGATGTCACCGCCGTCAGGGGCGTCGTCTCGGTCAGGTGCGGGAAGCCGCCGAGGTCGTCGGCGGCGGTGTCGAGCAACAGCGCGTACAGCCGTCCCCAGGGCGCCCCGGGCAGCGTGATAATCGTATCCGCGGCGCCGGTGTGCAGCACGATGAGGTAGCTGTCGTCGACGATCCGCTCGCCGTGGGGCATTCGCGCGCGTAGCGCCTGCCCCGAGACGTGGAGGGTGACGGTGTCGCCCTGCCAGTCACCGTCCTCCATGGGCAGGCCGTCGGGCCGAAACCAGCTGATGTCCGGGACCGGGACGAGGACGTCGCCTTCGGCCACCCGGCCGCCCCGAAAGAACGTCGTCCGGCGCAGCACCGGCGATCGTCGGCGCAGCCGCAGCAGGCCCGAGACCAGGGAGACGAGCAGCGGATCGGGACCGGCGGGGTCGCGCCGGTCGTACGGCCAGGCGACCCAGGAGATCTCGTTGTCCTGGCAGTAGGCGTTGTTGTTGCCGAGCTGGGTGCGACCGAGCTCGTCGCCGGCCACGAGCAGCGGCACGCCGGCCGACAGCAGCAGGGTCGCCAGTTGCGCCCGGCGCAGCTTGTGACGCGCCGCCTGGATCTTGGCGTCGTTGGTCGGACCTTCGGCGCCGCCGTTGTAGGAAGCGTTGGAGTCGTTGCCGTCACGGTTACCTTCGCCGTTGTCGAGGTTGTGTTTGCGCTCGTAGCTGACGAGGTCGGCGAGCGTGAAGCCGTCGTGCGCCGTCACGAAGTTGACCGAGGCGGTGGGTGAGCGCCGCGAGAAGATGTCGGCCGATCCGGACAGCCGCGTCGCGAGTGTCGCCAGCGACGGGGTCAACCGGTGCCAGGTGCCCCGCAGGCAGTCGCGGTACTGGTCGTTCCACTCCGCCCACGGCGATGGGAAGCGGCCCAGGTCGTAGCCGCGCAGATCCCAGGGCTCGGCGATCAGCTTGACGTCGCGCAGCAGCGGATCCTGGCCCACCGCCTCGACGAAGGCGCTGTCACGCATGAGCGTGCTCGCCAGATCGAAGCGGAAGCCGTCGACGTGCATCTCCCGGACCCAGTAGCGCAGCGAATCCAGGACCAGTGCGAGCACTGGCGCGGCCGTGATGTTGAGGGTGTTCCCGCAGCCGGTCGGGTCGGCGTAGCGGCGCAGATCGCCCGGGGTCAGCCGGTAGTAGGCGGCGTTGTCGAGCCCGCGGAAGGAGAGCGTCGGGCCTTCCTCGCCGCCTTCCGCGGTGTGGTTGTAGACGACATCGAGGATCACTTCGAGCCCGGCCTCGTGAAGCTGGCGCACCATCGCGCGAAACTCGCTGACCGGGTCGTCGCTCGCCGCGTATCCGGGGTGCGGGGCGAAGTAGCCGATCGTGTTGTAGCCCCAGTAGTTGACGTGTCCGCTGGCCAGCAGGCGCGGCTCGCTCACGTGGGCCTGCATCGGCAGCAGCTCGAGCGCTGTCACGCCGAGCGACACCAGATGCTCGATCACTGACGGGTGAGCCAGCCCCGCGTACGTCCCCCGAAGCGGCTTCGGTACGCCCGGGTGCAGCTTGGTGAAGCCCTTTACATGCAGCTCGTAGATCGCCGTCTCCGACCATGGGATCCGCGGCGGCCGGTCGTCCCCCCAGGGGAAGTTGCCGGCCGTCACCACCCCATGGGGTACGTGCGGCGCCGAGTCGCGGTGGTCGTGACGCATGCCGTACGGGTCGGCCGCGTAGCCGAAGATCGCCGGGTCGAGGACGAGGTCACCGGCCAGCTGGCGCGCGTACGGGTCCAGGAGCAGCTTGCTGGCGTTGTGGCGCAGCCCTGTTGGTGGGTCGTACGGCCCGTCGACGCGCAATCCGTAGCGCTGGCCGGGGCCGCAGCCGGGGACGTAGCCGTGCCAGACCGCGCCGCTGCGCTCGACCAGTGCGACGCGGCGCTCGCTGGACGGGTCGTACCTGCCGTCCGGCGTCGTGTCGAAAAGGCAGAGGTCGACCGCCTCGGCGCTCCTGCTGTAGACGGCGACGTTGATCCCGGCCCCGTCCCAGGTCACTCCGAGCGGCGCGGGGTCACCGGGCCACGCGGTATCGGGAGGCTGGGGGTTCACTCGCTCCCCATCGGCCTTGGGTGGGTTGACGCGAGCAGACGCCGAGGTGGTATGTGGCGCGCTCGGCGCCGACGCTCCGGCGGGAAGAGCCCGGCCAGCGGCGTCGTCGGATCGGCGAGCGCGCCAGCGATAGCGGCGGCTGCCTGCTCCGGCGGCTCGCCGCGCACCTCGCGCTCGAGCATCGCGTGGACGGCGAGCGTCTCGTGCAGGGTCGCGGCGAAGTCCTCGGGATGCGTGATCACCCAGCCGTGGCCACCGGCGACGATCTCGGTGCCGTCGGGTCCGCCGAGCCCGTGAAGATGCCCCGGCAGGACGAGGCGGTCGCGATCGCCCCAGACGTAGAGCACCGGCATTCCGGAATCCGCCAGCTGGCGGGCTTCGTCGGCCAGCTGAGCGGTGAGCGCGATGGCGCCTGAGGTGACCGCGCGCAGCGGGCGTCGGGCAAGATTCGGCAGCAGGTCGAGCGCGACCCGGGTCACCTGACGCGGGTCGATGAGGTGCGGTCGGGTGCGCGGCAGCGCGCTGGCCGCGGAGGCGAGCGACCAGCCGAGCCAACCGGCGCGCCGCAGCCCCGTTCGGTCGGGGGCGCCGCCCACCGGGTTGACGGCAGTGACCGAGCGGACCAGGTCCGGCCGCAGCTGGGCGAGCTTGAGCGTAATGCCGCCGCCGAAGCTGTGGCCGGCGGCGAAGACCGGCTTCTCCGGGTCGAGCACTTCCAGCAGCGCGACGAGGCGGCGGGCGTAAGCCGCCAGTGGTGCCCGAAATCCCATGGGGCTACTGGCACCGAAGCCAGGCAGGCTCGGCGCGATCACCCGCAGGCCCGCTGTCGCCAGCGGCAGGAGCGCGGCCGCGTACGCCCGAGCTGTCAGTCCCCAGCCGGGCAGGAACATCACCGGGTCGCCCTCGCCGACCTCGAACAGCTCGATGCGCGCACCGCCCACATCGACGCTGCGGCAGCGCAATTTATGCTGCACAGGCACGTTGTGAGCCTAGTCGCGGACCGCCGAGGCGTGATGTTCACCCAGCTTTCACCCGGCGCTCACCCGGTCGGTGATGGGCTGGCGTCCGGGCACACCCGGCAGCTGGCGGCCGGGGCGGCGCTGTTCGAGCTGCGACCTCCGCAGCACCTGTTGCTGCGCAGCCGGCTGCATCCGTACGCCAGCAGCCCGGCCGCGACGGCGACGACCACGAGCGCGGCCAGCGAGCGGAGTACCCGACGGCGGGCCCGGGCGAGGACCTCCGGGGACAGGCGCCCCGACTCGTCCACAGGCGGAGGCTTGAACCAGGGAGGCGGCACCCCGCCAGCCTGACATGCGGCGGTGTGTTCAGCGCTCTGGCTACGCTCGCGGGGTGGCTGATATGAGCGTGGAGTTGCCCGCGGAGTTCGTACGCATCGAGCTCGACGGGGCTGTTGCGACTATTCGGCTCGACCGACCGAAGATGAATGCGTTGAGCGTGCAGCTACAGGCTGAGCTCGGCGCCGCGGCTGCCGTCGTGAGTGCCCGCCCCGACATCCGGGCGGTCATCTTGTACGGCGGCCCGCGGATCTTCGCCGCGGGTGCCGACATCAAGGAGATGGCCGCCCTGTCGGCCGGGCAGATGGCCGCCCAATCGGTGCGCTTGCAGGACGCGTTCAGCGCGCTCGCGCGGATCCCCAAACCGACGATTGCGGCCGTGACCGGCTACGCGCTCGGCGGCGGTTTGGAGTTGGCCCTCACCGCCGACTTCCGCGTGCTCGGTGACAGCGCGCGGGTCGGGCAGCCGGAGATCCTGCTCGGCGTCATCCCCGGCGCCGGTGGCACGCAACGGTTGGCGCGCCTCATCGGCCCGGCCAAGGCGAAGGACCTCGTGTTCTCCGGCCGTCACGTACGCGCCGATGAAGCACTCGCACTCGGCATCGCCGACCGTGTGGTGCCAGCCGATGAGGTGTACGACGAGGCCAAGCGTTGGGCGACCGAATTCGCCGAAGGACCGGCCGTCGCGATCGCCGCAGCGAAGACGGCGATCGACGACGGGCTTGCGATGGGCCTGGCGGAAGGGCTGCGCCTGGAGTCGGCGCTGTTCGCCGGCCTGTTCGGGACGGATGACCGCACCGCGGGCATGCGCAGTTTCCTCGAACACGGTCCGGGCCATGCCACGTTCACCGGCAACTAGTTCCCGGCAACCGTGACCGGCAGCGGCGGGGAGAGCGCGCCCGTACCCGAGTACCGCACGCTCGCCACCCGCGAGGTCTATCGCAATCGGTGGCTACGCCTGCGCGAGGACGAGATCGTTCGTGCCGATGGCACTCCCGGGCACTACAGCGTCATCGAGAAGGCCGATTTCGCCCTCGTCATCCCGCTGCACGAGGACGGCAGCTTCACGCTCGTCGAGCAGTACCGCTACCCGGTGGGGGAGCGTTGCCTGGAGTTTCCGCAGGGGGCTGACGACGCGCATCCCGATCTTGACCCGTTGGAATTGGGTCGCCAGGAGCTTGCCGAGGAGACCGGCCTGCGGGCCGATCGCGTACACCTGCTCGGGCGGCTGCACCACGCGTACGGCTACAGCAGTCAGGGTGTCTCGATCGTGTTGGCGACCGGACTGACCCCGGGCCCGGTTGCGCGCGAGGTCGAGGAGCAGGGGATGACGGTCGTACGCCATACGGGCGAGCAGGTTCGGGCGATGATGCGCGACGGACGGATCCGTGACTGCGCGAGCGTGGCCGCTTACGGGATGCTTCTCCTGCAGCCCGGTCGGTGAGCAGCGTTACAGGTCCCCACGCAGGGGAGGTCCAAGGTCACGGTGCTACGGGAAGATCTTGTGAGAAACTTTGGGCGAGGTCGTGAGAGGCTGTTCATGCGCCTGGTATGTCCAGGCGTGATTACCACCGGGTAACTTCGGCAAAGAACTGGCGTACCAGCCGTCGATGCTGATGGGCAACCGTTCAATCACGCCGTCGGCAGTGTGGTTGGTGTGGTCTGTGTCGTTATTGGAGGTCCAGTAGGTGAACATCGTTGTCACCGTCAAGCAGGTGCCAGACACCTGGGCGGAAAAGAAGCTCGACCCATCAACCATGACGACCGACCGCAAGAACGTCGACAACGTGATGAACGAGATGGACGAATACGGCGTCGAGGAAGCTTTGCGCATCAAGGAGGCCCACGGGGGCGAGGTGACGATCCTTACGATGGGTCCCGAGAAGGCGGTGGAAGCGATCCGCAAGGCGCTTTCGATGGGAGCTGACAAGGCGGTTCACTTGACCGACGAGTCGCTGGCCGGGTCAGATGCGATCCTGACCTCTGCTGCGCTCGCTGCCGCGATCAAGACGCTTGAGGCAGACATCGTCATCACGTCGGCGGAAGCCTCCGACGCCCGAGGCGGCGTCATGGGTGCCCTGCTCGCCGAGCAACTGGGACTCCCGCAGCTCACGCTCGCCCGCAAGGTGACGGTCGACCCCGAGGCCAAGAAGGTCACCATCGAGCGGCAGACCGAAAACGGTTATGCCACGGCGGAGGCCTCCATGCCGCTTGTGGTCGGTGTCGTCGAGAAGATCAACGAGCCGCGCTACCCCTCGTTCAAGGGGATCATGGCGGCGAAGAAGAAGCCGATGACCGTCCTGTCAGCCAGCGATCTGGGCTTGGCGAGCGTCGGCCTCGACGCCTCGACGACCGCGGTGGATTCCGCGGAGCCGCGGCCGCCGAAGTCGGCCGGGCAGATCGTCAAGGATGAAGGCGATGGCGGCACCAAGGTCGCCGACTTCCTCGCCTCGCAGAAGTTGATCTGAGGAGTCTGACGACATGGCAGAAGTTCTGGTTCTTGTTGAGCACGACGGCGGCCAGCCCAAGAAGGTCACCGCGGAACTGCTGACGCTGGCCCGCCACATGGGTGAGCCGAGCGCGGTTTTCCTCGGCGGCGAAGGCACGTACGAGAAAGCCAAGAGCTTCCTGGCTGAGTACGGGCCGGCCAAGATCTACATCGGCGAGTCCGCCGAATTCGACGACTTCGTGGTCGCCCCCAAGGCGGAGGTGCTGGCCCAGCTGGTCGCCACCACCTCGGCGCGCGCCGTGCTCGTTGCTTCGAGCCCGGAGACCCGCGAGGTCGCTGCCCGCGCCGCGGTCAAGGCCGGCGGCGGCGTGCTGTGGGACACCACAGACGTCACCGGTGACCTCGTGGCGACGCAGGGCATCTTCGGTGGCAGCACCATCGTCACCAGTCACGTGAAGTCCGGCACCCCGTTCCTCGCGGTGCGGCCCAACTCGACGTCTATCGAGCCGGGCTCAGGCGCGGGCGTCGAGGAGCGGATCGAGCTCAGCATCAGCGACGCCGCCAAGGTCGCGAAGGTGCTCGACCGGGTCGTCGAGGCCAAAAGCGGTCGCCCGGAGCTCACCGAGGCGGCAGTCGTCGTCTCCGGTGGTCGTGGCTTGGGTGCGGCCGAGGGATTTGAGGTCGTCGAGAAGCTGGCCGATTCGCTGGGTGCCGCTGTCGGCGCCTCGCGGGCCGCCACCGACGCCGGCTGGTACCCCCACCAGAACCAGGTGGGCCAGACCGGCAAGACCGTGTCGCCGCAGCTCTACATAGCGCTCGGGATCTCCGGTGCCATCCAGCACCGGGCCGGGATGCAGACGTCGAAGACGATCGTGGCGGTCAACAAGGACCCCGAGGCCCCGATCTTCGAGCTCGCCGACTTCGGTGTGGTGGGCGACCTGTTCAACGTCGCCCCGCAGCTCACCGACGAGGTCACCAAGCGCAAGGGCTGAGCTCGCGCGTCAATAACTGAGAAATCGTCGTTATCCGCTGGGATAACGACGATTTCTCAGTTATGAAGCCCTGTTCAGAAGCGCACGAGCCCGCGCAGATTCTTGCCGTCACGCATGTCCTGGTAGCCCTGGTTGATCTCATCGAGCTTGTACTCGTGGGTGATCAGCCCGTCGAGGTCGATCTTGCCCTTCATGTACTGCGACAGCACGCGCGGGATCTCGAACCGCGGGTTGGAGGAGCCGAACAGGCTGCCCCGCAGCGTCTTTTCCATGAGCGTGAGGTCCAGCAGGGAGATCGCGGCGGTGAAGTCTGTCGCGGACGCGAGCCCGGTCACGACACACGTACCCGTTTTGGCGGTGAGCGCGAGGGCCGGAGCGACGTGACCGCCCGTCACCACGCCGATCGTGAGCATCACCGAACGCGCCATAGCCCCACGACTGATCTCGGTGAGCAGCGGCAGCGCTTCCTCCATGGAGGCGGCCGTGTGGGTAGCGCCGAACCGCGTGGCCTGCTCGCGCTTCCACTCGACAGGGTCGACGGCGAGGATCTGTTCGGCACCGGCGAGCCGCGCCCCCTGGACCGCATTGATGCCGATACCGCCGATACCGACCACGACGACGGTGTCACCGGGCTGCACGTCGGCGGCGTGGGTTGCGGTGCCGAGGCCGGTCGTCACTCCGCAGCCGACCAGGGCCGCCTTGTCCAGCGGGATGTCGCCGTCGATCTTGATGCAGCTGAACTGGTGGACGACGGTGTACGGCTCGAAGGTCCCCAGCACACACATCAACCGGGCGTCCTGCCCGCGTACGCGGTGGCGGGCCGTACCGTCGCTCAACTGTTTGCCCTCGAGGATCAGGGCGCCGTAGTCGCACAGGTTCTGGTGACCGCTGGAGCAGGAGGCGCACTGCCCGCAGGATGGGATGAACCCGAGAACCACGTGGTCGCCCACCGCGAGCCCGCGGACTCCCGGCCCGACCTCGACGACCTCACCGGCGCCCTCGTGGCCGCCGATATAGGGGAAGCTCGGTACCGGCAGATCACCGGTCACCAGGTGCTCGTCGGAGTGGCACAGCCCGCTCGCCGCGAGCTTCACCAGCACCTCGCCCTCGCCGGGCCCGTCGAGCTCGACCTCCTCGATCGACCATTCCTCGCCCACGCCCCAAAGCACCGCTGCCGGAGATTTCATGCCGCGAAACCTACTTGGCGGTGGCGGTCAACGCCAGGTGCGGAAGTCCTCAGCCGGTGAATCCACCGTCGACCGGCAGCAGCGCTCCGGTGATCGCGGACGCCTCCCGGGAACACAGGTACCCGACGGCGCTGGCCACCTCCGCGGGCGTCAGCAGCCGGCGCAGGTACGAGTGCTGCGCGAACTCAGCGGGGCTGTCCAGGCCGTAGATGCGAGCCGTCGCCGCCAGGACGGCCGTGTCTGTCGATCCCGGCGCAACGACGTTAGCGGTCACGCTCGTCCCGGCGAGGTCGGCGGCGAGCGTGCGTACCAGCCCGACGACCCCGTGCTTGGCCGCAACGTAGCCACCGAGCTGCTGAAGCGGCTCCGTACCGGCGGCGGAGGAGATCGCGACGAACCGACCGGCGGGACTCGCGAGCAGGTACGGCACCGCGGCTTTCACCAGGTGGAATACGCCGGTGAGGTTCACGTCGAGCATCGCGTCCCACTGGGCGTGTGGCAGCTCCCAGACGGGCGGGCCGCCGGCGATGGCGCCGGCTACGGCGATTGCGGCGTCGACGCCTCCGCAGCGTGCGGCCGTATCTGCGCAGGCCCGGGCGATGGCGGCGAAGTCACGCACGTCGGCGATGACGGCCGTCGAACCCGTCGACTCGGCGAGGGTGTGGAGCTCCTTGGCGTCGGCGAGGTCGTAATCGAGAGCGTCATCATTGCGGCAGCTGTCGATGAGGGTGAGCTGCCAACCCTGCGCCGACAGCGCTTGCGCCACCGCCGCGCCGATACCGCGCGCGGCCCCCGTGATCACCGCTGTCGGCACGATTCCCCCACTGCTCCTACCGAGAGTGCAACCGGCTCGCTTCCCCAACAACCGGCGGCGAGCACGTCACGATCCAATCACCGCAGGCGACACGCGGGCGCACCCCGCTTAGGCTGGGCCCATGGCGTACCTCGACCATGCGGCGACGACGCCGGTGCATCCCGCGGCGATTGCCGCTGTGATGGACGCTCTCGCGACGGTGGGTAACGCTTCATCGCTGCATGCCAGCGGGCGCCGGGCGCGTCGCACGGTGGAGGAATCCCGGGAGACCATCGCCGCCGCGCTGGACGCTCGCCCGTCCGAGGTGATCTTCACCAGCGGCGGTACCGAGAGCGACAACCTGGCGCTCAAGGGCATGTTCTGGGCGCGCCACAGCGCTGACCCGCGCCGCCGACGCGTGCTGGTCAGCGGGATCGAACACCATGCGGTCCTGGACGCGGCCTACTGGCTCGCCGCCGAGCAGGGGGCCGCGCTGGTCTGGCTGCCGGTCGACGCCGCCGGTCGCGTGCAGCCCGCCGGCTTGTACGAGGCCCTCGCCGCCGATCCCGACAGCACCGCGCTGGTGAGCGTGATGTGGGCCAACAACGAGGTCGGCACCGTGCAGCCCATCGCCGAGCTGGCGGAGGTCGCGCGCGGGTTCGGCGTTCCGTTGCACACCGATGCGGTGCAAGCGGTGGGCTCGCTCCCGGTCTCCTTCGCCGAGAGCGGCGCCGATGCGATGACGGTGACGGGCCACAAGTTCGGCGGTCCTTACGGGACGGGCGCCCTCCTGCTCAAGCGTGGCGTGGCCTGCACACCTCTGACCCATGGCGGCGGTCAGGAGCGAGAGGTGCGTTCCGGCACGCTCGATGTGCCCGGCGTCGCCGGCTTCGCCGCCGCCTGCCGGGTGGCGGTCGACGAGCAGCCGATCCGCGCCGCGCGGGTGGCGGTCTTGCGCGACGAGCTGCTGGCGGGCGTACGCGAGCGCGTCCCAGAGGTGGTCCTCAACGGCGCGCCGGCTGACGCCCCAGGTGCCCGCCTGCCCGGTAATGCCCACCTGTCGTTCCCCGGCTCCGAGGGCGATTCGCTGCTGATGCTGCTCGACGCCCGCGGCGTGGAGTGCTCCACCGGCTCCGCCTGTTCCGCCGGAATCGCCCGGCCCTCTCATGTCCTACTGGCCATGAATGCTGACGCGGAGCATGCCCGTAGCTCGCTGCGCTTCTCGCTGGGCCACACCTCCACTCGTGACGACGTGGACGCCCTGATCGCCGCTATCGGTCCGAGCGTTGAGCGTTCGCGCCGGGCGGGCGCGCTGTCCGGCGCGCTCCCCCGCCGGAGCTGATCCGTGCGCGTACTGGCCGCCATGAGCGGCGGGGTGGATTCTGCTGTCGCCGCAGCCCGCGCCCGCGACGCCGGACACGAGGTGGTAGGTGTCCATCTGGCGCTTTCCCGCCAGCCCGCCACCGCGCGCGAAGGTGCCCGCGGTTGCTGCACGCTCGATGACGCCCGCGATGCCCGCCGCGCGGCCGACGTCCTGGAAATCCCTTTCTACGTCTGGGATCTCGCCGAGCGCTTCGCGGAAGACGTGATCGACGATTTCGCCGATTCGTACGCCCGCGGACAGACCCCGAATCCCTGCTTGCGCTGCAACGAGCGCATCAAGTTCGCGGCGGTCCTCGAGCGGGCGCTGGCCCTGGACTTCGACGCGGTCGTCACCGGCCATCACGCGCGGCTGACGCAGACTGCCGCGGGCCCGGTGCTGCGACGCAGCGTTGACCTGGCAAAAGACCAGTCGTACGTGCTCGCCACCTTGCGCCCGGAGCAGTTGGCCGGAGCGATCTTTCCGCTCGGCGACTCGACGAAGGCCCAGGTGCGCGCGGAAGCAGCCGAACGCGGCCTCGGCGTCGCCGACAAGCCTGACAGCACCGACATCTGTTTCGTCCCCTCCGGCAACACCGCGAAGTGGCTGCACGAGCGGCTCGGCTCCAAGCCGGGACCGGTGGTCGACGTCGTCAGCGGCGGGGTGATCGGCGGTCACGACGGGGCTTACGCCTTCACCGTCGGCCAGCGCCGCGGTCTCGCCCTGACCACGCCGGCCGTCGACGGGCGTCCGCGATACGTCCTCGGGATCGATCCGGTGACCTCGACCGTGACCGTCGGCCCGGCGGATCGGCTCGACATCCGTTATCTGCAGGCCTCGCCGTCGACGTACACCGGCCCGCCCATCGAGTGCCAGGCGCAGGTCAGGGCCCACGGAACGCCCGTCGCGGCGAAGGCCGGTTACGCAGCTGGCCGGTTGACGGTGGAGTTCGACGCCCCGTTGCGCGGCGTCTCGCGCGGGCAGGCTGTCGTCCTGTACGCCCCGGAGGTGGAAGGCGACCGGGTGCTCGGCGGGGGATGGATCAGCGAGACAGGTGGTAGTTGAGAGGTCGATCGACCCCACGCGGCGCGGGTCCCGTACCGTCGGCTGGTGGCCGAACGCGTGTACCCGCCCATCATCGGGATAGCCAAGGGGTGGTTTCGGGCGCTCGGCCTCAAGCTTGACGTGAGGGGCGGCGAGCACATCCCGCAGAGCGGCGGATGCGTGCTGGTCAGCACCCACGTCAGCTACCTCGACTTCATCTTCGTGGGGCTCGGGGCGCAGCCGTCGAAGCGCCTGGTGCGTTTCATGGCCAAGAAGGCCGTCTTCGACCACAAGGTCAGCGGTCCGCTGATGCGCGGTATGCATCACATCCCGGTCGACCGCAAAGCCGGCGCGGGCGCGTACGACTCCGCGCTGGCCGCCCTGCGCGCAGGTGAGGTCGTCGGGGTCTTCCCGGAAGCGACGATCAGCCAGTCCTTCGAGGTCAAGGGACTGAAGTCGGGCGCGGCCCGGATGGCGCTCGCCGCGGGCGTACCCATCGTGCCGGTGTCGATCTGGGGCACCCAGCGCCTTTGGACGAAGGGCCACAAGCGTCACCTGACGCGCCGCCACACGCCGGTGACCATCCTGGTCGGACCGCCGATCCCGGCTGAGCCGGGCGACGATCCGCTCGACGTCACCAAGCGCATCAGCGAGGCTCTGGTCGAGCTGCTGCACGAGGCGCAGGAGACGTATCCGCAGCAGCCGTCGGGCTCGGATGACACGTGGTGGCTTCCGGTGCGGCTCGGCGGCAGCGCGCCCACCCTCGAAGCGGCCCGGGAGCTCGACAAGAACCAGGGACAGCTCGGCTGAGCAGCCAGCAGAGTCAGGATCCCGACGCCGGGGCGGCTGGCCTGTGGTCGCCGGGAGCGGCCACGGGCGTCGGCTCGCTGCCGGGCGAGTTCACGTCGGCGCTGACCGGCAGCTCGCAGGAGATCTATTACGCCTGCCACCTGGTCTTTCAGGAGTTCCCGGAGCTGCCGTATCTGCCCGAGCTCCCCGGCCGCGGGCCGGGCGCCGACATGCTCGGTCGCGGGGCGCTGTTCCTCAGCGATCTGCACGTCGATCTGCAACCGGCCGGCTGGCGACTGGTCAGCCGCCCCGGACACGACGAGCGACGCGGACGTGATCTGCTCGACCGCGATCTCGATGCGCTCGAAGAGGTCGCGGTGGACTACGTCGGTCCCCTGAAGCTGCAGGTGGCCGGCCCCTGGACGCTGGCAGCTTCGCTGGAGCTGACCCGCGGTGACAAGGCGCTCGCCGATCCTGGCGCGGTGCGCGACATCGCTGACGCGCTCGCCGACGGAGTCGCTGCGCACGTCGCTGACGTACGCAAACGGGTGCCCGGTGCGCGAGTTCTGGTGGCTTTTGACGAGCCGATGCTGCCGGGCGTCGTGGCCGGCCACATACCGACCGCGAGCGGCTTCTCGGTCCTGCCGCGGCCCGAGGGCTGGTTCGCTGAGCAGCGGCTCTCGGCGGTTCTGCGCGGAGTCGGTGCGCCCGCCGGAGTGCACTGCTGCGCACCCGATCCGCCGATCGCGCTGGCCCGCCGCGCGGGTGCTGCCTTCGTCAGCTTCGACTTCGCTCTGGCCTACGACGAGGACGACGTGGGGGAGGCCGTCGAGGCGGGCCTCGGACTCATTGCGGGCCTGGTCAGCACGGCTCCGCCGGTCAATGCGGGGACCAGATCCACAGTCCAGCGAGGGCGCCCGCTTTTGTCGGAGGTCCGCCGTACGGTCGAGCCGGTCCTGTCGCTCTGGCGGCGGCTGGGCCTGGCGGCGGAGCAGCTTCGGGAGGTGGCGGTGAGCCCCACATGCGGGCTGGCGGGAGTGAGCCCTGATGCGGCGCTGGGCGCCTTTCGGCGTTGCCGGGAGGCGGGAGCGTTGCTGGCAGAGGGGGAGTTGTGAGCGGGTCCTCCAAGTCCCCCAGTTCCGCGGAGCGGCAGCGCTACGGCGAGCTCTCCCAGGAGCTCGATGAGAATTCCTACCGCTATTACGTGCTTGATCAGCCGACCGCCAGCGATGCGGATTACGACACGCTGATGCGCGAGCTGCTCGCGCTGGAGGAGCGTTACCCGGAGCTCGTCACCCCGGATTCGCCGTCGCAGCAGGTGGCGGGCGGGTTCAGCACGCTGTTCGAGCCGGTGTCGCATCTGGAGCGGCTGCTGAGCCTGGACAACGTCTTCTCCGCAGAGGAGCTGGCTGAGTGGGCGGCCCGGGCCCAGCGCGAGGCCCCGGTGTCCGCGTGGCTCTGCGAGCTGAAGATCGACGGTCTCGCGGTCGACATCGTTTACGAGAACGGACGCCTGGTGCGGGCCGCGACCCGCGGCGACGGGCGTACCGGCGAAGACATCACTAACAACATCAAGACGCTGAAGACGCTGCCGACCCGGCTTTCGGCCGCTGGCGGGGTGCCGGTTCCGGAGCTGCTGGAGGTGCGCGGCGAGGTGTTCCTGCCGCTCGCCGCGTTCGAGCAGATCAACCAGGCGCTGGTGGAAGCCGGAAGGCCGCCTTTTGCCAACCCGCGTAATGCGGCGGCAGGCTCGCTGCGGCAGAAGGATCCGCGCGTCACCGCGTCGCGGCCGCTGGCGCTGACCCTCCATGGCCTCGGAGCGCACCGCGGGTTTGAGCCCGCCGCCCAGTCCGACGCGTATGCCAAGCTCGGCGCGCTGGGCCTGCCGGTCAGCAAATACGCCAAGGTGCTGACCTCGCTGGGGGAGGTGCAGGCTTTCGTCGAACACTGGGGGGCTCACCGCCACGACGTCGAGCACGAGATCGATGGGGTCGTCGTCAAGGTCGATGATTTCGGGCTTCAGCGCCGCCTCGGGGCCACCTCGAAGGCGCCGCGCTGGGCCATCGCCTACAAGTACCCGCCGGAAGAGGTCAATACCAAGCTCAACAACATCATTGTGAGCATCGGGCGGACCGGCCGAGCGACCCCGTTCGCCGTGCTGGAGCCCGTGCGGGTCGGCGGCGTCACCGTCGGGCAGGCCACGCTGCACAACGAAAATGAGGTGGCGCGCCGCGGGGTTCTGATCGGCGACACCGTGGTGGTGCGCCGTGCCGGTGACGTCATCCCCGAGGTCGTCGGACCGGTGGTCGGGCTGCGTGACGGCAGCGAGAAAGCGTTCGTGATGCCGACCCACTGCCCGGCGTGCGGCACCGAGCTTGCCCGTGAGCTGGATCAGGTCGATCTGCGCTGCCCTAACCACGTAGGCTGCCCTGCTCAGCGGGTCTGGTCGATCTTCCACTTTGCCGGGCGCAGCGCCCTGGACATCGATGGCCTGGGCTTCGAGACCGCCCGCTTGCTGTCGTCGAACGAGATCGTGGAAGACGTCGGCGACATCATGCGGTTGACCCCCGCATCGTTCGAGGGGCTGCCGGGATTCGGCGTCAAGAAGATCGAGCAGATCATGCGCGGGCTGGAGCATGCGAAGACTCAGCCGCTCTGGAGGCTGCTGGTCGGCCTGTCGATCCGTGACGTCGGCGCGCCGACCGCCCAGACCCTCGCCCGGGAGTTTCGCACCCTCGATGCGCTCGAGACCGCCGACATTTTGCGCATCCAGGAAGTCGAGGGCGTCGGCCCCAAGACGGCGGCGGTCATCGCCGGCTGGTTCGCCGACCCGGGCCACCAGAAGATCCTGGAGAAGCTGCGCGAGGGCGGTGTCAACCTCTCCGACATCGGTGAAGCCGAAGGGGAGCGCACCCTTGACGGCATCAGCGTGGTGATCACCGGCACCCTCGATGGGTTCAGCCGCGATTCGGCGACCGAAGCCGTACAAAACCTCGGCGGCAAGGTGACCGGCTCCGTCAGCAAGAAGACCGATTTCGTGGTGGCCGGCGCGGACCCGGGCCGCAGCAAGTACGACAAGGCGCTCGCTCTCGGCGTCCGACTGCTGGACGAGGCGGGCTTTGCCGCCCTGCTCACTGACGGCCCTGCTGCCTTACGCGCCCAGCCAGTCGAAAATCCCGCGCCCGAGCCACCCCGGCCGAGACCAAATCGTGACATTATCGACCCGGGCGGGTCCCTCTAAGCCCTTCTGGGGGCGAGGCGGTCGAGGATGAGGTGGGCACGTGTCGCGCGCCTAGGCGCGATGGGCGGCGTGCTGTCCGGACGTCACAGGTCGAAAGACCCGGCGAGCCCGCGTCCGGCCGGCGGCATACACCGGCTGCGGCGAAGGCAGTCCGATCCGCGTGAGGCGGCGCCCAAGCTTGCGTCCGGACCGTTCTGGCGCTACATCGCTCTCGTCTTCGTCGCCGGCCTCCTGGTGCTCATCGCAGCGCTGGTCAGCGGCCTTCGCGACCACCTGCCATTCGACGGTCCTTACGGCTACGTCGTGATCCTGCTGCTGGTGGCCGAGTTGCGGCCGCTGGTGAAGTCCGACAGGCGTGATCCGGCGGGGCTGACGACCTCCGAGGCCTTCGTCTTTGCGCTGCTCCTGCATTGGGGGCTCACGCCTGCCTTGCTCGCGCTGGTTGCCGCCATCAGCATCGCCGATGCCGTCCGGCGCCGAAAACCGTGGCGAACCGCGTTCAACATCGCGCAATACACGCTTGCTTACGCGGCCGCGTCCCTGGTCCTGATCGCCAGCTCGATCGACATCGGTGATCACGGGGGCCGGAGCATCGGCGCCCACGATCTGCCCGCGATTGCGCTGGCCGGGCTCGCGTTCTTCCTCGTCAACGAGACGTTGGTGGCGGGGGCGGTAGCGCGTCACGAGCGCATCACGTGGAAGGCGGCCCTGGTCGACGCTCCGGCGTATCGGATCATCAGCACTGCGGCGCTGCTGTGCCTATCACCATTGCTGGTTGTCGTCGCCGAGCGCAGCGCGGGATTTCTACCGCTCCTGCTCGTTCCGCTCTACGCCGTCGGTCAGGCAGCGGCTCTCGCCCAAGAGCGCGAGCGCCAGGCCCTTCACGATCCGCTCACCGGCCTGGCCAACCGCACCCAGCTGCTGGAGCGGGCCCGCCCGGCGTTGGCCGCTGCCGCCGGCGATGCGCCCCCGGTCGCCCTGCTGATGGTCGATCTGGACGGGTTCAAAGAGGTCAACGACACGTATGGCCACCTCGCCGGCGACGAGCTGCTGCGTCTGGTCGGCGCCCGGCTGGCCGGCGCGGTGCGGCCCGGCGACATGGTGGCCCGTTTCGGCGGCGACGAGTTCGCCGTCCTGCTCTGTGACCTCTCGGGCGAGGGCTTTCCCGACCTTCCCGAAGACGAATACGACGAGTCTGGTCTCGAGGGGGTCCACGAGCGGGCGGCGATGGGACGGACGCCGGGTGGCCCGAATGCAGGCCCATCGGTCCCTCCCGACGAGGTGGCCCTGCAGGTGGCTGCCCGGATCCGCCAGGTGCTGCGGGCGCCCTACCAGATCGGCGGGATTGCCGTCACCGTCGGCGCCAGCGTGGGTGCGGCGGTGGCGCCGTCCACCGGGGGCGATGTCGATGCACTGCTCCACGCGGCAGATGTCGCGATGTATGCCACGAAGGCCTTCCGGCGCCAGGATGCGGCGGCCGCGGCGGCCGCGGCGGCCGCGGGGCCCCCCATCGCCCGGGGCCTCGACTCCGACGGTGCCCGCGTGTCAGCCGCCCCTGGCGACCCGACCGGCCGCTCCGATCAGATCCTTGGGCTGCCCTCTCGTACGATCGGCAGATGAGCCTCACCCGGCAGGAGGTTGCCCACCTGGCGCGGTTGTCCCGGCTCGCCCTGTCGGACGACGAGCTTGACCACCTTGTCCCGCAGCTGGACGTGATCTTGGCGAGTGTCGCCCGGGTGGCCGAAGCCGGCACCAAGGAGCAGATGGCCGAGGTGCCACCGACCAGCCACGCCGTCCCGATGACCAACGTTTTCCGGGCGGACGTCCTGCGCCCGTGCCTGCCGCGCGATGAGGTGCTCGCCGCAGCCCCCGCTGTCGAGGACGGTCGTTTCCGGGTGCCCCGGATCCTTGAGGAGGAGGGGTGAGCACCCCGGGCGATGGACAGCTCGTCGGGCGTAACGCCAGTGACCTGGCGGCCAGCATCGCCAACGGGGAGGTCAGCGCGGTCGAGGTGACCCAGGCCCATCTCGACCGGATCGCCGCGACCGACGGTGAGCTTCACGCGTTTCTCTACGTGGCCGCCGAGGAGGCATTGGCCTGCGCGGGCGAGGTCGACGCGGCCCGCAGCCGCGGCGACGCGCTCGGCCCGCTCGCCGGGGTCCCGCTGGCCCTCAAGGACATCTTCGCGACCCGCGGGATGCCCACCACCTGCGGCTCGAAGATCCTCGAAGGTTGGTGGCCCCCGTACGACGCGACCGTGGTCAGCCGGCTGAAGGCGGCGGGCATTGTCGTGCTTGGCAAGACCAACATGGACGAGTTCGCGATGGGGAGCTCCACCGAGAACTCCGCTTTTGGCCCCACCTGCAATCCCTGGGACATCAGCCGGATCCCGGGTGGCTCCTCGGGAGGCAGCGCGGCAGCCGTCGCGGCCGAGCAGGCCCCGCTTGCGGTCGGCACCGATACCGGCGGCTCCATTCGCCAGCCCGCGGCGGTCTGCGGGATCGTCGGCGTGAAGCCCACGTATGGCGGGGTCAGCCGCTACGGGCTGGTCGCGTTCTCCTCGAGTCTGGATCAGGGCGGACCGTTCGCCCGCACCGTGCTCGACGCGGCGCTGCTTCACGAAGCGATCGCCGGTTACGACCCCTGCGATTCCACGAGCATCGCCGGTTTCGCGGCGCCGGTGGCGCTGGCCGCTGCCCGGCGCGATGTGTCCGGGATGCGGGTGGGTGTCGTTCGCGAGTTGGGCGGCGCGGGCTACGAGCCGGAGGTCGAGGCCCGCTTCCGCGAGGCGGTCGCGGTGCTCGAGGAGCTCGGCGCGCAGGTCAGCGAGGTTTCCTGTCCAGCGTTCGGCTTTGCGCTGCCCGCGTACTACCTGATCGCCCCGAGCGAGTGCTCGTCCAACCTGGCCCGGTTCGACGCGATGCGCTTCGGCCTGCGGGTCGGCGGCGACCATGGCGAGGGCGCCTCCGATGTCATGAGCCGCACCCGCGGCGCCGGGTTCGGCGCCGAGGTGAAGCGCCGGATCATGATCGGGACTTACGCGCTGTCCAGCGGCTACTACGACGCGTACTACGGCCAGGCGCAGAAGGTCCGCACCCTGATCAGCCGTGACTTCTCGGCGGCGTTCGAGAAGGTCGACGTGCTGCTCTCGCCGACCACCCCGACGGTCGCTTTTCCGCTGGGCGAGCGGGTCGACGATCCGACCGCCATGTACGCCACCGACCTCGCGACCGTGCCGGCCAACCTGGCGGGGGTCCCGGCGTTGTCGATGCCCTGCGGCCTGGCCAACGGGCTGCCGGTGGGGTTGCAGATCATGGCGCCGGCGCTCGCCGACGAGCGCATGTACCGGGTCGCGGGTGCCCTGGAAGCCGAACTGGATACGCGACGCGGCGGACCCCTGCGAAGCGGTTACGAGCCCGGGGCGGGGGTTCCGGCGTCATGACCCCGCTCGAGATCAGGGGTCTGGTGGCGTACTGGCTCGCGGTCGTTGTGGTCCTGGTCGTGGCGCTCTTCCTGCATCATCAGGTGCTGCAGCTCATCGCCCTGGCAGGGATCGTGGGGGCGGCCGTGAGTACGTATCTGACCTGGCGAAACAGCAGAGGACGGGGGGTGACGCCATGACGGCGCCAAGTACCGCTGCCGTACCCGGTGACCGGGTGCGTACCGACTACGAGCCGGTGATCGGGCTGGAGACCCACGTAGAGCTCGGAACCGTGTCGAAGATGTTCTGCGGCTGCCCGACGGAGTTCGGGGCGGAGCCCAACACCCAGGTCTGCCCCGTCTGCCTGGGTCTGCCGGGAGCGCTGCCGGTCGTCAACGAGGCCGCGATCGCGCTGACGGTCCGCATCGGGTTGGCCCTGAACTGCGAGATCGCGCCCTGGTGCCGCTTCGCCCGCAAGAACTACTTCTATCCGGACATGCCGAAGAACTTCCAGATCAGCCAGTACGACGAGCCGCTGTGCGTCGGCGGTTACCTGGATGTCGAGGTCGGCGGCGAGGTGTATCGCGTCGGGATCACCCGCGTCCACATGGAAGAGGACACCGGCAAGTCGCTTCATGTCGGCGGCGGCGACGGGCGTATTCACGGCGCCACCCATTCGCTGCTCGACTACAACCGGGCCGGCGTGCCGCTGGTGGAAATCGTGACGGAGCCGGACATCCGTTCGGCAGAGGTCGCGGGTGCCTACGTCACGGAGTTGCGCGAGCTGCTGCGGGCCCTCGGAGTGTCCGAGGTGCGGATGGAGCAGGGCCAGCTGCGGTGCGACGCCAACGTCTCGCTACGCCCGCGCGGCACCGAGAAGTTCGGGACGCGTACCGAATCGAAAAACCTCAACTCCATCCGTTCGGTCGAGCGGGCCATTACTTACGAGATCGGCCGCCAGGCCGAGGTGCTCGACGGCGGCGGCCGCATCGTGCAGGAGACCCGCCACTTCGACGAGGCCCGCGGCGTCACCCAGGCCGGGCGTACCAAGGAGGAGGCGACGGACTACCGCTACTTCCCGGAGCCCGACCTGCTGCCCGTTGCGCTCGAACGGTCCTACATCGAAGCGATCCGCGACGCGTTGCCCGAGCTGCCTGCAGCCCGGCGTACGCGCCTGTCTGAGCAGTTCGGCTTCAGTCCACTGGAGCTCGAGCAGATGGTCGGCGCCGGGGTGCTCGACCTCGTGGAAGACACCATCGCGGCGGGCGCCGCACCCGACTCGGCGCGTGCCTGGTGGCTCAACGAGCTCGCCCGGCTGGCCGCCGAGCGCGGGAGCACCCCGGCCGAACTTCCGCTCACCGGGGTCGCGCTCGCCCGCGTGATCCAGCTGGTCGCGCAGGGTTTCCTGACCAACGCCTTGGCCCGTCAGGTCCTCGCCGGCGTCATCAACCGCGAAGGTTCGCCCGAAGAGGTCATGAAGGCCCGCGGCTTGGCTGTCGTCGAAGACGCGGATGCCCTCTCGGCGGCCTGCGAGCAGGCGATTGCCGGCGCTCCGGACATCGCGCAAAAGGTGCGTGACGGCAAGGTGGCCGCAGTCGGACCGCTGGTCGGCGCGGTCATGAAGGCCATGCGCGGGTCGGCCGATCCGGCGAAGGTACGCGCCGCCCTGCTCGAAAACCTGGGCGCCGAATAGCCCGTAGCGCCAGGGTTCGCACGTATCGTGCGGTCGTGTCGCAAGCCTCTCCCACCCCGTCGAAGAAGCCCCGTTCTCACGAGGTCACCGACGGCTTCGAGCGCGCTCCGGCCCGCGCCATGCTCCGGGCTGTCGGCATGGGCGACGACGATTGGGACAAGGTCCAGATCGGCGTCGCCTCGTCGTGGAACGAGGTCACACCCTGCAACCTGCCGCTGCAGCGGCTGGCCGCCAGCGCAAAAGAGGGCGTCTTCTCCGCCGGCGGATTCCCGCTCGAGTTCGGCACGATCGCTGTCTCCGACGGCATCTCCATGGGTCACGAGGGGATGCGGGCGTCGCTGGTCTCGCGTGAGGTGATCGCCGACTCGGTGGAGCTGGTGATGCACGCCGAGCGGCTCGACGGCAGCGTGCTGCTCGCCGGCTGCGACAAGAGCTTGCCGGGCATGCTCATGGCTGCTGCCCGCCTCGATTTGGCCTCGGTGTTCTTGTACGGCGGGTCGATCCTGCCCGGGCGCATGCCCGATGGGCGCATGAGCACGGTGCAGGACGTCTTCGAGGCGGTCGGCGCCCGAGCCAATGGGCTGATCGACGACGCGCAACTGAAGGCGGTCGAGCGGTCCGCCTGTCCCAGCGAAGGCTCCTGCGGCGGCATGTACACCGCTAACACGATGGCCGCAGCTGCCGAGGCGCTCGGCATGTCGCTGATCGGTTCGGCTTCGGCGCCGGCGGTAGATAGACGGCGCGACGAGTACGCCCGGGCGAGCGGCGCAGCAGTCGTGCGGCTGATCGAAAAGGGCATCACGGCACGGCACATCCTGACGTTCGACGCGTTCGAAAACGCCATTGCGGTGGTCATGGCGCTCGGCGGCTCCACTAACGCCGTACTGCATCTGCTCGCCATCGCCCACGAGGCGCGAGTGGAGCTCTCGCTGGATGACTTCGACCGCATCGGCCGCGAGGTGCCCCACATCGCCGACGTGCGGCCTTTTGGCAAATACGTGATGACCGACCTCGACCACATCGGCGGTGTTCCGGTCGTGATGCGGGCGCTGCTCGAGGCGGGGTTGCTGCACGGCGACGCCCTGACCGTGAGTGGGCGCAGCCTGGGCGACGAGTTGTCGGCGCTGGCGCCGCCGGACCTCGACGGCACCGTTCTCGCGCCGCTTTCGCGGCCCCTGCACTCCACCGGCGGAATCGCCATTTTGCGCGGCTCGCTCGCCCCGGACGGCGCCGTCGTGAAGAGCGCCGGGATGGACTCGCTGGTCTTCGAGGGCACCGCACGCGTCTTCGACGGCGAGGCGCTGGCCATGGAGGCGGTCACCCAGGGCCGGATCGCCGCTGGCGACATCGTCGTCATTCGTTGGGAAGGGCCGAAGGGCGGCCCGGGGATGCGGGAGATGCTGGCCGTCACCGCAGCCATCAAGGGCGCCGGCCTCGGCAAGGACGTGGCCCTGCTGACCGACGGGCGCTTCTCGGGCGCCACGACCGGGCTGTGCGTCGGTCACGTCGCGCCGGAGTCGGCCGACTGCGGCCCGATCGCGCTGGTGGCGAACGGCGATCGGATCACCCTCGACGTACCCAACCGGCGCCTTGATCTCCACGTCGAGGCGGCCGAGCTGGATCGGCGCCGCGTGGGATGGAAGCCTCAGGAGCCTCGCTACACCCATGGCGCGTTGGCCAAATACGCCCGGCTCGTCGGTTCCGCCGCACAAGGTGCGGTCTGCGACTGATGGGTCGTTCATGAGGCGGGGGGGCGCCCGGGACACCGAGATTGGTTCGAAGATCAAGCAGGAGCCGCGTACCGGCAGCCATTGGATACGCGTGACCGTCCTCGCGCTGATTCCGATCCTGATCGTCGCCGGCGGGGGTACGTACCTGCTGACCCGCCACACCAAGCCCGATCAGCGCCAAGCCGAGGCGACCGCGGCATTGACCGCGTATGTGGCGGCCTGGTCCAAGGGTGATTACGCGGGCATGGCGGCGCACTCCGACGCGACGGCGACGGCGATCGCGGCCGTCGACGCGCCGATCAAGCGCAGCCTCTTTCTGGCCGCGGCGCGCTATGCGGCGGGCGTTCTTACCCGGGATACGTCCGGCGATCGCGGGAGCGCGCCGTACACGGCTCGGCTGACCCTGACCGGGCTGGGCGTCTGGAGCTATTCCGGATCCCTCGGCGTCGTGAGGTCCAAGGACGCGGCCGGAAAGGACGTGTGGCGGGTGCACTTCGGGCCCACCGCGATCGTTCCGCAGCTGACCGCGGGGCGCAGCATCGTGCGCACTCACGTCAGCGCCGCCCGGGGCCGGCTGCTCGATGTCGACGGGATACCACTTCGCGGAGCCGACACCGATCTCGACTCCAACCTGCTCGGCACGGTCGGCCCGCTGACGGCGGCACAGGCGAAGCAGGCCGGTTCGCTCTTCGTGGCGGGCGACTCGGCGGGTCAGACCGGCATCGAGCGGGCGTACAACGCGCAGCTCACCGGGCGGCCGGGGGGTGCGGTCGTACTGATGCAAGGTGCGGTCAAGGTGGCCACGCTGGCCGATTTCCCGGCGACGGCGGGCCAGGACGTCAAGACCACCATCAGCCTGCGGGTCCAGCGCGCCGGTGAGTCCGCCCTCGCCTCCATCGGGCCTCCCGCAGCGATCGTCGCCATAGACACCCGCACCGGCGGGGTGAGCTCGCTCGTCAACCATCCGGCCGGCGGCTTCGGGCGGGCCGTACGCGGCAACTACCCGCCGGGGTCGACGTTCAAGGTCGTTACGACGACCGCCGCGCTGCTGGCGGGCAAGACCGAGACCACCCCGCTCAACTGCCCGCCGACCGTCCTTATCGCGGGCCGGCCGTTCAAGAACTCGATGAACGAATCCTTCGGCCTCATCGACCTGCGCAAGGCTTTCGCTGTCAGCTGCAACACCGCCTTCGTGAACCTGCGCGAATCGCTCACCGAGGCCGACATGAAGCGCGCCGCGTTGCTGTATGGCTTCGATGGCACCCCACCGCTTCCCATCCAGAGCTTCGGCGGCAGCTATCCCGTGCCGAGCGGGCCGGTCGACGTCGCCGCTTCTGCCTTCGGCCAGGGCGCGGTGGAAGCGAGCCCGTTGCAGATGGCGTCGATCGTGGCGGCCGTCGCCAGCGGCGAGTGGCGCAAGCCGTTCGTGGCGGGACGTACCGCGGCCGTTCATCCCATTCCGCCGAACGTCGACGCAGCCCTGAAGGACATGATGCGGGCGGTCGTCACCGATCCGCAGGGGACGGCCGCCGGCGTGGCCTTCCCAGGCGTCGTTTATGGCAAGACGGGGACCGCCGAGTACGGGTCGGGTACAAACCTGCCGACCCACGCGTGGTTCATCGGATTCCGCGGAACGGTGGCGTTCGCGGTGTTCGTTGAGGGCGGTGGGTTCGGAGCAGGCGTCGCGGCGCCGATCGCCGCCAACTTCCTCAGCAAGCTGGGGCCGGGCTGACGCTCGGACTCACGGTCAGGCTGAGCCGCCCCGCCTCGTCGCTCGGCACCTGACACGCCGCCCTGCCTGCGCTCAAGGGCGAGGCCGGCTCAGCCGCTGTCCGGGCGCTTGCCTTCGGCTCCAAGACTCGCCGGCGCCTGGGACGAAAGGGCAAGGTGTGCGCGGGGCGAGCCCATCCACAGGCGCTCACTCCGATGAATCCGGGACGTGCGTCCTGGTCACCGTGGAGGCATGGAGCCGGATGCCTTTGCGCGTGTGATGGCCGTTGTGGCCGAGTCCGACGACGTCATCTTGTGCAGGGAAGCGCGCCGGCTCGGCCTGTCCAAGCGTGAGTTGGAGTACGTGCATGGCGCCCGGGTCCAGCCGCTGGTTCGGGGCACGGTCGCCATCCCGCCGGTACGCGATCCGCCGCGCGCCGCGGCCCGGGCAGCTCAACTCGCCACACCTTCGGGGGTGCTGAGCCATGAAACGGCCACGGACGTTCGGAATCACCGTCCGAGACCAAGATGCGGATCGTCCTGACCGACGCCAGCCTTGCTCCGGACGAGCTGCAACTCGTGGTCATTGATGACGACGGAATCCCCATCGCGCGCCTTGACATCAGTTACGAGCGAGCAGCGGGTGGGTCTGGAAGTGGACAGTGCGGAGCACGACCGCGTCCGAGCGCTGTACCGCGACCGGGAGAAGCACAATGCGCTGCGCGGTAGGGGCTGGGACGTGCGACAGGTGACCGCGCGGGATGTCGATCGGCGACCCGCGTACATCATTGGGCAGGTCCGCGATGCACTGGGGATGCGCTGACCTTGCCCTTGGGCACCAGGCGACCGCGTGTCGCGTACCCCCGGGCAAGCTGCTTGGGTCTGCGGACAAGCGCCTCGCCGTCCGGCACGATCGAAGGCGTGTCAGCAGGCCGAAAGGCAAGAGCGGCGATCCCCAGCAGCCACCGGCATTTGGTCAGGGCCACGGCCGGGTCATTTGACGAAGCCGGAATCGTCAGCCACAGTGGGTCTATGCAGAACCTGCGACTTGTAGTCTGCCCGCGCGCGTAGCTCCCACCTCGCTACGTGCGCCGCCCCTCAGTGCCTTAGGCACGAGGGGTTTTTGTTTGTCTGCAAGCAGCCACCTATACGCAACGAATCCCGCTCGAGGGAGCAACCATGACAGACCCGAAACCGCCGGCCACGATCACTGGGGCCCAGTCGCTGGTCCGCTCGCTCGAGTCGGCCGGGGTAGAGGTCATTTTCGGTATCCCGGGCGGGGCGATTCTGCCGGCGTACGACCCGCTGTTCGACAGCAAGATCCGTCACATCCTGGTGCGTCACGAGCAGGGTGGGGGCCACGCGGCCACCGGATACGCGCAGGCCACCGGCAAGGTCGGGGTCTGCATGGCCACGTCCGGTCCGGGTGCGACGAATCTCGTCACTGCTATCGCCGACGCCTACATGGACAGCGTGCCGATCGTCGCGATCACCGGGCAGGTGCCCAGCCCGGCCATCGGTAGCGATGCGTTTCAGGAAGCCGACATCTGCGGCATCACGCTCCCGATCACGAAGCACAACTACCTCGTCACCAACGCGGCCGACATCCCGCGGATCATTGCGGAGGCTTTCCACATCGCCGCCACCGGTCGGCCCGGTCCGGTGCTCGTCGACGTCCCGAAGGACATCCTGCAAGCGCGTACCACCTTCAGCTGGCCGAAGCAGCTCGACCTGCCGGGCTACCGGCCCAACCTGCGGCCCCACGCCAAGCAGGTGCGCGAGGCGGCGAAGCTCATCAGCGCGTCCGAGCGTCCGGTGCTGTACGTCGGTGGTGGGGTGCTCAAGGCTCACGCTGCCGAGGAGCTGCTCGCGCTTGCCGAGCTCACCGGCATCCCGGTCGTGACGACGCTCATGGCTCGCGGCGCGTTCCCGGACAGCCACCCGCAGCACCTCGGAATGCCGGGTATGCATGGTTCGGTCGCCGCCGTGACAGCGCTGCAGAAGTCCGACCTGCTGATCACCCTGGGTGCGCGCTTCGATGACCGCGTCACCGGCCATCTGCCGAGCTTCGCTCCCGACGCCAAGGTCATCCACGCCGACGTTGACCCGGCGGAGATCGGCAAGAACCGCGCCGCCGATGTGCCGATCGTGGGCGATGCCAAGGCCGTGATCCGCGAGCTCACTGCTTTCCTCGCCACCGAGCAGAAGCCCGACCTGCGAGCCTGGTGGGCGAAGCTCGACGGGTGGCGCGAGACGTATCCGATCGGCTACGACCTGCCTACGGACGGCACGTTATCGCCGCAGTTCGTGATCGAGCGGCTCGGCCAGCTCGCGGGACCTGAGGCGATCTACGTCGCCGGGGTGGGCCAGCACCAGATGTGGGCCGCCCAGTTCGTGAAGTACGAGAACCCGTACACGTGGCTGAACTCCGGCGGCGCCGGGACCATGGGTTACGCGGTGCCGGCCGCGATGGGGGCAAAGGTCGGCAAGCCCGACACCCTGGTCTGGGCGATCGACGGCGACGGCTGCTTCCAGATGACCAATCAGGAGATCGCCACCTGCGCCATCGAAGGCATCCCGATCAAAGTGGCCGTCATCAACAACGGGGCGCTCGGCATGGTGCGCCAGTGGCAGACGCTGTTCTACGGCGAGCGCTACTCCAACACCGATCTGCGCAAGGGCCAGGCCACCTACATCCCCGACTTCGTCAAGCTCGCTGAGGCGCTCGGCGGGGTCGGCCTGCGCTGCGATTCGGCGGCCGACGTCGACGCCACGATCGAAAAGGCGATGGGTGTCACCGATCGTCCCGTCGTCATCGACTTCGTCGTCCACCAGGACGCGATGGTCTGGCCGATGGTCGCCGCCGGCACCAGCAACGACGACATCAAGGTCGCCCGCGACACCGCCCCGGATTTTGACTACGAAATGGGCGAAGTCGTCAGCGACGAGACCGAAGCAGCTACCGGAGAGACGAAATGACCCGCCACACGCTGTCCGTCCTGGTCCAAAACAAGCCGGGCGTCCTCGCTCGTATCGCGGGCCTGTTCAGCCGCCGCGGGTTCAACATCGACTCGCTCGCGGTCGGTCCGACGGAACACAGCGACGTCAGCCGCATGACGATCGTGGTGTCGGTGGAGGGCACCGTCCTTGAGCAGGTCACGAAGCAGCTCAACAAGCTTGTCAACGTCCTGAAGATCGTCGAACTCGATGCCGAGGCAAGCGTGTTGCGCGAGCTGATGCTGGTGAAGGTGCGTGCTGACGCCGCCACCCGCACCGCGGTGCTCGAAACCGCCCAGCTGTTTCGGGCAAAGGTGGTCGACGTCGCAGTTGACGCGGTCACGCTCGAGGTCACCGGAACCCGTGACAAGCTAGAAGCGCTGGTACGGGTCCTTGAGCCCTACGGCATCCGCGAGTTGGTCCAGTCCGGCATGGTCGCGGTCGCCCGCGGCACCCGTTCCATGACCGACCGCACGCTGCGCGCGGTTGACCGAACCGCCTGATCTGCCTGCGCCACCCCTGACTCTGTCCGCCTGCCTGTTCACACTCATCGGGCACCACCAGCCCAACGGAAGGATCGCTCCAGTGCCGGAGATCTACTATGACGAGGACGCCGACCTTTCGGTGATCCAGCAGCGCAAGGTAGCCGTCATCGGCTACGGCAGCCAGGGCCACGCGCATGCGCTGAACCTGCGCGACAGCGGTGTCGACGTGCGCGTCGGCCTGCCCGAAACGTCCGCCAGCCGGGCCAAGGCCGAGGCCGAGGGCCTGCGGGTCGTCACCCCCGCCGAGGCTGCCGCAGCGGCTGATGTGATCATGATTCTGGCGCCGGACACGGCCCATCGCCGCATCTACAACGAGTCGATCGCGCCCCACCTCGAAGATGGGCAGGCGCTTTTCTTCGGCCACGGCTTCAACATTCGCTACGACCTCGTCAAGCCGCCGGCCGGCGTCGACGTCTGCATGGTCGCCCCGAAGGGTCCCGGCCACCTCGTGCGCCGAACCTTCACCGAGGGCCAGGGCGTTCCGTGTCTGGTCGCTGTCGAGAACGACGCGACCGGCCAGGCGTTGCAGCTCGCCCTTTCGTGGGCGAAGGGGATCGGCGGCACTCGCGCGGGCGCACTGCGCACCACCTTCACCGAGGAGACCGAGACCGACCTGTTCGGTGAGCAGGCCGTGCTCTGCGGCGGTACGACCGCACTCGTGCAGGCCGGATTCGAGACGCTCGTCGAGGCCGGCTACCAGCCTGAGGTCGCCTACTTCGAGTGCCTGCACGAGCTCAAGCTGATCGTCGACCTCATGTACGAGGGCGGCATCACCAACATGCGTTACTCGATCTCCGACACCGCCGAGTATGGCGACGTCACCCGCGGCCCGCGGATCGTGACCGACGTCGTCAAGGCTGAGATGCGTCGCATCCTCGGCGAGATCACTGACGGCTCGTTCGCCCGGGAGTGGGTTGCCGAGGACGAGGCGGGCCGGGGAACGTTCAACAAGCTGGTCGAAGAGGGCAAGCACCACCCGATCGAGGCAGTCGGCGCGCAGTTGCGTCCGATGATGTCCTGGATCCGCCCTGAATGAGCATCGTGTGAGCGCCTCAAAACCCGTAGTACTCATCGCCGAGGAGCTCTCGCCCGCAGGAATCAGCCTGCTGGGCGAGGATTTCGAGGTTCGCCATGTCGATGGCGCCGATCGCGCGGCGTTGCTCCCGGCGCTGGCCGACGCCGATGCGCTCATCGTGCGTAGCGCCACGACCGTCGACGCGGAGGCGCTGGCCGCCGGTTCGCGGTTGAAGGTCGTCGCCCGGGCGGGTGTCGGCCTCGACAACGTCGACGTTCCGGCCGCCACTGCCCGCGGCGTCATGGTCGTCAACGCGCCCCAGTCCAACATCGTGAGCGCTGCCGAACACGCCGTCGCGCTGCTGCTGTCGGTTGCCCGCCGGATCCCCACGGCTCACGCGTCGCTGACCGCAGGGGAGTGGAAGCGCTCGCAGTTCACCGGCGTCGAGTTGACCGGCAAGACCGCCGGTCTGCTGGGTCTCGGGCGTATCGGTGCCCTCGTGGCGCAGCGACTGTCGGCCTTCGGGATGCGCATCCTCGCGTACGACCCTTACGTCTCGACGGGTCGCGCCGCTCAGATGGGCGTCCGCCTGGTCACCCTTGCCGAGCTGCTCGCCGAGTCCGACGTGCTGTCCATCCACTTGCCGAAGACCCCGGAAACCCTTGGCCTGCTGGGCAAAGACGAGCTCGCGTCGTGCAAGCCGGGAGCCATCATCATCAACGCCGCCCGCGGCGGGCTGGTCGATGAAGCGGCTCTCGCGGATGCGCTGCACTCGGGCCATCTCGGCGGCGCCGGAGTGGATGTCTACGTCAAGGAGCCGACCACCTCGTCACCGCTTTTCGGTGCGCCCAACGCGGTGGTGACCCCGCATCTGGGGGCCAGCACCGAAGAGGCTCAGGAGAAGGCGGGCCTTGCGGTCGCACGCTCGGTTCGCCTTGCGCTGTCGGGTGATTTCGTGCCTGATGCGGTCAACGTCCAGGCCGGCGGCTCCGTCAGCGAGGACGTACGTCCGGGGCTTCCGCTCGCCGAGACGCTAGGGCAGCTCTTCACCGGGCTGGCGGCCGGCGTTGCAGCGAGCCTCACGATCGAGGTGCGCGGTGAGATTGCGCGCGAGGACGTCGGCGTATTGCAGCTGGCCGCGCTCAAGGGGGTCTTCCGCGCCGTCGTCGAGGAGCAGGTGACGTACGTGAACGCGCCGCTGCTGGCCGCCGAACGAGGCATCGCGGTCTCGCTGGAAAAGGACGAGCAGTCGCCTGACTACCGCAACGTGATCACGATTCGGGGAGTGCTTCCCGGCGGGACCCCACTATCGGTCAGCGGGACTCTCATGGGTACCCGACAGGTCGAGCGCATCACGGCCATCGATGGTTATGAGGTTGATCTGCGGCCGTTCCCACACCTGCTCTTCCTGCGTTACACGGACCGTCCCGGGGTCGTCGGGGCGGTCGGCGCGATCCTTGGCGAGGCGTCGGTCAACATCGCGAGCGCGCAGGTCAGCCGGGGAGAGTCGGCCGGCAGCGAGGCGCTCATGTCGCTGGCCCTCGACTCGCCCGTGAGTGCGGGGGTCGTCGATCGCATCGCCGAGACGATCGGCGCGCGGCTCGCCCGGCCCGTGGACCTCGTAGCGGGCTGATCGGGCGCTGACCGGCTGGCGCGCCGGGACGGACAGCGCCGCCGGCAGCTCCAGCGGCAGCTCGAGCTGGTGGTCGTGGCGCTGATGCCAGATCAAGTCGCGGGCAGCCGCAAACAGCTGTCCGCACCATCGGCAGGTGACCACGCTCACTAGTTCATGGTGCCCACAGGTGCGCCCGGCGCGCTACCCCCAGACCCCTGACAAGGGGGTAAAAGGATCATTTCCCTGCCCGCCGGGACTTAGGTCCCGGCCCGCGCAAGCGCCGCAGCGGAACGTATGGTGCGCTCGTGCCGCCTGATGCCTCCTCGAGCGATGGCCCGGAGCTTGCCCGCTTCGAGCGTGAGGTCACAGCGTTGCCTGACGGGCGCCGGTTAACGCTGTACGCGCGCCGCCCGCCGGAACCTGCGCCGGCTCGTACCCACCCTTGAGCGAACGTCGCTACGACCCCACGATCGACGAGTGGGTCACCTTTGCCACCCATCGCCAGGACCGCACGTATCAACCGCCGCCGGATCAGTGCCCGCTGTGCCCGACCCGCGACCCGCAGCGTCCCACCGAGATCCCGCGGCGTGCCTTTGAGATCGCCGTCTTCGACAACCGCTTTCCCAGCCTCTCGCCCGACCCGCCGGCGCCCGACCTCGCGGGAACGGACTTGATCCCCATCGAGCCGGCTGCCGGGCGCTGCGAGGTCGTCGTCTACAGCGATCGCCATGACACCACGCTGGCGGATGTTGGCGTGGACCGCCTCCGTCTCCTTGTTGACGTGTGGGCCGATCGCTACGCGATCCTCGGGGCCGAGACGCAGATTCGTTACGTGCTGCCGTTCGAGAACAAGGGCGAGATCATCGGAGTGACGCTCGCCCACCCGCACGGGCAGATCTACGGCTACAGCGACGTCCCGCCGCGCCCGCTACGCGAGTTGCGCGCTGCCCACGACTACCGCGGGCGGACGGGGCGGTGCGTCGAGTGCGACGTCGTTGCGGGCGAGTTGGCGGACGGTCGCCGGGTCGTCGCCCGGCGCGGCGGGATGGTCGCGTTCGTCCCCGCGTGGGCGCGTTTTCCGTACGAGGTACATGTCGTCCCGGGCGCCCACCGTCCGGGCCTGCTCGACCTCGATGGCGGCGAACGTGACGACGTGGCCGACCTGCTGGCCGTGCTGCTCGCGGGCTACGACCGACTCTTCGGCTTTTCCCTGCCGTACGTGATGGGCATCCACGCAGCGCCGACCTGTGATCCGGCGGAGCTGGCCGGCCGGCTGCGGCAGACCGGCGGGCTCGAGCAGCTTCCCGACTGGGGGTCAGTGAGCCATGTGTACTGGGAGCTCGCGCCCGTCCATCGCAGTGCCGACAAGATCAAATACGTGGCGGGCTCGGAGCTGATGGGAGGCGCGTACCTGACGGACGTGGCACCCGAGGAAGCGGCTGAACGGCTGCGTCGTGCTGTCGGCTGAGCGCGTAAGCCGACTCGAGAGCGTCTTTCGCGAGCGCACCGGTCGCGAGGCAGCGGGTGTCTGGGCGGCTCCGGGGCGGGTGAACCTGATCGGCGAGCACACCGACTACAACGACGGCCTCGTGCTCCCGTTCGCGATCGACCGGCAGGCCCTCGCCGCGGTGGCGCTGCGCGACGACGCGGAACTGCGGTGCTGGTCGTGCCAGGACGAGCCGGCGGGCTGGGAGGCGTATCCGCGCGGGGTGGCGCGCGCGCTGCGCGACGCCGGAGTCCAGTTACGCGGCGCTGACGTGGTCGTCGACTCCGACGTGCCGGCCGGCGCGGGACTGTCCTCGAGTGCGGCGCTCGAATGCTCCGTCGCGGCGGCGCTGAACGAGCTTGCCGCCGGCAGGCTCGACCAGATGGCGCTTGCCTTGGCGTGCCAATCGGCGGAGAACACCGAGGTCGGCGCCAAGACCGGGATCATGGATCAGGTCGCGTCGCTCTTCGGCAGGGAGGGCTCGTTCGTCTACCTGGACGTCAGGGATCGTGCGGTGGAAGCGATCGAGGTTGATCTGAGCGGCCTCGCGCTGTCGGTGGTCGACACCGGCGTACGACACAGCACGGCCGACGCCGGCTACAGCGACCGACGCCGCGAGTGTGTGCAAGCGGCTGCGGCGCTCGGAGTCTTCAGCCTGCGCGACGCGGGCGTCGAACAGGTCACGGCGCTCGCTCGCTGCGTCGGTCACGACGGCCTGCTCGGGCGCCGGGCCCGTCACGTCTTCACCGAGAATGCCCGCGTCACGCGTGCCGTCGCGCTGCTGCGGTCCGGCCGGGCCCGCGAGCTCGGACCGCTACTGACGGCCTCGCACGTCTCGCTCCGCGACGATTTCGAAGTCTCTGCACCCGAGCTGGACGTCGCCGTGAACGCCGCGCTGGAAGCCGGCGCGCTCGGGGCGCGCATGACCGGTGGCGGCTTCGGCGGCTCGGCTCTCGCGCTGACCACGGTTGAAGGTGTACCGGCCCTTCACCGCGCGATCGAGCGGGCGTACGCGAAGCTCGACTGGCGCCCGCCGGACATCTTCGCCGCGGCGCCGGCGCCCGGAGCGCAGCGCATTCGCTGATCTGGAAGCTGTCAGCGCGGATCTCGGTATCGGGACCGTTGCCTTGGAAGATCAGCGCGGTCACTTGGCCGGTCGCCGTGAGGGCGTCGATGATCTGTCGGCGTCGGCTGTCGCGTTCATGGACGAAGTGCCAGCGGCGCTGGCCGGGCAGACTGCGAAGCGGCGAGAGCTTTCGCCGAGTGTCGAAGCGGTCAGGCCTTGGCCTGCATGGTGGCGCGGGCGGGATTGCCCTGTGCTTCCGCCTTGGGGTCTTTGTCGCCCTGCTTCGCGCGGACACCCGACTCGACCTGGTCACCGAGGTCCTTGTCCACATTGCGCCAGTACGCGAAGGCCCGGTTCAGGACGGGTTCGCTGACACCGTTGAGGAGGTGGCCGACGATGTTGTCGACCAGCCGATCGCGGGCAGCATCGTCGAGGACCTCGCGAACCATGGTGCCGGCCTGGCCCCAGTCGTCGTCATCGGTGCGCAGCGTGTACGCACTGCGCACCATGTCGCCGTCGGCATACCAGAGGCCGCCGTCGTCGGTGCGTGCCGGGTCGGCCGTCGGACCACCGTAGGAGTTCGGCGCGTAGACGGGATCGGCGACGTTCTGCATCCGCATCTGGCCGTCCTTGGAGTAGCTGTGCACCGGCACGATCGGTTGGTTGACCGGGATCTGCCGGTAGTTGCTGCCGAGCCGTGCCCGGTGTGCGTCGGAGTAGCTGAAACCGCGGGCCAGCAGCATCTTGTCGGGTGAGAGCCCGGTGCCAGCCACCAGGTTGTTGGGTTCGAACGCGGCCTGCTCGATCTCCGTGTGGTAGTCGGTCACGTTGCGGTTGAGTGTCATCCGGCCGACTTCCTGCAACGGGTAGTCGGTGTGCGGCCAGACCTTGGTGAGGTCGAACGGGTTGAACCGGTAGGTCTTGGCGTCCTCGAACGGCATGATCTGCATGTGTAGCGTCCAGCTGGGAAGCTCCCCGGCCTCGATGTGCTCGTAGAGGTCGCGCTGGTGGTAGTCGGTGTCGACCGAGGCCATCTGGTCGGCCTCGTCCTGGGTGAAGCACTCGACGCCCTGGTCGGTCTTGAAGTGGTACTTCACCCAGAACCGCTCGCCCCCGGCGTTGATCCACATGTAGGTGTGGCTGGAGTAGCCGTTCATGTGCCGCCAGGTCCGCGGGATTCCGCGGTCACCCATCAGCCAGGTGACCTGATGTGCCGACTCCGGCACGAGCGTCCAGAAGTCCCACTGCATGTCGTGGTCGCGCAGGTTGTTGGCCGCGCGGCGCTTCTGCGATCGGATGAAATGCTGAAACTTCATCGGATCGCGCATGAAGAACACCGGGGTGTTGTTGCCGACCAGATCGAAATTGCCCTCGCTCGTGTAGAACCTCAGCGAAAAGCCGCGCGGGTCACGCCAGGTGTCGGGGCTGCCCCGCTCGCCGGCGACCGTGGAAAAGCGGGCGAGCATCCCGGTCCTGGTGCCAGGTTGGAACACGGCCGCCCGGGTGTAGGCGCTCACGTCCTGCGTCACCTCGAAGGTGCCGAAGGCGCCGCCTCCCTTCGCGTGGGGTTGACGTTCCGGGATGCGCTCCCGGTTGAACATCGCCATCTGCTCGATCAGGTAGTGGTCCTGCAGCAGCAACGGGCCGTCCGGGCCGACCGACAGCGAGCGCTCGTCGCTGGCGACCGGGATCCCGGCGTCGGTGGTGGTCGGGGGTGATTCTTCTGTCGTCACGCGAACAGCTCCTTGTTTGCTTGGGAGTCTTCTTGCTGGCAGTCAGGGCACAGGCCCCAGAAGAGAACTTCGGCTTCACCCGCATGCGCGACAAACCAGGTGGTTGTCGCCGGCTCGGATCGTGACGCGCAGGCCCGCCCCGCGCAACACGTCCTCGCTCGCCCGAACCATCACGTCGCCAACCTGCCCCGTTTCTGGAATTAGTCAAGGTCATGCACGTTTTCCTGGCGGTGGTGCCACAACCGGCCATCGCTATGCGGATCGTCGAGCCAGGATGATCACGTCTCGGTCACAGAACGACGACGCTGCCCCACGACGGAGTGGGCCGCGTCGGCCAAAGTCCCGCTGTCCCCAGCGGCCCGGGCAACGTCAGCTTGCCGAGCTCCAGATCGCCGCTGCCGCTGCTCACTGGGGTTGTCCTCGCGCTGGGTGACCCACGCGTGCGGCAGACTCCCGGGCCGGTCCGCGTGGGCCGCATCCGCTGATGCCTGGGTTGATTCGGTGCGACAGTGGCGGCATGACGCGCCGGCGAACGTTGCCCAACAATGTGGCGGGTGCGACGGCACCCGGCGGGCTCACCGTGTCGTGCCTTCTCGGGTTCGTTCTCGTGTACGTGTTGACCGTGCGGACCACACCCGGACGGCAATTCGGCGACGCGTCGCTGCGCGGCGCGCTGATCACCAACTCCGGGTTCGTCGACGCCGTCGACGCCGTGCTTGCGGTGGTGTCGGCGGCCTCACTGCTCGGTGGAGTGGCGGCCATCGCCCTGATCGCATTGGTGCGGCAGCGGCGAACACCTGGTCTCACGGCGGTCGGACTTCTGGTTGCGGCCAACGCCTCCACCTGGCTGCTGAAGACACAGCTGCTGACCCGGCCCGACCTGGGCCTGCGCGAGATCACGTCGGCGACCCACAACAGCCTGCCCAGCGGACACACAACGGCGGTGTTCTCGGTCGTGGTCGCGCTGCTGGTCGTCATTCCAGCGCGGGGACGGCCTTTCGTCGCGATCACCGGCGGTGCTGCCGCTGTAGTGACGGCGTTGGCCACCATGTCCGCGGGTTGGCACCGGGCCGGTGATTCGATCGCGGCGTTTCTCATCGTCGGGGCGTGGGCGGGAATCGCCGCCCTCGTGACCGTGCTAACCACCGACAGCACCACCTACCCGGCGCGGCCCCCCACGCCGCGAGCGGGCGGTGGATCGCGGCGGCGGTGGTTGATCGCCATGACGGCCGGATCCGCCGGCGTCGGGTTCTGTCTCGCGTTCGGGTTGGTCCTCATCCCCCCGTTGCGGATCAGCACCGCCGGCACCGTAGCGGCCTTCGCGGCCGGTGGTGTTCTCATCGTCGCGGCGGCGGTCGCAGTGCTGATGGCCGAACTGGGTGTGCTGCGGCGAATCGATCACTCGACCCCGGGCGGACCGATGACCGATCACGTCATGCCGCTGCCGCCGCAACTCGGCCGGGACCTGCGGGGTCATTCCTCCGGCGGGCCGGGCTCGGTGCCAGGCTCAGCCTCACCGTCATCGTGGTCGATCGTTGTCACAGCTGCGCCTCCTGGGTAGGCACCGCCCGGCGGCGGTGTCGCTGCCGATTCCGCCGATTCACCGTTGCTTACCCCGAGTGCTTACCCCGAGCCGTGGCCCGGTGAAGTCGCCGGGTTGCCTGGTGGAATGGTACCGTGATAATGGTAGAGTTGTAGTATGCCGCTGAATATCAAGAACCTGGAGACGGAGGACCTGGCGCACCAGCTCGCTGCCGCCACCGGGGAGAGCCTCACCGGGGCGGTCACCGTCGCCCTGCGCGAACGCCTCGCCCGGGTCCAGGCAAGCGATCAGTCCGCGACTGCCAAGCGTGCCGAGCGGCTGCGCGCGGTGTCGCTGGACGCGTCTGGACGGTGGGCTCCGCCGTACCGCACCGCAGAGCACGGCGACCTTCTCTATGACGATGCCGGGTTGCCGCGGTGATCGTGGACACGTCTGCGCTGATCGCCGTCCTGCGCCACGAGGACGATGCCGAGCGCTTCATCCAGGCGCTGGCGACCGCCGCTGACATCCGCATGTCTGCTGCCACCTGGGTGGAGACTGCCGTCGTCGTCGACGCTAACCGGGATCCGGTGCTGTCCGGCCGGTTCGACGATCTCATCACCGAGGCCGGCATCACCGTGGAGCCGGTCACGGCCGACCAGGCACGCCTTGCGCGGCAGGCATACCGGGACTTCGGCAAGGGGAAGCATCCGGCCGGGTTGAACTTCGGCGACTGCTTCTCCTACGCGCTGGCCCGCGCCACCGGACAGCCACTGCTGTTCAAGGGCGGCGACTTCGCGCTGACCGACCTCGTCGTCGCCGAGTAGGGGCCGCATACGCGGCGGCCGGCGTGGTTGCGCTGGTGACCCGATAGGAGGCGCGTCAGTCCGGCAACGCAGCAGGGCTGCCGCCGGGATCAGGGTCGAGCTGGGGTCGAGCCTTCACAGCCCTTCCGGCCACGTGTGCGACGACGGGCGAGTAACCCTGGAACCTGCTGGACGCACAACGGCAACCCAGCGGCAACGACGCGCGGGGACGCTGAGGGAATGCGCGGCATGACCTACCTCTTGCGACTCGTCCTTCCGGACCGTCCCGGGTCGCTCGGCGCCGTGGCGACGGCGCTCGGTGCGGCGGGCGCAGACATCGAATCGCTGGACGTCATCGAGCGAGGACCCGACGGCGCGGTCGACGATCTCGTCGTGGGGCTGCCCGACAACGGGCTTGCCGACACGCTGATTTCAGTGGCCCGGTCGGTCCCCGGTGTCCATGTCGAGTCGTTACGCCCGCATCCCCGCGCCGCTGAGACGGTGCGAGACCTGGACATCGTGGATGCTCTCGCCAGCGACCCGGACCGGGCCCTGCTGCAACTGGCGACCCTGGTGCCGGAGGCCTTTCGGGCGCAGTGGGCGCTGATTCTCGAGGCGACACCCTTCGCGCTCCCGCGGCTCGTGCCGGTCAGCGCGGCCGCCCCGCGCGAGCGTGATTTCGCGACTCCGTGGATGCCGCTGACCGCCGCCCGCCGGTTTGACTACGGGGAGGAATGGGTCCCGGAGATCTGGACCGAGCGAGGCATCGAACTGGCCGCCGCACCGGTCAACGGTCCTTACCAGGCGTTGTTGCTCGCCCGCGCCGGCGGACCCTCGTTTCGGCCCAGTGAGCTGATGCGACTGGCCCACCTTTCGGGTCTGGCCGGCAGCGTCGTGACTGCGCAGCAACGAAGTGATCGCCAGGGCGAAGGAAGTGCTGGTAACCTGCTCCCCGATGGCGCGCCTTCTGCTTAGTCGCCGCGGCGGGGCCCTCTAAGAGAGGCCGGCTCCCTCGCCGCGGCTATGCGCTGCCCGCCGGCCGCCTTCCATGGCGAGCTTGAGGAGCCCCGAAATCATGCACAGCAGTGCATCTCGCAGTACCCATTACGCCCAAGAAATGGGCGTGCAGCAGCCGTCCGGCATGCCGATCGACAAGTACGCCCCCTTCCCACCCATCGCGCTGTCCGGTCGCACCTGGCCGGAGCGCGTCATCACCGCAGCCCCGCAGTGGTGCAGCGTCGACCTGCGGGACGGCAACCAGGCTCTGATCGACCCGATGAGCCCGCAGCGCAAGCGGCGGATGTTCGACCTGCTCGTCCGGCTGGGCTACAAGGAGATCGAGGTCGGCTTCCCGGCCGCGAGCCAGACCGACTTCGACTTCATCCGCTCGCTCGTCGAGCAAGACCTCGTCCCGGACGACGTCACGATTCAGGTGCTCACGCAAGCTCGCGAGGAGCTCATCGAGCGCTCGATGGAATCGCTGGCGGGTTTTCACGGCACCGCGCTGGTTCACCTGTACAACTCGACGTCGACGCTGCAGCGCCGCGTCGTCTTCGGGCTCGATCGCGACGGCGTCAAGGAGATCGCCGTACGGGGCGCCGAGTGGTGTGCCAAGTACGCCGAGCAGTACCTCGGGATGACGGACGTGCGCTGGCAGTACAGCCCGGAGTCGTTCACTGGCACCGAGCTCGATTACGCGGTCGAGGTGTGCGAGGCGGTCATGGACGTCTGGCAGCCCGATGCCGAGCGCCCCGTCGTACTCAATCTGCCAGCGACCGTCGAGATGGCCACGCCCAACGTCTATGCCGACCAGATCGAGTGGATGGGCCGCGCGCTGACCCGCCGCGAGGCCGTCGTGCTCTCGCTGCACCCGCACAATGACCGAGGTACGGCCGTCGCTGCTGCCGAGCTCGGCGTGCAAGCGGGCGCGGACCGTATCGAAGGCTGCCTGTTCGGCAACGGCGAGCGCACCGGCAACGTCTGCCTGGTGACGCTCGGACTCAACCTGTTCAGCCAAGGCATCGACCCGATGATCGACTTTTCCGACATCGACGAGATCCGCCGCGAGACCGAACATTGCAACCAGCTGCCCGTCCACCCGCGTCACCCGTACGGCGGCGAGCTGGTCTACACCGCCTTTTCCGGCTCCCACCAGGATGCGATCAAGAAGGGCCTGGAGGCACGTCAGCGCGACCTCGCGGCCGGTGTCGAAGGCGGCGAAGTGTGGCAGGTGCCGTACCTGCCGATCGACCCGTTCGACGTGGGGCGTACGTACGAGGCCGTCATCCGGGTCAACAGCCAGTCCGGCAAGGGTGGGGTCGCGTACCTGCTGAAGGCCGACCACGGGCTCGACATGCCGCGCCGGCTGCAGATCGAATTCAGTGGCGTCGTGCAGCAGCACACCGATGCCGAAGGCGGAGAGGTCAGCTCCGACGAGATCTGGGCGATCTTCAACGACGAATACCTCGGCGGCGGAAAGGCCCGGCTTCGGCTGCTCTCGTACGACCTCGCTGCGGGCTCGTTCACCGTGGAGCTCGACGGCGTGGAGCAGGCCATCGAAGGCGCGGGCAACGGCCCCATCGCCACCTTTGTCGACGCGCTCTCAAGCGTCGACATCGACGTGCGGGTGCTGGACTACACCGAACACGCCATCGGTGCCGGGTCCGACGCGAGCGCGGCGGCCTACGTCGAGGCGGCCCGCGGCGGGCGCGTCCTCTGGGGCGTCGGCGTCGACTCCAACATCCTCACCGCGTCGCTCTACGCCGTCGTGAGCGCCGTCAACCGGGCGTAGCAAGGTCAACGCTGCAATGATCATGTTCTGAGGGCCAAATCGGCGACGAAGTCATGATCATTGCAGCGTTGATCATGCGGCGGGTTGGGTAGCGTCGGCGGCATGAAGCTGGCGGTGATTGCGGGCGACGGGATCGGCCCGGAAGTGGTGTCGGAAGGGCTGTTGGTGCTGCGCACGGCGCTCGAGGGTGCGGGCGAGAAGCTGGAGACGATCGAGTACGACCTCGGCGCGGCTCGCTGGCACCGCACCGGCGAGACGTTGCCCGACAGCGTGCTCGCGGAGCTGGGTGAGGCCGACGCGATCCTGCTCGGCGCCGTGGGTGATCCGAGCGTGCCCAGTGGCGTCCTCGAGCGCGGGCTGCTGCTGAAGCTGCGCTTCGCGCTCGATCACCACGTGAATCTGCGGCCGGTACGGCTGTTTCCGGGTGCCGCGTCACCGCTCGCGGGCGAGCCCGACATCGACTTCGTGGTGGTACGCGAGGGCACCGAGGGTCCGTACGCGGGCGCCGGCGGTGGCCTGCGCGTAGGTACGCCGCACGAGATCGCCAGCGAGGAGAGCCTCAATACGCGCTACGGCGTCGAGCGGGTCGTACGCGATGCGTTCGGCCGGGCCCAGAAGCGGGCCAACAAGCTCACTCTCGTCCACAAGACGAACGTTCTCGTGAATTCCGGCGGCTTGTGGCAGCGCACCGTCAACGAGGTGGCTCCCGAATTCCCCGAGATCAGCGTGGATTACTGCCACGTCGACGCCGCCTCGATGTATTTCGTGACCTCGCCGGAGCGCTTCGACGTGATCGTGACCGACAACCTGTTCGGCGACATCCTCACCGACCTCGGTGCCGCCATCGCCGGGGGCATCGGGCTTGCCGCGAGCGGCAATCTGGATGTCTCGCGAAACCACCCCAGCATGTTCGAGCCGGTCCACGGATCCGCTCCCGACATCGCCGGCAAGGGCATCGCCGACCCGACGGCCACGGTGCTCTCGGTGGGATTGCTGCTCGACCATCTCGGTTTCGCTGAGCAGGCGGCCAAGGTCGAGGCTGCCGTCGCCGCGGATGTGGCGATCCGGGGGACGAGCCAGCGCAGCACCCGCGAGGTCGGGGAGGCGCTCGCGGCTGCCGCGGCCGGATAGCTACTGGGCGGTACCGTGGCGTACCTCACCGTTTGCCGCAGGGAGCCGTCTTGCCTATCACCCCGACGAAGAAAATCTGGATGGACGGGAAGTTCGTCGACTGGGACGACGCCACCATCCACATCCTCAACCCGACGCTGCACTACGGCTGGGGTGTCTTCGAGGGGATCCGGGCCTACGCGACTGACCGCGGCCCGGCCGTTTTCCGGCTCACCGAACACATCGAGCGGCTCTTTCGCAGCGCCAAGATCTACCTGATGGAGCCGGAGTGGACGGTCGCGCAGATCGTCGAGGCCACCAAGGAAACCGTGCGGATCAACGACATCCCGTCGTGCTACATCCGCCCGCTCCTCTACCTGGGCTACGGCGAGATGGGACTCAACCCGCTGCCGAGCCCAACGAAGGCCAGCATCGCGGTGTGGCCGTGGGGCGCGTACCTCGGTGACGAGGCCGCCAGCAAGGGCGTGCGGGCGGCGGTGTCGTCATGGCAGCGCATCGGGCCCAACATCATCCCGCCGGAGGGCAAGGGCACCGGGCAGTACATCAACTCCTCGCTCGCCAAGGTCGCCGCGCTGAAGGCCGGTTACGACGAGGCCATCCTGCTCACGGCCGCCGGCACGATCGCCGAGGGCACGGGCGAAAACATCTTCGTCGTCTACGGCAAGCGGCTCATCACACCGCCGATCGTCGACGGTGTGCTCGCTGGGCTGACCCGTGACGCGGTCATCACGATCGCCCGCGACCAGGGCTACGAGGTCGTCGAGTCGCCCCTGGTGCGCTCCAACCTCTACCTCGCTGACGAGGCGTTCTTCACCGGTACGGCCGCTGAAATGGTGCCGCTCGTGGAGGTCGACGACCGTCCGATCGGCACCGGCAAGCCCGGCCCGATCACACGCCAGCTGCTCGACCTGTTCAAGGCGGCGACCCGCGGCGAGCTCGACCAGTACAAGACCTGGAACGAGTACGTCCGCGACTGAGGAGGCGTAAGCCGCGCCGATTGCGGGCAACCTCCGAACAGGCTCTTCACAAACGCACAAGCGAGATCTACCGTGCGGGCTTGGGGCGTGACCACCAACGGCGGAGGTCTTCATGCTGGTGCGCGATGCCATGTCAACGGTCGTTCTGACGATTGGCCCGAGCCATTCCCTTCGCCATGCTGCGAAGCGGATGTCCGAGCTGCGGGTGGGCGCGGCGGTCGTCCACGATGACGACGGCCAAGGCCCGTCCATTCTCACCGAACGCGACATCCTCGACAGTGCCGCGGCCAACCATGATCTGGACGCGGAGGTGGCCGGCAACCACCTTACGCAAAACGCTGTGGTGGCCGATCCGGAGTGGTCGCTGGACGACGCGGCCGCAGCAATGCTGCGCGGTGGCTTCCGCCACCTCGTCGTATGCCAGGATGGGGTCGTGGTCGGGATCCTGTCGATGCGCGATGTCGTGCGTTGTTGGAGCGAGCAGCCCGCACGCGCAGGCGCGTGACGGCGGCTCCTCCTCCCGTTCCTGATCCGGCGCCCGGGACGAGTCCCGAGTCGCCGTCGCTCGAGCCCCGTCTTGGCAGCGGCACCGGGCGCGCCGATCCCGTCGCTCTGCTGCGCCGTTCGTCGCTGCTCGGCACCCTCGACGAGGACGACCTGGTCCGCCTCGCTCGCCGTTCGCGGCTGCGTAAGTATCGCCGTGGCCAGGTGCTTTTCACCGAAGGCGACCCCGCCGACGCGGTGATCATCGTCGCCGAAGGCCGGCTGAAGGTCCTGGTCATCGCCGACGATGGTCGCGAACACGTGGTTAACATCGCTGAGGTCGGAGACACCATCGGCGAGCTCGCGCTAGCTGACGCCGGGCCGCGTTCGGCCACGGTCGAGGCGCTCGACGATGCGGTGGTCATGGTCGTCGACCGTGCGGTGGTCGAGGAGATGATCCGCGAGCGGCCGATCGTCGCGCAGAAGTTGCTACGTGCGCTCGGTGCTCACGTACGCAGGCTGACCGGCCAAAATGCCGATCTGGTGTTCCTCGACCTGCCGCGCCGGGTCGCGAAGCTGCTGCTCTACCGGATGCGCCAAACGCGCCACCCGGTGATCGAGCTGGGGCTCAACCAGACCGAGGTCGCGGCGATGCTGGGCGGGTCGCGCCAGTCGGTCAACCAGGCGCTTCGGGACTTTGAGAAGCGCGGCTGGATCCTCGGCGAAGGCAGCACGATCACCATCCAGGATGTCGACCGGCTGCGCCGTTTCGCCGGGGAGTAGCCAGCTCTCACGCTGAGCCGAGCCCTTCGGGCGAGTCGTGACAGCATGGGGGGGTGACTGCTACCCCAGCCCAGGGGCAATCCGGCGCTCTGTCGCTGGACTACGACCCCGAGGCGTTCCACGTTTACGACACCACCCTGCGCGACGGCACTCAGCAGGAGGGCCTCTCGCTCTCGGTCGCTGACAAGCTGACCGTTGCCCGTCACCTGGATGACCTCGGTGTCGGTTTCATCGAGGGCGGCTGGCCCGGCTCCAACCCGAAAGACGCTGAGTTCTTCGAGCGTGCGAAGAGCGAACTGCGACTTCGTACCGCGACGCTGGCGGCGTTTGGCGCGACCCGTAAGGCGGGCGCGGTTGCCGCTGACGACCCGCAGGTAGCGGCGTTGCGCGATGCCGAGACGTCCGTGGTGTGCCTGGTCGCGAAGAGCGACCTGCGCCACGTCGAGCGGGCGCTGCGTACCACCGGCGCCGAGAACCTCGCGATGATTCGCGACACCGTGAGCCACCTCGTCAGCGAGGGACGCCGGGTCTTTCTCGACGCCGAACACTTCTTCGACGGTCATGCCGCCGAGCCGCAGTACGCGCTCGAGGTCGTCCGAGTGGCTGCTGACGCCGGCGCCGAGGTGGTCGTGCTCTGTGACACCAACGGCGGCATGCTTCCGAGCCAGCTGGTCGACGCGGTCGGCCGGGTGTTCAGCGCGAGTGGTGCGCGGCTCGGCATCCACTGCCACAACGACACGGCTTGCGCCGTCGCCAACACCCTGGCGGCGGTCGAGGCCGGCGTCACCCATGTGCAGGGCACGGCCAACGGCTACGGCGAGAGGTGCGGCAATGCCGATCTGTTCAGTGTCGTCGCCGGCCTGGAGACGAAGCTGCATCGCCAGGTCCTACCCGCGGGGCGGCTGCGCGAGGTCGTACGTGTGGCGCATGCGATCAACGAGGTCGCCAACACCACGCCCGACCCCAAGCGTGCGTACGTCGGCGCATCAGCGTTCGCGCACAAGGCCGGCCTGCACGCGTCGGCCATCAAGGTGGATCCCGACCTCTACCAGCACATGGACCCGGCGGGCGTCGGCAACGACATGAGGATGCTGGTATCCGAGCTGGCCGGGCGCGCGACCGTCGAGCTCAAGGGCCGCGAGTTGGGGCTCGATCTGTCGGACGAGCGCGAGGCGCTTGGACGCGTCGTCGAGCGCGTCAAGGAGCTCGAATCGCGCGGTTACGTCTTCGAGGCGGCCGAGGCATCGTTCGAGTTGATGCTGCGCGCCGAGGTCTCCGGGGAGACGCGCTACTTCACGCTCGAATCGTGGCGGGTGATCATCGAAAACCGGGGCGGCGAGGTCACCAGCGAAGCCACCGTCAAGCTGTGGTCACGTGGAGAGCGGATCGTGGCGACCGGCGAGGGCAAGGGCCCGGTGAATGCGCTCGACCGGGCACTGCGCTCCGCACTCGAAAAGACCTATCCGGGACTCGCCGCGCTGGAACTGGTCGACTACAAGGTGCGGATCATCGAGGGCCATCACGGCACCGGAGCCATTACCCGCGTGTTGGTGGAAACGTCCGATGGCACCAGCGCGTGGGACACCATCGGCGTCGACGAAAATATCATTGCGGCCTCCTGGCAGGCCCTGGACGACGCCGTCACGTTTGGGCTCTTTCGGCAGGGTGAGCTGCCGCAGGATTGAGCTCGGTTACGCGGGTGGCCCGAAGCCGTCAGGTCCCTCAGCGAACGGGAGGACCTCCGTCACGGCGCCGAGGTCGATCGGGCCGTAGATGTGTGGGAACGGCGGCTTGGTGGGCTCTGACGTCTCCCATCTGAGCTCGCTGGTGAGCGCCTCGGGGTCGAGTCGCATGAGTACGAAACGCTCAGCTGACCCGCGAAATCGCTGGTTGGCGACCCACGCCACCTGCTCGCGCGTCGAGCAGTGAATGAAGCCCTCGGCGGGCAGCGACGGGGTCGCGTACGCCTCGCCGGCAGCAAGGGCCAGCTGCCAGGCGGCTTCGGTCGTGATGTGGAAGATCGGGTCGGGCATGGGTCTCCGCTGGTCAGTGGAAAGCGCAGTAGTTAGCCGAGGCTGAGGGTGCCCGGCGAGATGGCGCTCGTCACCAGCAAGTCGTGGGTGGCGCGCCGTACCCGGGCGAGCAGGAGCAGGACGACGGCCTCGTCGCAAGGGTGGCAGCGGACGGAGTGGTCCGCCGGCGCGGTCTTCAGGGCCTCCAGCGGCGCCTCGCAGCCTTGCGTCAGGCTGACGGTCAGCAGCGGGCCGGTCTGCGCCGGGATGACGTCGGCGGGGGCGAGTGCTGGTGTTACCGGCGGGGAAGATACCTGCCCGGGTGCATCGGGAAGGACGCCAAGGCCGGTGAGCTCGAGCGCGATGGTCACGCTCCCTCCATCGGCCACGGTTAGCTAACTTACAGCGGTGTTGTTCGGGTGATTTGACCCTGATGCGACACGGCGTGGCGCGCCGGCTGAGGCGGTCGTGCGAGCTCCCCATTTTCGCCCGTGCCGGGGTGGTGCGGATGAATGAAACCCGAACAGGAGGCGACCCTGTGGACAACTTCGCGGACCACCGATCGCTGCCTAGGCTGAAGCCATCATTCAGTGACCGTAAGTGGAGGCAAATGATGGCAAGTGATGCGTACGCGGTCAGTCCGGCTGAGCTGACCGCTACGAGTGGGCGGCTGCGTACGGCGGCCGGGAGCATCGCGTCGGAGCTGTCGACGTGCGCCGGCCAGGTCCGCGCGCTGTCCGGCGTCTGGACCGGTGCGTCCCACGCGCGTTACGAGGCCCTCTTCAGCGAATGGCAGGCGAGCGCCGGGCGTCTTCAGCAAGCGTTGGAGGGCATCGCGGAGATGACCAACCGGGCTTCGCAGGTCTACGCCAGCGGCGACCAGAGCGTCGCGAGCATGTTCTCGCGGTTGTGAGCAAGCGCCCGAGCGCGGGAGCGACTCAGCTCTCGGGGATCTCCTCCCACCACTGGCACCACCAGTCGCCGCCGACCAGCACGCGCAGCTTCGGGTGCCAGCAGTAGGAGATGTCCTTGTCGGTGTCGAGGTAGTAGAGGCAGTTGTCACACCGTTCGTCGCCATTCGGCTTCCCCCGCAGGATGGCGTCCTCCTGGAGGTGACCGAGCTTCATGCTCAGTTCCTCATCAATCTGCGTTGGCTCGGGGGCGCCGACGTCGTAAGTCGCTTCGCTCATGACCGGATTATGCCGACCTGGGCCGACTTCCTGCCTGCCGAAGTCTGTAGCGTCGCTGGTCGTGCGCATTGCTCGGGTCAGCGTCGAAGGAAGTCCCCGCTTCGGGGTGATCAGTGGGGGCCCGGGTGACGGGGCTGTGCATCTGCTCTCCGCGCATCCCTTCGGTGAGTTGGTGCCTACCGGGGAGCAGGTGGCGTTTCGGGAAGACGCTCTGCTGGCCCCGATCCTGCCGAGCAAGGTCATCGGGATCGGCAAGAACTACGCCGACCACGTTCGCGAGATGGGCGGCGCGGCGCCGGATGAGCCGCTGATCTTCCTGAAGCCGTCGACGTCAGTGATCGGTCCGGGCAAGTCGATCTCGATGCCCGACACCCGGGTCGATTACGAAGGTGAGATGGCGGTCGTCATCGGACGTCTCTGCCGCGATGTGCCGGTCGAGCGGGTGCCCGCGGTGATCCTCGGGTACACCTGCGGCAACGACGTGACGGCGCGCGACTGGCAACGCACCGATGGGCAATGGACCCGGGCCAAGGGGGGCGACACATTCTGCCCGCTCGGCCCCTGGATCGAGACGGAGCTGGATCCTGCTGACCTGCGGATCCGCACGCTCGTCGACGGCGAGGTGCGCCAGGACGGCCGCACGTCCCAGATGATTCACGGCATTGCGGAGCTGATCGCTTACGTGAGCAGCGCCATGACCCTGCTGCCCGGTGACGTCATCCTCACCGGCACACCCGCTGGAATCGGCCCGCTGCAAGCCGGGGAGACGGTCACCGTGGAGATCGAAGGCATTGGAACTCTGATCAACGTGGCGGAGCCCCGATGAGCACCCTGCCCGGGCCGGCGCCGGTCGCCGTACGCCATCTCGCCGCTCCGCCCATGAACTCGACGATGCGCACCCGGTTTGCCCCCGCACCCTCTGGTGATCTGCACGTCGGCAACGTCCGTACCGCGCTCTTCTCGTGGGCGCTTGCTCGCCGGCATGGTGGCACCTTCCTGCTCCGCGTGGAAGACACCGACCGTTCCAGGGTCAGTGACGAGGCGTTCAACGCAGCGCTCGACGTGCTGGGCTGGATGAGCATCGACTGGGATGAGGGTCCGGGTGTCGGCGGTCCGTACGCGCCCTACCGCCAGAGCGAGCGGCTGCCGTACTACGCCGAAGCCGCGGCCAAGCTGCGCGCCTCCGGTGCCGCGTACTCGTGCTACTGCACGCCGTCGGAGCTGGCCGAGCGCCGCGAGCAGGCCCGCGCCGCCAACCGGCCGCCGGGATACGACGGCCGCTGCCGCAGCCTGACCGCCGACGAGCGCGCCGCGTTCGAAGCCGAGGGGCGTACGAGCGTCCTGCGGTTCTGGATGCCGGACGGGACGACCACCTGGAACGACCTCGTCCGCGGCGAGATCACCATCGACCACGCCAACGTGCCCGACTTTGCAATCACCCGCTCGGACGGTCACCCGCTCTACCTGCTGGCCGCGGCGGTGGATGACGTTGCGATGGGGCTCACCCACATCGTGCGCGGCGAGGATCTGGTGACGGCGACGCCCCGCCAGCTTGCGCTGTACACCGCGCTCGGCCAGCCCCAGGAGCGCTGGCCCGCGTTTGCCCACCTGCCACTCATCATCGGCGCCGACAACCAGCCGCTGTCCAAGCGCAACGGCGAGGTGTCCATCGCCTGGTACCGCCGCGCCGGCTTCCTGTCCGAGGGGCTCGGCAACTATCTGGCGTTGCTGGGGTGGTCGCCCGGCGGTGACCGCGAGTTCTTCGGTCGCGAGCTATTGCTGTCGGAGTTCGACGTGAGCCGGGTGAGCAAGAACCCGGCGCGCTTCGACCTCAAGAAGCTCGACGCGGTGAACGGCGACTGGATCCGTTCGCTTTCTGAATCCGAGTTGGCCGAGCGGATCGCGCCCGTTCTCGCTGACGCCGGGCTGAAGGTGGATGCGGATCAGCTGGCTGCGGTTGTCCCGCTCGTCCAGATCCGGATGAACCGGCTGACCGAAGCCGCCGAGCTGCTGCACTTCCTCTTCGTCGACGAGGCCGCCTTCGCGATCGAGGAGGCCGCGGCGACCAAGGGGCTGGGCGAGGGGTCGGGTGCGGTGCTGCGGGCCGCTCAGGAGCGTCTCAGCGCCGTGCAGGACTGGTCGGCGGCCGCGCTGGAACCCGTCATCTGGGGGATTGGCGAGGATCTCGGCCTGAACCGCAAACGCACCGCGACCCCGCTTCGGGTCGCGCTCACCGGGCGGATGATGTCGCCGCCGCTCTTCGAATCGATGGAGCTGCTGGGCCGCGAGCGCACCTTGACGCGTATTGCGCGAGCGATCGGGACGGCCGGGTGAGCGGTTCGAAAGCGGCGGCACCGGCTCCTGTAGTCTTGTCTCGCGCAAGCCCCGGCTGGGGCGTGTGGGGTATGGGGTAATTGGCAGCCCGGCGGATTCTGATTCCGCTAGTCTAGGTTCGAGTCCTGGTACCCCAGCGGTCACCCTTTGTGACTAAGGAAAGCACCAGTTCCACAGCAAGATGGGTACCCAGCTAGCCTCTGGGTGCCCAGTTCGGCCCCGTCGTCTAGTGGCCTAGGACGCCGCCCTCTCAAGGCGGTAGCGCCGGTTCGAACCCGGTCGGGGCTACGGCTCTACAGCCCCCGAATTTCGGGGGCTGTAGTCATTTCAACACCATGGCGGCTTCGTTCTGTGAGCCGCCGGCGGGTCACTGGAAACCGTGGGCGCCACTGGCTGAGGTGCAGATTTGACGCCCAGCCATTGGTGGCGCTGGGCGAAGCCGGGCGTCGCACCCGCGAGTTCGGTAGCGGCTCGAAAGTTCGGCCTCAGGCGGGTAGCTTCGCGGTGAATCGCTGTCGGGCTGCCTGTCGTGATACGCCAAGCGCCACGGCGATCTGATTCCATGACCGGCCCTGGGCGCGCGCGAGCTGGACCGCCTCCCGCAGCCGGGCCTCGTCGGCTCGTGCCGCGTCCGCCGCCTCAGCGATCGCCCGCAGGTCTTCGGTGCGCTCGACCTCAGCGGTGGCCGGGTCGAAATGGTCGGCCAGCTGCTCGAATCGCTGGGCAGCTCGCTCGATCTCCTCGCTCGTGTGCCGCATGGTGATCACCTCCTCGGGTCGAGGAACCGGTAGAACTTCGCTCGTAACGGCATCGCGTGGATGACCACCGGGTCCTCGCCGTCCAAGTCGAGCACACCGATCTCCAGCAACGCGCCATCGGGTGCCGGCCCGATGAGCATGGTCAACTCCTCATCCATCACGATCCGGCGGATCGCGGTCCGCGCCGCGTGCGAAATGTCGCCGTCGGGGACACCGTGCCTGCGCGCCGGCTCACCGATCCGCACACAGACAGGATATGTTGTCGCCGCCAAGGCGTAAAGGTTCATTGTCTAGCGCATGGCCAACTAACGCGTCTCCAAGCCGCGCCGTCGGCTCGGCTAACACGGCACGCAATCGCGTTGGCCCGGTTCGCTCACGAAACTGCGCCCGTCGTGGACGCCTCGTTGATCGTGCCTGAACCAGACGCGATCCACGCGAACGTCGCGACACCAGGAAGATGATCTCCACGGGTACGCATCGGCCACCCACCAGAACCGAAACCGACCGATGCTCAATGCTCGAGTGGTGCGTCCTGTTATTCCGGCGCCCGTCGCCTCGATCCGCTCGCTGTACTCCATGAAGCTGTTGAACTTCGGAAGGATCCGGCTCGCCCTCCCCCGCGGGCCGAAGGTGAAAAGGTCGGCTTCGGAAGCAATGTCGAAAGGCCGGCCATCAGCCCACCGCAGTGTCCAGTCGTCTGCCGGTGTCGTCATGATCGGGTTATATGCGTTACGAAGGTCCGGAAGCGAGCGCCTCTTCGAGCTGATGCGCAGCCCCGATAACGGCTCCGCCGAAGCGCTTTCCGGGCGTACGCGTCAGTCGTTCCATCGGACCGGAGACCGAGATGGCCGCCACGATGAGCCCGTCTGCATCGCGGACCGGCGCGCTGACAGACGCGAGTCCGGGTTCACGCTCGGCGACGCTCGCCGCGTAGCCCAAACGGGCCACCGCCGACACCTCACGCGCGCCGAAGGAGGCTCCGGAGGGAAGGGGCTCGCCGGTCTCCGCGAGCAGGACGTGGGCGGCTGAGCCGGCGGTCATCGGCAGCACGGCACCGACCGGAACGGTGTCCCGCAGCCCGCTCGCCCGGTCTGCTGAGGCGATGCAGCGCCGGGTGCCCGGCCCGGTGCGTACGTAAAGGGCCGCGCTCTCGCCGGTGTGATCGCGCAGGGTCTCCAACACCGGACCGGCTGCCGCGACGAGCGGGCTGCTGACGGCGATCCGGGGGCCGAGCAGGAAGCGTCCATCCGCATCACGGGCTACGAGGTGATGCACCTCCAGCGCCACTGCGAGCCGGTGAGCCGTCGCGCGCGGCAATCCTGTGCGTTCGACGAGCTCGGCGAGCGCGGCAGGTCCCGTTTCGAGCGCATCGAGTACGCGAACCGCTTTATCGAGTACGCCGACTCCGCTATCGTGTATCACGGCTTGAAACTACCGTCTCAGGGAGTGAGAAGTGGCCCGAACACTCGCGGACAAGGTGTGGGATTTGCACGCCGTCACAGCCGGCAGCGGAGGTGACGCGGGCGGGACCGATCTCCTGTACATCGATCTGCACCTCGTTCACGAGGTCACCTCGCCCCAGGCGTTCGACGGACTGCGCCTTGCGGGACGCCCCGTGCGCCGTCCGGATCTCACGCTCGCGACCGAGGACCACAACGTCCCCACCAGCGACACGCTCCTGCCGATCGCCGACCCGGTGAGCCGCATCCAGGTCGAGACGTTGCGCAAGAACTGCGCCGAGTTCGGGGTGCGGCTCTATCCCATGAACGACCCGGGGCAGGGCATCGTGCATGTCGTCGGCCCGCAGCTCGGGCTGACGCAGCCCGGGATGACCGTCGTCTGCGGCGATTCCCACACCTCGACCCACGGTGCTTTCGGCGCTATCGCCTTCGGCATCGGCACGAGCGAGGTGGAGCACGTCCTCGCGACCCAGACGCTGCCCAACGCGCGTCCGAAGATGATGGCCGTCAACGTCGAGGGTGACCTGCCCGCGGGCGTGACCGCCAAGGACGTCGTGCTCGCCGTCATCGCCGAGATCGGTACCGGCGGTGGGCAGGGCCACATCATCGAATACCGCGGCAGTGCCATCCGCGCGCTGTCGATGGAAGGCCGCATGACGGTCTGCAACATGAGCATCGAAGCGGGTGCGCGGGCCGGGATGATCGCTCCCGACGAGACGACCTACGCCTACCTCAAGGGCCGTCCGCACGCTCCCAAGGGAGCGCTGTGGGACGAGGCCCTGCTGGCCTGGAGCGACCTGCGTAGCGACGACGACGCCGTCTTCGAGCGTTCGGTGACCCTCGACGCCGCGACACTTCGCCCCTTCGTCACCTGGGGCACGAATCCGGCGCAGGGCGTGACCATCGACGGCCGGATCCCCGAGCCCGCGTCGTTTGCCGATGCAGGGCAGCGCGGCGCGGCCGAGCGTGCCCTCACGTACATGGGGCTCACCGCCGGCACCCCCATCCGTGAGATCCCGGTCGACACCGTCTTCGTCGGCTCCTGCACCAACGGCCGCATCGAGGATCTACGCGTCGCCGCTGACGTATTGCGTGGCCGGCACGTCAAAGCCGGCATGCGGGTCCTGATCGTGCCGGGCTCGATGCTGGTGAAGGCACAGGCTGAGAAGGAGGGCCTCGATGAGGTCTTCCGCGCCTCGGGAGCTGACTGGCGCAGCGCCGGATGCTCGATGTGTCTCGGGATGAACCCTGACACGCTCGCCGCCGGCGAGCGCTGCGCAAGCACCTCCAACCGCAACTTCGAGGGACGCCAGGGTGCAGGCGGGCGTACGCACCTCGTCTCACCGGCCGTCGCCGCCGCCACTGCTGTTGCCGGCCACTTCGCTACTCCAGAGGAGCTCTGAGCATGCAGCCCTTCACGGTTCACACCGGCACCGCTATCCCGCTGCGACGCAGCGACGTCGACACTGACCAGATCATCCCGGCCGTCTGGCTGAAGCGCGTGGAGCGCACCGGCTTTGGCGCGGGCCTGTTCAGCGCGTGGCGCAAGGACCCTGCTTTCGTCCTCAACGACGAGCGCTACACCGGCGCCACCGTCCTGCTGGCGGGGGAGAATTTCGGCACCGGTTCCTCCCGCGAACACGCGGTCTGGGCGCTGACGGACTACGGCTTCCACGCCGTCCTGTCTCCGCGCTTCGCCGACATCTTCCGCGGCAACTCCTACAAGAACGGCTTCCTGCCGGTGGAGCTCCCGGAAGACTTCATCTCCCAGCTGATGGCTGCCGTCGAGGCCGATCCTGCGACCGAAATCACCGTGGACCTGCAGAATTGCGAGGTACGCGGCGCGGGCCTGTCGCATCCGTTCCAGATCGATGCCGGCGTGCGCCATCGGCTGCTGAACGGTCTCGACGACATCGCACTCACGCTGCAGTCGGAGCCGGACATCTCTGCCTTCGAGGCACGGCGTCCAACCTGGCTGCCCGTCACCGTGTAGCCGTGCCTGCGGCCGGGCGCGAAAGCGCTTTGTGGGATGCGTCCTTGGACGAGATCTGGACGGCGCTGCCGTACGCGAGTGCGGCGGATGGCGGCCGTCCCGAGATCCACGGCGACGGGCGCTACCTTCCCGCCGGTCCCTCGGCGCTTGCCGTCGATGAGCTTGCCGTCGCCAGCATCGGTAGCGCACTTCGCGCCGGGTCCTTGCTGCAAGCGTCGCGCCGAGGGTCGCGCGCCCCCCGGGTCGACCTTGCTGCGGGCCACGCTGCCGACTTGGTGCGAAGCGAGGCGCAGCTGCGCTTGCCGGGTCAGCAGGCCGCGAACGGGTTCGCGCCGCTCTCACGCCTCTGGCCGACTGGGGACGGTTGGCTGCGTACTCACGCCAACTACCCGTGGCATCGGGCGGCGCTCCTGGCGGCCACTGGGGCGCAAACCCAGGCTGATCTCCATGCGAAGCTGATGACGCGCTCTGCGTTCGATTGGGAGCGTCTTATCGATGCCGTGGGTGGGGTCGCAGTGGCAGTCCGCCGACCGGATGAGTGGTCGGCGAGCGCGCCGGGTGCCGCCGGCGCCAGGCAGCCGCTGGTGCGGCAAGAGGTGATCGGTCCGGCGCCGGCCCGCTTACGCCGGGCGAACATTGGTGGGTTACCCGCGGCCGGCGTGCGCGTGCTCGACCTGACCCGCGTCATCGCCGGACCTGTCGCCACTCGCACGCTCGGTGCGCTCGGTGCGGACGTCTTGCGCATCGATCCCCCATCCAAGCCGGAGTTGGAGTTCTCCCGGATCGACGGGGTGCTCGCGAAACGTTCGTCGTTTCTTGACGCGGCCACGCCTTCCGGCGGACGGCGCTTGCACGAACTTCTCGAGCGCGCCGATGTCCTCGTTTACGGCTACCGGCCCGGCTGCTCGACGAGCCTTGAAGACGCGATGCTTGGCGAGCGCTACCCCGGACTGGTCACGGTTCGGCTCAGTGCCTGGGGCGAGCAGGGGCCGTGGGGACGGCGCCGCGGCTTCGACAGCCTGGTCCAAGCGGCGTCCGGAATCGCGTATCTGCAAGCAGATCCGCAAAGAAATCCGGGGGCGCTCCCGTGCCAAATTCTGGACCACGCGACGGGCTACCTCGCGGCGGCCTCAGCGCTGCTTTGCTTGCGGGAACAATCGGTCTCTGGTGGCACGCATCTGGTGCGGGTGAGCCTGGCCGCAACAGCTCGTCAGCTGCTCTCAATGCCACCCCTCCAGTTGCGTGAAAATCGCACAGATAAAGGGGATTGGCGCACTCAACTGACATTGGCGGCCGGCGGTACGGTCACTGTCGTCAGAGCTCCAGGTCAGCTCGATGGGCACCCGTTGGTCTGGCCCGAACCGGTTCATAAGTATGGAGCCGACGAGCCTTTCTGGTGCTGACCCGGGTCGCTGAAAGACGTCGAAAGGCTTGTCCCGGCCGCGACATGACACGCCTAAGAATGCCGTGACTGTTGCGATTAAAGGGATCTCGCCCTACCGTGGCGGTGATCACCGACGTGGAGGTGCTGTGAATAAGTCCGAGCTGGTTGGCCGGGTCTCCGAACAGATTGATGGCGGACGGGCGGCCGCAACCCATGCTGTCGAGGCCGTGATCGATGCGATCCAGGAAGCCGTAAGCCGCGGCGAAAAGGTGGCGATCTCGGGATTCGGCGTCTTTGAAAAGGTCGAGCGCGCCGCACGTATGGGCCGCAATCCCGCGACGGGCGCACCGGTCCAGGTGCAAGCCTCGGCGGTACCCAAGTTCCGTCCGGGCGCAGAGTTCAGGGGCTACGTCTCCGGAGCGCGCGAGTTCGTCAGCAACGCCGTAGAGGTGGTGGAGGCCGCGCAGCGCAGCGCGGTCAAGTCGGTGGAGAGTGCGCGCAGTAGCGCGATTAAGTCAGTGAAGGACGCTGCCGCATCCATCACTCCCGCCCGCGGGCGCAAGGCGGCGAAGAAGGTCGCCCCAGCCGCGAAGAAGGCGGCCCCCGTAAAGGCGGCCGCAAAGAAGGCGGCACCGGCGAAGAAGGCGGCACCCGCCAAGAAAGCGGCACCCGCCAAGAAGGCTTCGCCCCTGAAGGTGGCTGCCAAGAAGGCGGCACCGGCAAAGGCTCCGGCCAAGAAGGCAGCCATTGCGGTAAAGGTGGCCGCCAAGAAGGCCGCACCCGCTAAGGCTCCTGCTAAGGCTCCGGCGAAGAAGGCCGTCGCCGCGAAGAAGGCCGCGCCGGTGAAGGCCGCGCCGGTGAAGGTGGCTGCCAAGAAGGCGGCACCGGCAAAGGCTCCGGCCAAGAAGGCTGCTGCCAAGAAGGCGCCGGCGAAGCGGTCTTAGCCCAGGGGCGGGGCGGTAGCGCCCCGACCAGCAGGCTCGCTCATACCGGTGTCGCTGGGGCGAGGTCGGCGTCGTAATCGGCGCCGACCAGTTTCCCCCGAACGAAGGACAGCACCCAGACGCTGCCCTTGCGAGCCGGCGGCCGCCGCAGCTGAATCGGCGATCGTGCTGACAGCCGGGTGAGCAGATCGGGAATGACCTCACCCTGGCTGCAGATCAGCGTCGTGCCACCGGCGGCGACCTGTTCGCGTACCCAATCGAGCGTCGCCTTCGGGCTGCCGGCGTATGCGTCGCGCCCCAGCAACGGCTCGATGTCGACCGGAATGCCGGTCTCCTGGCTCACCGGTCGCAGGGTGTCAGCGCACCGCACGAGGTCGGCGGTGGCGATCCGGTCGGGTCCGTAGCAGGGTGCGACCGAGGTGAGCAATTGCGCCTGGGTGATGCCGTCGGCATCCAGCGGACGCAGGTTGTCATCACCCTTCCAGCGTCGCTTCTTTCCAGCCTTGGCGTGGCGCACGATCAGCAGCGTCGCGTCGGCGATCGGGGAATCAGCGAACCGCTGCGCGAGCTGGCGGTCGTGCTGGTAGGACAGCTTTCGGACGGCCTGGCGGGTGGGCAGCCACAGCAGCTCATCCACTTCCTCCTGCGCAGTGAAGTCGCCGCCGCCGTACCGCATCGCCCAGTAACGGACGTACTTCATCCCGGCGGCCACCCGGTAGCGCTGCTCGCCGACCACCTGACCGCACACGGCAACCGCGCCGGTCTCTTCGCTGACTTCGCGTCGTGCCGTCACGACCAGTTGCTCTCCCGGGTCGACCTTGCCCTTGGGAAGCGACCAGTCGTCGTACTTGGGCCGGTGCACGACGGCGAGCTCGCGCCGGCCGTGCGAACCGTCGCGCTCGGCGGTGCTTTCTGCCTGCCACAACAGCCCGCCGGCCGCAAGCACTTTGGCATCGCCTTGGCCGTCGAGCCGGTTACGGCGGGGTGGGGGTGAGGTGCGTGTCACTGCTCTAGCCCACGGCCTTGCGTGCCGATTTCCACGCAGGCGCAAATGCGCGACGGGTGTCGGCGACGGCGCTGCGGTTGCCCTGCACGAGCCGGCCGGCGACGATGCACAGCGCACCGTCATCCAGGTGTTCGTGGGCCAGCGCATCGACGACTTCAGCCGCGATAGCGGCGTCCTGATGCTCGCCGAGTATCTCCTGCATGGCTTTGGCCGCCGTGGCCATGCGCGCCGCCGTTTTGCCAAGCACGCTCGTCACGGCCTCCGCTGCGTAGCGCGCCTGTTTGGCTTTGATACGTGCTTCGTGCCACCGGTCGTCCTCGCCGTCATGCGCGAGCTTTTGGGCCCGCTTGGCCAGCGCCTCCCATGCGCCGCGCACGAGCGGAGGGAGGGTCTTCGAGCAGGAGGCGGCTGCGGCGGGGGAGACCACGGGGTCCCGGGCGGCGTCAACCAAGACGTCGAGCAGTCGCAGGTAACGGTCGCTGGCCAGCGCATCCGCCCCCACTTCGAGGGCGACTTCCTCGCGCGCGACCAGGATGGAATCGAGCCGCTCGAAGGCGTCGAGGTCATAGGCCGGGGTTCGCCCGGACACCATGGCGCGCAGCCGCTCGCGCAGCACCTCGAGGTCGCGCGCATCGCCGAGACTGTCGGCCAGCCAGCTGAGCTCTGTACGCAACGCTTCGGCCCACAGCGGCTCGACGAGGGGGCGGAAGGTCTTCAGATCGCTGCGCATCCGCCGGCAGGCCACCCGCATCTGGTGGACCGCGTCCTCCTGGCGTTGGCGCACTCCGATGTCGGCGAGCAGGAGCTTGCGGGTGCCCGTGCGCAGGGAGGCCGCGACGAGCTCGCGCGCCGGATCGGAGGCCAGCACCTTGCCGGCGAGGGGCAGCTCCGGAGGCGCTACCGCTCGGGGGCCGAGCGCTCGAACGACCTTCGGCAGCTGATCTCCCGGGACAGCTCCCGCTCCTGCCAGCCGGGTTGTGACAGTGTCCAAAGCCCGCGGGGGCAGGACGCCCTTTACCTCGACTTCGATCTCCCGGAAGCGCGAGACGACCCGGCGGCCTTCCTGCACCGAGACGGTGTCGTCGACCACTTCGAGCAGATCTGCACCGTCAGATCCACGCAGCATCAGGATGGATCGCGACGTCCGCAGCGTGGCGACGGGAGCTAGCGTCGCCCCGCGTAGCCATCCGGTCAGCAGTCCCGCCAGCCCCTCAGGTACGTCACGTCCGCTGCCCGCGATCTCGATCTCATCGCGGACCAGCGCTGAAGCGTCTGCATCGCCCGCGGGAAGCTTCAGCGTCCAGCGCGCGGGGCCATCTCCGCTGCGATGGCGCATGGTGATGCCGTCGCGGGCGAGCCGCAAATCGGTGGAGTCGTAGTAGACCGCACGCAACGTCTGCGCGGGCTGCGGATCGGCGCTGGCCAGCCCAACCACGGGTGCCGCCAGGTCGGGCATGACGAAAAGGCCATGAACGGAGTACTTCTGCTCCTGCTCGCGCGCGGTAGTGATCGCGCTGCTGGTACTTGCGGCCATCTGGATGGGCTGTCCTTCAGTAGCGCGTCGGCGGTCCGGCTGGTAAGTGGGCAGGAGCGCTCAGGGGCGGAACACGGCCGGGTCAGGCGTTCTTTGCGCTCTGGGCGGTAAGCGCGGCGAGCTCGGCCTGGTAGTCCAGCAACCGCTTGCCATCGGCGTATGCGGTACGGATCCAGTGCCCCTCGACATCGAGCTCCCAGGCCGCGACCTGCGGGCTGAACGCGAGGTCGAGCATCTTGGAAAGCTGGTCGTGCATCTGCGTTTCGCGGACGCGTACGAGTGACTCGATGCGGCGATCCAGATTGCGGTGCATCATGTCGGCGCTGCCGATCCACCACTCGCCCGCCCCGGCAAAATGCAGGATCCGGCTGTGTTCGAGGTAGCGGCCGAGGATCGAGCGGACCGTGACGGTCTCCGACAGCCCAGGCACACCTGGACGCAACGCGCAGATCCCACGAATGAGGCACTCGATGGTGACCCCATCGCGTGAGGCCCGGTACAGCGCGTCGATGACTTCCTCATCGACGAGCGCGTTCGCCTTGAGCCGGATCCCCGAAGGCTTTCCGGCGCGAGCCGCTTCCGCCTCCGCCTCGATGCGCTCGACGATGCTCTCGCGCATCCGCTGCGGCGCAACGAGCAGCGTGCGGTACTCGGTCTGGCGGCTGTAGCCGGTCAACACATTGAACAGGTCTGTGAGGTCAGCGCCGACGTCAGGATCGCAGGTGAGCAGGCCCAGATCCTCGTAAAGGCGCGCGGTCTTCGGGTTGTAGTTACCGGTGCCGAGATGGCAGTAGCGACGCATCCGGCCGCCCTCTTGGCGTACGACGAGGGCCGCCTTGCAATGCGTCTTCAGTCCGATGAGGCCGTAGATGACGTGACAGCCAGCCCGCTCCAGCGCGCGCGCCCACTTGATGTTGGCGCTCTCATCGAAACGGGCCTTGATCTCGACCAGGACGACGACCTGCTTGCCCGCCTCGGCGGCGTCGATGAGCGCCTCCACGATCGGCGAGTCACCCGAGGTGCGGTACAGCGTCTGCTTGATCGCGAGCACGTGCGGGTCGGCGGCAGCCTGCTCGATGAAGCGCTGGACGCTGGTGGTGAACGAGTCGTACGGATGATGGACGAGCACATCGCCGTCGCGCATCACCTTGAAGAAGTCCGGCGGTGGCTCGCCCTCGGGACTCGACAGTCGAGGATGCGTGACGGGCACCCGCGGCGGGTCCTTCAGGCCGGGACGGTCGAGGGACTGCAGGGCCCAGAGCGTGGAGAGGTCCAGCAGCCCGCCCGGCACCTCGTAGACATCGCGCTGATCAACTTCGAGCTCGCGCACCAGCAGCTCGAGGATCTCCTTGGCGGCTCCGCCCTGGATTTCCAGGCGTACCGCACTTCCGAAGCGGCGGCGGGCGAGCTCACGCTCGAGCGCCTGCAGCAGGTCCTCGGCCTCGTCCTCCTCGACTTCGAGCTCCTGGTTGCGGGTGACTCTGAAGGCGCACGAATCCACCACGTCCATGCCCGGGAAAAGCTGCGGCAGGTGCGCCGCGATGAGCTCCTCGAGCGGGACGAAACAGGCCGCCGCGCTCTCGGCCTCACGGGTCTCGGAGACGCGATCCACCCGTACCAGCCGCGGCACGTTGGGCGGAACCTTGATCCGGGCGAAGCGCTCCACCGGGCCGGAGCCGTCAGGCCGGTCGCTGCGCTCCGCCCCGCGAACCATCACCGCAAGGTTCAGCGACAAGCCGCTGATGTACGGGAACGGGTGAGCCGGATCGACCGCGAGCGGGGTCAACACCGGGAAGATCTGCTCGCTGAAGTAGCTGCTGAGCTTGTCGCGTTGGCGGTGGCCGAGGTCGCTCCAGTGGACGATCCGGATCCCGGCCTCAGCCAGTTGCGGACCCACGGCGTCGCGCCAGCAGGTGGCGTGACGCTCCACGAGGGTCGCGGTCAGGGCGCTGATGCGTTCCAGCTGATCGATGGTCGACAGCCCGTCAGGACTGCTCACCTGCAGGCGGGCGGCGGCGCGCCGCTTCAGCCCGGCCACCCGCACCATGAAGAACTCGTCGAGATTCGTGGCGAAAATCGCGAGGAACTTCGCGCGCTCCAACGGCAGGCTGTCCTCGTCCTCGGCCAGCTCGAGAACGCGCTCGTTGAAGTCCAGCCAGGACAGCTCACGGTTGACGAATCGGTCGGCGGGCAGGTCCGGATCAAGCGTCGGCGGCTTGGGGGATTCCAGGGGTTCAAGCAGGCCGGACGGCGGTTTGCGTTGCAGCGGCTGATCCGCCAGCGTGCTCATTCGCGGGGCCGCGCGTGGTGTGCCCATTCAGCGTGGCTGTCGCTCACCGCCGCAGTCTGCCACCCGAAGGTAAATTCCTGCGTCGCCGCCAGGACCTGGGCTGTCATGGCTCCGACCCCGATCCCGATGGCCACCTCCAGGTCGGCCGAGGTGTCGACGTCACGGCGTAGTCCGGCGGCGATGTCACCACCCGGCAGCAGGTCGGTGAGATCCACCGCACCCTCGTCGAGATGGCGGTAGCGGCTCTGCGGACCGAAGACCGGCGTGAGCGTGACACCCGAACTGGCGGACAGGAGCACCGTTCCGCTTCCGCTCGCATCGGCGACGACGGCTCGCAAGTGCCCGCCCGCCAAGACAAGTGCCGCAGCCAGCCCCACCGGGCGCAGCGCCGGCAGGTCCGCCGCCAGCACGGCGACGCCCGCTTCGGGCCACCGGCGGGCAGCCTCGGCGGCGCCGTGAAGCAGCGCTGGGTTCAGCCCCGCCGCAGGCACATCAGGGACGACGACGGCCACCGGCGAGAGCAGGGAGCGGGCGTCTTCGTCGTCGGTGACCACCACGACCGCCTCGACGGCATCGACCCTGGAAGCTGCAGCAGCGGTGTCGGCCGCCATGGCGAGCGTCAACGCGGGCCGGTCGGGACGGGCCAGCCGGCTCTTGGCCAGCGACAGCGGCTTCACGGCGAGGAGCACCACCCAGCGTGGGGCGGCTGCGTATGCGCTCATGGGCGCTCGGCGAAGGCTCGCCAGTCAGGCCGGCGGATCATGGGCCGAGCGTACGTGGGGGACGTTGGGGCCAGCACGGCACCTATCACGCGGCCTCCCGCCCGCTGGGGGCTCGGGGGGATTGAATGGCCGTGGGCGGATCGCGGATGAAGGGGGATCGCACATGACGGGCGGTGGCGATCCTGCGCCACGAGGAAGGTGCGGCGTGACACCCCGCGCCGCCGTGATGGGCGCCGGCGCCTGGGGCACGGCTTTCGCGAAGGTGCTGAACGACGCCGGTACTCCCGTCGTGTTGTGGGCGCGCCGGCCGGAGCTCGCAGCAGAGCTGAACCGGGGCCGCCGTAACCACCAGTACCTTCCCGAGGTGGAGCTTCCGGAGGGTCTGCAGGTGACCGCGGACCCCGCCGAAGCGCTTGCCGGTGTGGACTTTGTGTTCCTGGCCTTGCCGTCGCAGAAGCTGCGCCACCACCTCCAACTCTGGGTGCCTCTCCTGCCGCCGGGCGCGATGCTGATCAGCCTCATGAAGGGCATCGAGGTCACCACCACGAAGCGGATGAGTGAGGTCATTCGCGAGCTCACCGGCATCGGCCCGGAAGGCGTCGGCGCGGTCAGCGGACCTAACCTGGCTCACGAGATCGCCGATGAGCAGCCGGCGGCAACGGTCGTGGCGTGCGCCGATGACGCGGCCGCGCTTCGGCTGCAGGCGGTGTGTTCCAACCCGTACATGAGGCCGTACACCAACCATGATGTCATCGGCTGCGAGCTCGGCGGCGCCGTCAAGAACATCATCGCGATCCTGGTGGGAATGGCGACCGGCATGGGGTTCGGTGACAACACGAAGGCCAGCATCATCACCCGCGGTCTCGCGGAGACCTCGCGGCTCGGGGTGGCACTGGGAGCCGATCCCGTGACGTTCTCCGGGCTGGCCGGCCTCGGCGATCTGGTGGCGACGTGCGCGTCGCCGCAGTCCCGAAACCGCACCTTTGGCGAGAAACTCGGCCGCGGGCGCACGCTGGAAGACGTGACGTCGGAACAGGGGGGTCAGGTCGTGGAGGGGGTAGCCACCAGTCGAGCCGTGCTCGAGCTGGCGCGCCGGTCGGGTGTCGACATGCCGATCGCCGAACACGTGGTGCATGCCGTGTCGGGCGAGATGGCGCCGAGCGAGGTGCTGCGAAGCCTGATGGCGCGTCGCCGCAAGTCCGAACGGCCCGCGTGGTGAGCGTTCCCGGTCGTTACGGCGGCGGGCCGGAGCAGTCGGCGCTCGTACCGCCAGTGCTGCACGCGAGTACGTACATCGTCGACACCGCGCAGGAACTCGCCGATCTGCTCGACGGCACGCGCGCGGGCTACTCGTACGCCCGCATCGACAACCCGACGGCTGACGCCTTTGCGGCAGGCGTCGCCGCCCTGGAGGACCCGGTCCTGCAGTCGGCGGTGGCGCAGGCATTCGCCAGCGGGATGGCGGCCATCTCGACCACGCTGCTCGCTCTTCTCGAGCCCGGCGACCACGTGGTCGCGCCGGCCAGCTGCTACGGCGGTACGTATCAGCTCCTGCGCGGGACGCTCGCCCGCTTCGGGATCGAGACCACGTTCGCCGACCAGACCGACTCGGCGGCGGTGGCCGCGGCCGTCACGGATCGGACCCGGATCGTGTGGGCGGAGTCGTTCGCCAACCCGACGATGCTGATGGCCGATCTCCGGGAGCTGGCCGCGGTCGCGCGCTCGGCCGGAGCGTTGCTGGCGGTCGACTCGACTTTTGCATCACCGGCGATTCAGCGCCCGCTCGAGTGGGGTGCGGATCTGGTCCTGCACAGCGCGACCAAATACCTGGGCGGTCACTCCGATGCGACGGGCGGGGTGGTGGTCGGCCAGCCTGCGTTACTGCGGCGTATCCGAGCGGCCCGGGTCGAGCTCGGGCCGGTGCTGGCGCCCGACGAGGCGTACCTGCTGCACCGCGGACTCGCCACGCTTGATGTGCGGGTGGCCCGACAGTGCGAAAGCGCGGCAACGCTCGCGGCCGCGCTCGACGGGCATCCGGCGCTTGAGCGCGTCGACCACCCGAGCCTGCCGAAACACCCGTCCCACGAGGTCGCGCTGCGCCAATGCGACCCGGGGCGCTACGGGGCGGTGCTGACCCTCTCACCGCTGGGGGGCCGCGCCGCGGGCATGGCCTTCTGCGACGCGCTGCAGACCATCCCACAGGCGACCTCGCTCGGCGGCACCCATACGACCGCGTCCCACGCCGCGAGCTCGTCGCACCGCCAGTTCGACGATGCGGCGCTCGAGGCGGCCGGCCTGCTTCCCGCGGGTGTACGGCTCAGTGTCGGCTTGGAAGATCCCGCGTTGCTGCTTGCTGACCTGACGCGCGCGCTGGACACCCTGGCGTGACTCAGATGCTGCCCGTTGGTCCCCGCTACGCCCCATTCCCCGTTACCGTCGTCGAATGCCCGCCGACGATCCCTCCACCGGCAGCAACCGAACCCGCCGCATCCGAACCGCCGTCGTCTTCGGTGGCCGTAGCACAGAACACTCCATTTCCTGTCTGTCCGCAGGCACGGTCATTGCCGCGCTGACCGAAGCCGGTTACGACGTGGTGCCGGTGGGCGTGACACGCGCCGGCGCGTGGGTGCTCCCGGCTGCCGAGCAGGCGTACGCCATCGCGGCAGGCCAGTTGCCTGAGGTCGGCGGCGGCGATCCGGTCATGTTCTCAGCCGATCCGAAGGCGCCGGGGCTGGTGCGGGCAAATGGCTCCCACGTGCCCATCGATGTCGTGTTTCCGGTGCTCCACGGACCCTTCGGTGAGGACGGGACGGTCCAGGGCCTCTTCGAGATGACCGGCTTGGCCTACGTGGGTTCCGGCGTCTACGCGTCGGCGGCCGCGATGGACAAGGCCCACATGAAGATGGCGCTGCATGCTGCGGGGCTACCGGTCGCCGCCTACGAGATCATCCGGCCGGGCGCTAGCGCTCCTGCCGGAGTCCTGGAACGGCTGGGCACGCCGGTCTTCGTCAAGCCCGCCCGCGGCGGATCCAGCATCGGCATCACGAAGGTGAAGACCGATGACGCTCTCGCCGCCGCTGTTGCGGTGGCGGCGGAGAGCGACCCGAAGGTGCTCATCGAATCGGCGGTCGTCGGACGCGAGATCGAATGCGGGGTGCTCGCGGGAGTCGATGCCGGCCCGCCGGAGGCGTCGTTACCCGCGGAGGTCACCCTTGCCGAGGGCGTCGATTTCTACGACTTCGACGCCAAGTACCTGTCGGACGCGACGACGTTCACCGTGCCGGCGGAGCTACCGGCGGCGGTCACGGCAGAGGTGCAGCGGCTCGCCATCGCGGCGTATGAGGCCCTCGACTGCGCAGGGCTTGCCCGGGTCGATGTCTTCGTCTGTCCCGACGGAAGCGTCGTGTTGAACGAGCTGAATACGCTGCCAGGCTTCACTGCTGCGTCGATGTACCCGCGGATGTGGGCTGCGACCGGCATCGACTTGCCGGAACTGGTCGACCGGCTCGTCACCGATGCCCTGCGGCGCAACGGGGTGGGTTGAGCGCGCTCCCGGGGAAGCCGCGGCGTCCCGTGCTCGTTGGGTGACTCGTCATGGCTGAGAGCGCAGCGGTACGCGAGCGGCTCGCTGCCGAGCGACGCGCCGCGCAGGAGCGGATCGACGGGTTGCAGGCCGAGTTCCGTGGCCTTGTCGACGCGGGTGACCTCACCAACATCGACGATGAGCACGACCCGGAGGGCGCCACGATCGCGTTCGAACGAGCCCAGGTCGCCGCGCTGATCGAGCAGGCGGAGGGTCGCGTACGCGATCTCGACCTTGCGCTGGACGCCGTCAGCCGCGACACCTACGGCATCTGCGAGAGCTGCGGGCTCCCGATCGCTGCCGGTCGACTCGAAGCGCGACCGTCGGCGCGCACGTGTATCGCCTGCGCGTCAGCCCGGCTCAGCTGGTCGTGATCGGGCGGGTCGCCGCCGTGATCGGGCCCGACAGCGAGACCAGCAGGTCGAATGAGATCGGGTAGTGGCGGGGGATCGCCAGCGAGACCCGTGGTTCGCGCTCCACCGCGGTGTAAATCACCGCGTCGCTCGCCTCGGTGCTCTCCCACGAGATGCCGTTAATGACGCCTGCGCCCGCGGCTGACGGGTAGTTCGGCGGGTAGCCGACCCCGCAGCGCAGCACAGCCGCCGGCGTCCCCCAGGCGTGCAGCAGCGGGCTCGCCGGGTGCACCGTGCGGGTCTTCAGCCCATCTCCGATGGTGGCCGGCAGTAGGGTGGCCAGCTTGCGGCAGGCCGCTGCCTCCTCTGCCGTCGGCGTGGGGACGTTCGTCACGCGTACCGGCTCAGCCCGGCGCAGCTGACCGACGGCGATTCCGGCCACTGCGGCCACCACGATCGCGAGAACGCTGAGCAGTAGCCAGCGCCCCCGCGCGGGGAGTCGGCTCAGAGGTGAACCACCGTGCAGCTGACGGTCCGGGTGATTCCGGCGACCGCCTGCACCTTGGCGACGACCAGCTTGCCGAGCTCATCGACGTTGTCAGCTTCAGCCCGCACGATGACGTCGTAGGGCCCAGTGACGCCCTCCGCTTCGGTGACTCCGTCCAGCTTCGCGATTGCGGCCGCCACCGTCGCGGCCTTGCCGACCTCGGTTTGGATGAGGATGTAGGCGTGAACCACGGGCACTCCAAACTGAAATCGACGGCGCGCGAGATGCTCCCGCTCCCGGGTGGCGACAGATCGCCAACGCGGAGTATGGCGGAAATCGGCGCGGTCGGAGAATTCGATTTGATCTCCCGGCTGGCCACCGCCGCGGGGACTCCTGCACCGCCCGAAGGCCCAGGTGATGACGCTGCGCTGGTGGCGGCGCCCGGCGGCCGGGTCCTGGCCACCACCGACCTGCTCATCGAGGGCACTCATTTCCGCCGCGATTGGTCCGCGCCGTATGACATTGGCCGCAAAGCGGCAGCCCAGAATCTGGCGGACATCGCGGCGATGGGCGCCCGGCCCACGGTCCTGCTGATCGGGCTGGGAGCTCCCGCCGATCTCCCGGTTGATGATTTCGACGCGCTCGCCGCTGGAATTCGCGACGAATGTGCGGTGGCCGGAGCGGTCCTAGTCGGGGGAGATCTCGTACGCGCGCCGCTGCTGGTCATCTCGGGCAGCGCGCTCGGCGTCGTCGACGGCGGCGGACCCGTCCTGCGTTCGGGGGCGCGTACGGGCGACCTGGTCGGCGTGATCGGGCGGCTGGGTTGGGCGGCCGCCGGGCTCCGGCTGCTGCAGGCGGGGCTGCGCGAGGGTGCTCTCGTTGATGCCCACCGCCGGCCGCAGCCGCCGTACGCCGCGGGTCCACTCCTCGCGGCAGCCGGGGCGACCGCGATGTGCGACGTGAGCGACGGATTGGTCAGCGACGCGGGTCACCTGGCAAAGGCGTCGGGCGTGACGATCGACCTGCAGCTTGCTGCGCTGCGAGCGCTTTGCGCCCCGGACATCGCCGCGTCCGGCATTTTGGAGAACGAGTTGCTGCACGGTGGGGAGGACCACGCGCTGCTTTTCACGTTCCCCGCCGGCGTGACCGCCGCTCTTCCTGAGGGTGTGGCGGTGATCGGCACCGTGAGTGCCGTCGGGGCCGGCGAGTCGCCCGGGGTGCGCCTCGATGGGCGACCGGCGACCGCTGCAGGCTTTCGACACTTCGCCGGTTAGCGTTGATCAGTGCCCGCCGCCCCGCCACGCGCGTTGACCATTGCCGGCTCCGACTCCGGGGGCGGCGCGGGCATCCAGGCCGACCTGAAGACGATGCTCGCCTTCGGCGTCCACGGTATGTCCGTCATAACGGCCGTGACCGCCCAGAACTCGCTCGGCGTCAGCGGCATCTGGGAGCTGCCTGCCGAGGCCGTACGGGCGCAGTTGCGTGCCGTCATCGGCGACATTGGGGTCGACGCGATGAAGACCGGCATGTTGAGCTCGGCCGAGCTGGTGTGCGTGGTCGCCGAAGAGGTCTCGCGGGTGATGTCGCCGCTCGTCGTCGATCCGGTGGCGGTCAGCAAGCATGGCGATCCGTTGCTGGCTGCCGACGCGCTCGATGCCATACGCACCCAGCTGCTGCCGCTGGCGACCGTCGTGACACCCAACCTCGATGAGGTGGAGCTGCTTACGGGGGTCAGCGTCGACACCGTCGCCGACCTGCCGAAAGCCGCCGAGGCGATGCTCGCGTACGGGAGTCGCTGGGTGCTGGTGAAGGGTGGCCACCTGCAGGGCGACGCCGTGGACCTGCTGACCGACGGCGATGCGCGGGTTGAGCTACGCGGCCCGCGCCACGACAACAACCACACTCATGGCACGGGCTGCACACTCGCGTCCGCCATCTGCGCCGAAATGGCGAAGGGCAGCGATCTGGTGGCCGCGGTCTGGGCGGCGAAGGAGTACGTCTCCGGCGCCATCGCGAACGGTTTCGCCCTCGGTGCGGGCATCGGGCCGGTGGATCACGGGTGGCGCTGGCGCGATCCGGGCCTGCGCGTTGTGTAGCAGTGAAGCCGGGCGGGGAACCTAGGCGCGGGTGACCTTGCCGGCCTTCAGGCAGGAGGTGCAGACGTTGAGGCGTTTCGGGGTCTTGCCCACGAGCGCGTGAACGGTCTGGATGTTGGGGTTCCACCTGCGGCGCGTGCGCCGGTGGGAGTGGGAGACCGACATGCCGAAGCCCGGTCCCTTGTTGCAGACGTCGCACACCGAGGACACAGCAACTCCGTAGGTCTTGATCGGCAGGTCTGAGCAGTACTGGTCAGGCGCGGGCGCCAGCGGCAGCCAGCCCGAGGGTTTCACAGTACCGGACGTCGATGCGGGGCGGCGAGCTGTTGCGGCCGTACGCTCGGGCCGGGCAAGGACGGCGGGAATCAGGGAGGGCAGCGGCGGCATGGTCGTGTCCGACGTGCTCGGCCAACCGCTCGGCCCGCTGGTGGGCGGCAAGACGGCCGACGCGCTCGGCAAGGCCCTGGAGCTGTCCACCGTCGGCGATGTGCTCGATCACATTCCGCGTCGCTACGTCGAACGCGGCGAGCTGACGAACCTCGACGAGCTCCTGGTTGGCGAGAATGTCACGATCCAGGCAGAGGTCCGGGAAGTTCGCGGCCGATGGCTCGATCCGAAACCCGGCAGCAAGATCCGCAAGCGCACCCACAAGCTCGATGTCACCGTCAGCGATGGGCGGGGGCGGCTCACGATCACGTTCTTCAACGCCCACTGGCGCGAGAAGCAGCTTCAGCCCGGGGTCCAGGCGCTCTTCGCGGGCAAGATCGAGGTGTTCGGGCGTAGCAAGATTCGTTCCCTCACGAATCCGGAGACGAATCTCGACCAAACCGGCGACGCCTTCGCCGGCGGTCTGGTGCCGCTCTACCCTGCTACGGCCAAGGTCCGGAGCTGGGACCTGCAGCGCAGCATCAAGATCCTGCTCGATTCGCTTCCGGAGCTGCCCGATCCGCTGCCGGAGACGCTGCGACGCAAGCACGGGCTCCCGGGGATCCGCGAGGCGTATCAGAAGGTCCACCGCCCCACCAGCTACGCCGACGTCGAGGCTGCCCGCAAGCGCCTGCGCTGGGACGAAGCTCTGGTCCTGCAAGTGGCGCTCGCCCAGCGCCGCGCCGCCGTGGAGCGCCAGACGGCGATCGCCCGCAAAGTGCGCCCGGGTGGCTTGCTCGAGGCTTTCGATCGCGCGCTGCCCTTCACGCTCACCGGGGGGCAGGAGACGGTGGGCAAGCAGCTGGAGGCCGATCTGGCACGTACGTTCCCCATGCACCGCCTGCTGCAAGGCGAGGTCGGATCCGGCAAGACGATCGTCGCGCTGCGGGCGATGCTCACGGTGATCGATGCCGGCGGTCAGGCTGCGCTGCTGGCTCCTACGGAGGTGCTCGCGACGCAACATGAGCGCAGCCTGCGAGCGCTCCTTGGCCCGCTCGGGAATGCGGGTGAGCTCGGGAGCGCCGACGAGGCGACGCGCATCACGTTGCTGACCGGGTCGCAAGGGACGGTCACCCGACGGGCTGCGCTGGCGGCCATCGCCGACCCCGCGACCGGGATCATCGTCGGCACTCACGCGCTGCTGTCCGAAGGGACGCAATTCGCCGATCTCGGCCTGGTTGTCGTCGATGAGCAGCATCGCTTCGGCGTCGAGCAGCGTGACACCCTGCGGGCCCGCGCCGAGGCCAGCAGCGGTGTGCCGCCCCACCTGTTGGTCATGACGGCGACTCCGATCCCGCGCACCGTCGCGATGACGGTCTTCGGTGACCTCGATACGAGCGAGCTGACCGAGCTGCCGGCCGGACGTACGCCCATCAGCAGCCATGTCGCGCCGCCGCAATGGCACGCACGCATCTGGGTGAAGGTGCGTGAGGAGGTCGCTGCCGGCCACCAGGCGTTCGTGGTGTGCCCGCGTATCGGCGAAGGTCCAGAGGTCGACCTCGACACCAGTGACCAGCCTCCTGACGACCCCGAGCCCGACCCGGGCGACCTGGGGGCCGCGGCCCGCCGGCCACCGCTGGCCGTGCTGGATGTCCTGGCCCGGCTCGAACGCGACGAGCTCCAGGGGCTGCGCATCGACGCCTTGCACGGCAGGCTTGGGTCGGACGACAAGGACCGGGTGATGTCGCGGTTCACCGCCGGTCAGCTCGACGTCCTGGTGGCGACGACCATGGTTGAGGTGGGGGTCGATGTGCCCAACGCGACCGTCATGGTGATCCTCGACGCCGACCGCTTCGGGGTCTCCCAGCTGCATCAGCTGCGCGGCCGGGTGGGGCGGGGGAGCGCCGCCGGCTGGTGCCTGCTGCACACCGAGGCCGCCGACGGCAGCCCTTCGCGCCAGCGCGTCGATGCCGTCGCTGCCACGCTCGATGGTGCCGAGCTCGCCAAGCTGGACCTGCGGGAACGGCGTGAGGGCGACGTCCTGGGTACGGCCCAGTCCGGCCGCCGCCGCTCGCTGAAGCTGCTCGATCTGCTGCGTGACGAGGGGCTCATCCGCGCGGCGCGCCAGGAAGCCGCTGACATCGTCGCGGCCGATCCGGACCTCGTTCGCCATACTGGACTGGCCGGCGTCCTGGCGCGGCGCCTCGACGAGGAACGCGCCGCCTATCTGGAGAAAGGGTGAGAGCAAACGTGAGTTGTCGGTGACCACCCGCATCGTCGGTGGCGTAGCGGGCGGACGACGCCTGCAGGTTCCTTCTGGCCGTACGGTCCGTCCCACCGCGGAGCGGGTACGCGAGGCGCTTGCTTCCGCACTCGTCGCGAGGCTGGGGACGCTGGCCGGACGTACGGTTCTCGACCTTTACGCCGGCACCGGCGCCGTCGGCCTCGAACTGCTTTCCCGGGGCGCGGCCGCGGCCACCTTTGTCGAGTCCGACATCTCGGTACTCAAAGTGCTGCGGGCTAACGTCGCGACGCTCGGGCTGCCGGGTGCGGTGGTGCTCGCCGGGCGCGCGGAGGAGGTCACGGAGCCGGAGGCCACCGCCTCAGCGGCGCGTTTCGGGGTCAACTTCGACATCGTCTTTCTTGACCCGCCCTACAACCTCGACGTCGACCCGATCCTGGCGGCGGCTGCGGAATATGCCCACCAGGTCCTGGTCGTCGAGCGGGCAACGCGCAGCGCCGACCCGGTGTGGCCGCCCGGGTTTGAGGTCTCTGAACCACGCAGCTATGGCGATTCGACGCTCTGGTACGGTTGGCGATCATGATCGGTGCCGATTCGTGAGCCCATCTTGAGTGCCTCGTGAGTCCTCCAAAGGTCCTGCGCAGCGTCGTCTGCCCGGGGTCCTTCGACCCGGTCACCAACGGGCACCTCGACATCATCGGGCGCGCCGCGAAGCTCTACGACGAGGTCGTTGTCGCGGTTTTGATCAACAAGAGCAAGGCCGGCATGTTCACGGTCGAGGAGCGGATGGAGATGCTCCGCGAAGCGACGGCCGACTGCGGCAATGTCCTCGTTGAGTCCTTCTACGGGCTGCTGGTCGACTTCTGCCGCGACCGCCACATCCCCGTGATCGTGAAGGGCTTGCGCGCGGTCAGCGACTTCGACTACGAGCTGCAGATGGCGCAGATGAACCACTCGCTCGCGGGCACCGAGACGCTCTTCATGAGCACCAACCCGGCGTCGTCCTTCCTGTCGTCGAGCCTGGTCAAGGAGGTCGCCACCTGGGGTGGTGACGTCAGCCACCTGGTGCCTTCATTCGTCCTGAAGCGGATGAGCGACAAGCTGTCTGGCGGCTGATCCCGGCCGAGAGGTCTACCTCGGAACTCCCGCTGCGTCACCGGTCGCACTGCCATAGGCTGACGGCCATGCCGGACGTGCAGGGCAAGCTCGACGAGATCATCACCATGGTGGAGACCGCCAAAGGCAAGGCGCTCTCCGGATCGGCGGCCGTCATCGACCGGTCCGCCTTGCTCGGTGCGCTGGAGGAGCTCCGCCAGTTGCTGCCCGCCGAGATGTCCGAGGCCCGCTCGCTGCTCCGGGAGCGCGACGCACTTCACATCAGCGCCCGTGCCCAGGCCGATGAGCTGCTTGGCCAGGCCAGGGCAGAAGCCGACCGCACGGTAGCGGCGGCGCGTGACGAGCGCAGCCGGCTGGTGTCCGAGAGCGAGCTGGTCGACGAGGCAGGGCGGGTAGCCGCCGAGATCACCGAAGAGGCCGAGGCCGAAGCCATCCGGATGCGCGAGCAGACGGATGACTACATCGACGGCTCGCTGGAGCGTTTCGAACAGTTGCTCACCGCCTCCCTGGAGACGGTTTCGCGGGGCCGTGCCCGGGTGGCCGGATCACGGGATGAGGCGGAGGCAGCCGCTTCCGAATACGGCGCCGGCTACCCAGCAGGTCAGCCTGCTCAGCACGCCCCTCAAAACGGCGAGCACGGCTCTGCGCAAGAGCTGTCGTGGGAATCCGCGAACCTGCAGGACACGGCTGGCTCACCGGCGGGACGGGCTCCCACAGCAAGCTGACCGCGTCGGGCGAGCCTGCTTGTAGACTCGGAAGTCGTGTTCGCGGGCGTGAGCCTGCGCGCGATCCGAAGAACAGTCCCCTGCCCGCCCCCGGCGCCCTGCGCGCCGGTCATGAAGTCCGTGACCTAGCTTTCCGAAGGCCGTGTCGAAGATGCCGAAATCGCATCCCGGTAAGGCCCGGCTCGACCCGCGCCAGCCGCTCGTGCTCGACACGCGCGTACTGGGCCGTCGTCCCGGGTCGATGCGCCACGTCCAAAGCGAGGAGCGGGCACCCGTTGACTTCGGTGGCCAAGGGATGGCACTCGTCCCCACGGGTAGCGAGTTGGTGCTTGACCTGCGGCTCGAGTCCGTGATGGAGGGCGTGCTCGTGTCGGGCACCGTCCGCGCCAGCATGACCGGCGAGTGCGGCCGCTGCCTCGAGCCGTTTCACATGCCGTTCACCGTGGATGTGCAGGAGCTCTACCGCTACCCCGAGTCCGGCCCTTACTCCGGAAGCTTCCGGGGCGCAAACCCTGATGTCTCGGATGACGACGATGAGCTTCCGTTGTTGGTCGCTGATCTGATCGATCTCGAGCCTGTCCTGCGCGATGCGCTGGTGCTCGAGCTTCCGATGACCCCTTTGTGCGACGACGACTGCCCGGGGCTCTGCCCCGGGTGCGGTGAACCCCTCGCCGAGCTTCCCAATAACCATTCACACGACACGGTCGACCCACGATGGGCGGCCCTGGCCGGTCTTCGCATGCAAGCGGGGCTGGCCGAGTCCAGTCCAGAACAGGAGTCCTGACGTGGCCGTCCCGAAGCGCCGCACCTCGCGGTCCAACACCCACTCTCGCCGTAGCCAGTGGAAGGCGACCCAGGTGCAGCTCGCCAAGTGCGATCGCGGTCATGTGACCCTTCCGCACACCGCCTGCCCGACCTGCGGCCGTTACGACGGCCGTCAGGTGATCGACGTCTGAACCGTCCGCTGAGCGCTCCACGCATTGCTGTCGACCTGCTGGGTGGTGACGCCGGCCCGGAGGTCGTCGTTGACGGCGCCGTCGCGGCCGCCCGGAGCTGCGACGACCTCGAAGTGCTGCTCGTCGGCCCACCGGAGCTTGCGGCGGAGTTGATTGCGGCTCGCAGCGCGGGGATCGACCCCGGCCGGCTGCGCATCGTGGCCGCCAGGCAGCGCATCGAGATGTTCGAGGACCCGGTACGCGCAGTGCGATCGCGACGCGACGCCACCGTGCGGGTCGCTGCCCGTCTCGTTCGTGACGGCGAGGCCGATGCCTGCGTTTCGGTCGGGCCCACGGGCGCGGCGATGGCCGCCGCGCTTTTCACGCTCGGCTGCCTGCCAGGCGTCACCCGCCCGCCGCTCGCCGTCGTCGTCCCGGCCGTGAACGCACCCGTGGTGCTGGTAGACGCGGGGGCGACGGTCAAGGCGGGGTCGGCGCTGCTGCTGCAGTTCGCGCTGTGCGGAGCCGCGTATGCACGGGTCCACCTGGGAATCGGCGAGCCGTCCGTCGGACTGCTGTCGGTCGGGTCCGAGCCCGGCAAAGGCGATCCGACCCGCAAGGAGGCGGCCGGCCTGCTCGCGGAGGTATTTGCCGGGGAACACGTCTCCGCCCGTTTTGTGGGGAACGTGGAAAGTTCTGCGGTCGTGATGGGCGGCCCGGCCGACGTCGTCGTCACGGATGGGTTCACCGGCAACGTCTTGTTGAAGGGCATGGAAAGTGCCGTCGCCGCGGTGACGGCACTCGCGTGGCCGGCGCTCGACCCGACAGGGCGGGAGGCAATCGCCGCGGTCAGCCGCCGGCTCGGTCCTGACAGTCAGGGTGGTGCCGTGTTGCTGGGAGTCGACGGGGTCGTCGTGGTGGGTCATGGAGCGTCCTCGCCGGCGGCGGTCGCCGAGTGCATCGCCGGAGCCGCCCGCGCCGCGAGGGCCGACCTGATTGCTGGGATGAGGGAAACGATGGCCGGGCTGCTCCAGTGGCGCCGAGCGGGACATTCCTCTGCAGGCGTGGAGCATCTGGATGCGGGGGTGGCGTCATGACGGATCAAGCGTTGCTCGACGTGGTTCGCCAGGCCGTCACGACCGTCCTCGCCGTTGATCACGATGGGCTGCACTCAGGCACGCGGCTAGTGCAGGACCTGGAGGCGGACTCGCTGGCACTGATCGAGATCGTCGAGGTCAGCGAGGAGCGCCTGCGCGAGGAGGGGTGGCCGGTGCGCGTGGATGACGAGGCGCTTTCCCACCTGACCGTGCTGGGTGATCTCGTGAGCGCCCTGCGCTCGCCTTCACGACGCTGATGCCGCGCCGACCCGACCCCGAACCGCGCCCGCCGCAAGAGTTGCTCTCGGCGCTGGACCTCGCGTGCTCACCTGAGCTGATGATCCGGGCTCTCACCCATCGCTCATACGCGTACGAGCATGGTGGCCTGCCCACCAACGAACGGCTGGAGTTCCTCGGCGACGCGGTCCTGGGGCTGGTCGTCACCGATTCCCTCTATCGCCGCCATCCCGACCTGCCCGAAGGCCAGCTTGCGAAGCTGCGCGCGTCGATCGTCAACATGCGCGCTCTCGCCGGCGTGGCCCGCGGGGTCGGTGCTCCGGGCAGCGGCGGGCTCGGTGCGTACATCTACCTCGGTCGCGGCGAGCAGAGCACCGGCGGTGACGACAAGCCGAGCATTCTGGCCGACACCCTCGAGGCCGTCATCGGTGCCACGTACGAGGCCGGCGGCATGGGGGCGGCGAGTGACGTGGTTCTGCGGTTGTTCGAACCCCTGCTGGACGGCACCAGCCAGGGCCTCGGCGGCCTGGACTGGAAGACCTCCCTGCAAGAGAGCTCGGCCGGCCGGGGATCCGGCCCGCCGGAGTACGAGGTCGCCGAGTCGGGCCCGGATCACGCCAAGCAGTTCGTGGCGGTGGTGATCGTCGGGGGCGAGCGCCTCGGCGAGGGAGTCGGCAGCAGCAAGAAGGAAGCCGAACAGCAAGCCGCCGAGCAGGCGCTCCGAAACCTCGGGGATACCGCTGCGGAGCCGACCGCTCAGTAGTGCGGATGACGCGGCTGCGGCTGGCATTTGGGACACCAGTACGACGAGCGACCCATGAATTTCGAACGCCGGATCGGTGTACCGCAGCGGTCGCAAGGCTCGCCTTCGCGTCCGTACGCGTGCAGGGAACGGTCGAAGTATCCCGACTGCCCGTTAACGTTGACGTACAGGGCGTCGAAGGAGGTCCCGCCGACCTCCACGGCCGCGGCCAGCACCTGCTGCACCGCCTCGAGGAGCCGTCTGACCTGCGGGCGCGGCATGTTTTCGGTTGCCCGCGCCCAGTGCACCTTCGCGATCCACAACGCTTCGTCGGCGTAGATCGCGCCGATGCCGCTGGCGAGCGTCTGGTCGAGCAACGCCCGCTTCACCCCGGTACGCCGCCGCCGCAACCCAGCGACGAACGCCTCGGGGTCGAACTGTGGATCCAGCGGGTCTCGTCCGATGTGTTCCAGTGAGCCGGGAAGTACGTGTGAACCGGATATTTCGGCACCGCCCGCAGCAACCGACAGGCCGCCGAACGTGCGTTGGTCCACGAAACGCAATTCCGGGTCGCCGTCGGTGAAGCGAAGCCGCACCCGCAGGTGGGACTCGTCCGGGGCGTCGGCATTTTCCATCAGCAACTGCCCGCTCATGCCGAGATGGCCGACCAGCGCGTCGCCGGAGTCCAGCGGAAGCCACAGGTACTTGCCGCGTCTCAAGGCGGCTTCGAAGGTGCGTCCCGCGAGCAGTGCGACGAAATCGTCGGCTCCCGCGAGATGGCGTCGGATGGCGCGTGGGTGGGCCACCTCGACCTGGCTGATCGTCCGGTTCACGACCCAGCGCTGCAGCCCGCGCCGAACCGTCTCGACCTCAGGCAGCTCGGGCATCTAGCCGATCCTGCCTGAACGGCAACCGCCGGAGGATTGCTTGTTGAGGCGGGCGGACTACTTGTCGTTGCGCTTGCCGAAGCCTGCCTGGCTGACCAGGTCCTCCGGTGGGATGCCGTTGGCCGGGCTCGCCAGCGGGGAGTCGCTCGCGACCGGCTGCGGAAGGGCGGGCTGCGCACCCTCGGTGCTGGCGCGCGCGTCCGGGCGGGTGTCCTTAGCCACCTTGTGTTCGGCGTTGCCGCAGGCCGCCAGCAGCAAGGCTGGAGCCGCTGCCAGCCCCGCCAGGCTCACCGCAAGCCGGCGCCGGCCGCCGATCGACATTCGTGGCTTATCGTGGCTACGCAATGACCGAACTCCCTCGCGATCTACTCGATCTGCCTGATGACGTACCCGAAGTCGCTGCCCCACCGCCCCAGCATGGCATGGCAAGCGCGCACACCGATCCTGGCGACCCCGCGGCTCGCGTAACGGCCTGGGTACGGGGGCGGGTGCAAGGGGTCGGATTTCGCTGGTGCGCCCGTGCGCGTGCCCTTGAGCTGGGACTCGTCGGCTCGGCCCGCAACCTCGATGACGGCCGGGTCGAGGTCGTCGCGCAAGGTCCGCGCGAGTCGTGCGAGCAGTTGCTCGAGTGGCTGCGCGGCCCGCGTACGGCGGGGCGGGTAAATGGCGTAACGGAGCGTTGGTCTGATCCGCGGCCCGATGTGTCGGGATTCCACGAGCGTTGAGCCAGCCGAGTGACTTTGACCCGGAAACATGCTGTGACGTGCAGTGATCTGTGCCTCGGAGGGTGCGTCAGGGGTTGACGATGCGGTCCGGACATGCGATGGTTGACATCGAAATTGAACCGGCGCCAGTCTGCCCTTCTGCCCAGGCGCCGATTGTTCGGTCACTCATCGTGGAGGACCCCCAAGATGGCGAAAGCCCTGTTCGGACACGTCGGCGTTAGTAACGACGTACGCATCGTGGCGGAGGTCAAACGCCTTCGGACTCGAGTGCGTGACCTGGAGATCGAACTTGATCGTGCCCTTGCCGTCAACGAGGTTCTCGCGTCACAGGTAGATGTGAGTCACGAGCTTCGTGAGCTCGACAAGGAGCCCGCGCTCACCTGAGCCGCCAGCGGCTGTTAGGGCCGCTTTTTTCTGGGAGGACGTCCTTCGGGGCGTCCTCCTCTGTTTTGCGGGTGCGCGCCACTAGCGTTCGGCCTGATGTATCTCAAGAGCCTGACCCTGCGCGGTTTCAAGTCCTTCGCCGGGTCGACCACCCTGCAGCTCGAACCCGGGCTGACCTGCGTCGTCGGACCCAATGGCTCGGGCAAGAGCAATGTCGTCGACGCCATCGCCTGGGTGCTTGGGGAACAGGGCGCCAAGGCTCTTCGCGGCGGAAAGATGGAAGACGTCATCTTCGCTGGCTCGCCCGGCCGGCCGCCGCTCGGGCGCGCCGAGGTGCAGCTGACCATCGACAATGCTGACGGCGCCCTACCGATCGATTACGCCGAGGTGACGATCGGGCGCCTGATGTACCGGTCGGGGGAATCGGAATACACGATCAACGGCAGCCCCTGCCGGTTGCTCGACGTGCAGGAATTGCTCTCCGACAGCGGCATCGGTCGCGAAATGCACGTCATCGTCGGACAAGGGTCGCTCGACGCGGTGCTAGGTGCCCGGCCGGAAGACCGGCGCGGCTTCGTCGAAGAGGCGGCCGGCGTCCTCAAGCACCGCAAGCGCAAAGAGCGGGCGCTGCGCAAGCTCGAGACGACGGCAACCAGCGTGGAGCGGCTCACCGACCTCGCGGCCGAGTTGCGTCGCCAGCTCGGCCCGCTGGGCCGTCAGGCGGAAGCGGCGCGCAAAGCGGGCGTAGTCCAGGCGGCGCTTCGCGATGCGCGGCTGCGGCTACTGGCCGACGACATCGTCAACGCCGGAAACGCCCTCGCCGAGCGCGGCGCCGCCGACGGAACGCTCGCCCAGCGTCTCTCGGAGGCAGAGGGGCAGCTTCACCAGGCGTTGGCGGCGGAAGAATCGTTGAGCGCATCCGTCGTCGCTAGTACGTCACGCGCGGACGCCGCTGCGCAGGTCTGGCACGCCCTCGGCCGGCTGTCCGAACGGCTTGCTGCGGTACGCGCGCTGGCCGACCAGCGGGCCAGCTACCTTGGCGAGCCGGAGCACGCGCCGAACGGCCGCGATCCGGAGCAGCTGGAAGCCGAATCGGCGGCGGCGGAACGCGACGAGCAGGCGCTCGCGGAGCAGGCCGCTGACGCCAAGACGCGGCTTGAGTCAGCCCGCGCGGTTCGCGGGGAAGCCGAAGGTGCGCTGCACGCGTGGGACGAGCGCACCCGTGCGGCGGCGCGCGCCGCCGCCGATCGGCGGGAAGGTCTGGCCCGGCTGACCGGATCGCTCCAGACAGCGCAGGGCCGGCTCGCCGCCGCCGGGGCCGAGGACGAGCGACTGCAAGAGACGGCGGCGGCGGCCCGGGCACGGGCGGCCGAGCGTGAGGCGGAGGCCGCGGTCGCGGCTGCCGAACTCGAACGACTGGACGCCGCCGAGGTGGAGCTGGACGGCTTGCACGCGCAGGCGGAAGCGGCGCTGCTGGCGGCTCGGGCATCCGTCGAAGAGTCCGCCGCCGGCTTGCGTGAGGCTGAGCAGGAGCGGGTGAGCGCGCTCGCGACCCGCGACGCGTGGGCGCAGTCGTTGCAGCCTGACGACGGTACGGCCGCCATCCTGGCTGACCCGCCGGCGGGAGTGCTGGGGGCCACCGCCGGCGTCGTCACCGTCGCCAAAGGGGCGGAGGCGGCCATCGCCGCCGCCCTTGGGGACCTGGTCGCCGGTTTGGCGGCCGCCGGGCCTGCCGCGGCGGCTGCGGCCCTGCAGGCAGCTGCCGCCGGCGGCACCCGAGTTTCGGTGCTGGTCGCCGGGGCGCCTTCCGCCGCCAAGGCGACCGGGGAGTTGCCGGCAGGTGCGACCTGGGCCGTCGACCTGGTCAGCGTTCATCCGTCAGTCCCGGCTCCGGCCGCGGAGGGGGTGCGGCGAAGCCTTGCCGCGCTGCTCGGCGGGATTGTCGTGGTCGACGATCTGGCGGCAGCCCTGGCGCTCGGCGCTCAGCAGCCCGCCCTGACCGCCGCCACCCGCGACGGTGACCTGCTCGGGCCGTCGAGTGCGGCGGGCGGCACCCGGGCGCCGGCCTCACCACTCGCGGTACGCGCGGCGGTGGCCGACGCGGAGCAGCGGGTGACCGCCGCCGAGGCGCGCTGCGCACGGGAGGCGGAAGCTCACGCCGTCGCGCTTGCCGCTGTCAGTTCCCACGAGGTCACGGTTAGCGCGGCGCTCAAGGAGCTGCACGATTCTGACGCGGGCATTGCTGCGTATCAGGACGAGTTGGCGCGCGCCACCTCAGCGGCTCGATCGGGCATCGCCGAGGCGGAGCGCGTGGAGCGCGCCCGGGCGGAGCTGCACCACGCACGAGCGCGCCACGAGGCTGACGCCCGAGCCCTCACCGATCAGGTGTCAGCCATGGACGGTGAGGCGCTGCCGGCGGAGCCCGATCCGGCGGATCGTGAACGGCTGGCAGCGATCCTGGAGCAGGCCCGCAGCGAAGAAGTCGAGCTTCGGCTCGCCGCGGGCGTTGCCGAGGAGCAGTCCCGTGCGATGGCCGGCCGAGCCGCCGCGCTCGCCCGCTCGGCTACTGCTGAACGCAAGTCCCGGGCCGCTTTCGAGCGGCGCCGCGTGGAGCGAGCCGCCGCGGCTGAGCGAGCAGGCGCCGTCGCTCAGCTTGCCGCTCGTGGCTCGCTGCGGCTTGCCGAGTCGCTGAGCGTCGCAGGGGCGGCCCGTCAATCCGCCGACGGCGAGCGTGTCGCCGCCGAGCAGCAGCTCTCCCACGTGCGGGAACAATCGCGCGCGCTCGGAGTCGAGGTCGAGGGACTGCGCGACGCGCGTCACCGGGACGAGATGGCCCGCACCGAGCAGCGTCTCGTGCGTGACAGCCTGCACGAGCGCTGCCGCGAGGAGTGGGGCATGGAGCCCGAGATCCTCGTTGCGGAGTACGGGCCCCACCTGCCGGTCCCGCCGGACTCGGAGGAGGGCCAGCTGGCGGCGTTCAACCGTCCCGCTCAGGAAAAGCGGGCGGCGGAGGCGGAGCGTGCGCTTGCCCGGCTGGGCACGGTCAACCCCCTTGCGCTCGAGGAATACGCCGCGCTGCAGGAGCGTGCGACCTTCCTCGCCCAGCAGGTGGAGGATCTGGCGAAGACCCGTCGTGAGCTGCTCGGCATCGTGCGTGACGTCGACGCGCGGGTCGTCGAGGTGATGGGCTCCGCCCTGGAAGACACCGCCCGCGAGTTTGCCCTCGTCTTCCCGACGCTCTTTCCGGGGGGCGAAGGTCGGTTGTTGCTCACCGACCCCGATGACCTGCTGATGACCGGCATCGAGGTCGAGGTGCGTCCCGCTGGCAAGCGGGTCTCACGACTGTCCCTGCTTTCCGGCGGCGAACGCTCGCTGGCGGCGCTCGCCTTCCTGCTGGCGGTCTTTCGGGCGCGGCCGTCGCCGTTCTACGTCTTGGACGAGGTCGAGGCCGCCCTCGACGATCGCAATCTGGGGCGCCTGCTTGAAGCGCTCGAGCATTTGCGGGCGAGCTCGCAGCTGCTCGTCGTGACGCACCAGAAGCGCACGATGGAGATCGCCGACGCGCTGTACGGCGTCACGATGCGCCGCGACGGGGTGACCACGGTCGTGAGCCAGCGGCTGCGGGAGCGCTTGAGCGCCTGACGTTTCGGGGCAGATCGTCCGCCGACGTCGGGTCCCCCGGAATCCCCCACGTACCCATGGGCGCGCCGCGACCAAAGCGAACGTGACCAAACTTGCGGGCGCGGTCCCCGCGTAGCCTCGCTCATGCACGATGTCGTTCGCCCGAGGAGCTCGCTATCACCCTGCTCATCACCATTCTGTCCATCGTGTTGCTGGCCATCCTGGTCACCGCCGGGTTCGTTCTCACCGCCCCTCGGCGCCGCGGGGGCTTACGTTCCGACCGGACCGAAGCACGGCGGCCGCCCAGTGACCGCGGCGGCGGTTCCGGTGAATCCGAGGACGCTGCACCGCCCGCGGAGGGTTACGTCCGCGGGGTTGCCACCGTCGAGCTGCCCGAGGCGGGAGAGTCCGACGCGGATGTCGGCCCGGCTCTGGATGTGCCGCTGCCCACCGCGGGCCGCCTCGTGCGGCTGCGTTCCCGGCTGGCCCGATCGCAAAGCACGATGGGGCGCGGGCTGCTCACGGTCCTCTCGCGCGACACGATCGGCGACGCGGACTGGGAAGAAATCGAAGACACCCTGCTCACTGCCGACATGGGGGTTACTCCGGCGACCGAGCTGGTCGAGGCGCTGAAGACCAGGGTGCGGGTGCTCGGAGCGCGTACTCCTGGCGATGCCCGGGCGTTGCTGCGCGACGAACTGCTGGCTCAGGTGGGCACGACGACCGACCGCAGCGTCGCCACCGGTGCTCACGACGGCCGCCCGGCGATCATCCTGGTGGTCGGTGTCAATGGGACGGGCAAGACCACCACCTGCGGCAAGCTGGCGCGCGTCTTGGTCGCCGATGGCCGGACCGTCCTGCTGGGCGCCGCCGACACGTTTCGCGCTGCTGCCGCTGACCAGCTCGAAACCTGGGGCGGACGGGTCGGCGCCGAGACCGTACGCGGGCCGCAGGGGGCTGACCCGGCGAGCGTCGCCTTCGAGGCCGTCAAGCAGGGTATCGAGGACGGGGTCGACACCGTCCTGATCGACACCGCCGGCCGGCTGCACACCAAGTCGGGCCTGATGGATGAACTCGGCAAGGTCAAGCGGGTCGTCGAAAAGCAGGCGCCGGTCGATGAGGTGCTGCTCGTGCTGGATGCCACGACCGGGCAAAACGCGCTGGTACAGGCCCGCGTTTTTGCCGAGGTGGTCAACGTGACCGGCGTCGTCCTCACCAAGCTGGACGGCACTGCCAAAGGCGGGATCGTCGTCTCGGTTCAGCGCGAGCTGGGGGTACCCGTGAAGCTGATCGGCCTCGGCGAGGGCCCCGACGACCTCGCCCCCTTCGAGCCGGAAGCCTTCGTCGACGCCCTGCTCGGCTGACGTACATGATCAACGCTTCAATGATCATGACTTCAGGGGGTTTTCGGCCCTCTAACCATGATCGTTGCGGCGTTGATCTTGGTTACGTGGGGCGGGGCGTGGTGAGTTCCTCGGCGTTTTCCAGCAGGATCTTGCGGCGCTCGGTGTCGCTGAACGCGTCCAGCTCGTCCACGTAGTCCAGCGGCTGCGGCATGCCCTCGATGTGGGGCCAGTCCGAGCCGAAGACGACGCGGTCGGCGCCCATCACGGCGACCGTCTCGTTGACGTCGTCCTCCCAGAACGGGTTGATCCAGATATTGCGCTGGAAGGTCTCGACCGGGTCCTCGGTGAAGTAGCCCGGGGTCTTGCGCGCGGTCGAGCGCAGCTTCTTGAACAGGTCCGGCAAGAACGTCGAGCCGTTCTCGACGGACACGATGCGCACGTTGGGGAAGCGGTCGAAGAGCTTCTCGAAGATGATCGACGCGAGAACGTCGTAGATCGCGCGCTCCATGTTGAACGCCGTGACCGACGGCCGGCCGGCGCCGGAGAAGTTCGCGGAGAAGCCCTCACGGCCGTAGCCGTTGGAGGAGTAGCCGCTGTCGCCGGCGTGGATGACGACCGGGATGCCCGCCTCGTTGACGCGGGCCCAGAACGCATCGAAGACCGGGTCGGCGATCCCGAAGGAACCCTTCTCGGTGAAAACCGCAGCCGGACGCATCACGACGTGGCGCGCCCCCAGGCTGACCGCTCGTTCGAACTCCCGAATCGCGATGTCCTGGTCGGCGAGAGAGATGTACGGCGAGGCGAACAGGCGGTCCTGGTACGCGTAGCCCCAGTCCTCCTCGACCCAGCGGTTGAACGACTGGAACAGCAGTGCGACCGCGCCCGGATCGTTCTTCAGGAGCTCCTCGTAGATCATCCCGAGCGTCGGGAACATCCAGATCTTCTGCAGCCCCTGGGCGTCCATCGCCGCCAGGCGGGCGTCGCGATCGCGGTATTCGGGACGGATCGGCTCACGCTCGCGCAGGTACTCGAGCGGGCTGCGGCCCTCGGTATTACCGCGGAAGTACGCCGACAGCGCGCCGGCGGGGGAGACCGGGTCGAACGTCGGGTTGACCACCGCGTGGCTGACCTTGCCGCCGAGCACGTGGTATTTGCGGCCGTTGATCTCACACCACTGGATGACGCGCGTACCGAGGCGCGGATCGAGGTGGCGGGTGAACGCGTCGATGGCCTCGTAGTAGTGGTTGTCACCGTCGAAGGCGGCAAAGTCCAGCCCGTGCTGCGGGGTCACCGCACTGACCGCTACCGAGTCGACCGTTGTCGTCACGCTCACCATCTCCACTCACCGCTGCTGACCGCTGCTGACCGCTGCTGACCGCTGCAAAATGGTCACAGACCCGCGCTCGACTTCGCTGCGCTCAGTCAGGTCGCGATCTGCTCCTCCGACATCTCGTCACGGCCTGACACAGCTGACACATCGTCAGGTCGCCCCTGAGCGTATGACCCGGCCGTAGGCTGGCACCAGCCTGCCCGTCCTGCCCGAAGGGCCCCTGCGTGTTCGACACCCTCTCCAACCGGCTCGACAAGGTCTTCGCGTCGCTGCGCGGCAAGGGTCGGCTGTCCGAAAAGGACATCGACGCCACCGCCCGCGAGATCCGCATTGCCCTGCTCGAGGCCGATGTGGCACTGCCCGTCGTGCGCACGTTCATCGCGGCTGTGAAGGAGCGCGCCGGCGGAGCCGAGGTCAGCGGAGCGCTCAATCCCGCGCAGCAGGTCATCAAGATCGTCTCCGAGGAGCTCGTTGCCATCCTCGGCGGCGAGACGCGCAACGTGCGTTACGCGAAGTCCCCGCCGACGGTGATCATGCTGGCCGGGCTGCAGGGGTCCGGTAAGACGACGCTGGCCGGCAAGCTCGGGCTCTGGCTGAAGTCCCAAGGCCACGCACCGCTGCTGGTGGCCTGTGACTTGCAGCGTCCCAACGCTGTGCAGCAGTTGCAGGTCGTCGGCCAGCAGGCTGGTGTGGAGGTGTACGCCCCGGAGCCGGGCAACGGAGTCGGTGACCCGGTCGCTGTGGCGCGCGATGCGCTGGCGGTGGCCCGCCAGAAGGTGCACGACGTGGTCGTCGTTGACACCGCCGGCCGGCTCGGCATCGACACCGAGCTGATGAAGCAGGCGGCGGACATCCGCGACGCGGTTCATCCCGACGAGGTGCTGTTCGTCGTCGACGCGATGATCGGTCAGGACGCTGTCACCACGGCGCAGGCGTTCCTCGAGGGCGTTGACTTCACCGGCGTCGTCCTTACCAAGCTCGACGGTGACGCTCGCGGCGGCGCCGCGCTTTCCGTAGCCCAGGTGTGCCAGCGGCCGATCATGTTCGCGTCGACGGGTGAGAAGCTCGCCGATTTCGACGTCTTCCACCCCGAGCGGATGGCCTCTCGCATCCTCGGGATGGGCGACGTGCTCACCCTCATCGAGCAGGCTGAGCAGGCGTTCGACGTCTCGCAGGCCGAAGAGATGGCGTCGAAGATCGCGGGCGACGACTTCACGCTCGAGGACTTCCTCGACCAGATGCTGCAGATGCGCAAGATGGGGCCCATCGCCAACCTGCTCGGGATGCTGCCGGGCATGGGGCAGATGAAGGAGCAGCTCGCCCAGGTCGACGACCGCGACGTCGATCGGGTGATGGGGATCATCCGCTCGATGACGCCATCGGAGCGTGAGCAGCCCAAGATCCTCAACGCCTCGCGTAAGTCGCGTATCGCCCGCGGGTCGGGAGTCACCGTCACCGAGGTGAATCAGCTGCTCGACCGGTTCGAGGAAGCCCGCAAGATGATGAAGCAGATGGCGGGCATGGCCGGCCTCGGTGGCGTGCGCAAGGCCCGCCGGCAGGTCAAGAAGGGCAAGGGCGCCTCGCGAAAGGGCAATCCGGCGGCCCGCGCTGCGGTCCAGCGGGGCGAGGGTGCTCCGGCTGCCGAGAAGCCGGCCGCTGTCAACCCCTTCGGGCTGCCGGCGGGCGGCCAGCTGCCAGATCTTTCCAAGCTGCAACTGCCGGGTGGACCGGGCGGGCTCAACCTGCCGAAGCCGCCCGCTGGACCGCCGCCGCGCCGTCGCGGCTAGCCCGCTCGGCCTCCGCAGCCGGTGAAAAACCCCGAGTTGGCCGGTAAGAGCCGGTTTTAGCGTCCAACTCGGGGTTAATGACCCGGCCAAGGTCCGCCGTCTGCCCACGGCCGACGCGGCTGCATATGTGGCACACTGATTTGCTGAGTGCCTAACGGGTGCTCTACCGGTTTACGGCCCTCTTCCGTTTCCCGGTGGAAGCATCGTCAGGCTGTTTGCGCGCTGATGTGTCCCCACTCGGCCGCGCCGGACAGCCATCCCTGAGACTGGAGCAAGCGAACCAACGTGGCCACCAAGATCAAGCTGATGCGCTTGGGCAAGATGCGCGCGCCCTACTACCGAATCGTCGTCGCTGACGCTCGCACCAAGAGGGACGGCCGGGTCATCGAGACCATCGGCAAGTACCACCCCAAGGAAGACCCGAGCTTCATGGAGGTCAACGCCGACCGTGCGCAGTACTGGCTGGGTGTCGGTGCGCAGCCGACTGACCCGGTTCGCGCGATCTTCCGGGTCACTGGCGACTGGCAGAAGTTCAAGGGCGAGCCCGCGCCGCCGCCCATGCTCGTCAAGGCGCCCAAGGTCGACAAGACCATCGCCTTCAACGAGGCGGCTCGCGCGTCGGCGGGCATCACCGATGTCACCGCCCCGCTGACCCCGAAGCAGGCCAAGAAGGCTGCCCCCAAGACCGAGGCCCCCGCAGTCGCTCCCGCAGCTGAGGCCGCTCCGGCTGCTGAGGCCGCTCCGGCTGCTGAGGCCGCTCCGGCTGCTGAGGCGGCTCCGGCTGCTGAGGCGGCTCCGGCTGCTGAGGCGGCTCCGGCGGCGCAGGCGGAAAGCACCGAGCCGGCGGCCGAGACCCCGGCTGACGCACCGGCCGCGGAGTAAGCGTGTTGGAGGCGGCGGTCGAGCACCTCGTCAAAGGCATCGTCGAGCATCCTGACGAAGTCTCTGTCGAGGAGCGTTCCGGACGGCGTGGGCGCACCCTCGAGGTGCGCGTCCACCCTGACGATCTCGGCAAGGTCATCGGTCGCGGCGGCCGCACGGCCAACGCGCTGCGCACCATTGTCGCCGGCGTAGGCGGTCGCGGCGTGCGTGTCGACGTCGTCGACACCGACCGTCGCTGATCGGCGGTTCGCCGCTGAGCTCCGCCGATCAACGCGCCGACGCCCAGGAGCCCGCTCGGGTCGTGGTCGGTCACGTGGCGCGGGCTCACGGCATCCGCGGCGAGGTCTCGGTCCAGGTGCGTTCCGACGTACCTGAGCGGCGCTTCGCTGTCGGGAACGTGTTGTTCACGGACCATCCCGACGTGCCGACCCTCACCGTCGCGGCGGCGCGCCCGCACTCCGGGCGCCTGCTCGTGACCTTCGAGGAGGTCATGCTTCGCGATGTGGCAGAAGCCCTGCAAGGGTCACTGCTGCTCATCGATGCCGATCAAGCCGGAGTCGCCACCGAAGACGCCGAGGACGACGCCTGGTGGGACACCGACCTCATCGGTTTGAGCGCCCGAACGGTGGACGGGACCGAACTCGGTCCGGTGACCGACGTTCTGCACAACCCCGGCGGCGAACTGCTCGTGATCGGTCGTGCGGTGGGCGGTGACTTGTTGGTGCCGTTCGTGCGCGACATCGTGCCCACGGTCGACCCAGCCGCCGGAATCGTCATCGTCGACCCGCCGCCGGGATTGCTGGAGCTCTGAGCGGCGGTGCGACTCGACTTCGTCACCATCTTCCCGGACTATTTCGCCCCGCTCGAGCTTTCGCTGCTGGGCAAGGCGCGCGAGCGCGGCACCCTGGAAGTCGCGGTCCACGATCTTCGGAAGTGGACCGATGACGTGCATCGCACGGTCGACGACAGCCCCTACGGCGGCGGTCCGGGCATGATCATGAAGCCTGAGCCCTGGGGCCGGGCGTTGCAGGAGGTCACCGGCGGCACGGCCGTAGCCCATCGGGAGCCGGCACAGTCCGGCCGGGCGCGCGTGATCGTTCCCACTCCCGCGGGCCGACCCTTCGACCAGCAATTGGCCGCTGAGCTCGCCGGCGAACCCTGGCTGATCTTCTGCTGCGGACGTTACGAGGGCATCGACGCCCGGGTCGCCGAGCGCTGGGCGGATGACGAAATCAGCATCGGTGATTACGTACTCGCGGGGGGCGAGGTTGCCGCGCTCGTGATGGTGGAGGCCGTCGTCCGCCTGCTGCCTGGGGTGCTGGGGAATGCGGAGTCAGCAGGTGACGATTCCTTCTCCGCCGGCCTGCTGGAGGCGCCGTCGTACACCCGCCCGCCGGAGTGGGAGGGGATCGGTGTCCCAGACGTGCTGCGTTCAGGCGATCACGGCGCTATTGCCGCCTGGCGACGCGAGCAGTCATTGCTGCGTACCCGGATGAGGCGTCCTGATCTGCTGCCACCTGCGGGCTGAGCGCTCGTCGCCTGCGTGCAGTCTGTGGCACAGTAGAGGATCGGCGGTCACGCGCCCGCTCGATTTCTGCTGCGGGTATCCATATGGCCACACTGCTGCTCGCACCAACACCTGCTCGCACCAACCCTGCTCGCACCAACACAGCCCGATCAGAGGACTTCAGCATGCACATCCTTGACGATCTCGACGCCGCGTCGCTGCGCGACGATGTGCCGGATTTCCGGCCTGGAGACACTCTCAAGGTCCACGTGCGGGTCGTGGAGGGTAGCCGCGAGCGCGTCCAGATCTTCCAGGGCATCGTGCTGCGGCGTCAGGGCGGCGGCGTTCGCGAGACGTTCACCGTCCGCAAGGTCAGCTTCGGTGTCGGCGTCGAGCGCACCTTCCCGGTGCACACCCCGATCATCAGCAAGATCGAGATCCTGACCCGCGGCGATGTCCGCCGGGCGAAGCTGTACTACCTGCGCAGCCTGCGCGGCAAGGCTGCGAAGATCAAGGAGAAGCGCCAGCCGGTGGGCCGGTGACCCTGGCACCGCACGCCCCGGCGCGTACGGGTCCTCCGCTTTCGGTGTCATGACCACCCCCGTTGGTGACGATGACGATCGCCCGCCCGTGACGGGCTCTGGGGTTGGTGGTGAGTCCGCTACGCCCGTAGTCGATCTGACGAAGCCGGATTCCGGCGAAGCCAGCGCGCTGACCGGCGGACGACATTCCGCCGCTCCCCGCCGCTGGTGGCGACGGCCGAAGAAGGCCGCCGAACCGGTAGCCAAGAAGTCGCTCGGACGTGAGATCCCGGTTCTGATCCTCATCGCGCTGGTGTTGGCGCTGTTGATCAAGACCTTTGTGGTGCAGCCGTTCTACATCCCGTCCGGCTCCATGGAGCAGACCCTGCGGGTCGATGACCGGGTGCTGGTCAACAAGATGATCTACCACTTCCGCGACGTGAAGCGCGGAGAGATCGTCGTCTTCAACATCGAAGGCACGGGCTTCCAGCGGTTGGCGACCCCTCTCAACCCTCCCGGCAACGTCGTGAGCCGCGCCTTTCGCAATCTGGAAAACCTGTTCGGCCTTGGGCCCAACAACAAGGATTTCATCAAGCGGGTCATCGCCATCGGCGGCGATACGGTGGCGTGCTGCGATTCCCAGGGCCGGGTGACTGTCAACGGCAAGGCCCTCGACGAGCCGTACGTCTACCGTCCCGGGCCCGATGAGGCCAACAAGCGCTTCGGCCCGGTCACCATCGCCAAGGCCAACCTCTGGGTGATGGGTGATCACCGCAACAACTCCGAGGACTCGCGGGTCGGCGGTCAGATTCCACAGAGCAAGGTCATCGGGCAGGCGTTCGTCCGCGTGTGGCCGATTTCCAAGTGGCGCGGCTTCGGGGTGCCGAAGACTTTTTCGCAGTTCAAAGCCGCCGGTGCCCTGCAGGCGCCGGGTCTTGGCGTCCTGGTGCCATTCTTCTGGTGGCGCAGGCGACAGTTCCGGTTGCCGATCCTGGCCGTGCCGCTACCGCCCTCGGGCGACGCGGGCGGCTAGCGAACGAAATAAGGTCGCTGCGTTATGCCCTCGTCCTCGCGCCGTCCCCGCCCGTCTGCCGCGGCGGAGAAGGCCCGGCTGCGACGCCGGCCAGGTGCCGCCCGCCCGGCCGTCCGCACCCCACTGTCGCTGGCGCCGCCGCTGGCGATCGTGCGTAGCGACGCGGGCCTTTGGGGCTACGAGCGCGCCCTGCACCGCGTCGGGTTCCGTCACGTGGCCGGGGTCGACGAAGCCGGCCGCGGGGCCTGCGCCGGGCCGCTGGTGGTCGCCGCCGTCGTACTTCCTGCCGGCAAGCGCGGTGAGATTGCCGGCCTCGCAGACAGCAAGCTGCTCACCCCCGAGCAGCGGGAGTCGGCGTATACGCAGGTGGTGGCCCGGGCCACGGCCTGGTCGGTCTGCGTGATCCCGACCCTCGAGGTGGACCGCCGCGGAGTCCATGTCGCCAACGTCTCGGGGATGCGCCGGGCCGTCGCCACGCTGGGCGTCGTGCCCTGCTACACGCTGACGGACGGATTCCCCATCCCCGGCATGCCGTCGCCGTCCTGCGCCGTCTGGAAAGGCGATCAGGTCGTCGGCTGCGTTGCGGCCGCGTCCGTCATCGCCAAAGTGACGCGCGACCGGATGATGCGGGAGCTGCACGGCCGGTTCCCGGAGTACGCGTTCGCCTCCCACAAGGGCTACTGCACCCCCGACCACGAAGCCGCGCTGCACGCTCACGGGCCTTGCGAGGAACATCGCTTCTCCTTCGTCAACGTCCGGCAGGCCGCCGCCCGCCGGGCTGGGGTGGCCGGCGTCCCGGATGCTCGCGCTCGCGTCGGGCAGGATGGCGGCATGCCCGACTTCGCGACCGCAGATCTGCCGGTAGATCTGGAGGGAGTGGCGTGAGCGCCGAAGACCTCGAGAAGTACGAGACCGAGATGGAGCTGCAGCTCTATCGCGAGTATCGCGACGTCGTGGGCCTGTTCACATTCGTGATCGAGACCGAGCGCCGCTTCTACCTGGCCAACGACTACCGGCTCGACGTTCGCGGCAGCGCCGACGGCGAGGTGTTCTTCGAGCTCTCGCTGCACGACGCGTGGGTGTGGGACATGTACCGTCCGGCGCGATTTGTGAAGAACGTGCGCGTGGTGACCTTCAAGGACGTCAACGTGGAAGAGATCACCAAGGCAGAGCTCTAACCGGTGGCCCCGTAGGCGCACCCCAGAGCGAACCGGGACCTGTGGATGGCCGCCCCCGGTCCACAGGGGCCCAATCTCGAACACTGGTGCCGTAGCTCTCACGCCATCGTCAGGTGGTCGGCACATCGCCGACCGGGCGAGCGAGGCGAGGTTGTGGCGGCATGCGGGTCAAGGATGCGGTGGGCCGTTTTGGTGAGGACACGGCGGCCGGTCACCTGACCGCGGCCGGGCTGACGATCCTGGAGCGCAACTGGCGGGTTCCCCAGGTGCGGGGCAGCGATGTGCGCGGCGAGTTGGACATCGTGGCGCGTGAGGGCGATGCGCTCGTGATCGTCGAGGTGAAGACGCGCTCGGGTACGGGCTACGGGTCGCCAGCCGAGGCGGTGACGGCAGATAAGGCGCGCCGGGTCCGGCGGTTGGCGGTGGCGTACCTGGCGGCGCATCCGGCGACCGGGCACCATTCGGTGCGCTTCGATGTCGTCAGCGTGCTGCGGCGCCGTGATGGGCTCGTGGTCGAGCATTTGCGCGGGGCGTTCTGATGTTCACGGGCGCGGAAGCGTTCGTCACTTGGCACTGCCGCTCAGGGTGTAGCTAAACGTCAGCGTCGCTCCCTGGCAAACATCTTGATTGACACTTGGCAGATTTAGCATCGTGACCACCCCACCGACGAGATCTGTGGAGCTGTTGGCTTGCACCATGGGGTTAGCGGGAGTCGGCGTGGTCAGTACAAAGTTCTTGAGATCACACGCCTGATGTGCTTTGTCTACCGCTGGCGTCAGAGTGACCGGGTGTTGTGCAACGCTGATGTCGAAGCTGTTGACGTTACTGATCTTGGCGACCAGTGCTGTGGGTTTACCCGCCAGCAGATTTTGAACTGGGACCTGAGTAACAACGAGCGGCTGAATTGTCGCCACGGTGGCGGTCCCGGTGCCTGAGCCGCCCGTGCTCCAGTAGGCGAAAGCGGTCCCCGTGCCCGCCAGAGCGACTCCTATCAGCACAGCCCCCGTGGCTGCGACTTTGCGATATGTACTCATAGCTATTCTCCAGATAAAGGGCGAGAGGCCCGGCTCGGGGGAACCGGGCCTCTCGCGGCTTGTTTAGATCAGCTGTGGACCTGTTCGGAGGTAGTGCTAGATCAGCCGATCAGCATGACCGGGCTGTGTGCGTACCGCGTCGCGCCCCGCACCAGCTCGATGTTCTTCGGGTCCAGAACGTAGAAACCACCAGCGCTGGTGAAGTTGAACTCATTGTCAGCACCGGCCGTCGTGACGGCCTTGTCACCGTGGCATCCGCCCCAGTCGCAGCTGGGGACAACGAGCATGTCACCGGCCTGGACCGTCAGCACACCGCCAGCGTGCGGCCACAGACCAACATGCTGGATCACGAGCGCCTTGTTGATGTATGTGAGCGTCCCGGCGGAGGGTCCAGCCGGTGGCTCAGTGAACGGAGACAGCGTGTAGACAATGTTCACTGTCGCGCCCTTAGTGGCGTCCTGGTTCACTGCACTGTTCGCGTAGTTCAGCGTCATGCCAGACCACAGAACATCAGTGCCCTTCTTGACCACCGCGTTGATGTCGATTCCGTCGCCTTTGGTGATCGAGAAGTCGGCAGCTACGCCACCAGAAACGACGCCAACCACTGCCGTCAGCTTTCCGACCTTGATGTCGGTGTTGTTCGGGTTGCTCAGCTTCCCACTGAGTGCAACCGACTCCCCAGGAGCCAGAACTCCAGTCGATGCGGTCTGCGTGACAACCACATCGCTAACTGACCCCCGAACCGTGGCCGAGCCCGATCCTGAGCCCCCACCAGTCCAGTAGGAGAACCCCACTGCCATCATCGCGATAAGCGCGACGACCGTTCCCACCGCTGTGGTGGCCTTACGATGCCGCCTGAAGATTCCAGACACTGCAACCATCTTCTTTCCCTTTGTGGTGAGCGCAGTTGCTCAACCACCCCCGAGCAGTCCGTCCGGGAAGCCTGATCAATCTCGACCGTGGACGCTGAAATGGCCCGCGGCACCTCGATCAGCGGAGAACGAGACGCGGAAGGCGAAGCACTTCGGTCGCCGCTTTCGCTGACGCGACCACAAGGGCTACCGCAAGTGCCGTCCATTCGATCCCCCGACCGATCCGTCACTGATGTATTACCGGTGACGATCCGTAGCAAAGCTTGCTCTTCGCAGACCCCTGACTTAAGTGACTAAAGGCCGGAATGCAGGGGGAACTTAGACCCATCCCCCGAAGGGCGTCGTCCGGTGCCTTTCAATCACTTCTCGTGCATCGAAGGCATCGTCCGGGTCACCCGTTCCAGGCCGACGCCGTCAAGCGATTCCGGACCGATGTGGATCACGTTCGGCTACTCACAGCAACCAGTGGAGACCAGCTGCCCGGGCGGATACAAGGCGATTGTCGTGGTTGCCGGCAAGGGTGCCGGCCTGGTGGATGGGGGTGGCGGGAGATGCGGGTCGGGTACGGGGTCCAATGCCTCGGTGAATCTGAGTCGCTGGTCGTGGCACGGCATTTGCGCGGGGCGTTCTGATGTCGCTGGCGCGAGCAGCTTGTGTGGCCCTGGTCGGTATCGAGGGGCATCTGGTCGAGGTCGAGGTCCACCTCTCCACCGGATTGCCCGGCGTCACGTTGATCGGTCTTCCGGACACCTCGCTCTACGAAGCCCGGGATCGGGTCAAGTCGGCGGTCGTCAACAGCGGGGAATCCTGGCCCGAGCAGCGCGTCACGATTGGCCTGTTCCCGGCGGCCCTGCCGAAGTCGGGCAGCGGCTTTGACGTTGCCGTTGCCGCTGCGGTGCTGGCCGCCGGCGGGAAGGTGCCGCCGGAGTCGTTGGCGGGTCGTGTGCTGATCGGCGAGCTCGCCCTGGACGGTCGGCTGCGACCGGTGCCCGGCGTCTTGGCCGCAGTGCTCGCGCTGGCCGAGGTCGGCCATTCGCGGGTGGTCGTTCCGACGGCGAATGCGGAGGAGGCGGCCCTGGTTCCCGGCATGGAGGTCGAGCCGATCGCTCACTTGCGCGACCTGATCCGATTGCTGCGCGGCGAGCCGGTGGAGGAATTCTTGCCGCGGACCCTGCCGCCACTCGATGCAGTGCAGGTGCCGGATCTCGCCGAAGTCTCCGGACAGCGCACCGGCCGACTCGCCATGGAGCTCGCGGCGGCCGGCGGTCATCACGTCCTGATGCTGGGGCCGCCCGGCGCCGGCAAGACGATGCTCGCCGAGCGGCTGCCGGGGCTGCTGCCGCCGCTGACCGCAGAGCAGGCGCTCGAGGTTACCGCCGTCCATTCGGTGGCCGGCGCCCTGCCGACCGAGGCGCCGCTGATCCGGCGCCCACCCTTTCGCAGCCCGCACCACTCGGCGAGCCTGGCCGCGGTCGTCGGCGGCGGGAGCCGGTTCATCCGCCCGGGTGCGGCAAGCCTGGCCCACAGAGGCGTGCTCTTTCTCGACGAGGCGCCTGAGTTTGCACCTCGGGTGCTGGACGCGTTGCGGCAGCCGTTGGAGAGCGGGGTCGTGGAGGTGGCCCGCGCGGTGGGGGTGGCCCGGTTCCCGGCGCGTTTCACATTGGTATTGGCGGCGAATCCGTGTCCGTGCGGCAAGTCGGGGACGCCGCGTGGAGACGTGGCGTGTACGTGCCCACCGCGGATGCGGGTGGCGTATCGCAACCGGTTGTCGGGTCCGTTGCTGGACCGGGTTGATGTGCGGATCCGGCTGGAGCCGCCTTCCCGGCTGCATCTGCGGGCGGCGGCGGCGGACTGCGAGTCGACGCAGGTGGTCGCGGCCCGGGTGCAACGGGCTCGGGCGGCGGCGGCAAAGCGGTTGGCGGGCACGCCGTGGCGGGCCATCGCGGATGTGCCGGGTCCGCAGCTGCGGGCGCGCTGGGGGCTGTCACGGCAGTTGACGGCCGAAGCCGACAGGCAGTTCGAGCGCGGGCAGCTGACGGCGCGGGGTCTGGACCGGGTGTTGCGGACGGCGTGGACCCTTGCCGATCTGGCTGACGCAGGCGTACCCGGCCGGTGCCACGTGGAACAGGCTTTGGCGTTGCGGCTCTCAGGTGGTGGCTGGTGAGCGAGAGCGCCGGGCCTCCGGAGGGCGCGCGAGAGGCTCTGGCGGCGCTGATACGCGTGAGCGAACCCGGCGATCCGCTGCTGGCGCGCCAGGTGGCGGCGATGGGTGCGCCGGAGGCGTGGTCGCGGATCGCGGCGTCGTATCCCGATGTCGATCCGGCGCGGGAGTTGGGGGCGGCCGTGTTGGCGGGGCTGCGGTTGGTGTGTCCGGGTGACGGGGAGTGGCCTGCGGGCTTGGACGATCTAGACCGGCCGGGCCCGGCGGCGGAGCTGGCGGCTCCACTGGCGCTGTGGGTACGCGGCCCGCTGGGCTTGGCGGATGCGGCGCGCTGCGCGGTGGGCATCGTGGGTTCGAGGGCGGCCACCTCCTATGGATTGCACGTCGCCGGCGAGCTCGGGTTCCAGCTGGCGGAGCAGCAATGGACAGTGGTGTCGGGGGCCGCTTACGGGATCGACGCGGCGGGGCATCGCGGGGCGCTGGCGGCGCCGGGCCCGACGATCGCGGTGCTGGCGTGCGGGGCTGATGTGGCCTATCCGCGCAGCCATGACGCGTTGCTCGCGCGGATCGGGCAGGAGGGGCTGATCGTCAGCGAGGCGCCGCCGGGCGGGCTGCCGCTGCGCCGCCGGTTCCTGGTGCGCAACCGGCTGATCGCGGCGCTCTCGACGGGATCGGTCGTGGTGGAGGCGGGGGTGCGCAGCGGTGCGCTCAGCACGGCTCGTCATGCCCGCCGGCTCGGCCGGCCGGTGCTTGCGGTGCCGGGACCGGTGACCAGTGGCCTGTCTTCGGGTTGCCACCTGCTGCTGCGGCAGTGGCCGGAGGCGACGCTTGTCACGAGTGCGGACGAAGTGATCGAGGCTGTCGGGCCGATGGGAGCTCTGGCGGCGTTGCCGACGTCGCCGGCCGGTCCGCGGGATGCACTCGACGCGGTGTTGAGCCGGGTCCTCGAGGCGGTGCCATCACGGCGGCCGCGCGACGCGCAGTGGATCGCCGCCCGGTGCGGGCAGAGCGAGTTCGTCGTCGATCGGATGCTGGGGCCCTTGTTGGCGCACGGGCTGATCGAGTCACGGCCTGAGGGTTACCGGCTCACCGATCTCGGCCGCCGCCCCTCCGGCGGCGCGGCGCCTTGACGCCCCCGCGGCGCCGTCGTCATCGTCGCCACAGTGAAAGCGGCGGGCGGGGAGCACGCAAAGACTCGGCAACCCGACCCCGTCGATCCCGCCTGGGCGGCGGCGCTCGTTGCCTTCGAGCAGCACCTGCGTTCAGAGCGCGGACGTTCGCCGGCGACGGTGCGCGCGTATCTGGGCGATCTGCTGAGCCTTCGTGACCATGCGAGGCGACTCGGCCGGGCGGAACTACCGGCTCTCGATGTCGCCGCGCTTCGCAGTTGGCTGGCCCGGCTGCGTACTCAGGGATGTGCGCCTTCGACGCTCGCGCGGCGCGCCTCAGCCGCGCGCACGTTCAGCGCCTACGCGTACTCCCGGGGTCTGCTGCCTTCAGACGTCGCGGCGCGCATCGAGGTGGCTCGCCGGGGACGGGAGCTGCCGCACATCATGTCGGCGGCGGTTGCGGAGCAGGCGTTCGCCGCCGCTGCGGCGGCCTCGGTCGCAGTAGCGGCATCCGACGGTGGCCACGGGCCCACCCCGCAGTCGATGGCCGTTCGGCTTCGGGATGGGCTCATCGTGGAGCTCCTGTACGCGTCCGCCATGCGCGTGTCGGAACTCTGCGGACTCGATGTCGGGGACATCGACGCTGGCCGGCGCCTGCTGCGGGTCATCGGCAAGGGCGATCGGGAGCGGCGCGTCCCGTACGGCATCCCGGCCGAGCGAGCGCTGGAGGTCTGGTTGCGGGACGGACGGCCCGTTCTGCGGCGTTCGGCGAGCGGGGCCGCGCTACTGCTGGGGGTTCGCGGGGGCCGGCTTGACCCGCGTACCGCCCGAACGGTCGTGCATGACTGGACCAAACGGGCGCCTGGTTCACCTGATTTGGCTCCACATGGCCTGCGCCACAGCGCAGCGACTCATATGTTGGAACGTGGCGCCGACTTAAGAAGCATCCAGGAGTTGCTGGGTCACGCTAGACTTTCGACCACGCAGCTCTACACGCATGTGTCAGCCGAGCGACTGCGAGTTTCTTATGAACGGGCGCACCCGAGGGCTTGAGGCCGAAGCGGTGACTGTCGCGGATGCGCCTCCAGCGGGGCAATCTCGCCCACTGCGTGGGCGCACCCGCACGGAGCCGAAGCCGGTGGACCGTCAGCTGGAAGAGTTGTGGCACGAGTTCAAGGACGGTGGTGACCCCGCTGTCCGCGAGCGGCTCATCCTGCATTACGCGCCGTTGGTGAAATATGTGGCCGGCCGGGTGGGGGTGGGTCTGCCGCCGAATATCGAGCAGGCTGATCTCGTTTCGTATGGGATTTTCGGTTTGATCGATGCGATTGAGAAGTTCGACCTCAGTCGTGCGATCAAGTTCGAAACCTACGCAATCAGTCGTATCAAGGGCGCAATTATTGATGAATTGCGTTCGATCGACTGGATTCCCCGCTCGATCCGTAGCAAAGCTCGTGAGGTTGAGCGCGCATATGCCACCCTTGAGGCGCGGCTGCACCGCACCCCCACGGAGCCTGAGGTTGCCTCGGAGCTTGGGATCGGCCTGGATGATTTGCACGCGATCTTCGGGCAGGTTTCCTTCGTCAACGTCCTCGCGCTCGACGAGCTGCTGAATGTCAACGGCGAGAAGGGCGACAAGGTCAGCCTCGTCGACACCCTGGAAGACGCCCGGGCACCCGATCCGGTACGCGCGTTCGAGAGCCAGGAGACCAAGCACCTGCTGGCGCGGGCGATCAACCTGCTCCCCGAGCGGGAGAAGATCGTCGTCACCCTTTACTACTACGAGGGTCTGACACTCGCCGAGATCGGCCAGGTCTTGGGCGTCACGGAAAGCCGCATCTGCCAGATGCACACCAAGGCCGTGCTCCAGCTGCGTGCGAAGCTCGCCGACCAGCGGGGCTGACGCCGAGGGGTCAGCGCTCGAATGACGCCCGTCGCATCCACCCTCTTGCGAGCGCGGCTGGTTACCCTGCGCGGGTGAGCGACTTGCCGACGTGGGCCCGAGTGCTGCTGTACGGGGCTGGGGCTATCGCCACCGCCGTGCTGCTCTACGTGATCGTCTATCTCGCGGCGCGCGCTGCCCTGCGCGGGGCAGCGGAGGAGCGGCGCATCGCATCCCGGCGCCAGGAAGACCTGTTGCGCGCCATCTCCACGTCCGCCGAGTACGTCGCCGACGTCGCCGACGCCTGGGCCGAGGCGGAGGCGGAGCGCCGCGCGTCGAGCACGCCCGAGAACGCCACGGACGCCACGGACGCCACGGACGCCACGGGGGAGAGCGCCGGCTCAGCGTCGGCGGAAGGCCACGAGCACACCCCCGCCGGCTAGGGCCGCCAGCGACCAGATCGCGGGCGACGGACCGAAGCCACCGGACCCGCCGACGCCGCCAGTTCCGCCAAAGCCATCCAGCTCGACCGGAGTTGCCGCCGGCAAACGTGCCTGCAACGGCAGCAGCCGGATCGTGGGCGGATGGAGCAGGGCCATCGGATCCAGGTAGACCTGCCCGCGTAGCAGTCCCCAGTGCAGGCACGCTGCGGCCGGGCAGCCGGCATGGCCAGGGTCGAGCGTCGCGATCTGCTGGCCCGCAATCACCCGGGTTCCACGCCGGACGGTGGCCCGCACGGGCTCGTACGTCGTCCGCAGGTCACCGTGCACAACGACCACGACGCCCCGTCCTGCCAACATGCCGGCAAAGGACACCTCGCCATCGGCCGCAGCGAGAACCGGCTCTGCGGGCCGTCCCGACAGATCGACACCGCGGTGACCTGCCGCGTAAGGGGTCGGCGGCTTCTCGAAGGTCCGGGTGACGGCCAGCGGGTGCAGCGGCGCTTGCCAGTGCGGGCTCGCGGCCGCGGCTCCCGAAGCGAGCAGTATCGAGACCCAGCTGAGGACGCAGGCCACCAGCAGCAGTCGAACGGTGAGGCGCATGTCGTCACCCCACCGCACGAGTGGCTGGCGTGACAGCGCCGGACAGTCGCCTGTGGACCCGGTTCGTCCATCCCCAGCCGCTGGGGCCGGCAGCGAGCCTCGGCGTCAGGTTTAGTCAGATGCGTCCCGCAGGCGCCCCCGCGTACACTCGGAATGCACTATCAGCAGTCCGGCTAGCTGGACTGACTAACGCACGTCCTTCTCCGGCCGCCGGCCGGGTCGGGCCGCAGCGGTCCCTGGTGATTCCGGGGTCGGACCCGTCAGGGCGTCAGGGCACCCCACCACCTGGTAAGGGCGCAGCAACCGAGACGAGAGGGCGAGCCCATCGTGGTCGTCACCATGCGCCAGCTGCTGGAGGCTGGAGTCCATTTCGGACACCAGACCAAGCGCTGGAATCCCAAGATGCGCCGGTACATCTTTACCGAGCGCAATGGCAACTACATCATTGACCTGCGCCAGAGCGTCGATTACATCGACCAGGCCTACGACTTCGTCAAGCAGACGGTGGCCCACGGCGGCACGATCATGTTCATCGGCACCAAGAAGCAGGCGCAGCAGGCGATCGAGGAGCAGGCCACCCGCGTCGGCATGCCGTACGTCAAGGAGCGTTGGCTGGGCGGAATGCTCACCAACTTCCAGACTGTGCACAAGAGGCTCCAGCGCCTGAAGGAGCTCGAAGAGCTCGAGGCCACCGGCGGCGGCGACGCGATCCGCACCAAGAAGGAATCGCTCGTTCTCTCGCGTGAGAAGGCCAAGCTCGAGCGCACGCTCGGTGGAATCCGCGACATGCAGAAGATCCCGAGCGCGGTGTGGATCATCGACACCAAGCTCGAAAACATCGCCGTTGGTGAAGCCCGCAAGCTCAAGATCCCGATCGTGGCGATCCTGGATACCAACTGCGACCCCGACGAGGTCGACTACCCAATTCCGGGTAACGACGACGCGATCCGCAGCGTCAATCTGCTGACCAAGGTCATCGCTGACGCGGTGGCCGAGGGGCTGCAGGCGCGCGCCGGAGCATCGGGCGATAAGGCTGACGCCGGCGTTGGTGCCGGGGAGCCGCTCGCCGACTGGGAGCAGAGCCTGCTCGGCGGCGACGGCGCGACTACGCCCGGCGTCCCGGCAGCGGTCGATCCGGCGGCTGGCTCGGTCGAGGGCGTTGGCGCGTCTGAGGCCCCGGCGGCCGAAGCTCAAGCTGCTGCGCCGGTCGAGCCAGCAGCAGCTACCCCCGTTCAGTAGGTCGTTGGCGGGGCCGCATGCAGCGGCCCCGCCCACGCCCTCTCATCTTCGAGACAAAGGAAGAAACAGTGGCTGAGGTCACCGTGGCCCTCATCCGAGAGGTCCGCGAGCTCACCGGTGCCGGCATGAGCGACGTCAAGAAGGCGCTCGTCGAGGCCGGCGGCGACAAGGCAAAGGCCATCGACGAGCTGCGCAAGAAGGGCGCCGCGAAGGCGATGAAGCGCGCTGACGAGCGCCACGCGACCAACGGTCTCGTGGCCGCCGCCGAAGGCGTCATGATCGAGCTGGCCTGCGAGACGGATTTCGTGGCGAAGAACGAGCAGTTCCAGGAACTCGCGGGGGAGATCGTCGCGCACGCGGCGAAGGTCCGCCCGGCGAGTGTCGAGGCGCTGCTCACCGAGACGCTGTCCGACGGTCGCACCGTCCAGGCCAGCATCGAGGGCCTCAACGCCGTGATCGGCGAGAAGATCGAACTGCGCCACCTGGCCGTCCTCGACGGCAAGGTGGCGGCCTACCTGCACCGGCGCGCCAGCGACCTGCCCCCGCAGATCGGGGTGCTCGTCGCCTTCGAAGGTGACGGCGACGTCGCTGCAGAGGCAGCGCGCGGCGCAGCCTTGCAGGTCAGTGCGATGCGGGCGCAGTACGTGTCCCGCGACGCGGTGCCGGCGGACCTCGTCGCAAACGAGCGCTCCGTTGCCGAGGCGCTCGCCAAGAAGGAAGGCAAGCCCGAGCAGGCCCTGCCGAAGATCATCGACGGTCGGGTCAACGGCTTCTTCAAGGAGGTCGTGCTGCTCGAGCAGTCGTCCGTACGCGAGCCGAAGCGCACTGTGAAGGCGCTGCTGGACGAGGCGGGCGCCAAGGTCACCAACTTCGCCCGGTTCGAGGTCGGCGGGGGCTGATCCGGCGCCTTCTGCGCACGTCATGGCGGCGGGGCGGTGAATCCGATGGATTTCACTGCCCCGCCGTTCGGCGGGTCGGGCAGACTGGCGAAGGATCAGGTGATTGCGCTGCCGCTGGCTGGCAGCCGGTCCAGTCCGAATGCGTCCGCCACGTCAGGAGCCGCCCCGTGACCCAGCCCGCGATCGACGCCCGCGCAGCCTGCGACCGGGCGTCATCGGATGACCCACGCTGGTCGCGAGTGCTGCTCAAACTCTCGGGTGAGGCCTTCGCCGGAGGCGAACCCCTGGGGATCGACCCCACCACGGTCGCCGCCATCGCTCGTCAGATCCGCGATGTGGTGCATACCGGCGTGCAGGTGGCCGTCGTCGTGGGCGGTGGCAACATGTTCCGCGGTGAGGCGCTAGCGGAGCGCGGGATGGACCGTGGCCGTGCTGACTACATGGGGATGCTCGGCACGGTCATCAACTGCCTCGCCCTGCAGGATTTCCTGGAACACGAGGGCATCACCACCCGCGTGCAGACGGCGATCGCCATGGGCCAGGTCGCGGAGCCGTACCTGCCGCTGCGCGCGATCCGCCACCTCGAGAAGGGCCGGGTCGTCATCTTCGGCGCCGGGCTCGGCGCCCCCTACTTCTCCACCGATACGACGGCGGCCCAGCGTGCGCTCGAGATCAAGGCCGAGGCCGTCTTCAAGGCCACCAAGGTTGACGGGGTGTACGACAGCGACCCCAAGCGCAATCCCGACGCCGTAAAGTTCGATGCGCTGACCTACAACGAGGTGCTCATGCGCGGCCTGAAGGTGATGGATGCGACCGCGATCAGCCTTTGCATGGACAACGCGTTGCCCATTGTGGTTTTTGATCTGCTGACTGATGGCAACGTCCTTCGCGCGGTGCGAGGTGAAAAGATCGGCACCGTGGTGACGGCATCTCCCGGGAAGATCGGTGCGAACGAATGAGTAGTGACGACGACACCGACCTCGACTTCGAGCTGCTCGAGGCCGAGGAGAAGATGGAAAAGGCGGTTCGGGTGGCCCGCGACGATTTCTCGGCGGTACGCACCGGGCGCCCGACTCCGGCCATGTTCTCCAAAATCATGGTCGACTACTACGGCACGCCGACCCCCGTCCAGCAGCTTGCCTCCTTCAGCGTTCCCGAGGCGCGGATGGTGCTGGTGAGCCCATACGACAAGAGTTCGATGCCCGCCGTCGAGAAGGCCATCAGAGACAGCGATCTCGGGGTCAACCCGTCGAACGACGGCAACATCATCCGCTGCGTCTTCCCGGATCTGTCAGAGCAGCGGCGCCGCGATCTGGTGAAGGTCGTGCGCAGTAAGGCCGAGGACGCCAGGGTGAGTATCCGCAGCGTCCGCCGGCACAGCATGGATTCGCTGAACAAGATGATGAAGGACGGCGACGCGGGCGAGGACGACGTGCGCCGCGCCGAGAAGGAGCTGGAAGCGACCACCCACCGCTTCGTGGCGCAGATCGACGACCTGTTGAAGCACAAGGAGTCCGAGCTGCTTGAAGTCTGAGGCGGTGGGGACCTCGGGAGATCCCCCCGTGCCCCCTGCGGAGCCCACGCCATCCAGCGGACGGGCCGGGCGGGATCTGCGGGCCGCGATCCTCGTCGGGCTCGCGCTCGCCGGGTTGATCTTCGCGACGCTCTTCACGGTTCGCGTCGTCTGGATCGGCGTGATCTGCGCGGCGGTCGGGATGGGTGCGTACGAGCTGGCGACCGCGCTGCGGGCCGGCGGCTTCACCATCCCGCGGATCCCCGTGACGCTTGCCGGGGCGGCCATCCCGGCGGCGGCGTACGCGCAGGGGACCGACGGGCTGGTGCTGGCGTTCTTCATCGCCGTGATCGTCGCGATCGGTTGGCGCGCGTACGACCCGGCGCCGGGCGACGTACTTCCGGACTTGGCCGCCACCGTCTTCGCGCTCGCGTACACGGGCGGTCTCGGTGGGTTCGCGGCGCTGCTCTCGCAACCCTCCGACGGCCCCCGCCGGGTGCTCGTCTTCATCGCCACGGCAGCTCTGAACGATGTCGGTGGTTACGCGGCCGGCGTGCTGTCCGGCGGCCGTCACAAGCTGGCCCCGCGAATCTCCCCCGGCAAGTCGTGGGAGGGGCTCGGCGGGTCGATCACGGCCGGGTGCGTGTGCGCCGGCCTGATGTTTCCCTTCCTGCTGCACCGTTCGACCTGGTTGGGCATTGTTTTCGGGCTCGCTGCCGTTGCCGCGTCGACGCTCGGCGACCTCAGCGAGTCGATACTCAAGCGCGACATCGGCATCAAGGACATGGGCCACCTGCTGCCCGGTCACGGCGGCGTGATGGACCGGCTGGACTCCCTGCTGGCGACCGCTCCCGTCGCGTACCTGCTGCTCACGGCCTGGGCGCCCCTCCCGTAACTTGGAGCGGCGTGAGACGATGAGGGTGATATGTCGCTGCCGTTGACCGAACTGACGACCTCCCGCAGGCGCGTTCCCGTGCCCCGTCACCTGGCTGATTACGCGCCGGATGAGCGTCGCCGGGTGGTCGCCGAGCTGGGTGAGCCGGCCTACCGGGCGCAGCAGCTTTCGCAGCACTACTTCGTACGCCACACCACCGACCCAGCTGCGATGACGGATCTCCCGGCGGGAGTACGCGAGCAGCTGGCTGCCGAGCTGCTGCCGGCGCTGCTGACGCCCGTGCGCGAGGCGGTCTGCGACGACGGCGACACGGTCAAGACGGTGTGGCGGGGTCACGACGGCGTACTCATCGAGTCGGTCCTGATGCGCTACCCGGATCGGGTCACGGTCTGCGTCTCCAGCCAGGCGGGCTGCGGCATGGGCTGCCCGTTCTGCGCCACCGGCCAGGGCGGCCTGACCCGCAACCTGTCGACCGGCGAGATCGTCGAGCAGGTCATCGCGGCGCAGCGGCTGCTCGAGCGCACGGCTTCCCCAGGACGCGCCAGCAGGGTCAGCAACGTTGTCTTCATGGGCATGGGCGAGCCGCTGGCCAACTACGCCAATGTGATCGCGGCCCTGCGCCGGCTCACGGATCCGCATCCGCATGGTGCGGGCCTCTCGCAGCGCTCGATCACGGTGAGCACGGTCGGCCTCGTCCCGCGTATCGACGCGCTCGCCGAAGAGGGGCTGGCGATCACGCTGGCGCTCAGCCTCCACGCGCCGGACGACGAATTGCGCGACTCGCTGGTGCCGGTCAACCAGCGTTGGCCCGTATCCGAGGCGGTGGGAGCTGCGCTGCGCTACGCCAAGCGCACCGGCCGCCGGATGAGCATCGAATACGCGCTCATCAACGACATCAACGACGACGCCGCCCGCGCTGACGCCCTCGCCGACTTGCTGCGCGGTACCCTCGCTCACGTCAATCTGATCCCGCTGAACCCGACCCCCGGAAGCATCTGGACGGCCAGCACCCCGGCCCGCGAGCGCGAGTTCGTACGCCGGCTGCGGGCAGCCGGGGTGGCGACCACCGTGCGGGACACGCGGGGCCGCGAGGTGGCAGCGGCGTGCGGTCAGCTGGCCGCCACCGGCTGATGAAATCCCGGATCGGTGTGGCGGCGCTGGCCGTCATCGTCGTCGTGCTCGGCGTCAGCATCGCTTTGTCGGGCAACTCGTCGAAGCACCCGGCCCAGGTGCTGGCGACCCTGGCGCCTACCGCCCAACCAACCACGCCGATGCCAACCTCACGCTCGGCAAGCCCGCGCCCAAGGCCGACGCACGTGGCGCCGCGCCGCACGCCGGGCTCGCTGTACCCGACCGAAGACGTGGCTCCCGTCGTGCCCACCGCACTTCCCGTCGCTGCGTGTCGGCTGGCCTCCGGTCCGCAGACGATCGCGGGCCGAACGGTCATCCTTGACCTCCCGAGCCATTTCCCGGCACCGGTCGTCGTCGACTATCACGGCGGTAACCAGAACGCGGTCCAGGAGCACGGCTATACCGGACTCGGACCAGCCGGAGCGAGCCGCGGTTTCATCGTCGCTACGCCCAATGGCACCGGCGGATCGTGGAACTTCCCCGGCACCGAGTCGCTCCCCGACGACGCCGCTTTCACCCGGTCGATCGCGTCCACCCTGGCCTCTGGTGGGTGCTCGAACGGTCGCGTCTACACGGCCGGCATCAGCGACGGAGCCGACATGGCGGTGGCGGCGGCGTGCCGGGTCTCGGTGGTTCGCGCGGTCTTCGCGGTCGCGCCGAGCATCACGCCCCGGGGGGCGTGTGTACGCAAGCCGTTCCTGGAAGTTTACGGCACGTCCGATCCGATCGTCCCGTACTACGGCCGTGCCGGCGGCAGCTTTGGTGACACCCCGTCGGAGCCGATCGCCTCCCGGCTGCCGTTCTGGACCAACGGTTGTACGGGTCCGGTGACGGGCCCGGCGCCGGCGGCGGGTACCCACGTGCAGCGTTGGACCTGCGCTTTCGGTCGGATCGTCGAACTTGACACCGTCAACGGCGGCGGTCACACCTGGCCCGGCGCGGTCGGCCCGGAGCCGGCCGCCGGACTCGGTGCGCGGGCGTCCTGGAGCGCCGACCTGGCCGCGCTGGCCTTCTTCGCCGCCCACTAGAGAGTTACTGGATGGTCGGTAGCTGCGACACTGACCGGGTGAGGGTCGCCAACCAGGAAAGAGACCTGCCCAGAAGTGTGGTCCTGCTCGGATCGACCGGGTCGATCGGCACGCAGGCGATCGACGTCATCCAGCGCGAGCCAGATCGCTTCCGGGTCGTCGCACTCGCGGGAGGCGGGGGACGCCCAGCCGAACTCGCCGCCCAGGCGCTGGCGCTGAAGGTCGAAGTCGTCGCCGTCTCCCGCGCCTCGGCAGCGCAGGACGTTCAGCTCGCGCTCTACGCGGAGGCCAAACGCGCAGGTCACGACCGCGGCGACTTCGCGATGCCCAAGGTGCTGGCCGGGCCTGACGCGGTCGCCGAGGTCGCCGGCTGGCCCTGTGACGTGGTGCTCAACGGGATCACCGGATCCGTCGGCCTCGCCGCGACGCTGGCTGCGCTGCGCGCCGGTCGCACGCTGGCGCTGGCGAACAAGGAATCGCTTATCGCCGGCGGCCCGCTCGTCGTGCCGTATCTCGACCGCGTCATCCCGGTCGACTCCGAGCACAGTGCCCTCGCCCAGTGCCTGCGCGGCGGTACGCAGCAGGAAGTGCGTCGGCTCATCCTCACCGCCAGCGGGGGACCGTTTCGGGGGCGTCGCCGCGACGAGCTGACCGACGTCACGCCCGCTGCCGCCCTCGCGCATCCCACCTGGGACATGGGCCCGGTGATCAGCGTCAACAGCGCGACCCTGGTCAACAAGGGCCTTGAGCTGATCGAGGCACACCTGCTCTTCGGGGTCCCATACGAGCGCATCGACGTCGTCGTCCACCCGCAATCGCTGGTCCACAGCATGGTCGAGTTTGTCGACGGATCCACGATTGCCCAGGTCAGCATGCCCGATATGCGCCTGCCGATCGCGTTGGCGCTCGGCTGGCCCGACCGGGTGCCGGACGCAGCTCCCGGTATGGACTGGACTACCGCGCAGAGCCTCACCTTCGAGCCGCTCGATACGCAGGCTTTCCCGGCGGTGGGCCTCGCCAAGGAGGCCGGTCGGCTCGGCGGGAGCGGTCCGGCGGTCTTCAACGCGGCGAATGAGGAAGCCGTCGCCGCGTTCCTGGCCGAGCAGCTGCCGTTCCTGCGCATCGTTGAGGTGATTGAGCGGACTCTCAGCCAATTGTCAGTTCGGGAACTGCGCACACCTGCCGATGTGTTGGACAGCGAAAGGGAAGCGCGCGAGCTAGCGCGCTCATTCATCCGGGGGAACTGACTGTGGCCGTGGTCGGCGCGCTGGCCTTCGTGGTGGCGCTACTCGTGTCTGTGGTGCTGCACGAGGGCGGCCACTTCTTTACGGCCAAACTCTTCGGCATGAAGGTGACCCAGTTCTTCGTCGGCTTCGGCCCCACCCTGTGGTCGCGCCGCAAGGGTGAGACGGAGTACGGGTTCAAGGCGATCCCGGCCGGGGGTTTCGTCAAGATCGTCGGGATGACCCCGCTCGAGGAGCTTGACGACCCGGACGACCAGAAGCGGGCGTTCTACAAATTCCCGGCCGGCCGGCGCGCGATTGTGTTGGTGGCAGGCTCGACGATGCACTTCATCCTGGCCGTCGTGCTGGTGTTCGCGGCGCTGCTCATCGCCCCTACCCTCACGTCGGCCTCCGTCATCGGCTCCCCCGCGACGTGCCTGTCCTCCGATGCGACGAAGGCGTGCGCCACTTCTGATCGGCCGAGCCCGGCGCAGGCCGCGGGCCTGCGAGCGGGCGACAAGCTGATCAGCGTCGGCGGACGTCAGGTCTCCAGCTTCACCCAGCTGCGCGACGCGATCAGGGCCGACAAGAGCGCGGCGCCGCTGACCGTCCGTTACGAGCGCGACGGCAAGACCTTGACCACGCAGATCACCCCGGTGTTGCAGACTCAGCCCACCGCTGCAGGAGGCACCCAGAAGGTGCCGGTCCTGGGCATCACCCCGCAGGTGGCCCATGTCGGAGCGGCGCGGGCGGCCCGCAACACCATCACCACGTTGGGGACGTTCATCACCGGTACGGCCAGCTCGCTGGCGCATTTCCCGCAGCGCGTCTCGACGATCTTCAACAACAATCGTGATCCCAACGGTGCGGTCGGCGTGATCGGCATCAGCAAGGTGAGCGGCGATCTGCTGAGCGGTGGGATCGGTGGTGGCAGCCCGGTGGGCTGGGACACGCGTATCGGCGACTTCCTGCTCCTCGTCGCTGGAGTCAACCTGTTCGTCGGGGTGTTCAACCTGCTCCCGCTGATGCCGCTCGACGGCGGCCACCTGGCCGTCCTCGGTTTTGAGCAGTCCCGCGACCGGATTCGCAGGGTCCGTGGCTATCGCGGGCCGCTGAAGCGAGTCGACCTGAACAAGCTGTTGCCTGCGACGTACGCTGTGGTGGCGATATTCGCGACCTTGACCCTGGTGCTCGCATTCGCCGACATCGTCAATCCGATCCGTCTGGGGTAGTCCGCTTCGTGTCTGTTCCTGTCGCACTTGGTATGCCCCCGGCGCCCCCGAGGTCGCTGGCCACCCGGCGCCTGAGCCGCCAGTTGGACGTGGGCGGCGTCAAGGTCGGCGGCGACGCCCCGGTCTCCGTGCAGTCGATGACGACGACGCTCACCTCCGACGTGAACGCGACCCTGCAGCAGATCGCTGAGCTCACCGCCGCCGGATGCGAGATCGTCCGGGTGGCGGTTCCGAGTCAGGACGACGCCGACGCCCTCGCGACCATTGCCCGCAAGTCGCAGATCCCCGTCATCGCTGACATTCACTTCCAGCCGAAATACGTCTTTGCCGCCATTGATGCGGGATGCGCTGCCGTGCGGGTCAATCCCGGCAACATCAAGGCTTTCGACGACAAGATCGCGGAGATCGCCCGGGCGGCGTCAGCCACCGGCACGCCGATCCGCATCGGGGTGAATGCCGGCTCGCTCGACAAGCGACTGCTCGCCAAGTATGGCAAGGCCACCCCCGAGGCGCTGGTCGAGAGCGCGCTCTGGGAATGCTCGCTGTTCGAGGAACACGACTTTCGCGACATCAAGATATCGGTCAAGCACCACGACCCGGTGATCATGATTGAGGCCTACCGGCTGCTCGCGCAGGCCTGCGACTACCCGCTGCACCTCGGCGTCACCGAGGCGGGCCCCACCTTCCAGGGCACGATCAAGTCGGCGGTCGCCTTCGGCGCGCTGCTGGCCGAAGGCATCGGCGACACGATCCGGGTGTCGCTCTCAGCGCCGCCGGTCGAGGAGGTCAAGGTGGGCGCGGCGATCCTCGAGTCGCTCGGCATGCGTCCGCGCAAGCTCGAGATCGTGTCGTGCCCGTCCTGCGGCCGCGCCCAGGTCGACGTCTACAAGCTGGCCGACGAGGTCGCCGCCGGGCTTGCCGGACTCGAGGTTCCGCTGCGCGTCGCCGTGATGGGATGCGTCGTCAACGGCCCGGGTGAGGCTCGCGAGGCCGACCTCGGTGTTGCGTCGGGCAACGGCAAGGGTCAGATCTTCGTCCGCGGCGAGGTCGTGCGCACCGTCCCCGAGGCGCAGATCGTCGAGACGCTGATTGCAGAGGCGCTGCTGCTCGCCGAAGGCATGGTGGGCGCTGGAGACGGCGAGGGCAGCCCGACCGTGAGCGTTTCCTAGCGCTCCCACCTTCGCGCCGCCCACTCAACTGCTCCACAGTTAGTGTCAGCCCGTGACGCGCGGGCTGGCCAGTGCTGACACGCGGGTACGAGTTCTCACCGACGCGGACCTTCCCTCCGCCGGGACGATACTGGCGCGCCGGCCGGTCATCGATGTCTTTGTCGCCAGCCGGGTCGCCGCCGCCGGCCTGTCCGAATGGCGGTTGGGAGCGCAGGTCTGGGGACACGAGCAGGGCGGGCGGCTGATCTCGCTCTGTTACGCGGGTGCCAACCTCTGGCCGGTGTCTGCGGGGCCCGACTCGGCCGCCGCGTTCGCCTCCCACGCGCGCCGGCTCAACCGGCGCTGCGCATCGATCGTCGGATTGGCGTCGGAGGTGCTGCCGCTGTGGGAGCACCTGCGTCGGTCATGGGGACCGCCCCGGGAGCTGCGTGACGATCAGCCCTTACTGGTTCTCGACCGGCCGCCGCTGGTGGCGCCCGACCCGTCGGTACGCCTCGTGCAGCCTTCCGAGCTCGATGTCCTGCTGCCGGCCGCCGTCGCCATGTTCACCGAGGAGATCGGCGTGCCCCCGGAGAGCGTCGACCTTTACCGGGCGCGCGTCGCCGAACTCATTGCCGCCAAGCGCTGCTTCGCGCGTATCGAAGGTGGCCGGGTGCTGTTCAAGGCGGAAATCGGTGCCGCCACCGGTGATGCTTGCCAGGTCCAGGGCGTCTGGGTGGCGCCCGCGCTGCGAGGCCAGGGCTTCGGCACGGTCGGTACGGCTGCAGTGGCGGTGGCGGCCCAGCGCGACATTGCACCGGTGGTCAGCCTGTACGTGAACGCTTTCAACACGTCGGCGCGGCGGGCGTACGAACGGGTCGGCTTCACCAGGCTGGAGACGTTCGCCAGCATCCTGTTCTGACCTGACACCACACGCGGTCAGGGCAATGTTCCACCGGCTCGCGGTGCTCTGACCCCGGACGTTGCCCGTGTAGCCCGTGGAGCACGGCCGAAAAATCGGGTGATCAGATCGGTGCCCACCGGTACCGTGGCCTCGTGCTCCGAATGTCCCGGCTCTTCCTGCGCACGCTGCGCGACGACCCTGCTGACGCGGAGGTCGCGAGCCACCGGCTGCTGGTACGCGCTGGCTACGTTCGGCGCGTCTCGTCAGGGCTCTGGAGCTGGCTGCCACTCGGCAAGATCGTGCTCGAGCGCATCTCCACGGTGGTCCGCGAGGAGATGGACCGCATCGGCGGCCAGGAGGTGCTGCTCCCCGCCCTGGTGCCCAAGGAGCCCTACGCCGTCAGCGGTCGCTGGGACGAGTACGGCGATCTGCTCTTTCGGCTGAAGGATCGCAAGGGCGGCGACTACCTGCTCAGCCCGACCCATGAGGAGCTCTTCACCCTGCTGGTCAAGGGGGAGTACAGCTCGTACAAGGACCTGCCGGTCATCCTGTATCAGATCCAAAACAAGTACCGCGATGAGGCACGCCCCCGCTCGGGCATCCTGCGTGGCCGCGAGTTCGTCATGAAAGACGCGTATTCGTTCGACCTCGACGACGCGGGCCTGGCGAAGTCGTACGAGCTGCACCGCGAGGCGTACGTCCGCATCTTCGACCGCATCGGGCTGGACTACCGGATCGTCTCGGCGGTCTCCGGCGCCATGGGCGGTTCGGCGTCGGAGGAGTTTCTGGCGCCCACACCCGCGGGTGAAGACACGTTCGTCTCCTGCGCCAACTGTGGCTACGCCGCGAATGCCGAGGCGGTCACCTTTACGCCGCCTGACGGTTTCATGGCCGTTCACGATCAGGCGATGGAGGAGATACACACACCAGGGACCCCCACGATCGAGTCACTCGCGGCCAGCCTTGGTGTTGATCCCGCGCACACGCTCAAGAACGTGCTCGTGAAGATTGACGGCGTGCCCGTCGCCATCGGAGTGCCCGGTGACCGCGATGTCGATATGGACAAGCTTGAAGAAGCGGTTGCACCGAGCGTCGTGACCCCGTTCGAGATCGAGGATTTCGTCGCGCATCCGGAACTGGTCAAGGGTTACGTCGGTCCCCAGGACGGTCTGGTCACGTACTACGCCGACCAACGCGTGCATTACGGCACGTTCTGGGTGACCGGAGCCAACAAGCCTGACCACCACGTCAAGCACGTGACCGCAGGGCGCGATTTCACGGTCGAGCGGTACCTCGACGTCGCCACGATCGCCGAGGGCGATCCCTGTCCCCGCTGCGGCCACCCGCTCGTCATCGGCCGGGCCATCGAGATCGGCCACATTTTCCAGCTGGGCCGCAAGTACACCAACGCGTTCGAGCTCGACGTGCTCGGCCCGGAGGGCACCCCGCAGCGGGTCACGATGGGCTCGTACGGGGTCGGCGTGAGCCGGGCGGTCGCGTCGATCATCGAGCAGAACTACGACGAGCGCGGCCTCATCTGGCCGGCCGCCGTAGCTCCGGCTGACGTCCACATCGTGGCGATCGGCAAGGCGGGTCAGAAGGAAGCCGCCGAGCAGCTCGGGGAGTCGCTCGAGCGGGCCGGCCTGCGGGTGCTGCTGGACGACCGGGGCGCAAGTGCCGGTGTCGCCTTCGCTGACGCCGATCTGCTGGGCGTGCCGACCATCGTCGTCGTCGGAAAGGCGTTTGCCGGCGGCGTGATCGAGGTCAAGGACCGTCGCAGCGGCGAGCGTCGCACCATCGCGCTGGAAACCGCAGTCGCGCAGCTGTCCGGGCTTGCTGCCCCAGCCGCTTGAGGTGGCCGCCGCCGCCTGCCTCGATTGGACGAATGACGTGAGTCTCAGATGAGCGTCGGTGCCGTGATCTTCGACTGGGGCGGCACCCTGACCCCGTTCCACACGATCGATCTGCTGGACCTTTGGCGCGTGGCGGCCCGGGTGATGGCACCGGACGGTCCGGACAAGGTGGTCGAAGAGGTAGCTGCGGCACTCGCCGCCGCCGAGCGCCACTGGTGGGACAGCGTCGTGGCCAGCGGGCGTAGCGGGACGACCGCCGAAGTCTTTGCGGCCGCAGCGCAGGAGACCGGCCTCGATCTTGACGCTGCCCTGCATGATGCGGCGTTGCAGGCGCACCTGGACGCGTGGACACCGCACACGATCACCGATCCGCAAGCAGCGCCTTTGCTACGCGAGTTGCGCGCCCGCGGGATCCGTACCGGCCTGCTGTCCAACACGCATTGGCCGCGGGCCTGGCACGAGCGCTGGCTGGCGCGCGACGGCGTGTTGGAGCTGATCGACGCCCGCGTCTACACCTCCGATCTCGCCCACACCAAGCCGCACCCGGAGGCGTTTCGGGCAGTGCTCGGCGAGCTTCACGTGGCTCCCGAAGACGCCGTGTTCGTCGGGGATCGGCCGGTCGACGACATCAGCGGCGCCAAGGCCCTTGGGATGCGGGCCGTGCTGATTCCCAACAACTTCGTGCCGGATCACCCGACCGTGCCCGACGCCCGCATCACCCGGCTTTCCGAACTGCTGGCGCTCGTGGAGGGTTGGAGCTGACTGCTACTGACTACTACTGGGCGGTCCATCGCGTGAAATGCTCGCCCTGCGGCGTCGAAGCGAGCACCATTTCGGCATGAACGCCACCGCCCCTGCAGCCCGGACGCCGTCCGACTCCCGCGCTGCCCCGCTCACCACCGCTGCAGCGGATGTGGAGTTGGCGGCGCGAATGCGACTCGCCATCGGGCGCCTGCACCGGCGCTTCTCGCGCCGCGCGGTGGGTGGCCTGACGCCCTCGCAGCTCTCCGTCCTTGCCACCGTTGAGCAACACGGGCCCCTGCGGCTCGGCGATCTGGCGGTGCGCGAGGTCATCACGCCGCCCACGGTCACCCGGCTCGTGGTGAGCCTGCAGGACCGCTTCCTCGTCCACCGCATCTCCGACCCGCAGGACGGTCGGGCCGCGCTGATCGAGGTCAGCACGCAGGGGCACGAACTGCTGGACGAGATCCGCCGCGAGCGCACGGCCTTCATCGCCGAACGACTCGCCCGGCTCGACCCGTCCGAGCAGGCACTGGTCGCGCCGGCCGTCGCCATGCTGGAACACCTCATCGATTCGCCTGAGGAGAGCTGACCGGCCGCTCACCGCAGCCGCGGCAGTCCGGGGAAAGCGAGCACCGCGCCGGCCGCCGGAAGTCCTGACAGCAATCGAAGCTGCGCCGCACGAACCGCCGCCGCCCCGAGGACATCTGCGCTGAGGGGGCGTCCCACCGACACTTCAACCGCGTTCGCGGCGATCCCGCAGAGCCGGTCCTCCAGGGCGATCAAGAGGCGGAGGACGGCAGCGGGGGTGTCGAGCGCGAAGGGGATTTGGTACGCGGCCAGCGGCCCCGGTGGGGTACCTGCGAATGCAGCAATGGCGTCGCTGAGGCGGTCGCGGCTGACCCGGTGTGCGTCGAGCCCGCCCCGCGCGGCGGCGATCAGCGGCACCGGTGCCTGCAGCTTCACCAGTACGGCCCCCGCGACGCCGTAGCCGTAGACCGCGGCATGTTCGCCGGCGAGCACGGACTCGAGGCCCGCGGCGCGGTCGGTCACGGGGTGAGCAGCACGGCGGCGACCTCGGCGCTCGCCGCCAGGCTGGCCAGCAATGGAGCCAGCGAAGGCGAGGCGCGTACGCAATCGGCTCGGCGCACTGTCGCGGCTGCCCGCTCTGCGGCGGCGAGTTGCGGGGCGGCGGGTGCCCCCGGCGCGGCGGCGGGCGCGGCTACGGCCTGACCGGTGAGCAACCGCAGATGGTCCCGATGCAGCTGGCGCAGCGTGACGAAGGGTTCCTGACCGGCTGGTGCCGCGCAGGCCGCGAGGAGCCGCCGCTCGTCCGCGATGGCGCGCGAGCGAAGGTCCGGGTCGACGTCAGCTGGCGCGGAACCGGCGGTTCGCACGGCGGACGGGGCGTCAGCCGGCGATGGCGGATGGATCGATCCCGAGCACCCGGCGGTGAGCGCCGCCCCGACCCCGCTCGCGGCCACCACCAGCGCAGATCGTCGATCGAGCGTGGTCGGCAGGCGCACGGGGCCAGCCTTTCACAGCGGACCCCGCGAGCTGACCTCACGAAAGATTCGCACCGCCAGGGATCCGACCCCGCTCCGCTGCGAGTACCTAGCAGTCGTACGCTTCCCCAGGGCGCGTCCCGCGAGGTCGGGCGGCTATTCCAGGCGAAATTGGGCGGAACAGGGGGAAGGTCATGAGCCAGCCGGTTGCAGCGCTACGTGAGCTGCTGGCTCCGGTCGTGGCTGCTCACGGAGTCGATCTGGAGGCCGTTTCAGTCACCCGGGCGGGAAGTCGCAGCGTGGTGCGAGTCGTCGTCGACCGTGACGGAGGACTGGATCTTGACGGCGTGGCCGAGGTGAGCCACAGCGTCAATGCCGCTCTGGATGCTGCCGGCGACGACGTTATCCACGGCTCGTTCGTCCTGGAAGTCACCACTCCGGGCGTCGACCGACCGTTGACCGAGCCGCGCCACTGGCGTCGGGCGGCCGGGCGATTGGTGAAGGTGACCCGCAAGGGCAGCGGAGCCGGCGGCGGAAAGAATCAAGGTGAGGTAGGCGGCAAGGGCACCGGCTCGGCGACGACGATCGGCCGCGTCGTCAGTGCCGGCGTGGACGCAGCCGTGCTGGCCGATCCCGCTTCCGGTGCGCAGACGGAAGTGGCGTATGCCGACGTCAGCCGTGCCGTGGTCCAGATCGAGTTCAACGCGCCGGCCTCGTCGGCGGAAGCCTCATGAAGCTGGATCTCGCAGCGTTGCGCAGCGTCGAGCGGGAGAAGGACATCTCCTTCGACGCTCTCGTCGACGCCATCGAGACGGCGCTCGTCACCGCTTACCGCCACACCGACGGCGCGTCCCACGAGGCCCGCGTCCAGATCGACCGGGCCACCGGCGACGTCCTCGTTTTCGCCCGCGAGTTCGACGCGGATGGCCAGTTGTTACGCGAGTGGGACGACACCCCCGAAGACTTCGGCCGCGTGGCCGCCACGACTGCCCGCCAGGTGATCGTTCAACGTCTGCGTGATGCGTCGTCGGACCAGACATACGGCGAGTTCGCAGGCCACGAGCGTGAAGTCGTGCTCGGCCTGGTGCAGCACCACGAGCAGCGCGCCGGCAGCAAGATCGTCATGGTCGACCTCGGGAAAGGTTTCGAGGCGATCCTGCCGCCGGCCGAGCAGGTGCCCGGCGAGCGCTACGAGCACGGTGATCGCATCCGGGTCTGCGTCGCCTCCGTCAGCCGCTCCCCGCGGGGGGTCTCGGTGACGGTCTCGCGTACGCATCCCGAGCTGGTCCGCGGCCTGTTCGCGCTGGAGGTGCCGGAGATCGCCGACCACACCGTGGAGATCGCGGCGATCGCCCGCGAGGCCGGCCACCGGACGAAGATCGCCGTACGTACCCGCGTCCAAGGCCTCAACGCCAAGGGGGCCTGCATAGGCCCGCTCGGCGCCCGGGTGCGCGCCGTGATGGCGGAGTTGAACGGCGAGAAGATCGACATCGTCGACTGGTCGGAGGACCCGGCCCGTTTCGTCGCTTCGGCGCTCTCACCTGCGAAGGTCAGCTCGGTGCAGGTGGTCGACGCGGGCGCGCGCGCGGCCCGGGTCGTCGTTCCCGACTACCAGCTCTCCCTGGCGATCGGCAAGGAAGGCCAGAACGCCCGGCTGGCCGCCCGCCTCACCGGCTGGCGGATCGACATTCACAGCGATGCCGAGGTCGCCGCCGATCCGGCGCCCGCGTCCGATCCGGCGCCGTGATCAGCCGGCGTCACCCCAGACACCCCGGACACCCCGCACTCGCAGCCCGCTCGCCGTTCGGTACGGGAAACGCCGGTTCTCGCGTCCATAACGGCGAGGGCGATCGCTCCTGCACCGCGAGACTCGTCATTCGGTACGCGGCTCGCCGCGGCCGGCGTCGTGAACGACGAGGACCGAGACCTGGCCCACCCCCCGGCGGTTCCTCCGCCCGCCCGGCCTCCCGGCCAAGAATTCGACACCAACCGCCTCGATGGCTCCCTGCTAGAGACCAGTCGCACAAAGTAGTGTCGGGGTGAGTGGCGCCGCGCGCGCTACAGTTGATGCGGCGCGTCGTTCGGCGCCGATCCGCACATGTGTCGGGTGTCGGAGCCGAACGGGGTTGACCGAATTGCTGCGCGTCGTCGTCGTCGAGAGCGTCCTCGTTCCCGATCCTCGTCGGCGGCTGCCGGGGCGAGGTGCGTATCTGCACCCCGACCCGCAGTGCCTGGAGCTAGCGATACGCCGTCAGGCGTTTCGTCGGGCGCTGCGGATCTCTGCAGTCCCGGAGGTGGATCGAGTGCGAGCCCACCTCGAGGCTTCACCGGTCGCGTGATTCACCGCAAGAGCACGTGATTCACCGCAGGAGCAATAGCCGCCGTTCGGAAGTGGGTTTACCTGATGGACGCTCGATGAGCACCCAGCGATGAGTTCCCCCATGCCGTAGTAGGAGGTCGCGCGGGCAGCCGCGGGCCTAGAAAAGGAGCACCGTGGCAGGAAAGGCCCGCGTCCACGAGCTGGCCAAGGAGCTTGGCGTCGACAGCAAGACTGTCCTCGCGAAGCTGAAAGACCTTGGTGAGTTTGTGAAGTCCGCATCGTCGACCGTCGAACCGCCGGTCGTACGCAAGTTGAGAGAGTCCTTCGGGGAGCCCGATGCGCCGGCCACGGCCGCGCCCGCCAAGGCCGCCCCCGCCGCACCGAAGCCCGCATCCCGTCCAGCGGCGGCTGCGCCCGTCATCGCGCCGGCAGCTCCGGCGCCGAGCGCCCCGGTCGCCCCGGCTGCGGTGGCCCCTCCGGTCGCCCCTCCGGTCGCCCCGCCGGCTGCTGCGCCGGCTGCTGCGCCGCCGGCGGCTCCGCTCGCCCCGGCCGCCCAGGCTCCCAGCGCAGTGCGCCCGGCCACTCCCGGCGGGCCGCGGCCAGTCACTCCCGGCGCCACCACTCCTGGTCGCCCTGGCGCCACTCCCGGTCGCCCCGGCGCGCCCCGCAATGTTCCGCGCGGGCCGGGTAACAACCCCTTCACAAGCCGTCCGGCCCCGGCAGCTCCCCGGCCCGGCGTCCCCGGCGCCGGCAGCGAGGCTGAGCAGGCCGGCGGTATCGCACCCGCGGCAGACGCCCGTCCTGGTGGTCCGACCCCGAGCAGCATGCCCCCGCGCCCGGCCGCCCGGCCCGGCATGGGCGCCGGCCGCGCCGGCCCGACGCCCGGCAGCATGCCCGGTCGGGTTGGCGGCCCGCGCCCCGCACCTGGTAGCGGCGGCCCCGGTCGCGGCCCGGGTGGACCCGGCGGCGGACCTGGTGGCCCCCGTGGCACCGGTGGTCCCGGCGGCGGCGGCTTCCGCTCACCGAGTGCTCCGAGTCGCTCTCCGGGCGGTCCCGGCGGTGGCGGCGCCGGCGGTCCCTACCGTCCCGGTGGCGGTGCTCCCGGCGGCGCTCCGGGTGGCGGGCGTCCCGGCTCACCGCAGTCCGGTGGTCGCGGTCGCGGTGGTACGACCCAGGGTGCCTTCGGCCCCGGCGGCCGCGGTCGTCCCGGTCGCCAGCGCAAGTCCAAGCGCGCCAAGCGCCAGGAATTCGACAACATGCAGGCTCCCACGCTGGGTGCCTACGTCCCCCGTGGCAACGGCGAGACCATTCGCCTGCCACGCGGCGCCAGCCTGGCCGACTTCGCCGACAAGATCGATGCCAACCCCGGCTCGATGGTCCAGGTCGTCCTGACTCAGCTCGGCGAGATGGTGACGGCGACCCAGTCGTGCACCGACGAGACGCTCGAGCTGCTCGGCGACACCTTGGGCTACCGGGTGTCGATCGTCAGCCCGGAGGACGAGGACCGCGAGCTGCTGGAGTCGTTCGACCTCGAGTTCGGCGGCGACTACGCCGACGACGCGAATCTGGTCGCCCGGCCTCCGGTCGTCACGGTCATGGGTCACGTCGACCACGGCAAGACCAAGCTGCTGGACGCTGTTCGGCGGGCAAACGTCGTCGCCGGCGAGGCCGGCGGCATCACCCAGCACATCGGTGCCTACCAGGTCCATGTCGAACACGAGGGCAACGATCGCGCGATCACCTTCATTGACACTCCTGGTCACGAGGCCTTCACGGCCATGCGTGCCCGCGGTGCCCAGGTGACCGACATCGCCGTGCTCGTCGTGGCGGCGGACGACGGCGTGAAGCCGCAGACCATCGAGGCGCTGAACCACGCCCAGGCGGCTGACGTCCCGATCGTCGTGGCGGTCAACAAGATCGACAAGGAAGGCGCCGATCCCGCGAAGGTGCGTGGCCAGCTGACCGAATACGGTCTCATTGCCGAGGAGTACGGAGGGGACACGATGTTCGTCGACGTCTCCGCCATCACCCGGGAAGGCATCGACCAGCTGCTCGAGGCCGTGCTGCTCACCGCAGACGCGTCCCTCGACCTGCGCGCACCTGAAGACGTGGACGCGCAGGGCGTGGCCATCGAGGCCCACCTCGACCGCGGTCGCGGTCCGGTCGCCACGGTGCTCATCCAGCGTGGCACGCTGCGCGTTGGCCAGTCGGTCGTCGCGGGTGACGCGTACGGACGTGTTCGGGCGCTGCTCGACGAGAACGGTGATCAGCTGACCGAGGCGGGTCCGTCCCGTCCGGTTCAGGTGCTGGGCTTTACGTCCGTACCGGGTGCCGGGGACAACTTCCTCGTCGTGCCGGATGACCGCATGTCCCGCCAGATCGCCGAGCGGCGGGCAGCGCGGGAGCGTGCCGCTGAGCTCGCCGTCAGCCGTGGTCGGATGACCCTGGAAGACGTGCTCGCGCGTATCCAGGAAGGCGAGATCAACCAGCTCAACCTGATCCTTAAGGGCGACGGTTCGGGTTCGGTCGAGGCCCTGGAAGATGCACTGGTCAAGATCGATGTCGGCGACGAGGTCAGCCTTCGGGTCATCGACCGCGGTGTCGGTGCGATCACCGAGACCAACGTCATGCTGGCGGCCGCGTCCGACGCGATCATTATCGGCTTCAACGTCAGGCCGCAGGGCAAGACGCGTGAGCTCGCTGATCGTGAAGGCGTCGACGTCCGCTACTACTCCGTCATCTACCAGGCGATCGACGACGTCGAGCAGGCCTTGCGCGGCATGCTCAAGCCGATCTACGAAGAGGTCCAGCTCGGCACCGCCGAGGTTCGTGAGGTCTTCAAGGTCCCGCGGATCGGCAACGTCGCCGGCTCCCTGGTGCGGTCCGGCACGATCGTCCGCAATAGCAAGGCGCGGCTCATTCGTGACGGAATTGTCATCTCCGACAACCTCACCGTGGATTCGCTCCGGCGGTTCAAGGAAGACGCTCGCGAGGTGTCCGAGGGCTACGAGTGCGGTATCGGTGTCGGGTACAGCGACATCAGGATCGACGATGTGATCGAGACGTACGAGCAGCGCGAGGTTCCGCGGGCCTGACCCGCGGGGCCCAGTGGTGGCCGCGACAGGGCACGTTGGGAAGGCCAGTTGATGCGGGAAGACTCGAGGCAAGCCGGCATGTGGGTCGGCACCCTCGAGTTCGACCTGCTGCTTGGAGGGGTGGATCTGCCGGTGCGTTCCTTGAAAGAGAAGCGCTCGGTGGTTCGCCCCGTCATCGCCGAGTTGCAGCGCCGGTTTGCCGTCGCTGCAGCGGAAGTCGGCGATCAGGAGCTGCATGCTCGCTCGTCCATCGGCGTTGCGGTGGTGGCCGGCGATCGGACGCACTGTGTCAGCGTCCTCGAGCAGTGCGAGAGGCTCGTCTCGGGCCGTCCGGAGCTGGAAGTGCTTTCCGCCCGCCAGCGCCTGCTGCGCACAGGAGATGACCTGTGAACGCAGCCGGCGCGGCCGGGTCCTTGCCGGGGTCGCAAGACGCCCGCAACCAGGTGACTGAAGGAGGAGATGGTGGCTGATCCGGCCCGCGCACGCCGGCTTGGCGTGCGCATCCGCGAGATCGTTGCCTCGGCCCTTGGTACGGAGGTCAAGGACCCCCGGCTCGGCATGGTGACCATCACCGATGTCCGGGTGGGAGCTGATCTTCGTGACGCGACGGTGTTCTACACGGTTTACGGAGATGAGCTGGCCCGTACCGACAGTGCCGCAGCCCTGGAATCCGCCCGGGGGGTGCTGCGCAGCAGAGTCGGCCGCATGACGGGCGTGAAAAACACCCCCACCCTGGAGTTCATCCACGATGAGCTCCCCGATTCGGCCCGCCTGCTCGACGATCTGCTCGCTTTTGCGCGCGCGGACGACGATCGGATCCGGGCCGCCCGGGCGACCGCTAGCCCAGCCGGTGACGAGGACCCCTACCGGCATGCGGAGGAAGAGTGAGCGACCAAGCTCAGCCTCGCACCGCGAGCGCGCCCTCGCCGGCCGATTTCGCGGGCCAACACGCTGCCGCTCTCGACGTCATCAAGGCCGCGATTGCCAGCGCCCGCCCCGTGCTGTGCCTAGGCCACATTCAGCCTGACGGCGACGCGCTAGGTTCGGCGCTGGCGCTCGCGCTGGCCATCACGCGGTCCGGTGGCGAGGCGCTGGTGACGTTCGACCCGGGGGAGCTGGCCTTCGGCCTGCCGCCGAGCCTGCGCTTCCTGCCCGGGGCGAGGCTGCTGGCCGACCCCGACCGCCTGCCTCTGCACGCCGGCGATCCGGCGGCGATCATCACGTTCGACACCGGGTCCCCGGAGCGGCTGGGGCGCGTGGCGCGGCTGGCGATGCCACGCCATCTCGGGCCGCCCGTTCTGGTCATCGATCATCACGCGCAGGGTTCGAAATTCGGCACCATGCGCCTGCTCGACCCGCACGCCGCCGCGACCGCCGAGCTGGTGGCATCCCTGATCGACGGGCTCGGGGTGGCGTTCGACGAGGACATCGCCACCTGCCTGTACACCGGGCTGGCCAGCGACACCGGATCCTTCCGCTACGCGGCGACGAGCCCCGGCAGCCATCAGCTCGCGGCTCGGCTGCTCGCGGCAGGCGCGCCGCACGACGCCATCAGCACCCTGCTCTGGGACTCACGGCCGGCCGGCTACCTCGCCGTGCTGGCCGGGGCACTCGGACGCGTGCACCGCGCCGGCCAGCTCATCTGGACCCACGTTTCGGCAGCCCATCTCGCCGCCGCGGGAGCTTCGGTCGAAGAGGTCGAGGGGATCGTCGACATCATCCGCGTCGATCGCGATCATGAGGTGGCGCTCGTGCTGAAGCAGGATGGCGCGATGGGCGCTGACGCCGGCTCCGGTGCGGACGGTGTGCGCTGGAAAGTCTCGGTTCGCTCGCGCGGGCGGGTCGACGTCGGGGCTGCCTGCACCCTGCTCGGCGGCGGCGGCCACCGGTTGGCGGCCGGCTTCAGCGCTGACGGTGAGCCTTCGGAGATCGTGGAGCGCCTGGTGAAGGCGTTGGCAGCCGTCGGGTGACGGCGGCGACACCCACCGGCGGTGAAGGTGCGCGTGATGGCCTGGTCATCGTCGACAAGGGCGGCGGACTCACGTCCCACGACGTGGTCGCCCGGCTGCGGCGCATCGCGGGCACCCGGCGCGTAGGTCACGCCGGCACCCTCGACCCCGCAGCGACGGGCGTGCTGGTGTGCGGGGTCGGGCGCGCCACCCGATTGCTCGGCCATCTCGTACTCGCTGACAAGGAGTACGCGGCCACCATCCGGCTCGGCGTCAGGACGTCGACGGACGACGCCGAGGGGGAGGTCGTCTACTCGCGGCCTGCTTCCGCCGTCACCGACGACGCGATCGGCGCGGCAGTCGTGACTCTCACCGGCGACATCGAGCAGGTGCCCAGCTCGGTGAGCGCGATCAAGGTCGGGGGCGTGCGTGCGTACGCCAGGGTGCGCGCCGGGGAGGCGGTGGAGCTCGCGGCGCGACCGGTCACGGTCCACCGGTTCGACGTGGTGGAGCGCCGCGGCGATGACCTGGACGTGCTCGTCACGTGCTCCTCGGGAACCTACATTCGCGCGCTCGCGCGTGATCTCGGGGTGGGCCTTGGGTGCGGCGGACACCTGACGGCGCTGCGGCGTACCCGTGTCGGGAGCTTCACGCTTGACGCCGCCCACCCGCTCGAAGAGCTCACCGAAAGACTCGAGATGATTCCCCTCGGCGACGCGGTGGACGCCATGTTCACCCGTCGCGACGCCGACGCCGCTGAGACGGCCGACCTGCGCCACGGCCGGCCGCTGGCTCCCACCGGCATCCAGGGCCCGGTGGGCGTCTTCGATCCGCTGGGCGACGTGCTGGCCCTCGTCGCCGACTCCGGCGGCGCCGCCAGGGCGCTGGTGGTGCTGAAACCCGCGTAGATCGTGCCACCGGAGCCCCTGGCGTCGGGTTCTGGCAGGCTGGCAACCGTGCAGCGCTGGCGCGGGCTCTCGGCCACCCCCACCGGATGGGGTCGCTGCGTCGTCACCATCGGCGTTTACGACGGGGTCCATCTCGGCCATCGCAAGATCATCGGCCGCGCCGTGGAGCGCGCGCGGGAGATCGGACAGCCGGCCCTGGTGCTCACGTTCGATCCTCACCCGAGCGAGGTGCTTCGCCCCGGCTCCCATCCGGCTGTCCTGTCGCCGCCGCGCTACAAGGCCATGCTGATGGAGCAGTTGGGCGTCGACGTGTTGTGCGTCCTGCCTTTCACGCTCGAGTTCAGCCGCCTCATGCCCGACGAGTTCGTCCACGAGGTGCTGGTTGATGGGCTGCACGCCAGCTCAGTAGTGGTCGGGGAGAACTTCACGTACGGGCGCAAGGCCGCCGGCACCATCGAGACCCTTGCCCGTAGCGGCCACAAGTTCGGATTCGGCGTCGAGGGGGTCACGCTGCTCGCCGATCAGGACGATCAGGAGACGGCGATCAGCTCGACGTACATCCGATCGTGCGTGGCCGGCGGGGATGTGTTGGCCGCCGCCCACGCGCTCGGCCGCCCGCACCGGGTCGAAGGCATCGTCGTACGTGGTGATCGGCGGGGCCGTGAGCTGGGGTTTCCGACCGCCAATATCGCCACGACAGCATACGCGGCAGTGCCCGCCGACGGGATCTACGCCGGTCACCTGCGGGTGGAACCCCATGGCTCACCGATGCTCGCCGCGATCTCCATCGGCACCAATCCCACGTTTTCCGGCCGGGAGCGGCGGGTCGAGGCGTTCGTGCTCGACTTCGACGGCGATCTCTACGGGGAGAACGTTTCGCTGGACTTCGTGCATCGGCTGCGCGCCACCGAGCGGTACACGACGAGTGAGGCGCTGATCGAGCAGATCGGGCGTGACGTCGTCCGTACCCGCGAGTTGCTCGGCCAGGACGCTTCCTGACCCCGCTTCGTAGGCCAACTGGCGGCACGAAGGTTGCGCCATTTGCAGGAGTGGGTCTCACCCGTACGGGTGGCCAGCCATGCCACCCGGCGAGCCGATTCATGAAAGGTCCAGGATTGGCAGTTACTCCGAGAGCAACACTCCAGAGGTGTGCGGTGGCGATCAGCAAGGTTCTCGTCGTTGATGACGACACCTCGGTCCGGCGCTTGGTGTGTGACGTGCTCCAGGCCTACGGCTACGCAACCGTCTCCGCGAATGACGGCTTTTCCGCGCTGCGCATGTTGCAGTCCGAGCAGCCCGACTGCGTGATTCTCGACGTGATGATGCCCGGACTCGACGGTCATGCCGTCCTCAATCGCATCCGGGAGAGCGACGGCGGCAGCGACCTGCCGGTCGTCATGCTCACCGCGGCCGCCGACGACGCGCAGGCCTGGAAGGCCTGGACCGAGGGCGTGGATTACTTCCTCGCCAAGCCGTTCAACCCCGACGAGCTGCTGAACTTCCTCGCCTACCTCGGCGCCGACTGACCCGCGTATGAACATCAACGCTCACGTGATCTCGGGTTGAGGCTGTTAGCAGGCTCCAAACCATGATCACGTGAGCGTTGATCTCTGTTCGGGGTTGCTCGCGACCCGGTGGTAGCCTCTTATGGGCCGGACGTCCGTTCGGTCTCGTCGCTTGCCATCACGGCCTTGCTGAGTAGCACCCAGCGAGCCTGAAGGCGCGACCCAGACGTACAAAACTTTGAGGAGATCGCGGCGTGCCGCTCGCCACCGACGTCAAGCAGCGGATCATGACCGACTACGCGACGGTCGAGCGCGACACTGGCTCTCCTGAGGTCCAGGTAGCCATGCTGTCGCAGCGGATCAAGGATCTCACTGAGCACCTGAAGCTGCACAAGCACGACCACCACAGCCGCCGAGGGCTTCTGCTCCTCGTCGGCCGGCGTCGTCGGCTGCTCGATTACCTGCGCAAGACCGACATCGCTCGTTATCGCTCGCTGATCGAGCGGCTCGGCCTGCGCCGCTAGTCACTATCGCGGGGCCGCCACCGTCAGCATTTTCCGGCGGCCGAAAGCCCCGCAGCCCTAGGCATACCCGCCGGGCCGCGTTGCGGCGTCGGTCCTCGGTGGTGGCCTCCGGGTCCGCCCATTTCTGGCGTTCCCCCGGGGACTTCGACTGAGCACCGACCACCTTCTCGCTGGCCTGGCCAACGAGGAGGGAGACCCGTGGACGGGTCCAACGAAGAAACGCAAGAAGCAGGCGCCGCGATCGAAACCGTGGCCACCATTGCCAACCCTGGCGGAACTCGCACCATCCGCTTCGAAACCGGGCGTCTCGCCCGCCAGGCCGCCGGCAGCGCCGTCGCCTATCTCGACGACGAGACCATGATCTTGTCGGCCACCACCGCCAGCAAGCGTCCCAAGGACCAGCTGGACTTCTTTCCCTTGACGGTCGACGTCGAGGAGCGGATGTACTCCATCGGCAGGATCCCCGGTTCGTTCTTCCGCCGTGAGGGACGTCCGAGTGAAGACGCGATCCTGACCTGCCGGCTCATCGACCGGCCGCTGCGGCCGTCGTTCGTCAAGGGCCTGCGCAACGAGATCCAGGTCGTCTGCACGATCTTGTCGCTCGACCCCAAGGACCTCTACGACGTCGTCGCGATCAACGCGGCGAGCGCCAGCACGATGCTCGCCGGACTGCCGTTCTCGGGTCCGATCGGCGCCACCCGCGTCGCACTCATCGAGGGTGCGTGGGTCGCGTTCCCGACGCACGAGGAGCTCGAGCGGGCGACGTTCGACATGGTCGTCGCCGGGCGCGTACTCGACTCCAGTGACGCCGCGGGCCAGCCCGAGGTCGCGATCATGATGGTCGAGGCCGAGGCCACCAAGGGCACGATTGAGCTCATCGCCGGCGGGGCCAACGCCCCGACCGAGGACGTTGTCGCCGCCGGCCTCGAGGCAGCCAAGCCGTCGATCGCGGTCCTGTGCGCGGCCCAGCGTGAGCTGGCTGCCAAGGCCGCGAAGCCGACCGGCGAGTTCCCGCTTTTCCTGGACTACGGCCAGGACCTGCTGGACGCGCTCTCCGGAGCTGTTCGCACCGAGCTGGCTGCCGCCCTCCAGATCGCTTCCAAGCAGGAGCGCGAGAGCGAGCTGGACCGGGTCCGGGCGCTTGCGGAGGAGCGGATCGCCGCTGACTTCGTGGGCCGTGAGAAGGAGATCGGCGCTGCGTACCGGTCGCTGACCAAGACGGTCGTACGCGAGCGGGTCATGCGCGACAAGGTGCGGATCGACGGCCGCGGGCTCACCGACATCCGGGCGCTGTCCGCCGAGGTCGACGTGTTGCCCCGGGTCCACGGTTCGGCGCTGTTCGAGCGCGGCGAGACCCAGATCCTGGGCGTGACGACCCTGGCCATGTTGCGCATGGAGCAGATGATCGACACGCTCAACCCGGACAACCGCAAGCGCTACATGCACAACTACAACTTCCCGCCGTACTCGACCGGTGAGACCGGCCGGGTCGGTTCGCCGAAGCGCCGCGAGATCGGCCACGGCGCGCTTGCCGAGCGGGCGCTGCTGCCTGTCCTGCCGACGCGCGAGGAGTTCCCGTACGCGATTCGTCAGGTCAGCGAGGCGCTGAGCTCCAACGGTTCGACCAGCATGGGCTCGGTCTGCGCGAGCACGATGAGCCTGCTCAACGCGGGTGTGCCGCTGAAGGCACCGGTCGCCGGCATCGCGATGGGGCTGATTTCCGAGGGCGGCGAGTACGTCACGCTGACCGACATCCTGGGCCAGGAAGACGCCTTCGGCGACATGGACTTCAAGGTCGCCGGCACGAAGGACTTCATCACCGCGCTGCAGCTCGACACCAAGCTCGACGGCATCCCCGCATCGGTGCTCGCCGGCGCGCTCCAGCAGGCCCGCGGTGCCCGGCTGACGATCCTCGAGGTCATGAACTCGGCGATCGACGCGCCGGACGAGATGGCCGCGACTGCGCCGCGGGTCATCTCCATCAAGATCCCGGTCGACAAGATCGGTGAGGTGATCGGCCCGAAGGGGAAGATCATCAACGCGATCCAGGCCGACACCGGTGCCGACATCTCCATCGAGGACGACGGCACGATCTACATCGGTGCCACGGACGGCCCGACGGCTGAGGCCGCGCGTGCCGCCATCACCGCGATCGCCAGCCCGGAGCTGCCGGAGATCGGCGCGCGTTACCTCGGCACGGTAGTGAAGACGACCAACTTCGGTGCGTTCATCTCCCTCACGCCGGGTCGTGACGGACTGCTGCACGTCAGCAAGATGAAGGCGCTCGTGGGTGGAAAGCGCGTCGCCAACCCCGAAGATGTCGTTCACGTCGGGCAGAAGGTCCAGGTCGAGATCGCCGAGATCGACCAGCGCGGCAAGATCAGCCTCTCTCCGGTCGTTGCCGAGGGCGAAGGCGAAGCGTCCGATTCGGCGAGCGTCCCCGCCTCTGCGGGTGCCGCCACCGAATGATCGTGTGACCGCACAACTCGATTCCGAGCCGCTGCTCGGCGGCACCGTGCGACGCACGGTGCTGCCGAGCGGGCTTCGGGTGCTCACCGAGCAGGTGCCGGGCGTCCGTTCGGCGGCCATCGGGGTGTGGGTCGGCGTCGGCTCGCGCGATGAGGCACCGACCGAGGCGGGCGCGTCGCACTACCTGGAACATCTGCTCTTCAAGGGCACCCCGACCCGCAGCGCCCTCGAGATCTCGGCCGCGCTCGAGCGCGTCGGCGGCGAGCTCAACGCGTTCACGTCGCGCGAACACACCTGCTACTACGCCCGGGTGTTGGACCACGACCTGCCCATGGCCGTCGACGTCGTCTCCGATATGGTGACGGCGTCGCTCCTGCGTTCCGATGACGTCGAGGCCGAGCGTGGGGTCATCCTCGAAGAGATCGCGATGCACGAGGACGACCCGGCCGACCATGTCCACGACGTCTTCTCCAGTGCGGCCCTCGGTGACGGACCGCTCGGGCGACCGGTGCTCGGCACCAGCGCCAGCATCGACGATCTCCGGCAGTTGCAGATCGCCGAGTACTACCGCGCCCGCTACGTCCCCGCCGCCACCGTCATTGCTGTCAGCGGCGCGCTTGACCACGACGCAGCGCTCGCCGCGGTCACCAAGGCGTGGGATGCCGCCAGTGATCGGGCGACTGTCATTTCGGCTCCGGAGCCGGTACGCCGAGGGGCCCGCCGGCCGTATCCCGGCCACGGGATCCGGGTGGCCCGGCGCGCCAGCGAGCAGGCCCACCTGATCCTCGGCACGGCCGGTGTATCGCGTCACGACGACCGGCGCTATGCGCTAGGACTGCTGTCGACCGCGCTCGGTGAGGGCATGAGCAGCCGCCTTTTTCAGGAGATACGCGAGAAGCGCGGGCTGGCGTATTCCGTCTACTCGTTCGCGACGCACTACGCCGACACCGGGTTGTTCGGTATCTATGCCGGGGTGGCGCCCAAGCGTGCAGCGCAGGTGTTGGCGTTGTGCCGCGAGCAGCTCGAGTCCGTCGTGACCGATTCCATCACGGCCGACGAGCTCGAGCGGGCCAAGGGTCAGGCGCGCGGTGCGCTGGCGCTCGGCCTGGAGGACACCGGTGCGCGCATGAGCCGGCTGGGCAAGAGCGAGCTCGCCCAGGGCGAGGTGATCTCGGTTGACGAGACCCTCCAGCGCCTGGAAGCGGTCACCATGGACGATGTCGCGCAGGTTGCCGCCGACGTGCTCGGCCAGCCGCTCTCGCTGGGGGCGGTCGGGCCGTTCGAGGTCGGCGAGCTGGAATCAGCGGTTGCGTAGCAAGCAGTCTGAGGAGGTCTCGTGGTGATCAAGGTGGGCGTGCTCGGTGCCCGCGGCAGGATGGGCGCGCAGGTCTGCGCTGCGGTGCGGGCCGCCGACGACCTCGAGCTGGCGGCGGGCGTCGACGAGGGTGATGACCGCGCGCCGCTGCGCGCCGCTGACGTCATCGTCGACTTCACGGCTCCGTCGGTCGTCATGGACAACCTGCAGTGGTGCATCTCGGCCGGGCTCTGCGTCGTGGTGGGCACCACCGGGTTCGACGACGAGCGGCTGGCGACCGTACGCGAGTGGCTGGAGCAGTCGCCGCAGAGCAACGTGTTGATCGCGCCCAACTTTGGTGTCGCCGCCGTGCTGATGATGCGATTTGCGAGCCTCGCCGCACGGTGGTTCGACTCCGTCGAAATCGTCGAATACCACCACCCGCAGAAGGTGGATGCTCCGAGCGGGACCGCGCGACGCACGGCCGAGCTGATCGCGCAGGCGCGCAAGGATGCGGGGCTCGACGCGAGTGGACCCGATGCCACCACGATCGCGCTCGACGGGGCACGCGGAGCATCCGTCGCCGGGGTGCCGATCCATTCTGTACGACTCGCCGGGCTGGTCGCGCATCAGGAAGTGCTCTTCGGGACCTCCGGCGAGACGCTGACCATCCGCCACGACTCTCTCGACCGAGAGTCGTTCATGCCGGGAGTCCTGATGGCGGTGCGCGGGGTGCGGGATCGTCCGGGACTCACGGTCGGTATCGAGGACCTGCTGGGGCTGTGAGTGCGCGGCCGGGGCGCGCTCGCCGGCTCGTCTTCCTGCTGGTCGTTGTCCTCGCGTTCTACGTGGTGCTCATCGGGGCGCGCGGAATCTCGCTGCTGGGCGACCCCCGCTGGACGGTCAAGGGTCTAGGGGTGGGGGTGCTGCTCTTGCCGCTGGTGGGGGTAGCGATCGTGGTGGCCGAGCTGCGTTTCGGCCGCGCTACCGAGCGGCTGGGCCGGCTGGTTGCGGACGATGCCGCGGGTGCGCCGGGCCTGGATCCTGACGCCGCGTTCGCGATCCGAAAGGCGCAGGTCGAGGCGATGCCACAGGACTGGACCGCCTGGTATCGGCTGGCCATTGCCTACGGCGACGCGCGGGACACCGCTCGCGGCCGACGCGCTATGCGCAAGGCCATCGCCATGCAGCGCGTTCAGGATCCGGCGCGGCGCTAGCCAGGCCGTTCGGCGACGAAGATGGCCGTTCCGGGGAAGAGTCCGCCGCGCAATGGGCTCCACTGGCCCCAGATCCGGGTGTGTCCCACCGGCCACTCGGGCTCCACGATGTCGAGCACGGTGAATCCGGCGGCGACCAGCTCGCGTAAGCGATCCCCGATGGTCCGGTGGGCTTCGACGTAGAGCGTGCGGCCGTCTTCGCCCTGTTCGACGTAGGAGCGACGATCGAAGTACGAGCGTTCGACGACGAGTCCGGCGGGTCCGGGGTCGTCACGCATGCACCAGCGCATGGGGTGGTTCGTGCTGAATACCCAGCGGCCGCCAGGGCGCAGGACGCGAAAAACCTCGCGCATCACCGCCGCGCTGTCGGTCACGAACGGAATGGCGCCGAAGGCGGAGCACGCGATATCCATGGACGAGTCCGGTAGTGGCAAGGCGCCCGCGTCGGCCTGGACCAGCCAAGGAGCCGGTTGCGCGGCAGCCGCTTTCACGGCGTATTGCGCGTGGCGCAACTGCCCCCAGGAGAGGTCCAGGGCGACCACCTGCGCCCCCTGAAGGCGCAGCCAGCGGGCACATTGGGCGGCGCCGCAGCCGATCTCGACGATCCGGCGGCCGGTCAGCGATCCCGCTGGGCCGAGCAGGTGCGCGTCAGCTTCGCGGAGGCTCTCGGGGCACCAGACGAAGTCGGCCGCCCCGGCGTCGTCCGGCGTTTCGGCCTGGTTCCCGGCGAGAAAGGCGCCGTGCTCGGCCTGGTAGTCGTCGGCCTCCTGGTCCCACCAGCGCCGACTGGCATCGACCGCGTCGTGTTGCTCGACTTGCGCGTAACCGACGCGGACGTTCTCGCCTTCATCGGGGTCGGCGGCGTCCACCTGCCCATCCTGCCGCCCGAACGCTGTGAGCAGGAACACGCCGGCTGAGATCACGTGTTGCGCCGGCTGCCGATCTGGCCCGTTGACTCATGTCAAGATGCGCGCGTAGCTGGAGTCGTTGACTCATTGGTGGATGCGCGCGTGCGGGTGGCTCGTGCGGAGGGTTTCGCCGGTGCCGTCGCCTTGCTGGTGGTGATCTTGATTAGCTGGTCGGTGAGG